>NZ_JAASQW010000006.1:0-267853 GCF_011761925.1 Xanthomonas sp. 60 | reverse complement strand
CTGTCACAGGGCCGGGCGGTGGGGTTGGGTGGGGGCGTTGAGCGCCATGGATGGCGCGAAGCGAGGCCCGCAGGAGCGGCTCTTGCCGTCCCCCATCCAACCCCACCACCCGGCCCAGCCCGACTAGGCCATCACACCGCGTCCACCACGGAGGGGACCAGCCGTTCGCCGCTCAGGCCGCGAGCGCCGCCTCGACCGCCTCACGCAGACGCGGATCGTCCGCCCCCACATCCGGTGCGAAGCGCGCAACCACCTCACCCTCGCGGTTGATCAGGAACTTCTCGAAGTTCCACAGAATGCCCGGCGCCGGCTGCACCGGAATAGCCTTCGAAACCAGGCGCTCGCGCATCGGGCCTTCGCCGATGGCCTCCGGCTGGGCGGCAGTGAGCTGCTGGTACAGCGGATGCACATCCTCGCCCGCCACGCTGATCTTGGCGAACATCGGGAAGCTGACGTCGTAGGTCAACTGGCAGAAGGACTGGATCTCCGCCTCGTCGCCAGGCTCCTGGCCCAGGAAGTTGTTGGCAGGAAAGCCGAGGATTTCCAGGCCTTGGGCCTGCTTCTCCGCATAGAGCTTCTGCAGCCCTTCGTACTGCGGGGTCAGCCCGCATTTGGAGGCGACATTGACCACCAGCAGCACCTTGCCACGGTAATCGGCAAGCGAGCCGGGCTTGCGCTCGATGGTCTGGACGGGAATCTGCTGCAGGGAAAGGCTCATACGAACTCCGGGAAAGTAGGAATCTGGAGAAGACAGCGCTGGCATCATGCACCGCGCAGGACAGGTGCAGGCTCAGTCAACGCAGAGGATGCCCTGGGCCACGCCGCCATCGACACGCTGGCGGCAGCCGAAGTTTTCACTGATGTCGCGCTGGCAGGTCCCTGCGGCCGGGGCACCCGCAACCACTTCACCTATGGCCAGGCAGTGGCCCGTGCAGTCCTGTCGCGTACTGCAGGTCTTGCCTGCATCGGCATACGGGACCACGCACTGGACGCGCTGGAGGCGTCCGAGCGGTCGGAGTTCGCCGCCCTTGGCCGTACAGGACGCCGCGTCGGTGGGGATGGCCGAAGCGCCCGCCGCGGTCGCATCGCCCCGTGGGGTGTCCATGCTGCAGCCAAGCAGCGAACCGGCCAGCACGAAGCCGGCCAACAGGGAAAAGCGCATCAGGATATCCACAGGTGCAGGAAAGGCCCCCAAGCATACCCATGCGGGCTGTCTATTCTTCGTCAGGCCCGGCCAGCGTCTGCAGCGGATCAGGCTGCAGTTCCGGCGGCAGCGCCTTCTTCGCCTTGCTGCCCAGCTCGGCCAGGCGACGTGCGCGGTTGATCGCCGACTGGGGTGAATCCTGCAGGCGGTTGCGGGCATTGGTGAAGGCGGAGGTCGCATCGTCGAGCTTGCGCCCGATGGTGTTGAAATCGGCCAGGAAGGCCACCAGCGCATCCAGCACCAGTCCGCCGGCATCGCTGATCTTCAGCGCCTGGCGCTGTACCTTGTCGCGCGTCCACAGGCGCTCGGCCACGCGCAGCAGGGCCATCAGCGTGTTGGGCGAGGCGAACACCACCTTGTTGTCGAACGCATAGGTCTGCAGCGCGGGATCGGTGGACAGCGCGGCGGACAGGGCGCCTTCGATTGGTACGAAGGCAATGGTCACATCCAGGGTCTGCTCCTCGCCCATCGCCTTGGGATAGTTGCGTGCCCCCAGGTCACGCACTTGGGCGCGCAGCGCGGTGGCGTGCCGCAGCAGCGCCTCGCTGCTGCCTTCCGGCGTCGCGGCGTTCATCGCTTCCTGCCACGCCACCAGGTTGACCTTGCTGTCGACCACGATGCTGCGCTGGTCCGGGAAGTTCACCACCACGTCCGGACGCAGACGCTCGCCGGCATCGTCCACCACATGCTGCTGGCGCTTGTAATGCACGCCTTCCTCCAGCCCGGAGCCGCGCAGCACGCTCTCGAGCATCAGCTCGCCCCAGTCACCGCGCACTTTGGCGTTGCCCTTGAGGGCATTGGTCAGTGCCGCCGCCTGCGAGGCCATGTCCTGGTTGAGCGTCTTCAGCTCGCCCACGGCGCCGAGCAGGCTGGCCCGCTCCCGGGCTTCCTCCGCGTACAGCACGTCCACGCGGCCGCGGAATTCCTGGAGGCGTTCGGCGAAGGGCTTGAGCACGTTCTCGATGTCCAGCCGCGACTGCCCGGTGGCCTGGCGCACGTTCTTCTCGAACTGCTGGCCGCGCTCCTCGAAGACCTTGCCCGCCAGCTCGGCAAAGGCGCCACTGAGTTTTTCCTTGGCGGTATCCAGATAGGCGCGCAGTTCCTCGCTGGCCTGCTGCGAGTGCTGCAGGTTGGCCTGCACCCGGGTATGTTCACCATGCAGCGCCTGGTAGCGTTCGCGCTGTTCCTGCAGCGCCTCCTGCAGCGCGCGCCGTTCGGCCTGCAGCTGCTGCAGGGCCTGTTCGCGTTCGGCCAGGCGCGTTTCGCGCTCGCTGCCCAGGGCGGTGTCACGCTCGATGCGCACCTGCGCGGCCGTCAGCGCGTGCTGCCATTCCTGCCCACGCCGGCGCTCGCCATCGATGTCTTCCTGCAGCGCCTGCAGGCGACCGCGCAGCTGACCGGCCTCCACCTGGGCCACGGTGCTGCGGTCTCGCTCCTCGGACAGCGCCTGGCGCAGCAGCTCCAGCTCGGCCAGCGAGGTACCGCCGCGCCCGCGGCGCAGCAGCACCCCCAGCAGGATGATGATCACGGCCAGCAGGAGCACGGCCAACAACAGAGCAGTCTGGTTTTCCATGCTGCTAGTTTAGGCGTGCCCTGTCTCACCCGCTGCGCCGGCGACGTGATCCGCGTCGCGGACCGCATCGCCGGGTCCTGTTCACCAGCCTTCAAGCACGATCTTGCCCTTGGCGCGGTTGCTCTCCACGTGGGCATGCGCGCGCCGCAGGTTGGCGGCGTCAATGCGGCCGTAGTGCTCACCCAGCGTTGTGCGCAGCACGCCTGCATCCACCAGCGCTGCCACGCGCTGCAGCAGGACGTGCTGCTGCTGCATGTCGGGCGTCTGGTGCAGCGGGCGCGCGAACATGAACTCCCAGTGCAGCGATGCACTCTTGCGCTTGAGTGCCATGACATCAAGCTGGCCGGGATCATCGATCAGCCCGAGCTGTCCCTGCGGCGCCAGCACCTCGATGATCTGCGCGTAGTGCTGATCGGTGTGGGTAAGGCTGGCCACATGCTCCACCGCCCGGATGCCGAGCCCTGCCAGGCCTTCGCCCAGCGGCTGGCTGTGGTCGATGACGTGGTGTGCGCCCAGCCCCAGCACCCATTCACGGGTTTCCGGCCGGGAGGCGGTACCCACCACCGTCAGCCGGGTCAGCTGCCGGGCCAGCTGCACCAGGATCGAACCGACGCCACCGGCGGCGCCGATGACCAGCAGCGTCTGCCCCTCACCGCCGCCTTCGGCGATCCGCAAGCGGTCGAACAGCAGCTCCCACGCGGTGATGGCCGTCAATGGCAGCGCGGCGGCGGACGCATCGTCCAGGCTCGCCGGCTTTCGCCCGACGATGCGTTCGTCCACCAGCTGGTACTGCGCGTTGCTGCCGGGGCGGTCGATCGCGCCGGCGTAGTAGACGTCGTCGCCGGGCTGGAACAGGGTGACCTCGCTGCCGACCGCATCCACGGTTCCCACGGCGTCGAAGCCGAGTACACGGGGGGTTTGCGTGGCCGCGGTTTTGCGGACCTTGGCATCGACGGGATTGACCGCCACCGCCCGCACCGCCACGCGCAGGTCACGTGGGCCCGGCGAGGGAAGGTCGAGTTCGAGGTCCACCAGCGCCTGCGGATCGTCGATCGGCAGGCCGTTGCGGGTATAAGCGACTGCACGCATGGCAGGTTCCTTCGTTGGACGGGGCATCAGCTTGGACCCCGCAGGCTGCGTCGAAAAGAGGCACAATCAGACATCACTTTCCCGCCTGCAGTGAAAATGATCCGCTTCGATGATCTGCAGCTGTTCGTGCGCACCGCCGCCCTGGGAAGCTTTTCCAGGGCGGCACGCGAGACCGGCCTCCTGCCCGGCCAGGCGGCCGCCGCCGTGGCCCGGCTGGAACGCAAGCTTGACCTGCGCCTGTTCGTGCGCACCACCCGCAGCCTGCGCCTGACCGCCGAAGGCGCGCTGTACCTGCCGTACGCGCAGCAGGTGCTGGCCACCCTGCGCGAGGGCCAGGCGCGGGTCCAGGGCGAGGACGCGGCCCTGCACGGCACGCTGCAGATCGCGGCGCCTTCGGACCTGGGCCGTAATGTGCTGCTGCCGTGGCTGGGTGCGTTCCGTCGTGCGCACCCTGGCCTGCACCTGCACCTTCAACTGTCCGACCAGGTCACCGATGTCTTCCGCGATCCGGTGGACATCGCCTTCCGCCTGGGCCGTTTCGACAACGCCAGCTATGTGGCCCTGCCACTGCTGCCGGGCAATCGCCGCGTGCTGGTAGCCGCACCGGATTATCTGCACGCAAGCGGCGCGCCGGACCGGCTGGAGGCGCTGAAAGACCATGCCTGCCTGCTCTACCAGCTGGGGGGACGCACCCATGACCGCTGGAGCTTCGAGCACGAAGGGCGGCGCAGCGTGGTGGGGGTGCGCGGCGCCCTGCAGTGCGACGATGCCGACGTGGTGAGGCGCTGGGCGGTGGCAGGGGAAGGCATCGCCTACAAATCCTGGCTGGACGTGGCCACTGACGTGCGGGCCGGGCGGCTGCGGGTGCTGCTGGGCGGCTGCGGCGAAAGCCTGCCGCTGAACCTGGTCTGCCCGCATCGCAAACAGTTCTCGCCCGCGGTTCGGCAGCTGCATGCCTTCCTGCAGCAGCACCTGCAGCCGATGCTGGCCGGCCTGCCCGGGGACCTGCCGACGCCCGTCCTGGCATCCTGAGCGCATGTCCGCCGCAGCGGCCTGCGGCCGGTGGCAGGCAGGCCCCTGCAGACGCTTACACTACGCCCCCCTGCAAGCAACGAGTCGACCGCCATGCCGTGGATGGGCATCCAGGACCTGTGGACCTTCCTGGCCGCCGTGCTGGTGTTCCTGGCGCTGCCGGGGCCGGGCACCTTCACTCTGCTCACCGCCACCGGCCGCGGCGGCGTACGCGGCGGCTACACCGCGCTGGCGGGACTGCTGGTGGGTGACCAGATCCTGATGTGGCTGGCGCTGGCTGGCGTGGCTGCCCTGCTGAAGGCCAACCCGACCGTCTTCCATGCCGTGCAGTACCTGGGTGCGGTGTACCTGTTGTGGGTAGGCGTGAGCCTGCTGCGCACGCCCCGCAGCGACGGCCCGGGCCCGGCCGGTACCGTGCGCCTTTCGCCGGGCCGCTATTTCCGCCAGGCCATCCTCGTCAGCCTGCTCAATCCGAAAGCGATCCTGTTCTACATGGCCTTCCTGCCGCTGTTCATCGACCCGCGCCAGCACCAGGGCGTGGCCACGTTCGCCGCGCTGGCAGGCATCATTTTCATGGTCAGCGTTGCGTACTGCTCGCTTCTGATCGGCGTGGGCAACCTGGCGCGGCGCCGGTTGATCCAGCACCCGCGCGTAGGGGATGTGCTGCGGCGGGTAGCCGGCCTGTTCCTGGTCGGATTCGGGGTGCGGCTGGGACTGGGAGAGTGAAAGCGACGACGCCACCGCCCGTAACCCGCGCGGTCGTTTATGCCGATTCCGGCACATGGTGTCGGGCGGCACCACAATCTTTCGATCAATGAGCGCCCGTCGGTAGGCATTTCGCACAGCATTCGTTCACACTCGGGCACTTGTCGTTCCCAGTCACCACGAGGTCCGAATGTCCTTGCTCCGGCGTAAGTCCCTGGAATCCGTCACCGTCCACGAAGCCGGCAGGCAGCTGCGGCGGACGCTGAGTTGGCCCCACCTGATCGCCCTGGGCATCGGCGCCATCGTCGGCACCGGCATCTACACCCTGATCGGCGTGGGCGCCAATCTGGCCGGGCCGGCGGTGCTGATCTCCTTTGCGATCGCCGGCGCCGTCTGCGCCTGCGCGGCCCTGTCCTACGCCGAACTGGCGACGATGATGCCGGCCTCCGGCAGTGCCTACACCTACAGCTACACCGCGCTGGGCGAGATCTTCGCATGGGTGGTCGGCTGGAGCCTCATCCTTGAGTACTCCCTGGTCGTCAGTACTGTCGCCGTTGGATGGTCAGGCTATTTCGTCGGTTTCCTGGAGTGGGTGCATACCCAGCTCGGGATCGATATCCGGCTGCCGGCCGCGTTGTCCGCCGGCCCGCACGTCGAGGGCGGCGTGTTCAACCTGCCGGCCGTGCTGATCACCTGGGTGGTGGCGGGCGGCCTGATGCTGGGCACCAAGGAAAGCGCCACGCTCAACGCAGTGCTGGTGGTGCTGAAGATCGTGGCGCTGGCCGTGTTCGTGGCGGTGGCCCTGCCCGCCTTCGACAGCAGCCACCTGCACCCCTTCATGCCGCACGGCTTCGCCAAGTCGCTCGGACCGGACGGCGTGGAGCGCGGTGTAATGGCGGCAGCGGCCATCATCTTCTTCGCCTTCTATGGCTTCGATGCCATCGCCACCGCCGCCGAGGAAACCCGCAACCCGGGGCGCGATCTGTCGATCGGCATCATCGGTTCGATGATCGGCTGCACCATCGTGTACATGCTGGTGGCGCTGGCCGCGATCGGCGCGATGAGCTACGCGGTGTTCGGCAGCAGCGCCGAACCGCTGGCGCTGATCATGCGCCAGCTGGGGCATCCCACGGCGGCCCTGATCATCGGTGTGGTAGCGATCATCGCGTTGCCCACGGTGCTGCTGGCCTTCATGTTCGGCCAGAGCCGCGTGTTCTTCGTCATGGGCCGCGACGGCATGCTCCCACGGGGCCTGTCCAACGTGAGCAAGCGCACCGGCACGCCGATCGCCACCACCCTGTTCAGCGCGCTGCTGGTCTCCGCGCTGGCCGGCGTGGCGCGACTGGACGAGATCGCGGCCCTGGCCAACGCCGGCACGCTGGCAGCGTTCACGGCGGTGGGTGTGTGCCTGGTGGTGATGCGCCGCCGCGCACCCGACCAGAAGCGGACCTTCCGCACGCCGCTGGCGTGGATCGTCGGGCCGGCCGCCGCCTTGGGCTGTGTGTATCTGTTCTTCAGCCTGCCCAGCAGCACGCAGCTGTATTTCCTGATCTGGAACGTGATCGGCCTGGTGGTGTACTTCCTGTACAGCCGCGGCAATGCACTGATCGGCAAGGACCGCTCACAGCGCGCGCGCTGATTCCAGCGGGGTCCGGAAACGAAAAGGGGGTCGGCATGCGCCGGCCCCCTTTTCTGTGCGGCATCCGCCGCTGGCCGCGCTGGCCGCCAGGCTCAGAACACGCGGCAGAACACCGCCTTCAGATAGCGCGATTCCTGCACGTGGGCCATGAACGGGTGATCCGCGCCGGCACCGGAGACCTTGAGGATCTGGATGGTGCGGCCGGAATAGAACGCCGCCCGGCGCAGCATGTCCAGGAACTGGTCCTCGGCCACCAGGCCGGTGCAGGAGAAGGTGGCAAACAGGCCACCGGGCTTGACCACGCCCAGCGCCAGCTTGTTCATGTCCAGATACTTCTTCAACGCACTGATGACCTGGTCGCGGTCGCGCGTCATCTTCGCCGGGTCCAGGATCACCACGTCGTACTGCTCGCCGCGATTGGCGGCATCGCGCAGCCACGGGAAGATGTCGGACTGCACGAATTTCGGCCGCGCATTGTTCAGGCGCGCATTGCTCTTGGCGATGCCGATGACATCCTCATCGATATCGATGCCCAGCACTTCGCTGGCACCGCGCGCGGCGGCGTACACCGCGAACCCGCCGGTGTTGCAGCACAGATCCAGCACGGTGCGGCCTTCCACCTGCTGGCTCAGCCATTGCCGGTTCTCACGCTGGTCGGCGAAGAAGCCGGTCTTGTGGGCGCCGGCCGGGTCGGCGCGGAAGCGGATGCCGTACTCGGTGATCACCGCCGCTTCGGTGGTGGTGTTGCTGTGGAAATCGAAGCTTTCCTGCTTCTGCACATGC
Organism: Xanthomonas sp. 60; assembly: GCF_011761925.1. Lineage (NCBI taxonomy): Bacteria > Pseudomonadati > Pseudomonadota > Gammaproteobacteria > Lysobacterales > Lysobacteraceae > Xanthomonas > Xanthomonas sp. 60. Next base: position 259,828 of record NZ_JAASQW010000006.1, on the reverse strand, counting down.
TCGTCGGCAAAGCTGTGGAAGCGGCAGCCGGGGAACTGCTCACGCAGGGCGTCGTAGATCCATTCGCGGTGGCGGAACATGCCGGCGGCGAAGAACTCCACCACCACCAGGTCGTCGTAACGGTCAACGACCAGGCCGGACAGGCCATCGCCCTCGCTGTGCACCACGCGCCAGGCATTGCTGACGGTGTCCAGTTTCAGCACCTCGCGGCGCAGCTCCACGGCCTGGGCGATCTTGCGCGAGAACCAGCCGGCATCGACCGGCACACGCTGGTCGGTTTCCAGGATGCGCACGGCGATGCGCGAATGGCCGTTGTAGAACCCCCGCCCGATGAACTCGCCCTCCACCCCGATCACATCGACGAGGCTGCCGGGCTTGGGCCGGACGGTCGGTTTCTCGACCAGTTTCTGGAAGATCCACGGATGGCTTGAGCGCCAGGCGTTCTTGAGACGGACTACGGGCAGTGGGGTATTCATCGGCCTATTGTAGGACAGGTGCCCGCGTGCTTTGGGCGGGCATTTGACGACAGCCCCGCCAGGCCGCAGAATCGGCCCCAGAAGGGGAGTAGCTCCCAACGTTGTCGCCGTCAATTCGAGCCCGCAGGCTCCGGTGCAACGGCAGTTCCAGGTCACCGGAGCTGTGAGCGAGACCTTCGCCGTACCGGCGAAGCTCTGTCCCTGGATCCCCTTCCGATCCTCCGTTGCAGATCCTCGCCGTGCGGCTTGAGGCTTTTTCCATTCTCCAACGGATAGACAACCCATGCAGACGATCGGCAATTTGTGGTTATGGCTTGGCTTCGGCGCGGTGGTGATCATCGCGCTGCTGGTCGACCTGGTATTGATGCGCCACGGGGGGCCGCACAAGGTCACCTTCAAGGAAGCCCTGTGGTGGTCCATCGGCTGGGTGCTGCTCGCCCTGGCCTTCAACGGTGGCCTCTGGTACTACCTCAACGAGACCGCCGGCCAGGTGGTGGCCAACAAGGTGGGCCTGGAGTTCCTGACCGGCTATCTGGTCGAGAAGGCGCTGGCCGTCGACAACATCTTCGTGTTCCTGATGATCATGGGCTACTTCGCCGTGCCCGAAGAACAGCGCCAGAAGGTGCTGATCATCGGCATCCTCGGGGCGATCGTCCTGCGCACGATCATGATCTTCGCCGGCAGCGTGCTGATCACCAAGTTCCACTGGCTGCTGTATGTGTTCGGCGCGTTCCTGCTGTTCACCGGCTGGAAGATGTGGTTCTCCGCAGGCCAGGAACCTGACCTGGAAACCAATCCGGCGCTGAAGTGGATGCGCAGGCACCTGCGGCTGCTGCCGGATTACGCGGGCAATGCCATGAGCGTGATGCGCGACGGCAAGCGCTGGTACACCCCGCTGTTCGCCGTGCTGATCCTGATCGCCGTCACTGACGTGATCTTCGCCGTGGACAGCATCCCGGCCATCTTCGCCATCACCACCGACCCGTTCATCGTGCTGACCTCGAACGTGTTCGCGGTGCTGGGCCTGCGTGCGATGTTCTTCCTGCTGGCCGGCATGGCCGACCGCTTCCACCTGCTGCCCTACGGCCTGGCGCTGGTGCTGGCCTTCATCGGCATCAAGATGATGATCATCGATCTGTTCAAGATCCCGACCCCGATCTCGCTGGGCGTGGTCGCACTGATCATCGCCGTGACCGTGGTGCTGAGCGTGAAGATCCCACCGAAGCACGACAAGGTCTGACCTTCACGGCGTTGCTCGCCACCGCCGGCGCGGATTGTCCCGCCGGCGGTGGCCACTTTCCCGCGCTGGCCGGGTTGGAATCGGCCCATCCACCGCCATTGCTCTGGTCATGGACAACCGACTTTCTCCCCCGCCCGAAGCGGTACCGACCGCGCCGACCGACCGCATGCGCGTCCTGCGGGCCTTCAACCTGAGCCTGGGCGCTGTGGTCGTGCTGGTGGCCGTGTTCGCCCTGCAGGATGCCTTCGACTGGCGTGCCTGGGCCGTCGCCCCGCTCGAGTGGACCGGCCTGCTGGGCCTTGTCGGCGCGCCGCTGCTGCATGGCTCGGTGGAGCACATCGCGGCCAACAGCGTCGCGCTGCTGATCCTGGGCACCCTGGCCGGAAGCGTTTATCCAAAGGCCACCGTGCGCGCACTGCCGCTGCTGTGGATCGGCTCGGGCATCGGGGCCTGGCTGCTGGGGGATCCGGGCAGCCGGCACCTGGGCGCCAGTGGCGTCACCCATGGAGTGATGTTCCTGCTGGCCAGCCTGGGCCTGCTGCGGCGCGACCGTGCGGCGATCGCCACCGGGCTGATCGGGCTGCTGTTCTATGGCGGCATGCTGCTCACCGTGCTGCCGCATGCGCCGGGCGTGTCGTGGCAGTCGCACATGGGCGGCGCGTTCGCGGGCATCATCGCCGCACTGCTGTTCCGCCGCAGCGACCCGCAGGTGCAGCGGCCACGTTACAGCTGGGAAGACGAGGACGAAGACGACATCCCACTGCGGCCCGACCACGAGCTGGAGCCGCCCTCGCCCGCGCGCGTACCGGTGTTGTGGCAGCCGCGCGAAGGCCAGGACTACGTGGTCATCCCGTTCCGTCGTCCCGATGATCCGTCCGGGCGCTGATGCCGTGCACGTGCCGGATCAGGGAGCGCCGTCCACGGCCTGTCGCCCCACGGCGGGGTCATCGGTGAAGAACGCATCGATGCCGGTGGCCAGGTAGGCGCGGATCTCGGCGATGGAACCTTCGGTGTTGCGGGCGTTTTCGGCACCACGACGCAGATTGGCGGCAATGAAGCTGTTTTCAGGCCTGAACGTATAGGGCACCACCATCAGGCCGGCAGCATGCGCATCGCGCACCAGCGTCGTCGGCGCGCCGAGCGCACCCGTTGCGTCGAGCGGAATGATCGAGCGCAGCTCCGGCCCGATGCCGTCGGCATAGGTGGCGACCTCCTTCAGGCCCGTTGGCGTCAGCATCTGCGCATAGGTCAGCGTACCGCCCGCACGGGCGATGTCGGCCGGCTTCGCATCGCCCTTCCAGGTGAGCTGCAGCAGGCGGATGTTGCTCTGCCGGCCGATCCTGCTGCGCAGGTCGCGCAGGTTGGCGGTCTCGAACGACTGGATCGTGACCGGCGCCACGTTGGTGTAGGCATTGCCACGCAGCGCGGCCACTACCTTGTCCTCCATCGGCAGACCAATCGACTGGAAGTAGGAAGGATGCTTGATCTCAGGCACTAGGCCGATGCCGCGGTTGGCGCGCCCGGCCTGCTGGACCAGAAACGTCAGGATCTCGTCGAAGGTGGCGATGCGGAACTGGCCATCGAAGGCGGTACTGCGCAGCTGCGGCAGGCGCTCGCGCACGAACAGCGTCTTGAGCTCGGCCAGGGTGAAATCTTCGGTGAACCAGCCTTCGACCTGCTCCCCGTCGATCAGCCGGGTGGTTCTGCGACTGGCGAACTCCGGGTGCGAGGCGACGTCGGTCGTGCCGCCGATCTCGTTCTCGTGGCGGGCCACGAGCACGCCGTCGCGGGTCATCACCAGGTCCGGCTCGATATAGTCGGCGCCATCGGAGATGGCCTGCGCATAGGCCGCCAGGGTGTGCTCGGGCAGCAGCGCACTGGCGCCGCGGTGGGCGTAGACCGACGCCTTCGCATCGACCGGTGGGGAGGATTCAGCGCTCATGGCCACCGAGGGTGCCACAGCCAGCGACAACAGCAACACCACACGACCCCACGACTTCACGGCATACCCTCGGTGCTCTACGGAACGCGCGAGTATGCGGCGGGAATGTGACAGCCCGTGGGGCGAGCTGGCGACCGCGCACCGCGCGGGCGTGCAGGCGGCAGCGCCGCTACTTGCCGATGCAGAAGCTGGAGAAGATCTTTCCCAGCAGGTCGTCGGCACTCATCCGCCCGGTGATCTCGCCGAGCGCATCGTGTGCCAGCCGCAGCTCCTCGGCGGCCAGTTCCAGATGGTCATGCCTGAGCTCGGCGTCTGCATGCAGCGCATGCTCCTGCGCACGTTCGATGGCATCCACATGCCGCGCGCGCGCGGAGAACTCGCCCTCGGCCTGTTCGCCGGCGCCCGCCGAGGCGATCGCCCGCAGCCGTGCGTGCAGTGCCTCAAGCCCGGCGCCGGTTGCAGCGGATACGAACACACGGTCCGCGGGCGCGCCTTCCGGCAGGCGGTTGGGCGGCAGCAGGTCGGACTTGTTGTGGATGTACAAACGGTGCGGAACAGCCAGGACGCCGTCGCCGATCGCCGCCTCGCCTGCGGCGGGATCGCGTGCATCGAGCACGATCAAGGCCAGGTCCGTGCGTTCGATCTCCGCGCGCGCGCGCCGCATGCCTTCGCGTTCGATGGGATCGCCGCCGTCGCGCAGGCCCGCCGTATCGATCAGCGTCAGCTCCAGGCCGTCCAGCCGGATGGTCTCGCGCAGCGTGTCGCGCGTGGTGCCGGCGATGTCGGTGACGATGGCGCGCTCGCTGCCGGCCAACGCGTTGAGCAGCGAGCTCTTGCCGGCGTTGGGTGGCCCGATCAGCACGGCGTGCAGGCCGTCACGCAGGCGGCGGCCACGCTCGGCGTCGCGGCGCAGCAGATCCAGCGTTCCGCGGGCCGTGGCAAGGCCCTGGCGGACCTGGTCACCGCCGAGGGTGTCCAACGGTTCGTCGGCGAAATCGATGGCGGCTTCGACGTGAATGCGCAGTCGGACCAGCTGCTGCCCCACCTCATCCACCCGCCGTGAGAACACGCCGTCCAGGGAGCGGCGTGCCGCACGTGCCGCACGCTGGTCACCGGCCGCGATCAGATCGGCGATCGCCTCGGCCTGGGCCAGGTCCAGTTTGCCGTTGAGGAAAGCGCGTTCGCTGAACTCGCCGGGCCGTGCCTGGCGTGCTCCCAGCGCGATGCACCGGGCCACCAGCTGCTGCAGCACCACGGGGCTGCCGTGCCCCTGAAGCTCGATGACCTCCTCCCCGGTGAAACTGTGCGGTGCCGGGAACCACAGCACGAGGCCGTCATCGATCACCTCACCGTCGGCATCGCGAAGACGCGCGTAATGCGCATGCCGTGGGCGCAGCGGCGGCGCGCCGAGCGTGGTGGCGATGGCGGCCGCACGCGGTCCGGACAGACGCAGCATGCCGACGCCGCCGGCGCCTGCAGCGGTGGCGATGGCAACGATGGTGTCGGTAGCAATGGATTCCATGGACCTATTGTGCGGTGAGCCGACGGTAGGGGCCAGACGCAGGAAACCCGCCTTCCGGCGGGTCTCCCTTGCAGCATCTGCGCGGTCTTACTTCTTCTTGACCGGCGCGGTGGGGGTGCTCGTGGCCGGCAACGGATCGCTGCCGTGGCGCTTGGTCATCCACCACTGCTGCAGCAGGCCCAGGCCGCCGTTGACCACCCAGTACAGCACCAGGCCGGACGGCATGAAGGCCATCATGACGCCGAACACGATCGGCATCAGCTGCATCATCTTCTGCTGCATCGGGTCCATGCCGACGGCCGGCGTCAGCTTCTGCGTGGCCCACATCACGGCGACGTTGATCACCGGCAGGATGAAGTACGGATCGCGAGCGGTCAGGTCCTGGATCCAGCCCAGCCACGGCGCCTGACGCAGTTCCACCGATTCCACCAGCACCCAGTACAGCGCGAAGAAGATCGGCATCTGGATGAGGATCGGCAGGCAACCACCCATCGGATTGATCTTTTCCTTCTTGTACAGCTCCATCATCGCGGTCTGGAACTTCTGGCGGTCATCGCCGTAGCGTTCCTTCAGCTGCGCGATGCGCGGCTGGAAGCGACGCATCTTGGCACCACTCTTGTACTGCACGGCCGAGAGCGGATACAGCACCAGCTTGAGCATGATCACCAGGCCGATGATCGCCCAGCCCCAGTTGTTCACCAGCTTGTGGACCTGGTTCAGTACCCAGAACAGGCCCTGGCCGATGACCGCCATCAGCGAGAAACGGCTGTAATCGACGACGCGATCCAGGCCCTTCACGTCTTCCTTGGCGATCTGGTTGACCAGCTTCGGGCCGACCCACAGGCGCGCTTCGGTGCTGACCTGCTGGCCCGGCGCGACGTTGAACGCCGGACCGCGCGCTTCGATCTGGTCACGCCCCTCGTTCTGCGACAGCACGTAGTGGGCGATCTGGTCCTTCTGCGGAATCCACGCGGTGAAGAAGTGGTGCTGCAGCAGGGCCAGCCAACCACCGGTGATGTTGCGGTTGAGCGGGCCGTCTTCCAGGTAATCGGCGAAGGCACGACGCTCGTAGCCGCCTTCGGCACTCCACCAGGTAGCACCGTTGAAGCTGAAGGAATCGGGGTTGGTCATGCTCCGCGACAGGATGGTCGGGGTGCGGTCCAGCGTGCGGAAGACGAAGCCGTTCCACGGCGCCGTTCCGGTGTTGCGGACCACGTCCTTCACCTTGATCGCGTAGTGGTTGCGCGACAGGGTCAGGGTGCGGTCGATCACCACGCCGTTCGGACCGTTCCAGACGAACGGGATGACCAGCTCGTTCTGGCCGTCGGCCAGCGTGAACTGGCGGGCATCGCCGACCAGTTTGAAGCCCGTCGCGCCCGGTACCGGCACGCTCTTGTCTTCACTGGCCCAGCCACTGATCGCGCTGTAGGGGTGGGCAGGGTTCTCGGTCAGCAGCTGGACCGGCGGGCTGCCCTCTTCCTTGGTCTGCGGGAACTGGAGCAGGTCGGCGTCGAGCACGCGGCCACCGTCGAGCACCAGGCGCAGCACGTCGGTGGTGACGGTGATGCGCTCGCTGGCCGGCGCGGCGCTCGCCTGGGCGGTGCCCGCCGCAGCCGGCGTGCCTGCTGCCGTGGGAACCTGCGCTCCGGGCACGCCACCCGGCGTGGCGCCAGGCACGGCCTGCTGGGCGGGCGCGGACGTGGTGGTCGGCGCCGGCGGCGGAGCGGATTTCTCGCGGCTCCATTCCATCCATAGCAGAACGGCCACCATCAGCCAGGCAAAAATCAGGAAAACGCGGGTCTGGTTCATCAGCGGACAGGCTCTGCGGGGCCAGGCGGTGACGCCGGCTCGTTCAAAGAAGGCGATGCGACGCCATCGGGAGGCGGCATTGTGCCGTCCATGACCGGTGCGGGCAATGCACGGAGGCGGCGCAACAGGCGCAGGAAGGCCTGGCGGATATCGTCGTTGCTGGCTTGACGCGCAGCACTCCTCGCAACCACGACGACATCGCCTGGCTGGAGTTCGGCCCGGCAGTGACGCAGGGCATCGCGCAGCACGCGCTTGATCCGGTTACGCCCGACGGCGTGCGGATCCACTTTGCGTGAAACGGCCAGACCCATTCTGGCCGGTCGGTCGCCCGGCAGCCAGTGGAGGGTCATCAGCGGTTCGGACACCCGGCGGGCGCCGTTGAAGACCGTAGAATATTCGGCACGCGTGCGAACCCGCGCAGAGCGAGGAAATCGCTTGCGCGGGTCTGCAGTATTCACTCTCGGAAGGATTGCGTCTGCCGCAGGTAGCGGCATGGCAATCAGGCGCTCAGGACTTTGCGGCCCTTGGCGCGGCGACGCGACAGGATCTTGCGGCCGTCTGCGGTCTTCATACGGGCACGGAAACCGTGGTCGCGCTTACGCTTGAGGTTGCTGGGCTGGAAAGTGCGCTTGGTGGCCATGTTGGGCCTCTCGTATGAAATGGACGGAAAGAACCGGAAATTCTAGAGGTACACCCACCCTCGCGTCAAGTCCTTGTGACTACGTCATTTCATGGGGCTGTGCAATACCTGTGGATGATTTTGTGAATAACTCTTGGACAAGCATTCCAGAGCCCATCGCTCGGTGGTAGTCTGAGTCATCCTCTTTCCCCTTTCCGGCCTCTCGGGACGGCGCTTTCCTGCGCCCGCCCGCTGGCCCAAGAAGATTATTGCTGATGGATGCCTGGTCCCGTTGTCTTGAACGTCTGGAGGCGGAGTTTCCGCCGGAAGACATCCACACCTGGTTGAAGCCGCTGCAGGCCGACCTGCGCGCTGATGCCCTGATCCTGTTCGCCCCCAACGCGTTCATCGTCGACCAGGTCCGCGCGCTGTACCTGCCCCGGATCCGCGAGCTGCTGACCCACTACGCGGGCTTTGGCGACATTTTCCTTGAAATCGGCTCACGTCCACGGCCTGCGGAGTCGCAGATCGCGCAGAATTCGAGCGTTTTTGCCGGTGGTGCAGTCGGTCCGGCGACGCCGGCTTCGATCGAACCGGTAGTGCCGTTCGCCGGCAACATGGATTCACACTACACCTTCGCCAACTTCGTTGAGGGCCGCAGCAACCAGCTGGGCCTGGCAGCGGCGTTCCAGGCAGCGCAGAAGCCGGGCGACCGGGCGCACAACCCCTTGCTGCTGTATGGCGGAACCGGTCTTGGCAAGACCCACCTGATGTTCGCCGCGGGCAACGCGATGCGCGAGGCCAATCCGCATGCAAAGGTGCTCTACCTGCGCTCGGAACAGTTCTTCAGTGCCATGATCCGTGCGCTGCAGGAGAAGACCATGGATCAGTTCAAGCGCCAGTTCCAGCAGGTGGACGCGCTGCTGATCGACGACATCCAGTTCTTCGCTGGCAAGGACCGCACCCAGGAAGAGTTCTTCCACACCTTCAATGCGCTGTTCGATGGCAAGCAGCAGATCATCCTGACCTGCGATCGGTACCCGCGCGAGGTGGAAGGCCTGGAGGCCAGGCTCAAATCGCGCCTGGCCTGGGGGCTGTCGGTGGCGATCGAACCGCCGGACTTCGAGACCCGCGCGGCCATCGTGCTGGCCAAGGCGCGTGAGCGCGGGGCCGAGCTGCCGGATGATGTTGCGTTCCTGATCGCCAAGAAAATGCGCTCCAATGTGCGCGACCTCGAGGGCGCGCTGAATACGTTGACCGCACGTGCCAATTTCACCGGCCGTGCCATCACCACCGAGTTTGCGCAGGAAACCCTGCGTGACCTGCTCCGGGCCCAGCAGCAGGCCATCAGCATCCCCAACATCCAGAAAACGGTGGCCGATTACTACGGACTGCAGATCAAGGATCTGCTGTCCAAGCGGCGGACCCGTTCCCTGGCCCGGCCGCGCCAGATGGCGATGGCATTGACCAAGGAACTGACCGAGCACAGCCTGCCGGAGATTGGCGACGCCTTCGCCGGACGTGACCACACCACGGTGCTGCATGCCTGCCGTCAGATCCGGACGCTGATGGAGACCGACGGCAAGATGCGGGAAGACTGGGACAAGCTCATCCGCAAGTTGAGCGAATGATGCACGTACGCCGATGAGGCGTCATCGTACAAAACGGTGCAGAATCCGGGGGCAAGTGGGGCAAAGGGTGTGGATAAGAAGGGCGTTCCGGAGTGTCGGAATTCCATCCACAGGTTGTTCCCCACCCTGAGGGCCAGTACTGCAAAGGGTTTCAAGCTTACAAATCCCTTCAGATACAGTTACTTAGGGGTGTTTTCCCTGAATTCTGGCTCTACCATCACCACCAAGCTTTTGATTTATCCCATATTTTTTAAAGCATAGGGGCACGGAACCACATGCGTTTCACACTGCAGCGCGAAGCCTTCCTCAAGCCGTTGGCGCAGGTCGTCAACGTGGTCGAACGCCGCCAGACCCTCCCGGTCCTGGCCAATTTCCTCGTGCAGGTCAAGGACGGGCAACTGTCGTTGACGGGTACGGATCTGGAAGTGGAAATGGTGTCGCGGATCGCGGTTGAAGAGGCCCAGGACGGCGAGACCACGATTCCCGCACGGAAGCTGTTCGAGATCATCCGTGCCTTGCCGGATGGCAGCCGCATCACGGTGTCGCAGAACGGCGACAAGATCACGGTCCAGGCGGGTCGCAGCCGGTTTACGCTGGCCACCCTGCCCGCCAATGATTTCCCGTCGGTGGATGAAGTCGAGGCGACCGAACGGGTCGCGATCGGCGAAGCCACGTTGAAAGAGCTGATCGAGCGCACGGCGTTCGCCATGGCGCAGCAGGATGTGAGGTATTACCTCAATGGACTGCTGTTCGACCTGCGCGGCGACGCCCTGCGGACGGTCGCCACCGATGGCCACCGCCTGGCGCTCTGCGAGACCGAACTGGCCAAGCCGAGTGGTTCCAAGCGCCAGATCATCGTGCCGCGCAAGGGTGTTACCGAGCTGCAGCGGCTGCTGGAGAGCGGCGATCGCGAGATCGAGCTGGAGGTGGGTCGCAGCCATGTCCGCGTGAAGCGCGATGATGTGACCTTTACCTCCAAACTCATCGACGGACGTTTCCCGGACTACGAGGCCGTCATTCCGATTGGCGCGGATCGTGAGGTGCGGGTGGAACGGGAGTCACTGCGCGCATCGCTGCAGCGTGCGGCCATTCTGTCGAACGAGAAGTACCGTGGCATCCGCGTCGAGGTTTCGCCGGGCAACCTGAAGATCAGCGCACACAATCCGGAACAGGAAGAGGCGCAGGAAGAGATCGAGGCGGAGACCGATGTCAACGACCTGGCGATCGGCTTCAACGTGAACTATCTGCTCGATGCCCTTTCTGCGCTGCGCGATGAGCAGGTGGTCATCCAGCTGCGGGATTCCAATTCGTCGGCGTTGGTGCGCGAGGCAAGCAACGAACGTTCGCGTCATGTCGTCATGCCGTTGCGACTCTGACCTCAGGTTTCACGTGGAACATGAAGCGCCCGACTCGTTCGGGCGTTTTTTTTGTTCCACGTGGAGCATGCGTATTCCGGATTCTGAACTCCCGCTCGGTGTGGCGTTGGTGTACTGCATCCAGCTGGGGCTGACGTTCTCAGTCGTCACTGTCTGTCGCGATGTGCTCAAACGGCAGGCTTCCGCTAGCGACGTCGAGCCTGCTATCCACAGTCGTGGAAATGGTCTGTCCGATATCAGCAAAGCTTTAAATCTGGGTATAAATCTAAAGCATGGTGGTGATGGTAGGCTCAGATTTCAGGGAAAAGATAGGTAAGTCACTGATAATTAAGGTTTTATGGATGGTGAATCCCCCTGTATCAACGAGCGGGAGCTGGGTGGAAAGCTGTGGATAGTTTTCGGCCCGTTCCAGGTTCGCTATTTTATCCACAGGTTGTCCAAGGCCTCCTGCGTATCCATACAGGCCCCTTGTGGACACGTGTGCTAAGGACTTGGAATTTCTTGAAATCTGAGCGCCCAATCAGGGGTGAGGTGCTCAGATTTAAAGGAAAAAAGAGGTTTCCCCTGCCCCTGCGCGCTCGGTAGGGCAGCCGGACGGTCATGGACGATGCTCAGCGACCAGATCCAGGACGCACGGCGGAGACGGGAACACTCGGCAGATCCGCCGGTTCGAAAACCTCCAACGCGACGGCGTTGACGGACTGCGGCGGTCCTTGACCGATGCAGTAAGCTGGGACGTCCCCCCGCTCCGCTGGCGTACCGTTTCTCAATGCTCATCCGCCGACTTGCGATCAGCCAGCTTCGCCGTTTCGAAGCGGTGGAACTCTCGCCCCAGCCAGGCCTGAACCTGCTGACCGGTGACAACGGCGCGGGCAAGACCAGCGTTCTCGAGGCGCTGCATCTGATGGCCTATGGCCGCAGCTTCAGGGGACGCGTCCGGGATGGTTTGATCCGCAGTGGGCATGACGCGCTCGAAGTCTTCGTCGAATGGGATGAGACCACGTCGGGTCACTCAGACGTTCGACGTCGTGCCGGACTGCGGCATACCGGTCACGCCTGGGCGGGTCGGCTGGACGGAGAGGATGTGGCACAGCTCGGCAACCTATGTGCGGCGTTGGCCGTCGTGACCTTCGAGCCGGGGAGCCATGCGCTGGTCAGCGGCGGCGGAGAACCGCGCCGGCGTTTCCTCGATTGGGGACTGTTCCACGTGGAACCTGATTTTCTTGCGCTCTGGCGCCGGTACTCGCGGGCACTCAAGCAGCGCAATGCTCTTCTAAAGCAGGGGGGGCCGGGACGGATGCTCGATGCGTGGGACCATGAACTGGCTGAGTCCGGCGAGCCACTGACAGGTCGGCGCCTTCACTACCTGGAGCGGCTTCAGTCGCGAGCGATCGCACTTGCGGAAACGTTGGCGCCGCAGCTCGGGCTGCAGGCGGTGAGCTTCAATCCCGGCTGGCGCCGCCAAGAGGTGCCCTTGGCCGATGCCCTGCTGCTGGCGCGGGAACGCGACCGCCAGGCTGGCTATACCTCGGTGGGTCCGCACCGTGCGGACTGGACCTGCCTGTTCGCGGCCATCCCCGGGCGCGATGCGCTCTCACGGGGACAGGCCAAGCTCACCGCGTTGGTGTGCCTCTTGGCGCAGGCCGAAGACTACGCCGAGCAGCGCCAACACTGGCCGGTGATTGCCTTGGACGACCTCGCATCGGAACTGGACCGGACCCATCAGGCGAAAGTCATCGAACGGCTTCTGGCAGGTCCAGCACAGATCTTCGTGACCGCCACCGAGACGCCCCCCGCGCTGGTCGACGCTGCCGCGGTCACCCGGTTCCACGTGGAACATGCACAGATCGTGGCTGTGCCATAGTGCACCGACGGGCCATGAGGGCCCGGCTGGTATAATTCCTGCTGCACCCCCTATTTCACGGCGCGCCCCTCTGGTGGCGCCCGACCTGCGGAGCCTACGGCAAGCGCAATGACTGACGAACAGAACACTCCGACGACGCCGAACGGCACCTACGATTCCAGCAAGATCACCGTGTTGCGTGGCCTGGAAGCCGTCCGCAAGCGCCCCGGCATGTATATCGGCGATGTGCACGACGGCACGGGCCTGCACCACATGGTTTTCGAAGTCGTCGACAACTCTGTCGATGAAGCCCTCGCCGGCCACGCCGACGATATCGTGGTCAAGATCCTGACCGACGGCTCGGTGTCTGTCTCCGACAATGGCCGCGGCATTCCCGTGGACATCCACAAGGAAGAGAACGTTTCGGCGGCTGAGGTCATCCTCACCGTGCTTCATGCCGGTGGCAAGTTCGATGACAACAGCTACAAGGTGTCAGGCGGTCTGCATGGTGTGGGCGTATCCGTGGTCAACGCCCTGTCCGAGCACCTGTGGCTGGATGTCTGGCGCGACGGCCATCATTACCAGCAGGAGTATTCGCTGGGCGAGCCGCAGTACCCGCTGAAGAAGCTGGAAGCTTCGGAAAAGCGCGGTACCACGCTGCGCTTCAAGCCGGCGGTGGAGATCTTCTCCGACGTCGAGTTCCATTACGAGATCCTTGCCCGCCGCCTGCGTGAGCTTTCGTTCCTCAACTCCGGCGTCAAGATCACGCTGATCGATGAGCGCGGTGACGGCCGGCGCGATGATTTCCATTACGAGGGCGGTATCCGCAGCTTCGTTGAGCATCTCGCGCAACTGAAGACGCCCTTGCACCCCAACGTGATCTCGGTGACCGGTGAATCCAACGGCATCGTGGTGGACGTGGCCATGCAGTGGACCGATGTCTACCAGGAAACAATGTACTGCTTCACCAACAACATCCCGCAGAAGGACGGCGGCACCCATCTGGCCGGCTTCCGCGCGGCGCTGACCCGGACCCTGAGCAACTACATCGAAAAGAGCGGCATCGCCAAGCAGGCCAAGATCAGCCTGACCGGTGAGGACATGCGCGAGGGCATGATCGCGGTGCTTTCGGTGAAAGTCCCCGATCCCAGCTTCTCCAGCCAGACCAAGGAAAAGCTGGTCAGCTCGGATGTCAAGCCGGCGGTGGAAAGCACCTTCGGATCACGGCTGGAAGAATTCCTTCAGGAAAACCCCAACGAAGCCAAGGCAATCGCTGGCAAGATCGTCGACGCCGCCCGTGCCCGCGAAGCCGCCCGCAAGGCGCGTGATCTGACGCGTCGCAAGGGTGCACTGGACATCGCCGGCCTGCCGGGCAAACTGGCCGACTGCCAGGAAAAGGATCCGGCGCTGTCGGAGCTGTTCATCGTCGAGGGCGACTCCGCAGGCGGCTCGGCCAAGCAGGGCCGCAACCGCAAGAACCAGGCAGTGCTGCCGTTGCGCGGCAAGATCCTCAACGTGGAACGTGCGCGCTTCGACCGCATGCTGGCCTCTGATCAGGTGGGGACGTTGATCACCGCGCTGGGCACAGGCATCGGCCGCGACGAATACAACCCGGACAAGCTGCGCTACCACAAGATCATCATCATGACCGACGCCGACGTCGACGGCGCGCATATCCGTACGCTGCTGTTGACGTTCTTCTACCGCCAGATGCCGGAACTGATCGAGCGCGGCTATGTCTATATCGGCCTGCCGCCGCTGTACAAGATCAAGCAGGGCAAGACCGAGCTGTACCTGAAGGACGATCCCGCGCTGGACAGCTACCTGGCCAGCAGCGCGGTCGAGAACGCCTCGCTGGTACCGGCGACAGGCGAACCGGCCATCGAGGGCGTGGCCCTGGAGAAGCTCCTGCTGGCCTACGCCGGCGCCCGGGAAGCCATCGAGCGCAACGCGCACCGCTATGATCGCCAGCTGCTGCAGGCGCTGCTGGATTTCATGCCGATGGACCTGGACCACCTGCGCTCGGCGCCGGCGGACCAGGGTCTGGCATCGCTGGCCGCCCGCCTCAACCAGGGCAGCCTGGGCTCGGCGCGTTTCAGCCTTGAACTGCAGGAACCCAACGATCAGCGCCCTGCGGCCGTGCTGGTGACGCGTCGCCACATGGGCGAAGAGCTGATCCAGGTGCTGCCATTGGCCGCCTTCGACGGCGGCGAGCTGCGTGCGATCTACCAGGCCGCGTCCCTGCTGCATGGGCTGGTGCGCGACGGTGCTGTGATCAGCCGCGGTGCCAAGTCGATCGAGATCGGCAGTTTCGCCCAGGCCCAGGCCTGGCTGCTGGACGAAGCCAAACGCGGTCGGCAGATCCAGCGCTTCAAGGGCCTGGGTGAAATGAATCCCGAGCAGCTGTGGGATACCACGGTGAACCCGGAGACGCGTCGCCTGCTGCAGGTGCGCATCGAGGATGCCGTCGCCGCCGACCAGATTTTCAGCACCCTCATGGGTGATGTGGTCGAGCCGCGCCGCGACTTCATCGACAGCAATGCGCTGAAGGTCGCCAACCTGGATATCTGACACAATCCGGAGCTGCCGGCGCGGTGTCATCCGCGCCGGTTTCTGCCTCCCTTGCAGGTCACCGATGTCCGCACCGTTGCCGTCTACCCCCGCCTCCGGCTCCTCACGCCCCCCGGCCCCGCGCCAACCGGGCTCGCCCCTGGCGGGGTTTCTGATCGATCTGGGCCTCAGCTCGGCGCTGCTGTTCGCGCTGAGCTTTGTTGCATGGATCGTCTGGGGGGTGGTCCAGTCCGTCCAGGTGAGCCCGCCTACCGCGCCGGGTGGACTGCAGCAGGCCGTCCCCGCGCTCGGGCAGCCGGGTGCGCTGGCGCAGATCCTGATGGCGCTGGCGGGGACCGGCGGCGCAGCGCTGATCGTCTATTTCTGGCGTCGCCGTGCGAGCGCCGAGGAACAGCGCCGTAGTGTCCAGGCGGTGCGCCAGCCGGGCACCTGGGGATGGACGGTGCTTGTCGGTGTGCTGGTGATCGTGGGCAGCAACGGCATCGCCTTCCTCGCCCGCCAGGCCGGCATCGAGCCGGTGCCGACCAATCTTGCCCTCATGAGCCGGGCCTGGGAGCAGTTCCCGCTGTTCCTGACCCTGTTCGCCGTGCTGCTTGCGCCCGCCTACGAGGAACTGCTGTTCCGGCGGATCCTGTTCGGGCGCCTGTGGCAGGCGGGACGTCCGCTGCTCGGGGCGGTGCTCAGCAGCCTGGCGTTCGCATTGATCCATGAACTGCCGGGAACAAGCGGCAATGGGCCGATGGCGATCGCCCAGTTGTGGCTGATCTATGGCGGCATGGGCGCAGCGTTCTGCTGGCTCTACCAACGCACCGGGACGTTGTGGGCGCCCATCGCGGCGCATGGTCTCAACAACGCCGTCGCCCTCGCTGCCCTGGCTCTTTCCGGCACCGTCTGACGCTTGAGGCGCGCTGCCCTGCGCTTGACGAAATGTTAAGCCGTGTACGCACACACTCCGGCTATGAACACGGGGGATTGAGACCATGAAACGACTCTTGCTGGCTTTCACCATTGCCACTGTGGTCAGCGCATGCGCGACCACCACCTCGCCCACCGGCCGTCGACAGGTCGTGGGCGGTGTCTCACAGGCACAGCTGGACCAGCTCGGCGCGCAGGCGTTCGCCGAAACCAAACAGAAAGACAAGCTCAGCACGGATGGCAAGCAGAACGGCTACGTGCAGTGCGTGGTCAATGCACTGGTCGCCCAGCTGCCTTCGCAGTACCGCAGCGTACGGTGGGAAACGGCCCTCTTCGTCAATGCCGAACCCAATGCGTTCGCGCTGCCGGGCGGCAAGGTGGGCGTCAATACGGGCATCTTCACCGTCGCCAAGAACCAGGACCAGTTGGCCGCAGTGATCGGCCACGAGATCGGTCATGTGATCGCCCGCCACCACGAGGAGCGCATCACACGCCAGATGGGCGCCCAGACGGGGTTGTCGGTGCTGGGCGCGCTGGCCGGTGCGGCCTACGGCGACACGGCAGCGAGCGCGGTGAACCAGGTCGGCAGCGGTGCCGCACAGACGCTGTTCCTGCTGCCGGGCTCGCGCACGCAGGAAAGCGAGGCGGACGTGGTGGGTCAGCGGCTGATGGCTGAAGCGGGCTTCGACCCCGCCCAGGCCATCAACCTGTGGCAGAACATGATGGCGGCCAGCGGTGGTCGCAGTCCGCAGTGGCTCTCCACCCACCCGGATCCGGCCAACCGCATCCGCGAACTGCAGCGCGACGCACCGGCGCTTGAAGGGGTCTATCGTCAGGCGCAGGCGGCGGGACGGGCGCCGCGCTGTAGCTGAGGACCCGTTAATTTGCTGTGATGCAGCACAGGAAACGGTTTCTCACGTCCCAGAACTCTGATACGTTTGGCGGCTCAGATTTTTCTGACGTCCGTCCTACCTGCCGCGATGCGGTCCGATAGAGGTGAAAGATGATTCTCCGTAACCACAAGCAGGCCCTGCTCACCGCACTCGTCGTCACCGCCGTCAGCGGCGCCGTGGTCACTGACGCATTCGCACAGACGCGTTCGGCGGATCGTTCGGAACAGCGCGAGCGCCGCGGCGGCAAGGCCGCCCAGGCCGAAGTGCTGTACCCCAATGCCACCCGCAAAGAGCCGGGCCTGAAGGCCTCGCCGAAGCTGGGCAAGGACCTGCAGAAGCTGGTTGACAGCTACAACGACGAGAAGTTCCCGGAAACGATCACTCTCGCCGATGCGATCCTGGCAAATTCCGCTGCCAACAACTACGACAAATCGCTCGCCGCGCAGCTGGCCTCGCAGGCCGCCTACCAGCAGGACGACGTTGCCGCTGCCAAGCGCTACCTGCAGCAGGTGCTGGATCTCAACGGCCTGGACAACAACGGCCACCTGCAGTCCATGGTGATGCTGGCCCAGCTGCAGCTGCAGGACGATGACAAGGCCGAGCAGGCCAAGGGCCTGACCCTGATCGACAAGTACTTCGCCGAGAGCGGTTCGACCAAGCCGGAAGAGCTGGTGGTCAAGGGCCAGGCGCTGTACCAGCTGGAGCGCTACAGTGAAGCGATCCCGGTGCTGCAGCAGGCCATCGCCGCGTCCCCGGAGCCGAAGGACCAGTGGAACCAGCTGCTGATGGCGGCGTATTCGGAAGGCGGTCAGACCGGCGAAGCCATCAAGGCGGCCGAAGCGCTGGCGGCGAAGAATCCGAACGACAAGAAGGCCCAGATCAATCTCGCCAGCATGTACATGCAGGCCGACCAGATGGACAAGGCGGCCGCGGTGATGGACAAGCTGCGTGCCTCCGGCCAGCTGAGCGAAGAGCGCGAATACAAGCAGCTCTATTCGATCTACGCCAACATGGAAAACCGCGAGAAGGATGTCATCGCGGTGACCGACGAGGGCCTGCAGAAGGGTGTGCTGAAGCCGGATTACCAGGTGTACCTGGCCCGTGCGCAGGCTTACTACTATTCCGAGCCGCAGAAGATCGCCGAGGCGATCGGCGAGTGGCAGAAAGCCGCTCCGCTTTCGCCCAATGGTGAGACCTATCTGAATCTGGCACGCGTATTGCACAGCGAAGGACGGGTGCCGGAAGCGAAGGAAGCAGCACGCCAGGCGAAGGCCAAGGGTGGCCTGAAGAACGCTGCGGATGCGGACAAAATCATCAACCTGAAGTAAGTAAGAATAACGCCTGAATGCCTGCGCAAAACGCGCGCAGGCACTCAGGATTGGTATAAGCTTGGAGGTTCCTGCGGTGTCATGCACCGCTGATCAGGGATCCCGCCCCCGGGCATCCCAGCCCCACTATCGAGCTCTTGGCGCATGACGGAACAACTTGTCTTTCACCGCTACGAACAAACTGCCGACAAGGGACTGAGCTGGCCCCGAATCGTCGGTATCGCGTTTGTCATTGGCCTCCATGCGGCCGCTTTCATGATGCTTCTGATTCCCGCCGTGGCCCCCAAGGCCGTTGCGGAAAAAGAACGCAACGTGATGGTGACCATCGTCGACGCACCGCCGCCGCCGCCACCGCCGCCGCCGCCGCCGCCGCCGGATGAGACGCCGCCGCCGCCGGTCAAGAACCTGTCGCCGCCCAAGCCCTCGCCCGTCCCGCCGCCGCCGCAGGCGCCGGTCGTCGACGTGCCGGATCCGCGCCCGACCGACATCGTGACCCCGCCGTCGCCGCCTGCGCCGCCGGCGCCGCCGAGCAGCATCGAAGCCAGCGTCGACATCTCGTCGAAGGCCATGAACCCCCCGCGTTACCCGCCGGCCGCATTCCGTGCAGGTATCCAGGGTGAGGTGATCCTGATCATCGATGTCGATGCCAACGGCAACGTCACCAATGTCACGGTCGAAAAATCCAGCCGTAACCGCGACCTGGATCGCGCCGCGATGGAAGCAGCACGCAAGTGGCGCTTCAACGCTGCGGAATCCAACGGACAGAAAGCCGCGGGCCGTGTCCGCGTGCCGGTCAACTTTGCACTGAACTGATCCACGCGGGGCGGCTCGCCGGCCTCCCCTCGCTGACGGTTCTTCATGTTCAGCTACACCCTTCAACACCACACACAACAAAGGTAAGCGTCATGCTGCAGGAAATTTTCATCGCCGCTGCTGCCGGGGGCAACTCCAACGCCCTGTCGCAGATGGGCTTCGAGCACCTCATCCATGAAATGACCAGCCAGCCGGGAGAGTTCGCAGTCTCCTGGGTGGTGCTGATCACCCTGATCGTGATGTCGGCGCTGTCCTGGTACTGGACCGTCATCAACATCTTCCGCGCCAGCCGCCTGAAGGCCGCTGCGGACAAGGTCACCTCGCTGTTCTGGAACACCCCGAACGCGCAGGACGCCATCCGCGCCATGGAAGAGCAGCCCGCTTCCGAGCCGTTCTCCAAGATCGCCCTGGACGCTGCCCAGGCCGCTGCCCACCACCAGCGCGCCGAAGGCGTGACCACCGGTGGCCTCGGCGAATCGCTGAGCCGTTCGGAGTTCGTCGACCGCGCCCTGCGCCAGGCCGTCACCCGTGAGAGCAACAACCTGCAGTCGGGCATGACCCTGCTGGCCACCGTCGGCGCGACCGCTCCGTTCGTGGGTCTGCTGGGTACCGTGTGGGGCATCTACGGCGCGCTGATCAAGATCGGTGCGACCGGTTCGGCCTCCATCGACGCCGTTGCCGGCCCGGTGGGTGAAGCGCTGATCATGACCGCGATCGGCCTGTTCGTGGCTATCCCGGCCGTGTTCGCCTTCAACTTCTTCAGCAAGATCAACAGCGCGACCATCAGCCGTTTCGATACGTTCGCGCACGACCTGCATGACTTCTTCGCCACCGGTTCGCGCGTCCGCTAAGGACGCGCTGTACCCGGCACGAAGGTAGTTCAACACGATCTAGACGGAGCCCGTTATGGCTTTCAGTAGTGGTAACAGCGGCGGCCCCATGGCCGACATCAACGTGACGCCCCTCGTGGACGTGATGCTGGTGCTGCTGATCATCTTCATCATCACGGCGCCTCTGATGTCCCACAAGGTCAAGGTCGAGCTGCCGGAGGCGAACCTGATCCAGAATCCGGAAGATGCCGAGAAGCGTGCCAGCCCGATCACCCTGGCGGTGAAGGAAGACGGTTCGGTGTACTGGAACGACGAGGAAATCGATCGCGGGACGCTCGAGTCCCGCCTCGCCACCGCCGCCCAGCAGACGCCGCAGCCGCCTCTCAACCTGCGTGGTGACCGCACCACCAAGATGCGCATCATCAACGACCTGACCAAGGTCGCGCAGGAACAGGGCATGCTGGACGTCGGCTTCGTTGCGACCAAAGAGAAGGGGCAGTAAGCCATGGCATTCAGTTCTGGTGGTGGCAAGGGCCCCATGGCCGACATCAACGTCACGCCCCTCGTGGACGTGATGCTGGTTCTGCTGATCATCTTCATCGTGACCGCGCCGATCATGACCTACCCGATCGCCGTGGATCTGCCGCAGCGTGTTCTCAACCCACCACCGGTGACCGTTGAGCCGCCGCCGCCGATCGAGCTGCGCGTGGACACCAGCAACCAGGTGTTCTGGAACAACAGCCCGGTGGCGACGACCGAGCTGCAGCAGCGCATGGAGCAGGAAGTCCAGCGTGATCCGTCCAACCAGCCCGAGCTGCGCATCGACGCCAGCCCGGACTCGGAATACGAGACCATGGCGAAGATCCTGGCTGCGGCCAAGAATGCGCAGATGAAGAAGATCGGCTTCGTACAGCAGTAAACGCACGACCAAGTCATGACGCGACTGGAAAACGCCCCTGCCTGCAGGGGCGTTTTTTTGTGCAGGCGGATGCACCGCCATCACCCGCGTTGGCTATCATCCGCCGATGCCCGCATTCATCGATGTCCTGCGCGACTGGTTCGACGCCGCTCCCCACCTGGGACCCTGGCTCGCCGCAACGTACGCGCTCTATCTGCTTTCGCTGTCGTTCTACATCGTGCTGCAGAAGCGCGAGCCGATCGCCACGCTGAGCTGGATCCTCTCACTCGCCGCCCTGCCCTACATCGGGCTGCTGATCTATTACCTGCTCGGGCCGCAGAAGGTGAAACGCCAGCGCCTGCGCCGCGGACGCGCGCGCTCGGGCATGGAGCACTACAGCAGCGTGTGTCCACCGGACGCGGACTGCACCGAGCTGGCGGCGATCGCGCAGGCCACGACCGGACTGGCACCCAGCACGGCCACCGAACTGGAGTGGCTGGTGGATGGGGCCGCCACCTACGATGCATTGCTGGAAGCCATCGACCAGGCGCGCGACCACGTCCACCTGGAGTACTACATCTACGAGCCCGACCATACCGGTACCGCCGTGCGCGATGCGCTGGTGCGCGCCGCCAGGCGCGGGGTCAAGGTCCGCATGCTGCTCGATGCCGTGGGCGCGGCGGGCGTGCGCAAGCGCTTCCTCGCGCCCCTGCTGGACGCCGGGGGTGAAGCGGTCTGGTTCCATCCGCGGCAGCTGCTCAAGCCCTTCAAGCGCCCCTGGCTCAACCTGCGCACGCACCGCAAGCTGGTGGTGATCGACGGACTGACCGCGTTCACCGGCGGCATCAACATCACTGACGACGAGAACGAACGGCAACGCCCCAACGCATTCCGCGACCTGCACATGCGTATCCGCGGCCACGTGGTGCGCAGCCTGCAGCTGGTCTTCATGGAGGACTGGCTGTACGCCAGCGGCCAGGACGCCAAGTCCTTCCCGCAGGACCGTCTGTGGCCACGGGAAACACCTGCCCGCGATGACGGCGACATCGACACGCAGGTCCTCATCTCCGGCCCGGATTCAGCGTGGGAGACCATCCACCGCCTGCACGTGGAGGCCATTCACGAGGCCCGCGAGCGGGTGTGGCTGGTGACCCCCTACTTCGTGCCCGGCGAGGCCGCGCGCATGGCGCTGACCTCCGCAGCGCTGGCCGGCCTGGACGTGCGGCTGCTCGTGCCGAAGGTCAGTGACTCCTGGCTGGTCACCCAGGCCGCGCGCTCGTACTTCGACGAACTGCTCCAGGCCGGGGTGAAGATCTACGAGTACACCGCCGGCATGCTGCACACCAAGGCCTTCATCGCCGATGACGGGGTGTGCATCGTCGGGACCGCGAACTTCGACCATCGCAGCTTCCGCCTCAACTTCGAGCTGTCGATGATGATCCGCGACAAGGGCCGCGTCGCGGCGCTGGCCACCATTCTCGAGCGCGAGTATTCCTCGGCCAGCCGCGTGCACAATGAGCGCGACCGTGCCCTGTGGCGGCACCGGCTGCCGGAGGCGGTCGCGCGGCTGGCCTCGCCGCTGCTGTAGGCAGGGCGCTACACTTCGGCGCTTCCCACGCGTGTGACTGCAATGACCCGACTGAGCGTGAACGTCAACAAGATCGCGGTGCTGCGCAACTCGCGCGGCGGTGCCGAACCGGACGTCCTGCGTGCGGCGCTGACGTGCCTTGATGCAGGCGCGCACGGCATCACCGTGCACCCGCGCCCTGACCGCCGGCACATCACCGCGGAGGACGTGCTGGCCCTGTCCGCGCTGACCGCCGCGCGGGCCGTGGAGTTCAACATCGAGGGCAATCCCTTCGCTCCGCCGCGCGAGGGTTACCCCGGCCTGCTGCCGCTTTGCGCGACCACGCGGCCGGCGCAGGCCACCCTGGTACCCGATGGCGATGGCCAGCTGACCTCGGATCATGGCTTCGACTTCGCCCGTGACGGCCAGCGCCTGCGGCCGTTGATCGCCGAACTGAAGGCGATGGGATGCAGGGTGAGCCTGTTCGTGGACGCGGGCAACGAGCGCCTGGAGGACGCGGCGGCGATCGGCGCTGACCGGATCGAGCTGTATACCGGCCCCTATGCCCAGGCGCACGCCGCCGGCAACGCGGACACGGCCCTGGCGCTGTTCGCTGCCGCCGCCCGGCGCGCCCACGCGGCAGGGTTGGGGGTCAACGCCGGGCATGACCTCTCCCAGGACAATCTGCGCGCGTTTCTGGCCTCGGTGCCCGGCGTGGAGGAGGTTTCGATCGGCCATGCGCTGATCAGTGAAGCGCTCTACGAAGGGCTGAGCACCACCGTGCGCAGGTACCTGGCGTTGTTGCCGACCGGCGGATGAGCCTGCTTGCGGTGGATATATGGAACATATACGATCCATATAATCTCATTGCAGGAATCGACCATGGGTATCGTCAACATCGACGACGAACTGCACGACCAGCTGCGTCGGGCCTGCACCGTCAGCCACCGCTCCATCAATGCGCAGGCGAACTTCTGGATCAAGGTCGGCATGCTGTGCGAAATGCACCCTGAGCAGTCATTCCACGACATCGTGGCCGACCAGCTGCGTGCCGCCGGCGTACGCCCCAACCCCCTGGATGCGCGGCCATCATGATCAAGTCACCGGCCGAGCTCGCACGGATGGCCGAGTCCGGCGCCCTGCTTGCGCAGGTTTTCGCGCGCCTGGACGCGCTGGATCTGGAGGGGTTGAGCACGCTGGCGATCAACGACCGTGTCGAACGCATGATCGTGGACGACATGCAGGCGCGGCCCGCCAGCAAGGGCCAGTACGATTTCCCCTATGTGCTCAACGCTTCCATCGATGACGTGGTGTGCCATGGTGTTCCGTCGGCCGACGACGTGCTGCGCAGCGGGCAGATCGTCAACCTGGACATCACCCTCGAGAAGAACGGGTACATCGCCGATTCCAGCACGACGTATCTGGTGGGCGATGTCGGCTACCCGGCCAGGCGGCTGGTCACGGCCACGTGGGAGGCGATGTGGCACGGCATCGCGGCGGTGCGTCCCGGCGCACACCTGGGTGACATCGGCCACGCTATCGCCCGGCATGCCCGCGACAAGGGCTATACCGTGGTGAAGGAATACTGCGGCCACGGCATTGGGCGGGAGATGCACGAGGACCCGCAGATCCTGCATTACGGCCACGCCGGAACCGGCATGAGGCTGGAGGAAGGGATGACCTTCACCATCGAGCCCATGCTCAACCAGGGCAAGGCGGCCATCCGCCACCAGCCCGACCAGTGGCCGGTGCACACCCGCGATGGCAAGCTCTCGGCACAGTTCGAGCACACCGTGGCGGTGACCGCCACCGGTGTGCAGGTGCTGACCCTTCGGCCCGGTGAACGGCCGCCGCCGGGACTCCGGATCGAGCGTCGCAGCCTCTGAGACGGACCCACCTTACCCTGCAAGAATGGGTATTGCGATCAAGGGCCGTGGCGCCACCTCACACCTCGCCGGACGCTTCGAGAGCACCGTCAGCGAGGTCGTGCACGATGACTGGGATATCGGCGAAAGCGAGGATTTCCCCACGCCGCGGTTGCGCACCGAAGTCCGGGCAGAGACGGCGCGCAGCATCATCAGCCGCAACACGTCGCCGGATATAGGATTCAGTCAATCGGTCAATCCTTACCGGGGTTGCGAGCATGGCTGCTCCTACTGCTTCGCCCGGCCCTCGCACGCCTACCTCAACCTGTCGCCTGGGCTCGATTTCGAAACCAAGCTGTTTGCCAAGACCAACGCACCGCAGCTGCTGCGCAGGGAGTTCTCCCGGCCCGGCTACGTGCCGCAGCCCATTGCGCTGGGCATCAACACCGACGCCTACCAGCCGATCGAGCGCAAGTTCAAGCTCACCCGCCAATTGATCGAGGTGATGCTGGAAACACGGCATCCGTTTTCCCTCATCACCAAGAACGCACTGGTGGAACGCGATATCGATCTGCTCGCGCCGCTGGCCGCGCAGAATCTGGTCAGCGTGCATTTCTCGGTGACCTCGCTGGACCCGCATCTGTCGGCCAGGCTGGAGCCGCGGGCGGCGGCCCCGCATGCCCGGCTGCGCGCGATGCGCAGGCTCCATGACGCGGGCATCCCTGTCGGAGTGATGGTGGCCCCGGTGATTCCCTGGATCAACGACGCCGAGATGGAAGCGGTGCTGGAAGCCGCGCGCGATGCAGGTGCCCGGACCGCAGGCTACGTGCTGCTGCGGCTTCCACTGGAGGTCGCGCCGCTGTTCCGGGACTGGCTGGACGCACACCATCCTGACCGCGCCGCCCACGTGATGAGCACCATCCAGCAGCTGCGCGGCGGCAAGGAGTACGACAGCCAGTTCGGTACGCGCATGCGTGGGCAGGGCGTGTACGCGGATCTGCTGGCCAACCGCTTCAAGCTGGCGCGCCGGCGGCTGGGGTTCGATGACCGCAACAGCCATTGGCCGAAGCTGGATTGCAGCCAGTTCCAGCGCCCTGCCCCGCCGCGGGTGGAGACGCCGCAGGGCAGCCTGTTCTGAGCACGGCCGCGGCGTTCCGATCCATCTTCAGATTGTTTCGATAAGCGATTTTCGAAAGGCAACGTAGATGAGTCGCGGCACCATGGGGTCATGCAGCCGGTAGATGAAATACTGATGCCAATCCCGACGACGATGCACCCCACCCAGCAACAGGGTGGCGCGTCCCGCGATCTACCGGCTGCACCTTCCTCCTCGTCGTCCCGGGTGTCGTTGCATGAGTCAGCCAAGGGAAAGGTGGGCACGTGTGCGTCCAGCACCCGGGCGATGAGGACCTACCGCCAGCTGGTCACGCTGCTGCTGTGGATCACCTGTGCCCGGATGCTGCAGCTGTTCGCCATGGATGTGGTGGTGGCGCCGTTCCAGGGCGAAGGGTTCGTGTTCCTCGTGCTGGCGGGCGTGGCGGGCGTGCTGGCCTGGCAACGCTGCCGGGCAAAGCCCGGGACTACGCGGCGAACAGCTTCTGTGCGGACTGGAACAGGATCCAGCTGGTCGCGATGAACTTGTCGCCCCCCTGCGGGCGATTGCCCCGGTGGGTATGCGTGAACGCTGTCGGCGCGATCAGCAGGCTGCCCGTACGTGGCGCGATCTTCCGGTGCTGGAACAGGAATTCGGTCTCGCCCTCATCGAATTCCTCATTGAGGTACAGCGTCCACAGCAGATGGCGGTGCAGCGTCTCGGCCTGCGCGTCCTTCGGGTACAGCTCGCAATGCCAGTACGGATAGCCGCCTTCGCCGGCGGCATACCACTGCAGGTTCACCGCGCCGGGGCGCAGGCAGGTGCGCGCCAGATCAGACAGGGTCGCCTCGTTCATCGACGGAAAATCGTCGGCCGTGAGCCGCTTCGGCTGCCCGTCGCGGCCTTGGATCTGCAACATCAAGGGCGCGATCAACGCCTGTGGATAACGCCGTAGATAACTCAGCAGACCGGCAAAAACGGCCTGCTGGATCACGCCCTCCACATCTCGCCAGTCGGCCAGGCCGCTGATTCGCAGATCCTTGCTGTGCTTGAGTTCAGGGAATACCCCGCTGCCTACGGCCCCGGGCTGGACGCGATCGCTGCTGCGCAATCGCGACACGATGGCAGCGCACACATCCACCGGGACAGCGTTGTGGATGACTTCTATGAAATCGACCGGAGCGTGCATGTGGAGGCCGCCGCCTTCGCCAGTGGAGACCCGATGGTGCCCACTGGCGGCGACGATGTCACGCACCTGTGTCGCGCGTCAGGCAGCCGCCGACGCGTCGTGCTGCTGGTGGTACTTCACCGCTTCGGCCACTTCCTCGCGCGAGCCGAGGAATACCGGCACGCGCTGGTGCAGCTGGTCGGGCTGGATGTCCAGGATGCGCTCACGGCCCGTCGATGCGGCACCACCGGCCTGCTCCACCAGCAGCCCCATCGGGTTGGCCTCATACATCAGGCGCAGCTTGCCGGCCTTGCCGGGCTCCTTCTTGTCCCACGGGTAGATGAAGATGCCGCCGCGGGTCAGGATGCGGTGCACATCAGCCACCATGCTGGCGATCCAGCGCATGTTGAAGTTCTTGCCGCGAGGACCTTCCTTGCCGGCCAGCAGGTCGTCCACGTATGCCTGCATCGGGGCTTCCCAATGGCGCTGGTTGGACATGTTGATGGCGAACTCCTGGGTGGCCGCAGGAATCTGCATGTCCGGCGTGGTCAGCACGAATTCGCCGGACTCACGGTCCAGGGTGAACGCGTGGGTCCCATGGCCCACCGTCAGCACCATCTGCGTGCTCGGGCCATAGATGCAGTAACCGGCCGCGATCTGCGCGGTACCCGGCTGCAGAAAGCTCTCATCACTGGGGCATTCAACGCCCTTCGGGCAGCGCAGCACCGAGAAGATGGTGCCCACCGACACGTTGACGTCGATGTTGGAGCTGCCATCGAGGGGGTCGAACAGGAGCAGGAAATCGCCGCGCGGATAGATGTCCGGCACCGGCTGGCAGTGGTCCATTTCCTCCGAGGCGCAGGCCGCCAGGTGGCCGCCCCAGGCGTTGGCCTCAAGCAGGATCTCATTGCTGATCACGTCCAGCTTCTTCTGCGCCTCGCCCTGCACGTTGCCGGTGCCTGCCTCGCCCAGCACGCCGCCCAGCGCCCCCTTGCTGACGGCGATGGCGATGTGGGTACAGGCCCGCCCGACCACGGCGATCAGCTGGCGCAGGTCGGCATTGATACGGCCGGCGTGCTGTTCCTGGATGAGGTAGCGGGTCAACGAAGTGCGGGACATGGACGGCTCTGGCTTCGGAAAGAGGCGCCTATTGTCGCCGCTGTGTGCGATCCGTGCGCGAAGGCGCAGGGACGTAATCGTTTCCAGCTGCCGGACAGAACACAGGCGCCTTGCGGCGCCTGTGTTCGCTGCCTTGGCCGACCGCGGCGGATCAGCCCCGCGCGACGGTCGCCACGGCCTTGGCCACGTAGGCCAGGTTGCTCTGGCTCAGCGCGGCCACGCAGATGCGACCGGTACCCACCGCGTAGATGCCGTAGGTATCGCGCAGCGTGTCCACCTGGGTGCGGCTCAGGCCGGAGTAGGAGAACATGCCGGCCTGCTCGCTGATGAAGGCGAACTCCGGCGCGCCTTCTTCCGCCAGCTTCTGCACCAGCCCGTGGCGCAGGGCATGGATGCGCTCGCGCATCTCGGTGAGTTCCTGTTCCCACAGCGCGCGCAGTTCCGGGCTGGTGAGCACCCCGGCCACCAGCGCGGCGCCGTGCGTGGAGGGACTGGAATAGATGGTGCGGATGATGCGCTTGACCTGCGACTGCACCGCCCTGGCGTCCTGCGCGGTGGGCGCGACCACCGACAGGGCGCCCACGCGCTCGCCATACAGCGAGAACGACTTGGAATACGAATTGGCGACGATGAAGCTGTCGATGCCTGCCTCGGCGATGATGCGCACGGCGGCGCCATCCTGCTCGATGCCCTTGTCGAAGCCCTGGTAGGCCATGTCGATGAACGGGAACAGCGCGCGTTCCTTGAGCACCTCGGCGACCTGCTTCCACTGCGCGACGGTGAGGTCGGCGCCGGTGGGGTTGTGGCAGCAGGCGTGCAGCAGCACCACCGTGCCGGGCTGCAGGGCCTGCAGATCGGCCAGCATGCCGGTGAAGTCCACACCATGCGTGGCCGCATCGAAGTAGGTGTACTCCACCACCTCGAAACCGGCCGCGCCGAAGACCGCGCGATGGTTTTCCCAGCTCGGGTTGCTGATGGCGATGGTCGCGTGCGGCAGCAGCTTCTTCAGCAGGTCCGCGCCCACGCGCAGCGCACCGCTGCCACCGACGGTCTGGGTGGTGGCCACGCGGCCGGCGTCCAGCAACGGCGAGTCCTTGCCGAATACCAGCTCACGGGTCGCCTGGGTGTAGGCCGGCAGTCCGTCGATGGGCAGGTAACCGCGTGGTTTGGCCTCGGTGGCGAGCTGCTGCTCGATCTGCTGGACGGCACGCAGCAGCGGGATGCGGCCGGCCTCGTCGTAGTAGATGCCCACACCCAGGTTGACCTTGGTCGAGCGGCTGTCGGCGTTGTACGCCTCGGTCAGGCCCAGGATCGGGTCGCCTGGGACCAGTTCCACGTTTGCAAAGAAGGACACGGCGGTACTCGTTCGATGAGGGGGGAGAAGACGCGCAGCAGCGCCCGCGGCCACGCGGCCCGGGCAGGCCCATCGTAACAAAGCCGGCCCCCGGCGCGGCCGCCCTCGTCACGCCCGAACCCGTAACATCGGACCGTTTTTCGCTCATTCCCCGACCCCATCATGCTGCGATTCCCGGCGCGCCGGCGCCTGTCCGTGTTCTGTACCGCCCTGCTCGCACCCGCCACGGCCTGGAGCCAGTCTCCGCCCGCCGACCTGCCCGCCGTGGAGGTACAGGCCGCCCGCGTCCACCAGGTCGATCCCTTCGCCCTGCCTGCCACGCTGGATACGGTGTGGATCGACGACGACCGCGCCGGTGCCAACGCGCAGCTGTCCGAGGCCCTGGGCGGCGTGCCGGGGGTGCTGGCACGTGATCGCCAGAACCTGGCGCAGGACACCCAGCTCTCGATCCGCGGCTTCGGCGCGCGTTCCACCTTCGGTGTGCGCGGCGTGCGCGTGCTGGTGGATGGCGTGCCAGCCACCATGCCGGACGGCCAGGGCCAGCTGTCGCACGCCAGCCTGCTGGGTGCCGAGCGCATCGATGTGCTGCGCGGACCGTTCTCCACGCTGTATGGCAATTCCTCCGGCGGCGTGGTGCAGGTCTGGACCGCGCCGGGCGCCGAGGGCGATCCCTGGCGGCTGCGGATGAACGCCGGCGCGGACGCTACCGTCAGCATCGGCGCGCAGCTGCGCGGCAAGGAAGGGCCGGTGGACTACAACGTGGCGGCCAACCACTTCGTCACCGATGGCTGGCGCGACCACAGCCGCGCGCGCCGGGAGTCCCTCAATGCCCGCCTGGGCATGGCGTTGGCGGGCGGCCGCCTTGACCTGCTGCTCAACCACCTGGATTCGCCCGATGCCCAGGATCCCCTGGGCCTGACCCGTGCCCAGGTCGCCGAGGACCCGCGGCAGGCCACGGCCGTCGCCCACCAGTACAACACGCGCAAATCCACGCGGCAGAGCCAGGCGGGACTGCGCTGGAGCCGCACGGCCGGTGCCCATGACCTGCAGTTGATGGGCTACGCCGGACAGCGCGCGGTGACGCAGTTCCTGGCCATTCCGCCGGGGCCGCAGGCCAACCCGCTGCATGCCGGTGGGGTGATCGATCTGGACAGCGACTACGGTGGCCTGGACGCGCGCTGGAACTGGCGGGGTGAGCTGGCCGGGCGCACGCTGGACCTGGTGGTGGGCGCCAATGCCGATCGCCAGCGGCAGCACCGGACCGGCTATGAGAACTTCATCGGCGACACCGTAGGCGTGCGCGGGGCCCTGCGCCGGAACCAGCGCGATACCGTGGAAAACGTCGACCAGTTCGTGCAGGCGTGGTGGCAGTGGAGCGAGCGTTGGTCGGTGCTCGCCGGCGCACGCCACAGCGCGGTGCGCTTCCGCTCGGAGGACCGCTACATCACGGGGCGCAATCCGGACGACAGCGGCCGGCGCCGTTACGAGGCCACCACCCCGGTGGCCGGAGTCAGCTTCGCGGTGACGCCTGAATGGCGGTTGCATGCCTCGGTGGGACGCGGCTTCGAAACACCGACGTTCAACGAAATGGGCTACCGGGCCGATGGCCTCGCCGGGCTCGCACTGGACCTGGACCCCGCTCGCAGCCGCAATTTAGAAATCGGCAGCAAGTGGCAGACCGCTTCGGGCACCCGGTTGGACGTCACCCTGTTCCGCGCCGATACCGACAACGAGCTCGCCGTGGCCAGCAATACCGGCGGACGCAGTACCTACCGCACCCTCGGGCAGACCCGGCGCCAAGGGGCCGAGGTCTCGTGGCAGCAGCCCTTGGCCGAAACCGTACAGCTGCAGCTGGCATGGACCTGGCTGCAGGCGGAGGTCCGCAGCAGCTACCTGGCCTGCGCCGGCAGCGGCTGCAGCGTCCCGGACACCCGGGTGGCCGCAGGCAGCCGCCTGCCCGGCGTACCGCGGCAGCAGGCAATGGCCCGCGTGAGCTGGCAACCGGGTGCGTGGACCTGGGTGGCCGAGGCGACCGCCAGCTCCGATACCGTGGTCAACGACCTGGCCACGGAACGAGCGCCCGGCTATGCCCTGCTCAACCTGGAAGCCGGCCACTTGTGGACGCTGCGGGGCGGCGAACTGCGCGCATTCGCCCGCGTGGACAACCTGCTGGACCAGCGCTACATCGGGTCGGTCATCGTCAACGATGGCAACGGCCGGTTCTTCGAGCCCGGGCCGGACCGCCGCGTGAGTGCCGGCCTGCAGTGGTCATGGCGATGAGTGCAACGGCCGATCGCCAACCGGACGCCGCACCCGCTGCGGCGTTCCGGGGACGCGGTGATCAGTCCGGGGCCTTGGCCGGCACGAATGGCGAGGTGGGGTCGCTGGCCGGGAACGTCTCTTCCAGCGCCTCATCCTGATTCTCGTTCGCGCGTTCCTTGCGCTCCCGGTGCGCGGCGCCTTCAGGGTCCTCGCCGGTGCGTTCACGCCGTTCGCGCTCGGCCTGTTCGTTGACCAGTGACGAGCCGGCGTCGAAGAAGGGGGCACCGGTGCCGCGGAACTCGGCCGACTCATTGTCGTGCTTGGCGCGCTGCTCGCCCGGTGCCGGCTTGGCGGCATCGCGCAGGGGATCGCGTGAGGTGTCGTGGTTCATGGCAGTGCCTCTGGAAGGTTAGGACATGGCCACTACAGCGCGCCGGGGGTAAAGCGGCCGCGAACCCCGCGTCACGGGCGCATGCGAAGGCCGCCTCACTTTGCGCCCCGCCGTCCCCGCCACGGATCTGTCACGGGTGGCTAACGCTGCGGCGACTACATCTGGCCGCCCGCCCTGAAGGAGCCGGTCATGCAGCGTATGCAGCGTCCCATGCCTGCCTTGTTCAACGCGCACCAGGATCCCCTGGCGGCGCATGCGGGGCCGCGGCCCCGGCGGCGCCCGGATCCCCAGGCCGTGGCGCAGGATTACCTGCACTACATGCTCGATGACTACCAGGCACGCCGTCGCCTCGCCCGGCGCCGCTGGGCAGACCTGTGTCCGGCCTATGCCTTCGCGCTGACCACCCACGCCGCCGATTGGCCGCGCAGTGGCGACGATGCCATCGAGCATGCACTGGCCGCCCATTGGGAGCAGGTGCGCGACGGATCGCGGATGAACTGGCCACAGGCGCGAAGGGTGGTGGAAGATGCGTGGATGGCGCTGGACCACATGCCGGTCACGGGTCAACGGCCGCTGCTGCAGTAGCGCGGCGTGGACACCACGGCGACACCCGTTTCACGCCATCGCGCCGAAGCTGGCAGTCCTGCGATCATCTGGTAAGCGCCATGGCCCGTCCCATCTGGTCCGGCACGCTGTCGTTCGGCCTGCTCAACGTCCCCGTCTCGCTCATGTCCGGCGAGCGTCGCGTGGACCTTCAGTTCCGCATGCTGGATTCGCGCGACAAGAAGCCGATCCGCTTCGAGCGGGTCAACGCGGACACCGGCGAGGAAGTGCCGTGGAAAGACATTGTCAAAGCCTTCGAATATGACAAAGGCAGCTATGTCGTACTCGAGGAAGGCGACATCAAGTCGGCCGCACCGGAGAGCCATGAGACGGTGGAGGTGGATGCGTTCGTCGATGCCGGGCAGATCGATCCCCGTTACTTCGAGAAACCCTATCTGCTCGTGCCGGGCAAGAAGGCCGAGAAAGGCTACGTGCTGCTGCGCGAGACACTGCGCACGACCGGCAAGGTAGGCATCGCCAAGGTCGTGGTGCGCACCCGTGAGTATCTGTGCGCGGTGATGCCGAACGAGGATGCGCTGGTATTGATGATCCTGCGTTATCCCCAGGAACTGGTGGACCCGGCCGATTACACGCTGCCCGGCGGCAGTCTTGCCGACTATCGCATCACCAGCAAGGAGACGGCCATGGCCGAGCAGCTGATCGATTCGATGGCGGCCGACTGGGACCCCTCGCAGTACCACGACGAGTTCCGCGAACGTTTGCAGGGCGTGCTGACGCGGCGCATCAAGGAGAAGGGCGGCAAGGCCGTCGTGGACGACGAGCCCGCCGTGCACGAGGATGCCACGACCAATGTCGTGGACTTCATGTCGTTGCTGCAGAAAAGCCTGGAAGCAAACAAGCGCACTCCGGCGAAGAAAGGGTCTACGCCGGTGAAGAAGAAGAACGAAGCGCCGGCCACGAAGAAGGCCGCCAGCAAAGCCGCCGCCAGCAGAACACCGGCGAAGAAGGCGGCCAAGAAGGCGGCCAAAAAGACCGCCAAGAAGACCGCCGCCCAGCGCAAGGCCGGCTGACACCGGTCAGGACCGGGCTGCACCGGGCAGCCCGGCCGCACCGGCGTCGGTCAGAAGTCCGCGCGGATGCCCAGGCTCACGCGACGTCCGGAGAACTCGTACTGGGTCGGGAATGATTCGTCGATCGTGTACCCCGAGGTTTCCTCGTCGAACAGGTTGATCGCCTCCAGGCTGAGTTTCCAGGTGTCATTCAAGCGCCATCCCAGCGAGGCATCGGTCTGCCCGTACGCATCACGGTAGACCGGGTACATGTTGAGGTGGATGTACTCCACGTACTTGTCCTTGAAGTTGTAGGACACCCGCGCGTCGAACCGGTCATTTTCGTAGTAGAGCGTGAAGTTGTACGCCTTTTCCGCCAGGCCTTCGGGTGGGGTTGGAATGTCCAGGTCGGACGCACCGGTAAGCGTGTTGTCGAGCTGGGTGTAATTGGCATTGATGCCCCAGCCTTCAAGCGCCGGATGCAGCACCGTCAGCGGCAGCTGCGCCACCAGTTCCACGCCGGTCACCTTGTAGGAGCCCTCCGCATTGATCGGCTGGTACACCTCGAAGTCGTAGTAGCCGTCCAGCGAGCCGTTGGCGTTGAGTTTTTCCACGTTGGGCACGATGCCGGTCAGTGCCTGCCGTACCACGCCGTCGATGGTCTTGGAGAAGTACGAGGCCGCCAGCAGCCCGCCATTGTCCAGGTAGCGTTCCAGGCCCACTTCCCACTGCCTGGCCGTGGTGGGCTTCAGGGCCGGGTTGCCATCCTGGAAGCGGAAGCTGCTCCAGCTCACCGAGCGCCGGTAGGCGATGTCGGTCAGCGAAGGGCGCATCAGCGTCTCGGAGGCGGCGGCGCGCAGGACCAGCCCATCGGCCAGCTCGGCGGTCATGTTGAAGCTCGGCAGCAGGTCGCTGTAATCACCGTTGCTGGAGATCGGCGTGGCGGTGAATCCGCTGCTGCCATCCGCGTTCTGTACCGGGTGGAAGCCGGCCGAATCCACCTTTGTGTCGATCGAACGCACGCCGAGGTTGGCATACACCGGCACGCGGCCCAGATCGAAATAGAAATCGGCCATCGCGTACAGCGCGGTGGTCTTCTCGCTGACGTCGTAGAACTCGCCCGGGTTGAACGGTGTCGTGAAGCCGGGATAGCGGAAGGTCGCGCGTGCGTAGGCGTTGGAGACCTGCTGCCAGTTGATGGCGTTGGCGCTGTAGCCACCGCCGGGCACGATGTCGGTGATCCAGCCGGGGTTGCTGTCGGCCAGCGTCCGCCGGTTCACCCAGGCCACGCTGCCGGGCCCGGGCCCCTGGATCTTGGCGCTGCCGAACTCGCGTTGCTTGGACTTGTCGGTGTAGCGGCCGCCGAACTGCACGGCGTTCAGCGCCGGGAAGAACCCCAGGTCCAGGGAGCGGCGAAGGTCCAGCTGCGCGGCGTACTTGTCATCGCTGACCTGCTCGGCCTCGGTTTCATACGCTTCGAACAGATAGCTGCCGGGCGCGTTGTACATGTCAAAGCCCCCCGAGGCGGCACTCGGCACCGTCTCCCCGCCATTGGCGGTCCAGCGCGTGCGCGAGGGCGCGTAGGCGACGTGCTTGAGGTTGGCGTAGTCCGAGCTGCGGCGTGCGCCGGAGTACCCGATCAGCGCATCGAGCGTCCACGCGCCGAATGTCCAGTCGAGTTTGCTGCTGAACTGCCGGTAGTCGGTATCCGAGAAGCGCTCCTTGCCCAGGATCTCGTGCTGGGTGGCGGTGTAGGAGACATCGCGCAGCACCACCATCCCGTAACGGGACAAGGTGTCTGCATCGTAGGCGTGGATGGTGTCCAGCGTGCTGCGGCTGGAGGCCGAGTAGGCGGCTGCATCATATTCGTCTTCGTGCGTGTCATAGCCGCCGACCATGGCATCGAAGCTCAGCGAGAACGCCTCGCTGGGCTTGAACTGCAGCGAGGCGGTGGTGCCCCACTGGTCCTGCTCGTTGAGGTAGATGCGGTCGCCGACCTTGTCCTGGAAGATGATGCGGCTGGTCTCGTCCTTGTCCATCCGGTTGCCGACGATGAGGCCGGCATCGCGCGCGAGCACCGCCGCCGCCTGCGCACCGCGGGTGCCGGAGGCTTCGAGGAAGCGGCCCATCGGACGGAAATTGATGCCCGAGTTGGAATCGGTGCGGTTGCTGCGCTTGGCCTTGGAGAAGGAGACCAGGCCGCCCCAGTCGCCCCAGGTATCGCTGGCAAGGAAGGAGATCTTCGGATCGAGCTTGCCGTTGAGGGAATTGTGCGCCGCTTCGGCCGACGCGCTGAACTTCGGCTCGGTGTAATCGAACGGCCGCGCGGTTTCGATGGAGACCGAGCCGGCGATGCCGCCTTCCTCGTCGGCGGCGGTCGGCGATTTCTGCACCGTGACCGTCTGCACCACGTCGGAGGCGAAGATATCGAACTGCACGTCGCGCCCGCCACTGCCCGATGCCGTGGCGAGGTTGTTGATCGACACATGGGTGAACTCGCTCGGCAGGCCGCGCACGCTGACCTTGCTGCCCAGGCCCTTGTTGCGTTCGATGGTCACGCCCGGCATGCGTTGCAGCGCTTCGGCGAGGTTCTGCTCCGGGAAGTCGGCCACGTCGGTGGCGACGATGGAATCGGAGAAGCCGATGTTGGCGCGCTTGAGGTCCACGGCACGCTCCAGGCTGCGTGCGTAGCTGCCGCTCACGGTGACCGTATCGAGCTGCTGCAGCGTGCCGCTGCCGGGCGCCGCGGTGACGGTGCCGGGTGCCGCCGCGTCCACGGCATACGCCTGCAGCGGCAGGGCGGCCAGCCCGCCGATGAGGGCGGCATGCACCGCGCGGGACAAAGGCTTCGCAGGAGAGACGGTCTGGACCGTCGCCCGGGAGATATGACGCATCGAATGAATTCCTGGTTCCCTGAGGAGTCTTACGCCGCGCCCGCTCCTGCTTCCACGGAGACCGGGCCCCTGCGCCGCGTTGCCGATTGTCGGCCGCACGAAGACTAGAACCGGATTGTTAAACCTGTGTTGCGCCGCGCACGTGGCGTGTGCCGAGCCACAGTCCCACCGCGAGCTGCAGCGGCAGTGACGCCAGCAGGCCGAGCACGAACCAGCGTGGGAAGTCACTGCCCATGGTCCAGGCCGCCCAGCCGCAGCCCAGTGCCACCAGCAGCCAGAGCGCGGTGCCGTGCAGGCGATGCCCGCACGGCGCATACCGCGTGGCGAACGCGATGGCCGCCGTGCCGGCCAGTACGGTGAAGCCCAGATCACCGCCCAGCTGTGCCGAGGGCGTGCCCTGCAGGCCCAGCAGCGGTGGCAGCCAGGCGGCCATCGAGGAGACCAGCACGAGCACGAGCAGCGCACCGGCCAGGGCCAGCGCGGAGCGCAACGGGGTTTTCAGCAGTGGCAGCATCCGCGCAGTGTAGGCCCAGCGCGCCGGGTCAGCCGGCCAGGACGGCGGCGTCGCGGGCCAGCGCTTCGATCGCAGACCAGTCACGCGCCTGCAGCAGGGCCGGTGTGGTCAGCCAGGAGCCCCCTACGCACAGCACGTTGGGCAGGTGCAGGAACTGCGGCGCGGTCTGCACGCTGATGCCGCCGGTCGGGCAGAAACGCACATCGGCGAACGGCCCGGCCCATGCCGAGAGCAGCGGCGCGCCACCGGCCTGCACGGCAGGGAAGAACTTGAACGTATCCAGGCCTTGTTCAAGGCCCTGCATGAGCTCGGACGCGGTGGCCACGCCCGGCAGGAACGGCAGGTCCAGATCACGCGCGGCGGCGTACAGGCGGGCGGTTGCACCGGGTGACACGGCGAAGCGTCCACCGGCGTCCTTCAGCGCGCTCATCTGCGCCTGGCCCAGCACCGTGCCCGCACCGATCACCGCATCGGGCACGGCCTCCACCATCGCCTTGATGGCGTCCATCGCGCGCGGCGTGCGCAGCGTGACTTCGATGACCGGCAGGCCGCCGCGGAACAGCGCCTGGGCCACCTGCACGGCATCGTCCACGTCATCGGGAGTGAACACCGGGATCACCGGTGCCAGCTTGAGTACCGCGCGAACGCGGGGATCAGCGCCGGACATCGAAACGCTCCTCGCCCACCAGGGCCAGTACGTCAGCTTCGCTGACAGGATTGAAATCGCCCGGAATGGAATGCTTCAGTCCGCCGGCGGCCAGGCCGAAGCGCACGATGGCGTCCTCGTCCCAGCCCTGCATGATGCCATGCAGGATACCGGCGGCGAATGCATCGCCACCGCCGATGCGGTCGATGATGCCTGGCAATGCGCGGGCCGGCGCCTGCGCGCGGCGGCCATCGCGTCCAAGCAGCAGCGCGCCCAGCCTATGGTGGTCCACGCTCAGCGGCTGGCGCTGCGTGCAGGCCATCCACTGCAACGCAGGGAAGGCATCGAACGCGGCTGCCGCGGCGCGCTCGACCCGGGCCACGACGTCCTGTTCGGGGAACGAAAGGCCGAGCACGACTTCGATGTCGCGGTAGTCGGCGAACACGATATCGGCCTGGGCAAACAGCTCCCGCAGGATCGCGGTGGCGTCCCCGCCCCAGCGCTGCCACAACTTGGGGCGGAAGTTGCCATCGAACGACACCCGCACGCCACGTTCGCGCGCTGCGCGGGCGGCGGCCAGCGTGGCCTGCGCCACATCGGCGCCGAGTGCGGGGCTCACCCCCGAAAGGTGCAGCCAGTCGGTATCGCGCAGCAGGGTGTCCCAGTCGTAGTCGGCAGCGGTGCTGAGGGCGAAGGCCGAATCGGCGCGGTCATAGACGACCTCGCTCGCGCGCTGCACGGCACCGGTGGTGAGGAAGTACAGGCCCATGCGTGCGTCCGCGCGCCGCACCACGCCCTGCGTGTCCACGCCATGGCGGCGCAGTTCGGACAGCGCATGCAGGCCGAGCGGATTGTCCGCTACGGTACTGGCCATCCTGACGGTGTGGCCGAAATGCGCCAGCGACACGCCGACATTGGCTTCCGCACCGCCCACGTGCACGTCCAACCGCGGCGTCTGCAGCAGCAGCTCATTTCCCGGTGCGCCCAGGCGCAGCAGCAGTTCTCCGAAACAGACCACTCGACTCATCAGATGTCCTCATTGCCCCGCCACGGCATAGGCGCGGTAGGCTCATTGTGACGGGCGCGCACCCCGCGCGACCGTTGACTATCGGTGTCATTCTAGCCGTGAAGCGACGCCCGTCCATCGTTGTACGTCGGTGGAAGCCATGTCCCACAAGCCTTCGAGGGACATGACAGATCTGTTGCGGTGCAAGATGCCCGATCCTGAAGGTGCTGTTAACGTCCGCCCTGACCAGCGGTGTCATCGTTTGTCACCGCGAGCAGTAACCAGACCTTTGGGAGAGGGAAAGGCAATGAATTCTCGTACTAACCGCAGAAAGACACCGGTTACCATGCTCGCGCTGTCGATCGGTCTGGCGCTCGGCGCCACCGCCCATGCGCAGGACGCCGGCCAGGCCGCGACCGACCTGGACACCGTCACCGTCACCGGCTACCGCGCCAGCGTGGAGAAGGCGCTGGACATCAAGCGCAGCGAAGCCGGCGTGGTGGACGCCATCGTGGCCGAGGACGTGGGCAAATTCCCCGACCTGAACCTGGCCGAATCGCTGCAGCGCATCCCCGGCGTGGTCATCACCCGGGAAGCCGGCGAAGGCCGCAACATCTCCGTGCGCGGCCTGGGACCGGACTTCACCCGCGTGCGCATCAACGGCATGGAGGCGCTGACCACCGTCGGTGCCGGCGACCAGAGCGGCGGCACCAACCGCGGCCGCGGCTTCGACTTCAACGTGTTCGCCTCTGATCTGTTCTCGCAGATGCTGGTGCGCAAGACCGCCTCGGCCGATGTCGAGGAAGGCTCGCTCGGCGCTACGGTGGACCTGCGCACGGCGCGCCCGTTCGACTACGACGGCTTCACCTTCGCCGCCAGCGGCCAGGCCGGCTTCAACGCCATGGCCGAGAAGGCGGATCCGCGCATGGCCGCGCTGATCTCCAACACCTTCGCCGACGGCACCTTTGGCGCCCTGCTC
The DNA here is from genome assembly GCF_011761925.1 of Xanthomonas sp. 60. Lineage (NCBI taxonomy): Bacteria > Pseudomonadati > Pseudomonadota > Gammaproteobacteria > Lysobacterales > Lysobacteraceae > Xanthomonas > Xanthomonas sp. 60. The sequence goes on along the minus strand of NZ_JAASQW010000006.1, from coordinate 220,651 downwards.
TCGGTGGCCTATTCCGAGCGCCAGGCGCTGGAGGAAGGCGCCAACACCGGGCGCTGGGCCAATGGCCCGAGCAACGGCGGCTTCGCCGCGAGCTCGCCGTTTGCCGCAGCCCGCAGTGCCGATGTGTACCACCCGCGCTTCCCGCGCTACGTGCAGATGCAGCACGAGCAGGAGCGCCTGGGCGTGACCGGTTCGCTGCAGTGGAAGCCGACCGACCGCACCGAGATCTCGCTGGATGCGCTGTACTCGAAGATCGATGCAACGCGCGACGAAGCCTACATCGAAGCCATTTCCTTCAGCCGCAACCGTGACGCCGCCACCGGTGCCGCGCGCCGTGCCGACCGCGATGGCAAGCCGGTGATGGTGGTGCGCAACGGTGAGATCCGCAACAACGCACTGGTCTACGGCGAGTTCGACAACGTGGACATCCGCTCGGAAAACCGCCATGACGAGTGGAACACCGAGTTCAAGCAGGTCAGCCTGAACTTCGATCACCGCTTCGGCGATGCGTTCTCGATCAACGGCAAGCTGGGCACTTCGCGCTCGGCCCATGAGAACCCGGTGCAGACCACGGTCATCATGGACAAGTACGATGTGGACGGGTACAGCTACGACTACCGTGGCAATGCCAACGCGCCGATCCTCAACTACGGCATCGACCCGACCAACCCCAACGGCTGGGAGCTGGCTGAAATCCGCCTGCGCCCGCAGTCGGTGGACAATGACTTCGACACCGGCGAGCTGAACTTCAACTGGAACATCAGCCCCGGCTTCCGCCTGAAAGGCGGCGTGCTGGCCAAGGACTACACCTTCGACACCGTGGAACTGCGCCGCAACAGCGAAGGCGCCGTTCCGCTGCTGCCCAACGGCACCCGCATCCTGCCGGGTGAGCTGACCACGCAGGCCGGCCTGAAGGGCATCTCCGGTTCGCCGTCGAACTGGGTGATTCCCGACCTGGACGCGGTGGCCGAGCTGCTCGGCATCTACAGCAACACCGGCACCTTCGCCGTCGCCCCGCGCCTGAACAACAGCCGCAGCGTGGAAGAGAAGGATCGCGGCGCCTGGCTGATGGGCGAGTTCTCCACCGACCTCGGCTCCATTCCGCTGTCGGGCAACTTCGGCGTGCGTTATGTGGAAACCGAGCAGAGCTCCACCGGTTACGCCACCGTGGCCGGCGCACCGGTGCTGGCCACCACCACCCGCAAGTACGATGACACCCTGCCCTCCTTCAACCTGGTCGCCGAAATCACCCCGGACTTCCTGATCCGCCTCGGCGCGGCGAAGGTGATGAGCCGTCCCGGCCTGGGCAACCTGACCCCGGGCGTGACCGTGGCCGTAGCCGGTGGTGCGCGTACCGTGGCCGGCGGCAACCCGAACCTGGATCCGTTCCGCGCCACCAACGTGGACATGAGCTTCGAGTGGTACTTCAACGAAGGCGCCATGGCCGGCATCGGTCTGTTCTATAAGGACATCGAGTCGTTCGTGCAGACCACCCGCGAAGTGCGTCCGTATTCCAGCAGCGGCCTGCCGGCCAGCCTGCTTGATGGCACCGGTGCCTCGGTCAACGATGACTTCACCTTCAGCATTCCGCTCAACACCCCGGGCGGGGAGCTGTATGGCGTGGAAGCCAACTACACCCAACCCTTCACCTTCCTGCCGGGCAACTGGTCCAACCTCGGCGTGCAGCTGAACTACACCTGGGTGGACACCAGCATCCAGTACGTCAACGGCACCGGGGCGGCGGTGATGAAGAACCAGCTGACCGGCACCTCGAAGAATGCTTGGAACGCGACGCTGTTCTACGAAGGACAGGTGTGGTCCGGCCGCGTTTCGGCGACCAACCGCAGCGACTACCTGACCCAGGCACCGGGCCAGGAAACCGGCTTCAACCTGGACGGCTACCACGGCATGACCGGCACCACCGTGCTTGATGCTTCGCTGCGCTACCGCGTGAGCGACCAGCTCGAGTTGACGCTGGAAGGCATCAACCTCACCAACGAAGCCTCCGACGAGTGGGTGTACTCGCCGGCGACCGGCCAGCTCCCGCTGCAGTACACCGAGAGTGGCCGTCAGTACATGCTCGGCGTCCGCTACAAGTTCTGATCGACCGACGCGACGGCGGCCCGACCGCCGTCGCCAGGTGCAACGCCGACGATCCCGCCCGCGTGGCCCGCTGCTGCGGCGCAAGATGATGTGCCGTGGACGCTTTGCTACGTTTCCGTGACCTGCGGTGTCAGCAAGACGTTGCGCCGAGGCGGTGTTCCGGAGGCTCCGGAGCCCGCCTGCTACCGCCCACGCACGTTCGCAGACACCCTGGGAGGGGATGCCACCATGGACCTTGCACACGCCCGCCGCCCGCCTGCGCGTACACCGGGACGGACGGCCAACGCGGCCTTGATTCAAGACGCTTCGCCTCCGGGCGACGCCGGCCTGCGCTCCACGTTCTGACCGTGCACGCGACCCTGCCGACGGCACCGCATGGACCCCGGCCCCTCTCTCCGGCCGGATCCGTGCGCTGCCGTGGCGGGGCCGCCGCACGGCTGCCTCACCGCCGTACCGTCACCTGTTGTTGAAAGGAAGGCCCATGCCACACCGCTCCGCTGTCACCGCCCATCCGCCCCGTCGCTGCCTGCTGGCCCTTGCGGTGGCGCTGTCCGCAGCGCCGGCGCTGGCGGCCGATCCGCCCGCGCTGCTGTTCCATGTCGATGCCCGCAGCGGCCTGGACGCCGCAGTGGCCGGCGGTGAAGCGGTGCCGAATTTCCGCGACAAGGTGAAGGTTGTCGATGACGGGGCACTCGGCAAGGCCATCCAGTGGGAAGACGATGGCGTGCTGGCCTGGAACGCGCCGGGCAACATCCTGGCCCAGCGCGGCACGCTCGCCTTCGACTGGCGCGCGCGCTATGCCGTGGGCGAAGCCCCGTTCGTGATCTTCCGCGTGGGCTACGCCGACCACAGCAGCTGGGACATGGCATGGCTGCGCATCGACTGGAACGGCGAGGGCTTCGATGCCTTCGTCACCGACGCCAACCTCGCGCGTACCCGCGTGTCGTTCAAGCTGCCGCAGCGCCCGCGTCCGGACCAGTGGCTGCACCTGGCCTTCGCCTGGGATGAAGACCACGGCGTGCGCCTGTTCGTGGACGGCCGGGAGGTTGCCCGCGCGGACACGCGCGCCGACTACGATGCGGCCCTGGACCAGCTCGGCCTGGCCGGCCGGGTGATGGCGCCGTACCAGGTACAGAGCCGCTACAACTTCCTGCGCGGCAGTGATTTCCAGCACATCCGCGTCTACGACCGCATGCTCGATGCACCGGCCGTGGCCGCGCTCGCGCAGGGCCAGGCGGTGACCACGGCCATGCCCGACGCCACCGACGAACGGGCCTGGCGGCATCGCTTCGGCTGGGACACCTCGGCGCCGCCCCTGCTGGATGCGGCGGCCACGCGCATCCGCAAGGTCGAGTTCGCCGACACCCGCGACCTCAAGCAGTGGATGTGGAAGGCCACCGATGGCATCGCCGAGACCACCTGGCCCGGCGTCTACAACCGCTCGCGCCTGCCCGGGCGCGACGACTATTTCCAGCTGCCGGACTGGAACACCTACGTGGAGGCCGGCCAGCACCTTGATCTGACCGTGCCGGCCGCGGAGACCGTCAACCGCATGGAGATCCGCGGCGCCGCCTTCGGTACGCTCGCGCACGGCGACACGGTGGACACGGCCACCCAGGTCGTACTGCAGCGCCCGCAGGGCGTGGTGCGCAGCGTGGACGACATTCCCGCCCAGCGCGGCGGCGTGCTGCGCTTCAGCAACGTGCAGCAGGAAACGCCGATCCAGGAGATCTGGGCGTACCACGTGGAAGCCGGCCAGGAGCCGGAAGGCAGCGTCAAGCAGACCTACTTCATCGACAGCGCGGCGCTGCCGGACTACACCAACCTGGCCGACCTGCGCCGTTACATCGAGGGGCGCTACCCCGACGCCGAACGCAGCACGGTCATGGCCCTGCCCAAGGGGGCCGGCTCACGCCGCCGCCGTGCCGACACCCTGCCGGCGCAGCCACGCCCCATCGTGCACGTGCTGGTGCCTTCCGGCGTGGGCGATGCGCCGGCCGACCAGCCACTGATCCGCAGCTGGGCACACAGCTGGGAGAACATGCACGACGGGCTGGACGGGGTGGCCATCGACCTGCCGGCGCTGGACCTGCCGGCCACGCACGGTGGCCTGATTCCGCTCAACATCCGCATCAAGGATCCGATCTGGCCGGCGCGCGACATGATCGATGTGTCGGTCTCGGTGAAGCCCGGGCAGAAGCGCACGGTGTTCCTGGACCTGCGCGACCGCATCCTGACGCCGGACAGCCTGTGGCTGAGCATCGCCTCGGCCGCCCCGGGATTCGATGCCGCAGCGCTGGACGGTGCGGAGATCCGGATGGTCTACAAGCCGCGCGAGGAGGCGTTGAAGGAACACATCGCCGACCGCTTCAACCAGGTGCGCGACAACTGGGGTTTCCTCGTCGAAGAGCACACCACCTCCAAGCGGCAGCGCCTGTACGCCCGCGTCTACGCGGACCTGAGCGATCTGCTGCGGGTGGATCCGGACCACGCACTTGGCCGGCTGTACTGGAACTACATCAGCTACAACAGCCAGGGGCGGCCACCGTTCGCGCTGCCCGAGGTGCCCAAGGGCGTGCCGGCGTGGGCGTTCTACCAGGTGCAGGACCTGGCCTACGTGCGCCGCTTCATCGACTGGTGGATCGACCATCGGCAGGTGCCGTACGGTGACTTCGGCGGCGGCATCTCCGATGACTCCGACCTCACCCAGCAGTGGCCGGGGCTGGCGCTGATGGGGGCCATGCCGGACAAGCTCAACGCCTCGCTGACCGCGCTGTCCGATGCGGTGTACCGCAATGGCATGTTCAGCAACGGACTGAGCACGATCGAGACCGATGAGCTGCACGCCTACGAAGAAGGCATCAACACCAACAGCGCGATGCTGTACCTCAACTGGGGCGAGCCGCTCACGCTCGAGCGCCTGATGGAGACGGTGAAGGCCTTCGACGAGAAGATCATCCTGACCAATCCACAGGGCCATCTGCTGTTCTCCAGCAACTGGTTCGGCGGCAACAAGGTCTACCGCGAGCCCAACTGGCAGTGGCAGAAGCCGTACTCGTTCCCGGTGCTGCACCCGGCCTTCCTGCTCGGCCAGTACAACGCCGATCCCACCGGCCGACGGCTGGTGACCGGTCTGGCCGATGGCTACCTGGCGCACGCGTCCACCGACGACGAGGGCCGCTTCACCCTGCCGAACGAGATCAACTGGGCGACCGGCAAGACCCGTGGCGGCGAGCTCAACAACGGCTCCGGCAGCGGCGACATCATGCATACCTTCTGGGCGGCGTGGCGCTGGACCGGTGATGCGAAGTACCTCAGGGCACTGGATTACCGCGTCGAGCGCGGGGGTCCAGGCGCCCTGTCCAACCTCGGCGAGAACGTCGTGGACGTGTTGGGACGGCAGCAGGCGTGGTATCCGAAGCTGACCGGGGACGCGCAGGCCGGGCGTACCGGCTTTGCCAGCCTGATGGCCTGGCAGGCGAGCGGCGATACGACGTACATCGAAGCCCTGCATGCCGACGGCATCCAGGCCAAGGCGCAGCGCGAGTACATGAACACCGAGGGCCACTGGTGGTCGGACCGGGTGGAGGCGCCAAGTGAGTTCCTGCAGCGCGCACGCCTGGGCGGCATCGCGCTCAAGCGCAACCAGAGCTGGCCCGGCCACACCGTGAGCTGGCGCTTCGACCGCGACGATGCCGCCGAGCAGGTGGCACTGCTGGTCCACGCACCGTCGCGCGAACGCTTCACCGTGACCAGCCACAATCTTTCAAAGCGCGTGATCGGTGCCGACATGACCGGATGGAATGTGGCCAGCGGTACCTGGCGCGTACGCAGCGGCGTGGATGCCGACGGCGATGGCCGGATCGATGGCAAGGCACGGGAGCGCGAGGTCATGCTGGAGACCAGTGCATCCACGGCCCTGCAGTTCCAGCCAGGCCGGACGGAGGTGTTCGAGTTCGAACGCATCCGCGCAGGCTCGACGGTGGAAACGCGCCCGGACCTGGGCGTGGGACGGGGCGATGTGCGCGTGGACGGCCGGCAGGTGCATCTCACCGTGCACAGCCTGGGCCATGTCGGCACGGGCGTGGGCGTGGCGGTGCTCGAAGACGCGCATGGCCGTGAACTGGCGCGTACCGAGGTCCCCGCCCTGGCCGCGCCGCTGGATCTGCAGCCGAAGACCACGCAGGTACAGCTGCCGCTGCCGGCCGGTGGACGCAGCGGGCTGCGCGTGCGCGTGGCACTGGCTGATGGCGGGGAGGAAGTGACCCTGCTGAACAACGCGGTGGCCGTGCCCTGAACCCGGCCTGCGCCGCTCTTCGGGGCGGCGCGGGCGGAGGGCCAGCCTCACCTGCAGGCGGGGGATCAGGCGTCGATGCCCAGGCACTTCACCCGGCGCACATACCACCCCTGCTCGTCCACCGGTTCGAAGACCGCGCTGCGCTCCATCGGAGCCTGGTAGACATGCACCGACACCGCCACGTCCTCTTCGCTCGCGTTGCACAGCGTGTGGTACTCGAACGGTGGAATGAGGCTGCCCGTGCTGCCGCAATGACCGTACAGGACAGGCTCGGCGCGGAAGCGATGGCGCTCGCCCTGCTGTTCCAGCAGCGTGTAGGGGGTGACCTGCAGATCGCCCTGCCAGACGCCTTCCACGCACCACATCGCATCGTGGTCATGCAGGGGCGTGCCCTGCCCCGGGGCCCAGCACATGGTGATGATGCTGTACCCAAGCGCTGCGCTGCGGTGGATCTCACGCCGGGCGTAGTGGCCCGGCACGGGCCGTCGCACGCAGGCAGGCAACTGGATCGCGGGATCGGCGATGGCCTCGCTGAGTGCGTCCTTGACCGCGCGGGTCACCAACGGCGGATCACCGAGCGCGACGGCTTCATCGATCCGCCGCAGCAGGCGATCCCGCCCGGGAAAAGCCAACGGTGTATAGGTTTCTTCCATGTTCCCGAGTCTAGGGAACGGGCGTTAACATCGCGTTCGGCGAGGTGAAGTGGTGCGTTGAGCGTCATCTTGTGACGGGATAAACGCGCTTTTACTCACCACTATCGACCGGGGCTGCGGCGCGCATGCCGGTTACGGCAACAGCAGCGGCCGCAGTTCCGGTATGGCGCGGGCCAGTTCTTCGGTGACCACGGCGGCGAATGTGGCGGCGCCCTCATCACCCAGGTGCGTGTAATCGAAAGCCCGCTTGGCCTGTCCCATCGGCTCCAGCAGTGCATTCGCGGCGGCGCCGGTGACGCCGGGTGCCGCGGGGCCGGCCTCGATCGTGGTGCCTTCCAGCGCGGCCAGCACCTGCGTCTGGCTGGCCGGCGCCTGCGCCAGGCGCATCGCGCCCACGGGGCCGGCGGCCTGCACCAGCGCGCGGCTGCGCGCATGCAGATCGACCAGCGGCACCTGCATTTCGCGGGCGACCGAACGCACCGCCTCGGCCCACGGCGCGAGGTCATCGATGAGCTGGCCGTCGGCGAACTGGCGGCGGGTCAGCGGGGTCAGCAGGACCGGCCGCGCGCCTGCAGCCCGTACCTCGCGGACATAGCGGCGCAGGTTTTCCGGAAACTCGGTCCGCAGGTCCGTGGAACGGCCCGGTTTGCCGGGCTGGTCATTGTGGCCGAACTGGATCAGCACCCAGGTCGCCACATAGCCGGGCGCGGCCATCTCGGCCTGCACCAGCGACCACGATCCCTCGGCCCGGTAGCTGTAGGTGCTGCGACCGCCGCGCGCGAGATTGAGGCAGGCGACGAACGAGGTCACGTGGTCGGCGCACAACCGTGGTCCCCAGCCCCCTTGCACGGCGGTGGTGGAGTCACCGACGAGCAGGATCCGGCTGGCCCGGATCGGCGTGGCGGGCGTGCGCTGGCCGATCAAAGGCTCCGCATCCGCGGCGGCGGCCGGCGAACCGGCCACAAACAGGTGCGAGGCGAGCAGCAGGGCGGCAGTGCGCAGCAGCATGGGCGTCATGTCCATTCGGAAATCGCGGCTCAGAAGGTGCCGCGCTGGATGAAGGGGGCCTGCTGGTACAGCGCACGTTCGCCGCCCCGCGGATCGTCGGCCAGGGCGCTGTGCGCATCGAAGAGCAGGGTCTGGCGCCGAGGCAGGCTGTACGGTTCCCACGCGGGAATGCCGGCGTGGTTCGGATCACCGTGGCGGGCGAAGGCGATCAGCGCCGCGCTCATCGCGCCGGCGACCGTGCGCGCGGCCTCACCATCGCCGGTGCGTGAGCCCGGCTGGGCGAGCGTGTCGAACACCAGCGGGATGTCCAGCGTGTGGAAGGCGCCGAACTTCCCTCCATCGAGTGGAGAGCCCCAGTCCAGCTGATAGGCCCAGGTGGGCGCCGCGCCGGCCGGCTGGCGTGCCCGCGCTTCCAGTTCTTCCACGGCCCCGCGCCAGGAGCGCCCAGCCGTGGTGGCCGCGAAGAACACGTCGCTTGGCGTGTAGTGCGGGTACAGGCGGCGATAGGTTTCGATCACCCGCTGCGGGCGCAGGTCCACGTACTGCTGCTTTTCCAGCTTGGCCGGCAGCGTCTCCCAGGTGAGCGTGAAGTTGGCCGGGTCATTGCCGAGGAAGGCGCGTGTCTCGTCGCGGGTGTTGCCGATGACCAGCGGAATGTGCGCGGACTGGCGCGGCGCCTCCGGCCAGAAGGGATGCACCGGCAGCACGCTGTCGTCCAGTACCGGCCCCACGTACAGGCCGGTGTCCTCCACGCGCGAGGGATCACGCGCGCTGGTCGCCGCCAGCAGCCCGGCGGGCGAAAGCCGCAGCAGGCCATCGATGTCGGTGGCGCCCACCTTCTCCATCGCGATCGCGGTGCGCTGGGCGGCGGCACGCGGTCCGGCTGCGGTGACCTGCTGGCCGCTCATGGTCCAGGCACGGTGGAACAGCCCCTTCGCCGCCGGCATGGCCATCAGCGTGGCGATCTTCGCGCCGCCACCGGACTGTCCGAACACGGTGATGTTGCCGGCATCGCCGCCGAACACCGCCGCGTGCTGGCGCACCCAGTGCAGTGCCTGCACCAGATCGAGCTGGCCGACATTGCCCGAGGCCGCGTAGCGTGGATCACCCAGTGCGCCGAGATACAGATAGCCGAACACGTTCAGGCGGTGATTGACCGTCACCACCACCACGTCGCCGCGGCGTGCCAGTGCGCCGCCGTCGTACAGCGGGTCGGTGCCGGAGCCGTTGTTGTAGGCGCCGCCATGGATGTAGAACAGGATCGGGCGCTTGCCACCGTCACCCAGGCCGGGCGTCCACACGTTGAGGAACAGGCAATCCTCGCTGCCCGGTCCATCACGTCCGCCCTGGGGCGCGGCGCTGCCATAGTCCAACGCATCGGCGATGCCGCGCCAGGGGGCTTCAGGTCGTGGCGGCTGGAAGCGGTAGCCGCCGGTGTCGGCGCCGTAGCGCAGGCCCCGGAACACATGGATGCCGTGCTCGCGCTGGCCACGCACGCGACCGCTGCGCACGCGGGCGATCACCTGCGCATCGGCATGCACCGGCGACGCAGCCGCCAGGGCAGGAGGCAGCAGCGAAACGCTGGCGGCCGCCAGTGCCCAGCGCGCGCTGTCAGCGAGAAAACGCCTGCGTTGCAGGTCGGCAGAATCGACGGTCATGGCGTGTCCTGGTGGGGAGTGGGCAGCAGCCAGCGCTGCACCAGCGCCGGCCACAGGGCGGCGGTGGCGTCCGCGCGGGTACGCATGCCGAAGCCGTGGCCACCACGGCCGAACACATGCAGCTCATGGTCCACGCCGGCGCGGTCCAGCGCCTGGGCCATCAGCAGGCTGTTGTCCGCGTGCACGACGGCATCGTCGGCGGCATGCAGCAGCATCACCGGCGGCATGTCCGCACGCACCTGCTGCTGCATGGAATAGCGCGCGATGTCCTGCGCGGTGGGGTCCCGGCCGAGCAGGCGCTGCCGGGACCCGGCATGCGCGGATGCGCCCATGTCGATCACCGGGTACACCAGCACCGCCTGCGAGGGCCGCGCGCTGAGCCGGTCCACGGCGTCACCGGGGGGGTAGGCGGCGTGGTCGAACCCGGTGGCCAGCCGTGCGGCCACATGCCCTCCTGCGGAGAACCCCATGACGGCCACCTGCTGCGCATCCAGGCCCCGGGGGGCGGCGGCATGACGGATCACCCGCATCGCGCGCTGGGCGTCGGCGAGCGCGGCCTCCCGATCGCGTCCGGGCTCGGGCAGCCGATAGCGCAGCACGAACAGCGTGTAGCCGGCACGGTCAACCCACTCGGGCACGAGCTCAGTGCCTTCCTTGTCGATCACCACGCGCTGGTAGCCGCCACCGGGAATCACCAGCAGCGCCTTCCCGTTGGCGCGCTGCGGTGGCGGCGAGTACACCGCCAGCCACGGCGCGTCGACCCGGTCGACATAGCGGTCCGGCTGTGTGGGGTCGCTGCTGCGCTCGACCTCGCGTGCCGTGCCGGGCGCACCCCGCTCACCCGGCACCCTCGCCGGCCACAGCAACAGCCGCTCGTCCCGGGGCGGGGTAGGCGACGCCACCCCGCCGACCTCGCGTTGCACCGCAGCGGAGGCGGCACCGATCGCGGTGGCGTGACACACCAGGAAAAACACGAGCAACGGCAGCAATCTCATGGGGCGCGGACGTCCGGGGCAGTGGGCAGGGGCACGGGGCGGGGGAGGCGGATGCCTTCTGACGCACTGCACATTGCCAGATGACACCGGTTTACCATATACACGTCATCCGAACGCTGTCGATGCGCAGCGCAACAACGCCATTGGGAGAGCCTCCTTGAGCAACGAACCCGGCAACATGGACCTGCCACCCGAACAGGCCGCGCAGGCCGCCGCCATCGCCCGCGCCTTCACCGACGCCCGCCGCCAGGGCGCCTCCCTGGCCGATTTCCCGGGCCAGATCCCCCCGGACCTGGTCAGCGCCTACGCCGTGCAGGATCTGGCGATCAGCCAATGGGACGACGCCGTGGTGGGCTGGAAGGTCGGCTACATCGCCGAGGAACGCCGTGACGCCTCGGGCGATGACCGCCTGCTGGGTCCGATCTTCAAGCGGCAACTCAAAAATGCCACCGGTGGAACAGTCATCGACATCCCGGTCTTCGAGGGCGGCTTCGCGGCGGTGGAGGCCGAGTTCGTGATCGAGCTGCTGGAAGATGCACCGGCCGAGCAGCTGCGCTGGACGCCGGAACAGGCCGAGGCGCTGCCGGCGCGCCTGTACATCGGCGTGGAAGTGGCGAGCAGCCCGCTGGCGACGATCAACCTGCTCGGCCCGCGGGTCGTGGTGTCCGATTTCGGCAACAACAATGGCCTGCTGCTGGGGCCGGAAATCAGTGCATGGACCACGCGCGACGATGCACAGCTGCGCGCCGAGACGCTGATCGACGGCGAGGTGGTCGGCACCGGCGGCGCCACGCGCCTGCCCGGGGGCCTACGTACGGCCATCGCCTTTGCGCTCTCGCGTTCGGCCCAGCGTGGCCGCCCGCTCAAGCGCGGCGATCTGATCGCCACCGGCAACGCGACCGGTATCCATGACATCACCGTGGGCCAGAGCGCGCTGGTGCGTTTCGCCGGCTTCGGTGACATTGCCTGCAAGGCGGTGCCCGCCGGCTGACGCCGCGGGTCCGTGACCACGCGCGGGAGGGCGCAGATGATCACACGTAGAAACTTTCTCACCACCAGCCTTGGCGCGATGGCAGCGCCCCTGCTGGCCGGGTGCGGCCAGGGCGGCACGGCCCTGGTGCCCGGTGGCCACCTGTTGACCGCCACCGATGTGCACGTGGCGGACTATCCCACCGTGACCGCGGTGAAGTGGATCGGCGATACGCTCGAGCGCCAGACCAACGGTCGCCTGCGCCTGCGCCAGTACCACTCGGGCCAGCTGGGCCGCGAATCCGAAGCGATCGACATGGCGCGCTTCGGGGCCATCGACATCACCCGTGTCTACTCCGGTGCGCTCAACAATGCGTTCCCGGGCACCCAGGCGCTCTGCCTGCCCTACGTGTTCAATTCCGTGGCGCACATGCGCGCGGCGCTGGATGGCGGGGTGGCCGAGGCGGTGCTGCGTGGCTTCGAGAGCCGCGATCTGGTCGGCCTGGCGATCTACGATTCGGGCGCGCGCTGCTTCTACAACACCAAGCACCCCATCGTGGAACCGGGCGACCTGAAGGGCCTGAAGCTGCGCGTGGCGTCCTCGGACATCTTCATCCAGCTGATGCGGCTGTTCGGTGCCAACCCGACGCCGATGTCGCTGGGCGATACGTTCTCCGGCATGGAAACGCACATGATCGACGGTGCCGAGAACAACATGCGCAGCTTCCATTCCAGCCGCCATTTCGAGGCCGCGCATTTCTGGTCGCAGAGCGACCACTCCTACGCGCCCGACGTGCTGTTGATGTCGCGAGCCAGCCTGGACCAGCTGCAGCCGGACGATCGCCAGCTGTTGCTGGACGTGGCGCGCGCCTCGGTGAAGGTGATGCGCCAGCAGTGGGATGCCTCCGAAGACGCCGCGCGCAAGGCGGTGGCCGACTTCGGCATCAAGACCAACGCCGTGGACATGGCCGCCTTCCGCACGGCCGCCGAGCCGCTGCTGCAGACCTACCTGCAGCAACCCGAGCTGGCCGCGCTGGTCCGCCGCATCCGCGATTTCGCCTGAGGAACCTGCCATGACCGATACGACGACGGGCACCGCCCCGCTCGCCCCGCGCGCGGGGCAGCGCCTGCTGGACCGCCTGGCCGACTACACCATCTACGTGGCCGTCGCCGCCCTGCTGGGGCTGGTGGTGGTGCAGGGCTGGCAGGTCTTCGCCCGCTATGTGATCAATGATTCGCCCAGCTGGACCGAGCCGGTCACGCTGCTGCTGCTGAGCACGGCGATGAGCCTGGGCGCAGCCTGCGGCGTGCATACCAACCGGCACTTCGGCTTCTTCCTGCTGGCCGGCTACATGGGCTCGCGGCTGCGCCGCGCGGTGGACACGATGACCCAGCTGGTGATCGCCGTGCTGGGCGGCTTCATCGCGCTGTGGGCGATGGTCCTGCTGCTCGACGGCCTGGACATCAAGACGGCCGGTGCGCCGCTGCCGCAGAGCATCAACTACCTGCCGCTGTCCATCGGCGGTGCGCTGATGGTGCTGTTCGCCCTCAATCGCGCGTGGCGGGTGCACCACCCGCTGCCGGTTGCACTCGAAGACGCTGAAGGAGACCGCTGAACATGGGCATCGCCATTCTCTTTGCCGTGTTCGCGGCCCTGCTCCTGCTGGGCGTTCCCGTCGCCTTCGCATTGGCCGCCGCCGCACTGGCCACCCTGCTCTACCTGGACATTCCCAGCATCGTGCTGGTGCAGCAGATCTCCGCCGGCACCGGCTCGGCCTCGCTGATCGCCATTCCACTGTTCATCTTCGCCGGTGAAATCATGATGCGCGGCGGCATCTCCGAACGGCTCATCGCACTGGCGTCTTCGCTCGTCGGACGCATGCGCGGTGGCCTGGGCCAGGTCTCGATCCTGTCCTCGCTGTTCTTCGGCGGTGTGTCCGGCTCGGCCATCGCCGATGTGTCCGCGGTCGGCGGCACGATGATCCCGCAGATGGTCAAGCGCGGGTACGACCGCGATTTCGCGGTCAACGTGAGCATCACCGCCGCGCTGGTGGCGCTGCTCGTGCCGCCTTCGCACAACCTCATCCTGTTCTCCGCCGCCGCCGGCGGCGGCCTGTCCATCGCCGATCTGTTCGCGGCGGGCATCGTGCCGGCGCTGCTGATGACGGTCACCCTGATGCTCACCGGCTACATCGTGGCGCGCCGGCGCGGTTACGGGGTCGAAGCCTTCCCGGGCTGGCGCGCGGTGGCCCTGCGCATCGTCTCCGCCCTGCCCGGCCTGGGTCTGGTCGCGCTGATCTTCGTGGGTATCCGTGCCGGCATCTTCACTGCCGTGGAAAGTGCGGCCATCGCGGTGGTCTACGCGCTGCTGGTCACCACCGTGCTGTACCGCCAGCTGCCGTGGCGGGAGTTCTTCGGCACGGTGATCCATGCCGCGCGCAGCACCGGTGTGATCCTGTTCGTGATCGCCACGGCGGCGGTGTTCGGCTGGCTGCTGGCGTTCCTGCAGGTCCCGACCGCCGCGGTGGACTTCCTGCAGTCCTTCGCCCACAGCCAGTTCATGGTGCTGCTGATGATCGTGGTCATGCTGCTGCTGCTGGGCACGTTCATGGACCTGGCACCGATGATCCTGATCTGCACGCCGATCTTCCTGCCCGTCGCCAAGGCGTACGGCATCGATCCGATCCACTTCGGCCTGGTGCTGGTGCTGACCGGTGGCCTGGGGCTGGTGACGCCGCCTGTGGGCTCGGTGCTGTTCATCGGTACGGCCATCGGCAAGATCACCGTGGGGCAGAGCATGCGCACCATCTGGCCGTTCTGGTTCGCCGCCCTGGGCGTGCTGCTGGTGGTGACCTTCTTCCCCGCCCTGTCGCTGTGGCTGCCGCAGGTGCTGCGCGCGTGATGTGCCCGGGGCGCCGGCCTGGCCCGCGCCCCTGAAGGTTCCGGCGGCGCCGCCGCCGTGAACCCCCGTTTCGTTCCTGGGAGGGAAAACGATGCTGTTGAGATCCACCCTGAAATGCCTGCTGGCCGCCGGCCTGCTGCTCACCGCCGGTGCCGCCGCTGCCGGCCCCAGCGACCGTGGTGCCTGGAAGCGCGGCATCGAGAACCAGCGCCAGGCCGATCTCGGCAACGGCATGTTCCTCAACCCGGTGTTCGCCGGCGATCGCCCGGACCCGTCGGTGCTGAAGGACGGCGAGGACTACTACCTCACCCTGTCCTCGTTCGACGCCTACCCGGGTCTGCCGCTGTGGCACTCGCGCGACCTGGTCAACTGGCAGCCGCTGGGCCACGCGATCACGAAGAATGTCGGCGCGATCTGGGCCCCGGACATCATCAAGCACGAAGGCCGCTACTACATCTATTTCCCGGCCCGCACCGGCCAGACCCGCAGCAACTTCGTGGTCTGGGCCGATGACATCAAGGGGCCGTGGAGCGAGCCGATCGACATCGGGCTGGAGAAGTACATCGATCCCGGCCACGCCGTGGGCGAGGACGGCAAGCGTTACCTGTTCCTCAGCGGCGGCGATTATGTGCAGCTGGCCGACGACGGCCTGAGCGTGGCCGGCACCCCGAAACACGTGTACGACGGCTGGGCGTATCCGGAAAGCTGGGATGTGGAGGCCTATGCGCAGGAAGGTCCCAAGATCAACTTCCGCGATGGCTGGTACTACATGACCACCGCCGTGGGCGGCACCGCCGGCCCGCCGACCGGCCACATGGTGATCGTGGCCCGCTCGCGTTCGATCCACGGCCCCTGGGTGAACGATCCGAACAATCCGATCATGCGCACCCGGTCAGCGGCCGAGCCGTGGTGGTCGCGCGGACATGCCACGGTGGTGGAAGGCACCGACAACCGGTGGTGGATGATCTACCACGGGTACGAGAACGGATACTGGACCCTGGGCCGGCAGGCCCTGCTGGAGCCCATCGAGTGGACGGCCGACGGCTGGTACGTGGCCAGGGGCGGCGACCTGGGCCAGCCGCTGCGCAAGCCGGCAGGCACGTCGATCGGACCGCATGGCATGGCGCTTTCGGACACTTTCAGCGGCACCCGCCTTGGCCCGCAATGGTCTTTCTTCAATCCCACTCCGCAGGAGTATTCCCGCCTGGGCTTCACGCCCACGGGCCTGGTGTTGCAGGGCAAGGGCGAAACGCCGCGCGACAGCTCGCCGCTGACCGCCATCGCCGGCGACAAGGCCTACCAGTTCGAGGTGGAGATGCAGGTCGCCCCGGGCGCGGTGGGCGGTGCCCTGCTGTTCTACAGCGACCGTCTGTATGCAGGCGTGGGCAGCAACGGCGAGACGTTCATCATGCACCGCTACGGCGAGGAGCGCCCGACCCGCCTGACCCCCAGCGCGACCGGCGGCCGGCTGTGGCTGCGGGTGACCAACAACCGGCACATCGTGACGATCCATTCCAGCACCGACGGCACCACCTGGGAAAAGTACCCGGTGCAGATGGAGGTGTCCGGTTACCATCACAATGTGGCAGGCAAGTTCCTGGCCCTGAAACCGGCCCTCTACGCAGCCGGCGACGGCGCGGTGACTTTCCGCAACTTCCGGTACCGCGCGCTCGACTGAGCGTGTGGCAGGACCCTCGGACTTTTCGGGTGCAAGACATGTCAGTGCGCAACAACAACGATGGCACCAGGCCACCCCTGATGGCCAAGGGCAAGGCCGCGACGATCAATGACATCGCGCGGCTTTCCGGCGTCTCCAAGAAGACCGTCTCGCGGATCATCAACAACTCCCCGCTGGTGCGCAAGGACACCCGCGAGAAGGTCGAGGCCCTGATGCGCGAGGTCGGCTACGCGCCGGATCCGCTGGCGCGCGGGCTGGCGTTCCGGCGCTCGTTCCTGATCGGGATGGTGTACGACAACCCCACCGCGCAGTACATCGTGGACATGCAGTACGGCGCGCTGGATGCGCTGCGCGGTTCGAGTTTCGAACTGGTGGTGCACCCCTGCGACAGCCGCAGCCCGGGTTACATCGACGGGGTGCTGCGCTTCGTGCAGCAGCAGAAACTGCACGGGGTGATCCTGGTGCCGCGTGCTTCCGAGGACCAGGCGCTGGCCGATGCCCTGGCCGAGGTGGGCTGCCGCTTCACCCGCATCGCCTCGCTGCCGCTGGACGACACGTCGCAGATGGTGGTCACCCACGATCGTGATGGCGCGGCCGAAGCCGCCGATTACCTGCTGTCGCTGGGGCACCGCGAGATCGCGCTGGTCACCGGCCCGAGCGCCTACCGCTCCGCGCACGAGCGGACCTCCGGCTTCATCGAAGCGCTGGCCAAGCGCGGGATCGAGCTGCCGAAGGAACGCATCGTGGAAGCCGGCTACACCTTCGAATCCGGTGTGGCCGCCGCGGAGAAACTGCTGCTCGGCAAGCAGCGGCCCACCGCGATCTTCACCGGCAACGACGAGATGGCCGCCGGCATCTACAAGGTGGCCCTGCGCGCGGGCATCAACATCCCCCGCCAGCTGTCCATCGTCGGCTACGACGACAGCCCCCTGGCCTCGCGCCTGTGGCCGTCGCTGACCTCGGTTCGCCGCCACACGCGCGATACCGGGCGCACCGCTGCGGCGATGCTGATCCAGCCCGAAGGCCAGGCCGTGATGCCCATCGCCAGCGTACGCCCGCACCTGATCGTGCGGGATTCCTGCCAGCCGCCGGAAGACTGATCCGCCGGCCGACGTCCCCCCGCGTTGCTGAGGCCATCCTCCGGCCTACCTTGCAGCGCAAAATGACACCGGTGTCCATGATCGCTAGAATGGCCCGGAACCGCGCTGGCGCCGACCCGTCGGCCCGCCCCCTGCTCTGGAGAAGCCATGTACTGCAAGACCCATTACGCCACCCATCCCGATGCCATCAAGGGCGCCAGCAATGACGACCTGCGCGATCTGTACCTGCTCGACGGCCTGTTCAACGCCGATACGGTGACCCTGAAGTACACCCATTACGAGCGCTTCGTGCTCGGCGGTGCCGCGCCGGTCAACGGCCCGGTGTCGCTGCCCAGGCAGACCGAACCGGCCTCGGCCGCAGGCCACCCGTTCCTGGAACGCCGCGAGCTGGGCGTGATCAACGTTGGCGCCGGGACTGGCACCGTGACCGTGGATGGCACCGTGTTCACGCTGGGTCCGAAGGACGGCCTGTACATCGCCATGGGCAGCGAAGAGGTGGTGTTCGCTTCCGCCGATGCGGCCACGCCGGCGCAGTTCTACCTGGCCTCCACGCCGGCCCATGCCCGTTTTGAAACCAAGGCCCTGTCCATCAAGGATGCCGTGGCCCTGGACCGTGGCGCGCTGGAAACCAGCAACGAACGCACCATCTACCAGTACATCGTGCCGGCCACGTGCCAGTCCTCGCAGCTGCTGCTGGGCCTGACTGTGCTCAAGCCGGGCAGCGTGTGGAACACCATGCCGCCGCACCTGCACGATCGCCGCAGTGAGGTGTATTTCTACTTCGACCTGGGCCAGAACGACCGCGTCTACCACTTCATGGGCGAGCCGGACGCGCAGCGCCACATCGTGATCCAGAACAACGAAGCCGTCGTCTCGCCGCCGTGGTCCATCCACATGGGCGCAGGCACCAGCAACTATGCCTTCATCTGGGCGATGGGCGGCGAGAACCTGGATTACACCGACATGCACGTGCTGGACATCTGCCAGCTCAAGTAAGGCAGCCGCACCCCCTGCCGCCGGCCCCGCAGCCGGCGGCGTTCCGCCCCCGGGCTGGCGCCCTGCGCCGGCAGCCGGGGCATGCACCCGCAACGCACTCACAAGGAATGCTCCGCAATGGCTAATCCGTTCAGTCTGGAAGGCAAGGTCGCGCTGGTCACCGGTGGCAACACCGGCCTGGGCCAGGGTATCGCCCTCGCCCTGGCGGCCGCTGGCGCCGACGTCGCCGTGGCCGGCATCGCTCCGCCCACCGAGACCGTCGAGAAGATCACCGCGCTGGGGCGCCGCTGCCTGGCCATCGAAGCCAACCTGATCAGCATCGAGCCGGTGGAGCGCATCGTGCGCGAGACCATCGAAGGCCTCGGCGGACTGGACATCCTGGTCAACAACGCCGGCCTGATCCGCCGCGCCGACGCGGTCGATTTCAGCGAGCAGGACTGGGACGACGTGATGAACGTCAACATCAAGTCCGCCTTCTTCATCTCGCAGGCAGCAGGCCGGCATTTCATCGCCCAGGGCCACGGCAAGATCATCAACATCGCCTCGATGCTGTCCTTCCAGGGCGGCGTGCGCGTACCGTCCTACACCGCCAGCAAGAGCGGCATCGCCGGCATCACCCGCCTGCTCGCCAACGAGTGGGCCGGCAAGGGCGTGAACATCAACGCCATCGCACCGGGCTACATGGCCACCGACAACACCGCCGCGCTGCGGGCCGACGAGGCCCGCAACAAGTCGATCCTCGACCGCATCCCGGCCGCACGCTGGGGCACGCCGGACGACCTGGCCGGTGCGGCCGTGTTCCTTGCCTCTCCGGCCTCGGACTACGTCAACGGTGCGGTGCTGCCGGTCGATGGTGGCTGGCTGGCGCGGTAAACCCGGCGCCTCATCGGCGCAACCCGAAGACGCTCCGATAAGGTGGCCCTCGTGCGAACACTGCTCACGCTGTTTCTCGTGCTGACCCTGCCCTGCGCCTTCGCCGAACCGGCGAAGGTGTTCATCGCCGGGGATTCCACCGCGGCCGACTACGGGCCGGAGCGGGCACCGCAGGCCGGTTGGGGACAGGCGCTGCAGAGTTATCTCGACCCGGCCCGCTTCGAGGTCCGCAACCACGCCAAGGGGGGCCGCAGCACGCGCAGCTTCATCGCCGAAGGCCGCCTGGACGCGATCGCCGCCGACCTGCAGCGCGGGGACGTGCTGCTGATCCAGTTCGGCCACAACGATGCGAAGTTCGAGGACCCGAGCCGTTACACCGATCCTCAGCACGATTACCCGCAGCTGCTGATGCGGTACGTGCAGCTGGCGCGTGACAAGGGCGCCACCCCGGTGCTGGTCACGCCGGTGGCGCGGCTGTTGTACGACTTCGGTTCGCTGCTGGACACGCATGGCATGTACACCCAGGCCATGAAACAGCTGGCCACGCGCGAGGACGTCGCGCTGATCGACCTCAACGCCCGCTCCACGCACTGGATCCGTGGGCTGGGCGAGGCCGGGGCGAAGCCCTATTTCATGTTCGTCCCGGCGCAGAACAAGGCCGACGGCACGCACTTCAGCGCGGCCGGTGCCACGGCGGTGGCCTGCCTGCTGGTGCGTGACTGGGTGGCGCTGCAGCCGGCAGTGAAACCGGCCCTCGTGCGTGACATCGACTGCGACGTGGCGCCTGCGTCGGCAGCCCTGCCGCAGCCCGGCAGCGACCGCGCCAACGGCTCGCAGGTCGTGCATGAAAAGGTGCTGGCGCGCACCCAGCCCGGTCCGCATGGCGGTGCCGGGCCAACGACCGCCTATCCATTCTTCGCCGATACCGAGGGACTGTCCTTCGTGCTGCGCAAGCGCGTGCTGCACAAGGGCGCGGGCATCGGCCTGCACCCGCAGCACAAGGACGAGATCTACTACATCGTCAGCGGCGAAGGATCGTATGTGCTCGATGGGCAGCAGTTCGACGTGCGCGCCGGCCACGCGCTGCTGACCCGTCCCGGCAGCCTGCATGCGCTGCAGCAGCGCGGCGAGGAGGACCTGGTGGTGCTGCTGGCGTACCCGCGGTGATGCCCTATGCCAGGCAGTGGCCTGGCACAGCTGCGATCAGCCCCGCGCCACCCGGCTGACCAGATAGCGTTTGACGCGGTGTGAGCCGGGCGACTTCAACGCACGCGCCTGCAGTGCGATGTCGCCGGGCTGGCCCAGGTTGTTCTGGTGCAGCGACCAGGTGATCAAAGAACGTTGCGCGGTGTCCAGCTCATCCACCACCTGGAACGATACGACGCGCCGCTCCTCCCGGCTGTACAGCTTCCCCCACCTGCTCAGCGTGTTGTAGCGGGTGACGTGGCCGAACGTGGCACCGTCCAGATCAACGACGACCGGCTGCAGCTGACGGATGCTCTCGCTGTCGAACACCGCAAGGACCTCGCCGCGTGGACGCATCACCGTGAGTTTCATCGCAGGTGACTGCGCGATGGGCCGGTGCACGTCGAGCAGAGCGGTCTCCAGCCCCGCAGGCAGTTCACCGAGGGTCGGTTCGATACGCTTTTGAAGTGCGACGCTGTGGGTATCATCCAGGTCGTTGCCGATGGCTTCGTTGAACGCGTGCTTGATGAAATCATAGGTGAGCCCAGCCCCGACCAGCTCGCCGAAATTCATCGCGAGTTCGTAGATGAAACTTCCTGGCTTCGGTGCGGTGAGCAACACTTCGACGCCGCTGGCGGCGTCGCCCTGCTTCTTCACTTCATCGTTGAGAAACGCGTGCAGGGTGATGTTCAGCGCACGCGCGATGCCATTCAAAGCCTGGGCGGCATCATATGCATTGAGGACATGCGAATCGGCGGAGCCGTTCTCGAACTTGAACTTGATCTTCAGCGTGGACATCCAGCTCCCTGCATGTGCGTCGTGTACGACGCAGTGGATTGCTGGATGATTAGATAGCTGGCATCAATTCCACGCTGTCAAAAACCGCTCACTGGAAAGTCCATCGGCCTCACACGTCGCCGCCGCTTTCCCACCCTTCGCCCGTGCCGGCCTGGAACACACGGTCGTCTGCCTGCACCTGGCCTGCCGGCAGGTGCGGCTGATCGGTCAGGCCCGCATAGATCGGCGTGAAATCCGGAGCGGTGGCCTGCATCAGCTGCTCGAAGCTTTCGATGACGAAGTAGGTTTTCTGGAACGTATCGATGCGGTAGCGCGTGCGCATGATCCGCTCCAGATCGAAACCGATCCGGTTCGGTGCCGCCGACTCCAGTGCGTACAGCGATTCGCCCTTGGACGAGACGATGCCCGCACCGTAGATCCGCAGGCCTTCCGGCGTATTGATCAGTCCGAACTCCACCGTGTACCAGTACAGCCGGGTGAGGTTCTGCAGCGCCTCCGGGCCCAGCGCATGCGCTTTCACGCCACCGCGGCCGTACGCCTGCATGTAGTCGGCGAAGACGGGATTCATCAGCAGCGGCACATGACCGAACAGGTCATGGAACATGTCCGGCTCGGCGATGTAATCGATCTGGTCCGGACGCCGGATCCACCACGTGACCGGGAAGCGGCGGTTGGCCAGGTGGTCGAAGAAATCCAGCTCCGGCAGCAGGCCTTCCACGCCGACCAGCGTCCAACCGGTGGCAGCCTGGAGGGCCTGGTTGAGCTGCTCGAAGCGGGGAATCTCGTGCGCGCTCATGCCCATGGCGTCCTGGGCGTCCAGGAACTCACGGCATGCACGGTCCACCAGCAGTTCGCGCTGGCGCTGGAACAGGGTGCGCCAGGTGGCATGGTCGTCGGCGCTGTAGCTGTCCCAGGGCTGCTCCACCACGGCGGTGGTGTACACCGGCACGTAGCCCTTGTCGGTCTGCTGGTGCTCGACGCGGCGGGGGGCGGTCTGGTCCATGGGGCGCTCCTTCAGGGTGTCCACCGATGCTAGGGCAGGGCCCGCGCAACAGGGTTGCAAAGTTGCGCGCAGATGGCGTCAGGGCGCAATATCATTGCGTCCATCCCGTGGTGCGAGGCAGCAATGGCAGCTGACGTCCAGTTCGACCGCACGGATCTACGGCTCCTTGCGGAAATACAGCGCGACGGCCGTGCCACCAACGCCGAACTTGCCACCCGGGTGAACCTGTCCCCCTCAGCCTGCCTGCGCCGGTTGCAGCGCCTGGAGGGCGAGGGCGTGATCGCCGGGTACGGTGCGCGGCTGGCACCCCGGCAGATCGGCCTGGGCCTGCAGGCGTTCGTGCGCGTGCAGCTGGAGAAGCATGACCAGGAGGCCATCGCACGCTTCGCCGACAGCGTGGTGGACTGGGATGAAGTGGTCGCCTGCCACGCCCTCACCGGCGACATGGACTACCTGCTGCAGATCTACGTGCGTGACCTGGAGCATTTCTCGCGCTTCCTGTTGGACAAGCTGCTCAACGCCGCCGGCGTGGCCGATGTGAACTCCAGCTTCGTGCTGCGCACGGTGAAGCCGTTCCGGGCGCTGCCGCTCTCGCAGCTGGAGCCGTAATACGGTGAATGGTGTGCGCCGGCGTGTTTGACGAGGCGCAGCCGGTAGCCGAGCATCGTGCTCCAAGCGGCGCACGCTGCAGCGCCCGTCAAGACGTCTGAAATGCCCGATATCGCCCGCCCGTCTCCCCCCGCCCATTTCCTGCCCCTGCGCCGTGCATCGCTGGTACGCCATCTTGCGCGCGGCCAGGCACCGGCCACGCCGCTTGAACAGGCCGGGCTGCTGGCTGCCATGCTCTGCCGCACGCAGGCGCATGCTCCGGCCCAGCTCGAACGCCTGCTGCACGACGCGTGCGCGCTGTTCGCCGCCGACGCGGCCAGCGCAGTGCAGCTGGCCGGGACCGGCGGGGCCGGGCAGGCCGAGCTCGACGCCTGGCTGGCCGATCTGGCGGTGCGCGGCGTCCTGCTCGCCCCGGACGACGCCGTGGACGCCTTCGTCGCCACCGATCCCACCCGGTACCCGGGCGAGCCCTTCCAGTCCGCGTGCCTGACCACCGTGACCGGGCACGTGATCCGGTTTCCCGCACAGGCGGGCAGCGCGGTTGGGCTGGAAGACGAGAGCGCGGCCGTGCAGGCGCCCCGCAGCGACGCGCGGGCGGTCGAGCGCAGTGGCCTGTTCACCTCCGACCAGGCCCGCGTGCTGCGCGCCATCGCGGCCAATCCGGATGAGCTGATCGATCTGGAAGGCTACGCAGGTACCGGCAAGGGGCATCTCGTGCTGGCCCTGCTGGACGCGCGGCCCGGCCGCTATACCTATGTGGCGCCTTCGCGCGGCCAGGTGGAAGCCTTCCGCCCGCGCGTGCCGGCCGATGCGGCGACCCGGCTGCTCACCCAGATCGAGTTCGCCAACGCGATCGTGCAGCACGCGGCGCGCACCGGGCAGCTGGCGGGCTTCGCCCCGACCTACCGGCAGAGCACGCTCGCGCTGCGCGACATCGTGGCGCGCATCGGCCTGCGCGGCATCGGCCAGCGCACGCCGGAGCAGGTGCTGATGACCGCCTTCGATGGCATCAACCGCTGGTGCGCCTCGGCCGCGCCGTCATTGGAGCCCCGGCACTTCCAGCGCTCGCTGCCCTGGGCGATGGTCGACGCCGCACCCTATGTCGCCGCGGCAGAACACGTCTGGCGCTGCATGTTCGATCCGGTGGTGCAGAAGGGCAGCTGCCTGAGCCTCAACGTGGGGCACATCGGCAAATGGCTGTGGCTGCGCGGCATCGACCTCCCGGTGGCGATGGGCATGGTCCTGGTGGATGAGGCGCATGACCTCAGCCCGGCCTGGAAGCAGCTGCTGTCGCGCCATGCACCCGGCGTGGTGAGCCTGGGTGATCCGCACCAGCGGCTCGTTGGCCGCGCCTCGCGCTGGTCCTCGGCGAAGGTGCTGGAGATGCACCAGTCCGTGCGCCAGGGCAGCCAGGTGGATGGACTGGTCAACCAGTCACTGGCGCTGGACGAGGCGGCCGGAGCGACGGAGCGCTTCAGCGGGGCGCATGACCGTGCCACCGGTGTGCGGCAGTACGCGGCGTGGGCACAGGTGCCGGTGGGCGGCATGCGCCTGTATGGCAGCGTATGGCGCCTGCTGCGCGAGGCCACGCAGTTGGTCGCCCGCGGTGCACAGGTGCATGTGCACCCGGCCTCGTTGCGGGTGCTGCAGAAGGATGCGCAGGGACCGATCGACGCCTGGCGCAGCGTGCGCGAGGGCGGGCCTACGCGGCGCTGGGACGCGTTCGTGGCGGCCTGCGGGCAACGCGGCCAGCCGGAGATCGCGGTGATGTTCTCCGACGGCTTCGATGCCGCCGCGCTGGAGCGGCTGTCCGCGCGGCTGGTGCCGCTGGAGACCTGCACCGTGATGCTGTGCCTGGCCCAGCACGCGAAGAACCTGCAGGCCGATGTGGTGGCGATGTCCGACTGCTGCTTCAGCACCGGCCAGGATGCGCGGCTGCCCTACAACCCGGTGCGTGCGGCGTACCTGGCCATGACCCGCGCGCGGCACCAGCTGTGGGTGCCGGGCGATGCGATGGCGCAGCTGCAGGACAGCGCGCAGCGTCATGCGCAGGCGCGCCGCGACGATCGGGCGAAGCGCATGCGAGCGATGGGGCATCCGCCGGCCCGCTGAACGGGGCCGCAGCAGGGCTGACGCAACTGGCGTCGAATGAGGGGGCCGACGTCGGCAGGGCTTGAGCGGTGACGCCAGGCACAGCGGCCCGGTTGAAGGCTTCCTTGCCCAATGCAGGGCAGCATGCCTGTGCCAGGTACGCGGGCGGTGCGAAGATCCACAGTGGCGCCCCGACGCTCCGCGAGGGGTGTGCCGCATTGCCTACAGCTAGGAGCGGGTTGCCCTCATGTCATCGCCACGATCCTGCCGGGCCACCCGACGCATGCTCGCCCTGTCACGCCAGGCACTGACTGTGCTGATGGCCTGGGCGATGACCGCCTGCAGCGCCGGCGAGCCGCCCGTTCCCCTGGTGGAAACGCAGGCCAACGAACAGGGCTGCGTCCGAGTGAGAAGCACCGGTCCTCAAGACCCTGCGGCCATCCCGGTACCAATCAAGCAAGCGTGTGTCGGGCCTTACCTGCTGGAACTGCCGCAGAACTATTTCTATAACCAGATGGGGACGGAGTTCGATGGCAGCTTCGCGCTGGCGCTGGAATATCCCTCATTGAAGCCTTTCAAGCCGGGAGAGCGGAGCAATATCTCTGTCGATGTGGGAATCAGAACGGTCACGGTTACTTATGATTACATCGACCGAATCGATATCCGTCAGGCAATGAGAAACTCCTACAGCAACATGGTGTCTGAACCACACGATCCCGCAGCCTCTCTGGAGGGGCGTGAGTTGGGTGAGCCGATCTTTGGCCTGACCCCCTACTACGCCGATATGGCCAGAATACGTGCTTACGAGCGCGAGCATGGCCGGGCAGAATCGGCGCCTGTCATGCAGGACCGTTGGCACAAGGACTGGTTTCTCCGGCGCAGCGAAACTGGTGAGGTGACAACGGTGATCAAATGCACTTCGCGCAATGTGAAAGAGACGGGCGTCGAGTACAGAAATGGAAAGATAGCTAAGAACAAGGCGCATGAGCTCCCTTACTGTGAACACATCTTCACGCTTGAAGAGCATGACACGAAGGTACGTCTGCACTATGCGCGGATTGGCCTTCCCGACTGGCGTCGCATTGAAGAGCGTGCGCGGATGCTCTTCGAGCGAAGCCTTCGCGGGCCTGCACAGGTCCACTCTGATAACCGACGGAGGCAGAAGTGAACGATCATGTGGATCGTGCTGGGCAGTAACTGGAAACTCCCAAGAGTTACGATGCCTGAGTAGCTCCGTTCCAGCATCAAGGGGCGACGTTACAAAGCCAAGGCAATCATAAGAAAAGAACCGCTGAACGCACTGCACGACGTCTAGATTCTGGGCAGTGCGAACGCGATACTTACCACGCTCTACTCAAAAAATCATGAAAAAATCACGGAAGCGCGACATGATGAAACATGAAGGAAGGCGCGCCAGCGTGCTGGTATCCATGATGCTCGCACTTTCAGCCTGCCGCGCAAGCGAGCCGCCCAATCCGGTGCTCGAAACACAGACCAACGCGCAAGGGTGTGTGAGGGTGAGAAGCACCGGTCCTCAGGACCCTACCGCCGTCCCTGTGCCGATCAAGCAGGCCTGTGTAGGGCCGTATCTGCTCGAGCTCCCTCAGAACTATTTCGACAACCAGATGGGCACCGAATTCGACGGCAGCTTTGCGCTGGCGCTGGAATACCCGTCGCTTGAGGCGTTCCTGCCGGGTGAACGGAGCAATCTCAAACTGGACGTGTCAACAAGAACGGTAGCGGTGAGCTATCACTATATCGATCGCATCGACATCCATCAGGCGATGCGCAACACCTACACGAATACGAACTATTTGCCTGACAACCCCGCGGCTTCTCTTGAAGGACGTCAGCTCGGCGAGCCTGTTAACGGGCTGACTCCGTACTATGCCGACATGGACCGGATACGAGAATACCACCGACGAAACGGTCTCCCGGAATCGGCTCCTGGTATGCAGGACAATTGGAACAGGGACTGGTTCCTAAAGCGCGGCAAAAATGGAGATGTCGAAACCGTTATAAAGTGCACTTCTCGCAACGTCGTCGGGACAGGTGTGGAGTATCGGGATGGGAAGATGGTGAGAAATGATGTGTATGGACTTCCTGATTGTGATCATACCTTCGCCATCCCGGACCACAACACTCAGGTCAGCATCAATTATGTGCGCGTTGGCCTAACCGACTGGCAGCGCATCGAGGACCGAGCAAGATCGATATTCTTGAGAAGTTTGCGCAGTGGGGCGAATGCGGACGGAGGATCCCATAAGTGAGTGCGGAGCTGAAAAAAGCAGATTTGCTTATCCTTCAACAATACGCAACAGCGGGTAACCGGGAGCTCTATTTCAACTATCTGGCGCAGAAGGAAGGGAATGACGGCTATGGCCTTCTCGCCTTGGGTGTTGTTAGAAATGATAATGCACCGGGTGCCACAGCAAATAGCTTCGCGGCTAGCCAAGCACGTGTTGATGGCCTGAACATGTCAGAGAGCGATTGGCAGCGATTCGGAGTGGAGCTTGTGCGGCGTGATGTGTTGCGCCGGCAGGCTGCCTTCGATAGTGGCCGGCCTGATCTGGCTCTGAACCTGCCTGTCAAGGATATAAAGGATTGCCATGACCTCGCTTTCAGAGAGATCAGGGTCGATCCCTCCGCCTGGACGCCCTACAAACTCCTCGAAGCCGCGCGTAAACACGGCGGTGAGGCGGAGGCCGACCAGGTCTGGTCCATGCTCCTGGACAACAACCGCCGCGGGCTTGATCGCATGGGAGAGACCACAGCGCTCATCCTCGGCAAGTATCGCGAGCTCATCGATGATCCCGAGGGTTACGTCCGGGACATGGCGCTCGCGCGCGCGCCGCACGGGATGAATCCGGTCTCCAACATCGATCCTGACACCATTCTCTACAACGGCAGCATGTACCAGCGGACTGACGAAGGCCGTTGGACGGTGCAGGTCTCTGCTCCGGTGACCGTACAGGCCGGCGTCGTGCCGGTTCCGGTTCCGGGCGTGGGTATTCCGCTGGGACGCCGGGATGTCACCGATCCCGCCGTGCTACATCATCTGGACGACGCCCATGATGTCCGGCAGCAGCGCGAGGCGCTCCGCCAGCAGTTTCATCCGGACGATCCCAACCGCGACCGTCCCATCGTCCGCAGCCCGTGGCTGATCTCCGATGCCGAACCCCGGATGGTGCCTGCCGGGCAGTTGCACGCCTCCATCGACTTCACCGTGCCCGGCCACCCACGCCATGCGCTCTGGCAGCAGTGTGCCGAGGGTGTACGCGCACTGGATTCGGCCGCGGGCAAGCCGTGGGATACGCACAGCGCCTGCATGGCCTCCAGTCTGACCGCGCTGGCGGTGTGCAGCGGGCTTGAGCGCGTGGACCACGTGGTGTTGAACACCAGGACCCCATCTCTGGAAAGCGGGGAGAGGGTGTTTGTGGTCGAGGGGGGGATGGCGGATTTCCTGCACAAGCGCGCACATATGCCCACGTGTGACGCGATCGCTCAACCGTTGGAGCAGTCGTTCCAGCAGGTCGCTGCCGTTGAACAGCACCGCGGAAGTCAACCTGCGGTGCAGGACGCCCAGATCAGTCTGCAGGCCGGTCAGCCCGGCCCGGCGATGTCAGCCTGACAGGTCGCACCGCGGGCGTCAGCCCCCGCACTTCGGATCGCGGCCCAGCATCCGGCCCAGTCGCGAAGGGGCCTCGCACTTGGGCTTCGGCGCGGCCGGCGGCAGCAGGGCAGCGGCCCGCGCACGCTGGATCTGCTCGATCTTCGCGCGGATCTGCGGCATCGCAGCCATCGCCGCTTTCTCGCCTTCCAGGATCGCGGTGCCGCGCTGGCTGAAATCGGCGGCGCCGATGTCCAGCACGCGCGGGCGGATGATGATGTCGGCACGCGCCAGCTCCTGCTCGCCCAGGCGCTGTCCCATGATCGCGATCGACTGGTTGACGATCCCGAGCATGCCGACCGGGGTCTTGCCCGAGGCCTTGCTGGAGATGTCCACGGCGATCACGAACTCGGCGCCCAGCTGCCTCGCGGCATCCACCGGCACCGGGCTGACCACGCCGCCGTCGACAAAATTGTGGCTGCCGATCTTCACCGGTTCGAACACGCCGGGAATGCTGCTGGATGCGCGCACCGCCTGGCCCACGTTGCCGCGCACGAAGACCGCGCGCTCGCCCGTTTCCAGGTTGGTGGCCACGGCCGCGAACGGCTTGCGCAGGCGCTCGGCGGGGCGGTTGCCGACCTGCTGGTTGACGTAGTCCTGCAGCTTCTGGCCCTGTACCAGCCCGCCGGAGAACAGGCGCACATCGCGGATGCTGGCCTCGTCCAGAGCGACGGCCCTGGTCTGCATCTGGAAGGCATCCATGCCGCTGGCATACAGCGCGCCGACCACGCTGCCCGCACTGGTGCCGGCCACCACCACCGGCTCGAAGCCGTTGGCCTCGAGCATCTTGATCACCCCGATATGCGCAAAGCCCTTGGCGGCGCCGCCGCCCAGCGCCACGCCGATCTTCAGCGGCTTGGCCGCCGGCACCACGGTCGTGACAGGCGGCGGAGCGGGGCGCACGGGGTCGCCCCCGCAACCGGCCAGCAGGCCGAGCAGGGCAACGGACAGCAGCAGGCGGGTGCGGGAAACGGTCATCGGCAAGGGGACGCAGCGGGAAAGTGCGCCAGCATAGCGGACCCTGCCGTAACGCCGGCAATCATCGCGCGCGGCGGTACCGGCGCTCAGAAGCCCTTGTCGCCGCCCAGCATGCCGGCCAGCCCGCCGCCTTCGCCGCGGCGCTTGCCGCCGGCCTGCGGTGCGGCCATCCACATGCGTCCGGCCAGGCGCGAGAACGGCAGCGACTGCAGCCAGACCTTGCCCGGACCGGTCAGCGTGGCCAGGAAAACGCCTTCGCCGCCGAACAGCATGCTCTTGATGCCGGCCACCCGGCGCACGTCCATGGTCACCCCCGCGTGGTAGGCCACCACGCAGCCGGTATCCACGTCCACGCGCTCACCGGCCGCCAGTTCACGCTCGACCACGCAGCCACCGGCATGGATGAACACCCAGCCATCGCCCTCGAGTTTCTGCATGATGAAGCCCTCGCCGCCGAACAGCCCGGTCATGATCCGGCGCTGCAGCTGCACGCCGATGCGCACCCCGCGTGCGCCGGCCAGGAAGCTGTCCTTCTGGCAGATCAGCCGGCCACCATGCTCGTCCAGCCGCATCGGCAGCACGGTGCCGGGGTAGGGCGCGGCGAAGGCCACCTTGGCCTTGCCCTGGCCGGTATGGGTGTAGAGCGTGGCGAACAGGCTTTCACCGGTGAGCACGCGGCGCCCGGCAGTCATCAGTTTGTCCATGAATCCACCGCCGGGGCCGCTGTGCGACCCATCGCCGAAGACCGTGTCCATCTGCACGGCGGCATCCTTGAACATCAGCGCGCCCGCTTCGGCCACCGCACTCTCGCCCGGGTCCAGCTCGATCTCGACGAACTGCATCTCATGGCCCACGATGCGGAAATCGATGTCGTCAGCGCGCCGGGTGCGTGCGTCCCGGGGCGGGAACGGCGGCGGTGCCACGGAACCGGGCACCGCGGCATCGGCCCGCAGCTCGGGCACGTCGGAAATGGCCATCCAGCCGCTCATGCCCTCGCACCAGGTCTTCGCCTGCGGAGTGGCCTGCGCGTAGCGCTGGGCAGCGAGATCATCGAGCGGCCCGACGCGGTCGGTCTGGCCGGGAACATGGAAGTACCACTGGGTCATCGCTGCGGGTCCACGAAAAGGCGGGTGGGGCGAGTCTAGCGGGACCGGCCATGAACGGTCGGCATTTGCGACGCGCGTGTTGTATTGCAACAATTATCAGGTAGCGCCGTTCCACCACCCTTCCCAACACAGCCTACCGCCATGTCCCCGAACCGTTCCGTCCACGACCGCCGACCGGTCGTGCGTCCGCTCGTTCTCGCTCTTTCCACTCTGCTGCCGCTTTCGGCCGCCGCCCAGCAGGCACCGGCCGGCAAGGATCCGGTTGCTCTGGATGCGCTGCAGGTCACGGCCCAGCGCCGTGTCGAAAACGCCAAGGACGTGCCGGTGGCCATCACCGCGATCCAGGGTGAAAAGCTGGACGTGCTCGGTTCGGCCGGCGATGACATCCGTTTCCTGGCCGCGCGCGTGCCCAGTTTGAATATCGAATCGTCCTACGGACGTGCCTTCCCGCGCTTCTACATCCGCGGCCTGGGCAATACCGATTTCGATCTCAATGCCTCGCAGCCGGTGTCACTGGTGTATGACGACGTGGTGCAGGAAAGCCCGCTGCTCAAGGGCTTCCCGTTGTTCGACCTGGCCGGCGTGGAAGTGCTGCGCGGTCCGCAGGGCACGCTGTTCGGCCGCAACACGCCGGCCGGCGTGGTGAAGTTCGATTCGGCGCGTCCCTCGCAGGATGCCGATGGCTACGTCAAGGTCTCCTACGGCAGCTACAACACGTGGAACACCCAGGGCGCCTACGGCGGTCCATTGACCGATCGCTGGTCGGCGCGCGTTTCCGCCCTCTACCAGCGCCGCGACAACTACGTGGACAACACGGTGGCCAATGCACCGAGCGACGGCTTCGAGGGCTACGACGAAGCCGCCGGTCGCGTGCAGTTCCTGTATGAGGGCGACGCCTTCGAAGGCCTGTTCAACCTGCACAAGCGCAAGCTCAACGGCACCGCACGCCTGTTCCGCGCCAACATCCTGCAGCCGGGCAGCAACGCGCTGGTGGAGAATTTCGACCGTGACAAGGTCGCCACCGACGGCCTGAACTTCTCCGAGCTGGAAACCTGGGGCGGCAGCGCGCGCCTGCAGTGGAACCTGGGCCCGGTGACGCTGCACTCGATCACCGGGTATGAGACCGCCGAGTCGCTCAACCACGGTGACGTGGACGGTGGCTACGGCGCCGCT
The DNA here is from genome assembly GCF_011761925.1 of Xanthomonas sp. 60. Lineage (NCBI taxonomy): Bacteria > Pseudomonadati > Pseudomonadota > Gammaproteobacteria > Lysobacterales > Lysobacteraceae > Xanthomonas > Xanthomonas sp. 60. Next base: position 188,806 of record NZ_JAASQW010000006.1, on the reverse strand, counting down.
TTCCTCGGCGCCGGCAACTCCGGCCCGGGCCTGATCCCGTTCCCGTCCGAGTCGGCCGACGGCCTGCCGCACCACCGCCAGTGGACGCAGGAATTCCGTGTGGAATCCAATGAGTGGGGCCGCTTCGACTGGCAGGCGGGCGTGTTCTACTTCGATGAAGACGTCACCATCGACAGCTTCAACTACGACTCGCTGACCCCCGGCAACCCGCAGACCGGCCATGCCGTGCAGAGCCAGCGCAACAAGGCATGGGCCGCCTTCGCCTCCGGCGATTTCGACGTGACCGAGCGCTTCAAGCTGCGCGGCGGCGTGCGCTACACGCAGGACAAGAAGGACTTCACCGCCAGCGTGCTGCAGGCGGTACCGGGTGGCACGCCGGTCAGCGGCCCGTACCTGGCCGACACCGATGTGGATGACGTCAGCTGGGATCTGAGCGGTGTCTACCAGCTCACCGACAACGTCAACGCCTATGCGCGCGTGGCCAAGGGCTTCCGCGCGCCGTCCATCCAGGGCCGGCTGGCCTTCGGCGGTGTCACCCAGGCCGATTCGGAGAAAGTGATCTCCTACGAAGCCGGCATCAAGGCCGATCTGTTCGATCGCCGCGCGCGCCTGGGTTTCAACGTGTTCCGCTACGACGTGGACGGCCAGCAGCTGATCGCCGTCGGCGGTACCAACAACACGGCCACGCTGCTCAATGCCGACAAGACCCTCGGCCAGGGCTTCGAGCTGGACCTGGAGGCTTACCTGACCGACACCGTGCTGATGACCCTGGGCAGCAGCTACAACGACACCGAGATCAAGGACCGCGACCTGGCGGTGGCGGTGTGCGGCGGCGGTTGCACCATCACCGATCCGACCACGGTGATCGGCGGCGGCACCTTCGCACTGGTCAACGGCAATCCGCTGCCGCAGGCGCCCAGGTGGATCCACAACCTGACCCTGCGCGCCGGCTTCCCGGTGAACGACTCGAGCGAGTTCTACGTGTATACCGACTGGGCCTACAAGAGCGCGGTCAACTTCTTCCTGTACGAGTCACCGGAGTTCCGCAGCCGCAGCTCGCTGGAAGGTGGCCTGCGCCTGGGCTACAACTGGGATTACGGCCAGTACGACGTCGCCGTGTACGGTCGCAACCTGACCGATCAGACCCGGGTCGTCGGTGCGATCGACTTCAACAACCTGACCGGCTTCCTCAACGAGCCGCGCACGTTCGGCCTGGAGTTCACCGCGAAGTTCTAAGCGGTGCGTCCGCAGCGCCGGGCACTGCCCGGCGCTGCCTGCGGCCGCCTTACAGCGCGCTGGCCGGGCGCTCCCTCAGCACCGCCTCTTCAGCCGCGCAGTCGCGGCTGCCGGTGTCCTTCCCCGTCCGTGCGATTTCCTCCCGCGCCAGGGCCAGGTCGCGCTGGAAAGCGGGTGCGGCATGCAGCTGCGCGGTGACCGCGGCCGCCACTGTACGTGCCTGGACGACGTCGCTGTGCCAATGCTTGTTGCAGATCAGACGGCTGTCGCCCAGTGAACGGCCACGCTGCTCGATCGCCACCACCCGCTCGGGAAACAGTTCACCCAGCACCTGCGCCCACACGGCACCGACCGTGGCGTGTCCGGAGGGATAGGATTCGGGAAGGTCCGGCGTGCCGCTGCAGTTCGGCCTGCCGTTGGTTGCCGAAGGCCGCGGCCGTGCATGGTGTTCCTTGGCCGCGGCCACGGCCGCCTTGGCGTCCTTGCGCGTGAGGCGGAGCAGGCGATAGAGCGCGGGCGTGCCCGCTTCAGTGATCTGCACGCCGACCGCGCAGGTGAACAGCGATGGGCCTGCGGGCAACGCCATGTCGGCATCGACAGTGGCCTGTGCACGGCGCGCCGCCGATGATGCGTCCAGGGCCTGCGCGCTGACCTCCAGATCCAGGGCCATGGCGGCCGAGGTGGCGGCCGGAGGCGAGGGCAGAAGGGCAACGGCGTCGAGGGTATCGGCCGGTGCGATATAGCCTCCGGGTGCGGCGGATGCCGGCAGGGCCGCGGCGGCGCCGAGGATGAGGAGGACGCAGAGGGACGGACGCAGCGACATGGGCAGGGCTCCGGGTTGGGGGAGCCACTCTGGCGCCGATGGCCCGGGCGTGGAACAGGAGGTTGCCGTCAGTGACCCTCAGGAATGATCGCGCAGCACCCCTTCGCAACGGACGCCGGTTACAGCGCGCTGGCCGGACGCACCTTCAGTACGGCCTCTTCAGCCGCGCAGTCGCGACTCGCGTGGCGTCCTGCGCGGTGGGCCAGGGCGATCTCGCGGCGCGCGGCCTGCAGGTCCTGCTGGAACGCGGCGTTGCCGTGCAACCGCGCCACGGCCGCCGCACCCATGAAGCGTCCTTCGAGGATGTCGCTCTGCCAGTGCACGTTGCACACCAGCCGGCTCTCGCCGTAGTTGCGGCCGCGCACCTGGATGGCGTCTGCACGCTCGGGCACGATTTCCGAGAGGATCAGCGCCCACGCCCAGCCGATCGCGGTATGGCCCGAAGGATAGGACCCGTTGCCGCGCAGCGCGGTTTCGTCGGCCGGTGTGCAGGTCGGTTCGCCATTGACCGTGAACGGACGCGGCCGCTGATACCTGTGCTTGGCCGCCCGGGTGGCCGCGCTGGCGTCGATGCGGCTGCGCTCGAGCAGGCGGTAGAGCGCTGGGGTGTGTTCGGCATCCACGTCCAGATCGATCGCGCAGGAAAACTGGTTCGCACCGGCCGGGAATGCCAGCTCGGCATCCGCCGTGGCCTGCAGGAAACGCGGTGTTTCCCGCAGCGCACGCGCCTGTCGGCTGACCTGCTCGTCCAGTGCGAAGGCGGCCGAGCCGGCGGCGGGCGGCGCGGGCACCAGCTGCAGGCTGGCCGGTACCGCGTCGGCGGCCAGGTAACCCACGGCGCGGGTGGTGACGCTGGCCTCAACGGCCGTGGGTCTGTCACCGGTGGCTGCGCAACCGGCCAGAGCGAGAGCGAGCACCAGTGCCAGTGCGGGCAGCGGGCGGGCGAGGCAGGGGAGGGGCACCATGGACGAACTCGGAACAGGATTCGGCGGACATGATCGCAGTCCTGCCCCGACGCCGCAGCATCCAGCGGCCCTGCAGCCAGATCGTGCAGGGTCATCGGGCGGGAAAGGCAAGGTGTCGGACCGTGCGGCCAATCGTGCGAACCCGGCCGTAGCGCACGGACTTTCACAGGCATTCGCGACGAGCATCAGGTCACAGCCGGATCGGGGGGATCCACTGACACGGGAGAGACGCGATGCGCAGCATTGCAACAGGACGTACCCTGCTGGCCCTTCTGCTCGGGCTGGGGATACCGGCCGCAGGGGCGGCGGATGTGGTCGGCGTGGCCTTCGTACATGGCACGGGCGCCCAGACCAACGCGACCCGCGACTACTGGCAGCCGGCGATCATCGACACCGTCAGCCAAGGCCTGCCGGACAGCCGCAATGTTGTGGTCATCAACTGCGACTTCACCCAATACATGTGGAAGCCGGCAGCCGCCGGCTGCCTGGCCGAGCAGCTGGGCCGCTTCATCGACAGCCACGGCATCACCCGGCTGGACGTCATCAGCCATTCCAACGGCGGCAATGTGATGCGCTGGATCCTGTCCAATCCGACCTACGACAGCCGATATCCAGCGATCATCCGCGCCGTGCGCAGGGTGACCGCGCTGGCGCCTTCCTCGGCAGGTACGCCGCTGGCCGACGCGGTGATCAACGGCAACACCTTCGAAACCTCGCTGGGCTGGTTGCTGGGCTTCAGCAGCGACGGCGTGCGCCAGCAGCAGGTCGGCCACATGGCCACGTACAATGCGCAGAACCTGTACGGCACCGCGGGGCGGCCGGCGCTGCCAAAGCCATTCCGCGCCGTGGTCGGCAGCGATGTTCAATCGGCAGTGTGGGACGCAGACAGCTACTGCGGGGGTTATGCAGAAAACGTCGGCCTGGAGTTCACCCGGAACTGGTTGTCGTCATGCTCGGACGGGTTCCTGGAGTGCAGCAGCCAGAAGGCAGCCGGCACCACATGGTTCACCGACACGGCGCGCACCCGCGGCGCCGAGCCGTTGAGCCACAACCAGAGCCGCCGCGAATGCTTCGGCCTCGGGACCCTCCTGCGCAACGATCTGACCCCGTGAGGACGACGACCATGACGATCCATTCCACTGTGCTGGGCGCCACCGTGCTGGCGATCCTGTCTGCGGCACCCGCAGACGCTGCCCGGCCGATGCGTGCTGCCGCAGCCGGTGACCAGGTACCCACCGCACTGGTCGCCGCGCCGTTGCCTGCCGATGAAAGCGAGCGCACACCGCTGGCCTTCGCCTGGGCGCTGGACCCGGCGCAGGCCCTGCAGGCCCCGGGCGCCTATACCGCCGTGAGCAGAAGCTACTGGCAGCAGGTCGACGGTGCGCAGTTGCAGCGTGGCCTCGCCCTGCCCCTGACCGCGCCGGATGCGGTGATCCAGCTCAGCCCCGCGCCGGGCGCACGCGCCCTGCCTGCCAGCGCGCTGCGGGTGCGCGATCCGGCCGGGCACAGCCGCATGGCCCGCAGCGTCGATGCGCGCCAGCTGCAGGACACGGGCATGCCGGCCAGCGAGGGCAGCCGCATGCTGCGGACCGGCGCGGCCGGCAGCGCCGGTGTCTACCAGCTGCAGAGTGCGCAGGCGCAGGGCCGCTACGTGGTGCAGGTGCTGGAGCCCAACAGCCCGTTGCGGCTGGACGTGCAGGCCAGCCAGGCGCGGGTGCTGGCGGGCGGCAGCGTGCAGCTGCAGGCCCGGCTGGTCGAGGACGGCGCCGGTTCTCTACAGGCAGGGGCGCGCCGTGGCGGCCTCGGCGGGGAAGCACTGCTGGTCGCTCCCGACGGCCGCAGCTGGCCGCAACGCCTGACGCGCGCCCGCGATGGCAGTCTGCAGGCGCAGGTGCGTGTTCCGGATGATGTGGGCACCGCCCAGGGCCTTTGGGAGCTGCAGGTGTTCGCCCAGGCCGATGGCGTGCTGCGCGATGCCAAGGTGGCGTTCGCCGTGGCGCAGCCGACGGCGCGCTTCGCCGGCCAGGCCACGCCGGACACGCGAAGCCGGCGGGTCAGCCTGCCGCTGCAGGTCGCTGCCGCCGGCCGCTACGAGGCGCGTGGCACCCTGTACGCCAGCGCGGCCGATGGCCAGCTGCGGCCCGTGGCGCAGGCGCATGCGGCGGCGTGGTTCGATGGCCCCGGGCCGGGCCACCTGGTCCTGCCGTTCGACCAGGCTGCGTTGCCAGACGGCTACGGGGCGCCCTATGAGCTGCGCGATCTGCAGCTGCAGGACCAGAGCCGGATGGCCCCGATCGAGTCGCGTGCGATCGCGCTGCGGTTCTGACCCGCCCGAGGGTACGGTGCCTCGGCACCGTGCCTTTGGCGGCTACCGCCCTCAGCCCGCATGCGCCGTCAGGTGACCGGCATGCTCCACCACGCGCACCGGCCCGCCGAAGGTTTCCGACAGCGGCCCATCGCGCAGCAGCGCGTCACGGTGCCCATCGGCGAGCACCCGGCCCGCGCGCAGCAGCAGCACGCGCTCGATCTCCGGGATGACTTCCTCGATGTGATGGGTGACCAGCACCAGGGTGATGCCTTCGCGCGCCAAGGCGCGCATCGTGCCGAGCAACTGCTGGCGGGCCACCACGTCCAGCCCGGTGGAGGGCTCGTCCAGCAGCAACGCGCGCGGACGGTTGACCAGGGCACGGGCGATCAGCACGCGCCGGCTTTCGCCCGCCGAGAGCTCGGCGTAGGCGCGCTCGCGCAGCGCCGAGGCGCCGGTCAGTTGCAGGGTCTGGCGGACCTGCTCGTGCATGGCCGCGGTCACCTCGCGGAACGCCGGCACCACGTAGCTGGCAAAGAAACCGGAAAGCACCGCCTGCTCGACGGTCAGTCCCGGCATGTCGGCCAGGGTGCTGCCGAGGTCGCCGCTGACGATGCCCAGCTGCGAGCGCAGCCGGTCCACCTGCCAGCGGGTCTGGCCCAGTACCCGGATGGCGGCATCGCCATTGCCGAGCGCCAGCGGATACAGCTCGCGCGTGATCAGTTTGATCAGGGTGGACTTGCCGCAGCCATTGGGGCCGAGCAACGCCGTATGCTGGCCCTGCGCGATACGCAGGCTCAGGCCGTGCAGCACCTTCACCTGACCGCGCATCACAGTGGCGCGATCCAGTTCGATCAGCGCGGGCGGCTCGACCTCGGGCAGGCGCATGGGGGCATCAGACAACGGTGGCAACGTGGGCCTCATCCGGCAGCGCCGGCAGGCGGGCCGGCAGACCCATGCAGTTTGCAGTGCGAACGGCCATGATGTCTGCTCCTGCCTTCGCCCGCCGGCCCTGCCATGTCCCCCATGCGTTCCCCCCGTCGCCGCTGCACCGCAGCCGGTCTGCTGGCCCTGCTGCTGCCTGGCCTTGCCCTGGCCCAGGTCACCGACACGCGGGGTTACCTGCAGCGCATGGACAGCGATGGCAACGGCACGGTCAGTGAAGCGGAATACGTGGCCTGGATGCTGTACGCCTTCGACGGCATGGACCGCAATGGCGACGGTGTGCTGCAGGCCGGTGAACTGCCGGGCGGCAAGGGGAACCCCATCACCCGCGATCGTCACCGGCAGGTGCTGCAGCAGCGCTTCCACCGACAGGATGCCAACGGCGATGGCGTGCTCGACGCGCGCGAACTGGCTGCGCCGCCGCGCTGAACCAGGGCGCGGTGTGTTGACCGGTCCACCGCGCGCAGCGGCGTAGAATCACGCCATGCCCGAACTGCCTGAAGTTGAAACCACCCGTCGCGGCCTGGCGCCGCACCTGCTGGGGCGCGCGATCCATGGCGTGATCCTGCGCCGCGCGGACCTGCGCTGGCCGATCCCCGAGGACATCGCCCTGCAGCTGCCTGGCCAGCAGATCCTCGACGTGCGCCGCCGGGCCAAGTACCTGCTGCTGGACACGGCCGCAGGCAGTGCCGTGCTGCACCTGGGCATGTCCGGCAGCCTGCGCGTGCTCGAAGGCGATACCCCGCTGCGTGCGCACGATCACGTGGATATCAGCCTGGACAACGGGCGGCTGCTGCGTTTCAACGATCCGCGTCGCTTTGGCAGCCTGCTCTGGCAGCCGGACGGGCAGACCCATCCGCTGCTGCGCGGACTCGGCCCGGAGCCGCTGGACGATGCCTTCGACGGCGACTATCTGTTCGCCCGCAGCCGTGGCCGGCGCGCCCCGGTGAAAACCTTCCTGATGGACCAGGCCGTGGTGGTCGGCGTAGGCAACATCTATGCCGCCGAGAGCCTGTTCCGGGCGGGCATCAGCCCCCTGCGCGAGGCGGGCGAGGTCTCCCGCGAGCGCTACCGGCGCCTGGCCGCGGCGGTGAAGACCATCCTCGATCACGCGATCACGCGCGGCGGCACGACACTGCGCGATTTCATCAGCCCGGATGGCGCGCCGGGCTATTTCGAGCAGGAGCTGTTCGTGTATGGCCGCGACGGCCTGCCGTGCCGGAACTGTGGGCGTCCGTTGAAGCATGCGGTGATCGGCCAGCGCGCCAGTGTGTGGTGCAGCCGCTGCCAGCGTTGAGGCCACCCCGGCCGGTGCCTGCGATCGACCGGTCGGCCATGGCCTGAACGGGGGGATCGGGAAGTGCCGCCCAATTAACGTTTGTGTTCCCATAATGTCGCCCTTCCCACGTGCTGGCGGCCTGCATGCAACGACGCGATTTCATCCGTAACGCCTCTCTCGCCCTGGCGGCCTTCGGCCTGCCGGGCCTTCCCGCGCATGCCGCCAGGGGCGGACAGGGCCGGCAGGTCGGCCTGCAGCGCCTCGGCCAGCCGGAAGCCTTCGATTTCGCGATCCTCAAGGGGCAGGCGCGCGCGCTGTCACAGGCGCCCTACGTGACCCATCGACGCACGCTGCCGGGCCCGGTCGAGGCCTTGAGCTGGGACCAGTACCAGTCCATCGGCTACCGCCAGGACCATGCGCTGTGGGCCGACAAGCCGGGCCGTTTCCAGGCCAAGTTCTTCCACCTGGGCCTGTACTTCCATTCACCGGTGCGGATGTTCGACGTGGTGGACGGCAAGGCGCAGGAGCTGGCTTATGATGGGGCTGCGTTTGATTACGGAAAGAGCGGCATCAAGGACGGCCAGCTGCCGGCCGACCTCGGCTTTGCCGGCTTCCGGCTCAACACCCGCCAGGACACCAACCGCGATTTCGCCGCCTTCCTCGGCGCCAGTTATTTCCGTGCCGTGGGCAAGGAGGGCCAGTACGGGCAGTCCGCCCGCGGCCTGGCGATCGACACCGGTACCGGCACGCCGGAAGAATTCCCGGACTTCATCGCCTATTACCTCGAGCAGCCCGATGAGGGCTCCGACACCGTGGTGGTGTACGCCCTGCTGGATTCGCCCAGCGTGGCCGGCGCGTACCGCTTCGCCATCACCAATGGCGATGTGCTGTTGATGGACATCGACAGCGCGCTGTACCCGCGCAAGGCCATCGCGCGGCTGGGCCTGGCGCCGTGCACCAGCATGTACCAGGTCGGTGAGAACGATCGCCGCATGGCGTGGGACTGGCGTCCGGAAATCCACGATACCGACGGCTTGTCGATGTGGACCGGCAGCGGTGAATGGATCTGGCGCCCGCTGTGCAACCCGCGCAACCTGCGCTTCAACATGTTCGTGGACCGCAATCCGCGTGGCTTCGGCCTGCTGCAGCGTGACCGCAACTTCGACCATTACCAGGATGACGGCGTGTTCTACGAGAAGCGCCCGTGCCTGTGGGTGGAACCCAAGGGTGACTGGGGCGAGGGTTCGGTGCAGCTGGTCGAGATTCCAACCGTGGACGAGACGTTCGACAACATCGTGGCGTTCTGGAATCCGAAAGAGAAACCCCAGCCGGGCCAGGAACTGCTGGTGGGTTACCGGTTGTACTGGGGTGCCGAGCCGCCGGCGCGTCCGCCACTGGCCCACTGCGTGTCCAGCTGGACCGGTCTGGGCGGGGTGATCGGCAAGAAGCGCGACTATTTCTCGTGGCGCTTTGCGGTCGATTTTAAGGGGGGCGAGCTGGCTGCGCTGATCGACAAGGGCGAAGTGGAAGCCGTGGTGCAGGCTTCGCAGGGCCGGGTGGAGATCGTATCCGCGCGCCCCCTGCGGGAGATCGACGGTTATCGCGCGATGTTCGATCTGGTGCCGCCGGAAGGCAGCACGCAGCAGATCGATATCCGGCTGTTCCTGCGCAGTGGCGGCCGTACGCTGACCGAAACCTGGTTGTACCAGTACAGCCCGCCGCCGGCCGGTGCGCCGGAACGCACGCTGTACTGAGGCGGGCGGGGAGCCGGTGCGGGGAAATGCGCACCGGCCCGCGCGCGGTGATCATTCGATGCGGGTTTCACCGCGGGTCACGCGCTTGAACTCCGCACGGCTGACCGAAACGTAACGTTCGTTGCCGCCGATTTCCACCTGCGGACCGTCCTGTACGGCGCGGCCCTGCGCATCCACGCGCACGGTCATCGTGGCTTTCTTGCCGCTGTGGCAGATGGTCTTGATCTCCTGCATCTCGTCGGCCCAGGCCAGCAGGTACTGGCTGCCTTCGAACAGTTCGCCGCGGAAGTCGGTGCGCAGGCCATAGCACAGCACCGGGATGCGCAGCTGGTCGACCACTTCGGTCAGCTGCCAGACCTGCGCCCGATCCAGGAACTGTGCTTCATCCACCAGTACGCAACCCAGCGGACCGTGCGCGGCGAGGTCGGCTTCGATCAGCCGCTGCAGGTCAGTGCTGCGGTCGAAGGCGATGCCTTCGGCCTGCAGCCCGATACGCGAAGCGACCACGCCGGCCCCGGCGCGGTTGTCCAGGCGGGGGGTCAGGATGGCCACCCGCATGCCGCGTTCGCGGTAATTGTGCGCGCTCTGCAGCAGCGTGGTGGTCTTGCCGGCGTTCATTGCCGAATAATAGAAATAGAGCTTCGCCATGCGGCAGATTCTAGCGTTCCCGCCGGATCATCTGCTCGGCAGGGTCCGGGGTGTACCGACATTCACCGCCGCGCTGGCTTCCTGCAGCTGCTGCGCCTGCCAGTTCCAGTACGCATCCGGCTGCCACAGGCGCGGGGCGTAGTACACCTCCGGCAGCACGCGCACCAGCTGGCCGTTGAAGCGCACCTGCATGACCGTCGAGCCCAGTGCGCCGGTGCGGCTGCCGGTCATCTCGCCCATGTTGCGGCGCATCTCCTTCTCCTGCCGCGGCTTGGCCACCGGATCGGCGAACTCGGCGTACAGGGCCTGGCCTTCGTCCACCGCACGCTTGCGCTCGGCCTCGTCCAGGGCGGCCCAGTAGGCCTCGCGACGCAGCAGCAGCCACTCGGTACCCCGCTCGGCTGCCAGGTCCATCCAGGCATAACCGAGCGCGCGGTCAGCCGGCCCCCCCTGGCCGTTCCACAGCAGTTCGGCCATCAATGCCTGCGAGAGCTTGTCCGCATGGCGTGCGGCGAGGGTGTAATAGCGCCGTGCATCGACGAACTTCCGCTGCTCGGCCGCCGCCATGCCCAGTTGCCGGTAGCGCAGGTCAGGGTGGCCCTTCAGGTAGGCCGCCGAGCTCACCACGGCGTGCTCCTGCAGTGACAGCGGCGAGGGCGCCGCAGGTTCGGCGGCCGGGGTGGCGGCCGTGCCACCCACCAGCAGCGTTGCGATCAACAGGCCACGTACGGGCATCGTGTTCAGGTTCATGGCACCACCTCCTGTGTTCCATCCGGGCCGCTACTGTGCGCCTTGTGCGGGCGGCTGCCACCTGCCGGAGGTCAGGGGGCGCGAGCGGCATGGGCCTGCGCACCGAAGGACCGCTACAATCGGTGCCTCATGTACGGTCTCAACCCCCCCCAGAGTGCGGCGGTCCTCCATATCGAGGGCCCCTTGCTGGTGCTCGCCGGCGCCGGCAGCGGCAAGACGCGCGTGATCGTGGAGAAGATCGCGCACCTGATCAGCTGCGGCCGCTATCCGGCCCGACGCATCGCCGCGATCACCTTCACCAACAAATCGGCCAAGGAGATGCGCGAGCGCGTGGCCAAGCGCCTGCGCGAAGCGGACGCGGCGGAGGTCACGATCTGCACCTTCCATGCGCTCGGGCTCAAGTTCCTGCAGATCGAGCACGCGGCGGTCGGCCTCAAGCGGGGCTTTTCCATCTTCGACGCCGACGACGCCGCCGCACAGGTCAAGGACCTCATGCACGGGGCGCGGCCGGACGATATCGAGGACATGAAGAACCTCATCTCGCGCGCCAAGAATGCGGGCCTGTCACCGGAGCAGGCGATGCGTGAAGCACGCAGCAACCGCGAGAAGGAAGCGGCCGGCATCTACGAGCGCTACCAGCTGCGGCTGACGGCGTTCAACGCGGTGGATTTCGATGACCTCATCCGGCTGCCCGTGCAGGTGCTGGAGGAGAATCCGGAGATCGCCCTGGCCTGGCGTGAGCGCATCGGCTACCTGCTGGTGGACGAATGCCAGGACACCAACGACGCGCAGTACCGCCTGCTCAAGCAGCTGGCCGGCGAGAAGGGCAATTTCACGTGCGTGGGCGATGACGACCAGTCGATCTATGCATGGCGCGGTGCGAACCCGGAAAACCTGCAGCAGATGGGCCGCGATTACCCGGCGCTGGAAATCATCAAGCTGGAACAGAACTACCGGTGTTCCAACCGGGTGCTGCGGGCGGCCAATGCGCTGATCGCCAACAACCCGCACGACCATCTGAAGCGGCTGTGGAGCGACCAGGCCGATGGCGAGCGCATCCGCGTGTGGGAGTGCCGCAACAGCGAGCACGAAGCGGAGAAGGTCGCCGCCGAGATCGCCTTCGTGGCGCAGTCACGGCAGGTGCCCTGGAGCGATTTCTGCATCCTGTTCCGCGGCAATTTCCAGTCGCGTCCGCTGGAGAAGGCGCTGCAGCTGCTGCGCATTCCATACCACCTCACCGGCGGCACGATGTTCCTGGAGCGCCAGGAAGTGAAGGACACCCTGGCCTGGCTGCGGCTGCTGGTGAATCCGGACGACGATACGGCGTTCATGCGTGCGGTGCAGGCGCCCAAGCGCGATGTGGGGGCCGGCACGCTGGCGAAGCTGGCCGAACTCGCTTCGGCCAAGGACATGCCGATGGCGCAGGCTGCCGAAGCCATCGGGGCCCTGCAGCAGCTGCCGCCACGCGCGGCCAACAGCCTGGCGCGCTTCACCGACATCCTGCGCGACCTGCGCGCCCAGACCCGCGAGATTTCCTCCGGGGACATGATCCGCAAGGTCGCAAAGGAATCCGGGCTGCTCAGCGAGCTGCGCCAGCAGGCCAAGGAGGAGGCCGGTTACCAGCGCCGTGCCGGCAACATCGAGGAGTTGGCGCAATGGTTCGAAGGCGGTCCGCGTGGTGCCACCGCGGCTGATCTCGCCGGCCAGCTGGCATTGCTCTCCCGCAGTGACAAGGACGAGGGCGGCAACCAGGTGCGCATGATGACGATGCACGCGTGCAAGGGCCTGGAGTTTCCCTATGTGTTCATCGTGGGCTGCGAGGACGGCGTGTTGCCGCACCAGATCAGCCTGGACGAGGGCAACCTGCAGGAAGAGCGGCGGCTGCTGTACGTGGGCATCACCCGCGCCAAGATCCAGCTGTGGCTGAGCTACAGCAAGCTCACGCGCAAGTTCGGTGAACACGTGCGGCTGAAGCCGAGCCGGTTTTTCGACGAGCTGCCGGCCGAGGAGATCCAGCGCGACGGCGCTGATCCGGTGGCCGATGCAGCCCGCAAGAAGGAGCGTGCCAGCGCGGGGCTCGCAGCGATCCAGGCGCTGTTCGACTGAACGCGATGATGCCGCGGATCGAAAGCCGACGGCTGCGCCTGCGCGCGCTGGAGCCGGACCGCGATGCGGGCCACATGCTGGCCCTGCTCAACGATCCCGGCTTCCTGCGTTTCATCGGCCAGCGCAACGTGCATGACCGGGCCCAGGCCCGCGAGTACATCGCGCTGCGCGTACTGCACAGCTATGCGTTGAACGGCTACGGCATGTATGCCATCGAGCGGCGCGCCGATGGCGCATGGATCGGCAACGCAGGCCTGGTGCGCCGTGATGGCCTGCCGGGTCCGGACATCGGCTATGCGGTGCTGGCCGAACATGCCGGGCAGGGTTACGCCACCGAAGCGGCACAGGCGGTGTTCGCCCATGCACGCCACGTCCTCGACATCGAGCACCTGTACGGGCTGATCAACCCGGACAACCTGGCCTCGGCCGCCGTGCTGCGGCGGCTGGGAATGGAACAGCGCGGGCTGGTGCAGATGCCCGGCAGCGAGGAGTGGCTGACGTTGTTCGCCACCCCACGTGCGCCGTACATAGCACCCTGAGCCGGCGCCGGCCTATCCCCGGCAATGGACGCGCAGGCTCCTGTACGCGCCGGCCTACCCCTGCAGCGCGTCCAGCCGGGCCTGCAGGTCGGCCACGGCGGCCTCCAGCTGTTCCACGCGCGCGGCCAGGCCGGCGTCGGGGCGAGGGCCCGCGGCGGCGGCGCCAGCGGCGAACGTGGCGGCCAGCGCGGCGCCGTCCACATCGCCGCACAGCAGGTGGACGTAGCGGTCCTCGCGCTGTCCACCGGCACGCGGCAACGTCATGACCAGCCCCCGCTGCTGCAGGCGCTCCATGGCATGGCGGGCCTGTTCAGCATCGGCGAAGCGGTGCAGGCGCTCGCTGCGCGAGAGCAGTTCACCGAGCGTCTGCGCGCCACGCAGCAGCAGCAGCGCGAGCAGCACGGTCTGCTGGCGGGTGAGGTCCAGTGCGGACTGCAGGCGGTGTTCGTAGCGGTCGGCCCGCGAGGAGAAATGCTGGCGCGCCAGGCCCATCGTCTCCAGCTGGCGCAGTGCGTGCTGGACGTCACCGGCGCTGATGTTCATCAGGGGCTCGCGCGCGGTCTTCTGGTTGGCCGCCGACTGCGCCGCGTTCACCGTCAGCGGGTACACGTCCGGCGTGGTGGCTTCCTTTTCCACCAGGCAACCCAGGATCCGCGCCTGCGTGGCATCCAGCAGCGGGCGGTCAGGGGCGGGGGCATCGGTCATGGCACGGTCTCCAGGAAGCTTGAGCGGACAGCTGGCAAGGATAGCCGCTGCCACTGTCATGTTTGACGTTAAAATGGCTCGATATCTGTTGCCGGTACCGATGATGCGCCGTCCTGTCTCCCTCTTCCTGGGCCTGCTCGCCACTGCGGTGATCGGCCTGTCCGCGTGCAAGCGCGAGCCAAGTCCCGCCGCTGCCGCGCCAGCCACCCCTGCCGCCGCACCGGCGCTGGATGGCAGTGCCAACGACAACCTCAACGCGGTGCTGTGGGTGCAGCGGGCCGAGGAATACAAGGCCAGCGCCGAGCAGACCTACCGCGCTGCCGCCGACAAGCTGGACGAGGCGCTGAAGCAGCCGAACTGGGACGCGCTGGTGCCCGAGGAGCGCGGCAACGCAGCCAAGGGCCTCAAGCCTGCCGTGGTGCTGGACCTGGACGAAACCGTGCTCGACAACTCGCCGTACCAGGCCCGCCTGGTGCGTGATGGCAAGGAGTATGACGAGCTCAGCTGGGACCAGTGGGTGGCCGAGAAAAAGGCCAGGCCCGTGCCGGGCGTTGTCGATTTCGCCAAGGCTGCCAACGAAAAGGGCGTCACCCTGGTCTACATCTCCAACCGTGCCGTGCACCTCAAGGACGCCACGCTGGCCAACCTGCGTGCAGTGGGCCTGCCGGTGGCCGATGACAGCGTGTTCCTTGGCCTGGGCACCGTGGTGCCCGGGTGCGAGCAGGCCGGCAGCGAGAAGAACTGCCGGCGCCGGTTGGCCGGTGAAAAATACCGTGTGCTGATGCAGTTCGGTGACCAGCTGGGTGATTTCGTGGAAGTCACCGCCAACACCCCGGACGGCCGCGCCGGACTGCTCGAGCAGTACCACGACTGGTTCGGCGAGCGCTGGTGGATGCTCCCCAACCCCACCTATGGCGGCTGGGAGCCGGCACAGTTCAACAATGATTTCTCGCAGTCCCGGCAGGCGCGCCACGAGGCCAAGCGGGCTGCGCTGGACTACGCGCCGTGAGCCGCGCGCCGCTGCCGTTGCGCGACGACGAGCGCCTGATCTTCGCCCTTGACGTGCCGGACCGCGAAGCGGCGCTGCAGTGGGTGGACCGGCTCGGCGACAGCGTGTCGTTCTACAAGATCGGCATGGAGCTGCTGGCGTCGGGCGAATACTTCGACGTGCTGGACGCCCTGGCCCACCGCGACAAGCGCGTGTTCGTGGACCTGAAGTTCTTCGACATCCCGGCCACCGCAGCGGCCGTGATCAAGCGCCTGTCGCAGTGGCCGGTCAGCTACTGCACTCTCCATGGCTGGCACCCGGCGATGATGGAGGCCTGCGCCGCCGTTGCCGGACCGGACATGCGCCTGCTTGCGGTGACCGTGCTGACCTCGATGGGGCGTGAGGACCTGGCACAGATGGGGATCGACCGGGCCCCGGTGGAGGTGGTGGTGGAGCGCGCGCGCGCGGCCCACCAGGCCGGGATCGACGGGGTGATCGCCTCCGGCCAGGAGGCCGCATCGATCCGTACCGCCACCGATGCCGGCTTCTCCATCGTGTGTCCGGGCATCCGCCCTGACGGCCCGTCCGGTGACGACCAGAAACGCACCGTCGGCGTGGCGCAGGCGTTTGCCGATGGTGCCGATGCCATCGTGGTGGGCCGTCCAATCCGCCTGGCCACCGATCCGGCCGCTGCGGCCCGCGCCATCCAGCAGGCCATCTCCCGGGCGCGAAGCTGAGCCCGGAGGAAAGGGCCACCCCGGGGGTGGCCCCTCCTGCTTACTTCATCCCCGTCACCTGCTTGATGAAGTCATTGACCTCAGGACCGGCAAGGCGCGTGTAGACGCCGGGTGAGCCGGCCCGTGCACAGCCGATGCCCCAGCTCACCACGCCAAGCTGCACCCAGCGGGCGTCCGCCGACCGCAGGAAGAGCGGGCCACCGGAGTCGCCCTGGCAGGAATCCTGGCCGGGTCTGCTGGCGCACAGTTCGACATTCGCATCGATGACCTTGCGGCCCTGGTACTGGCGCTGGCATTCGGCATGGGGAATGAAGGGCACGGCGACGTGTTGCATGACGTCCGGTCCCCTGCCGCCCTCGGTGAGGCGGCCCCATCCGGCCACCGTCAGCAGCCGGCCGGCCTGCTCATAGCTGGCGCCTTCGAGCCCGCCCAGCGTGACCGGGGTGATGCCTTCGACCGGGGTGGACAGCTTGAGGATCGCCACGTCCGCCTTGTTGTCACGGTTGTAACGGGGATGGACATGGATGCTCTTCACATCATGGCGGGTGCCATCGGACGCGCTCAGGGTGGTCTGCCCAGCCAGCACCGAATAGACCGATGGGGAGCGGTCAACGCAGTGCGCTGCGGTGATGACCGTGTCCGCACTGATGAGCGTGCCACCGCACCAGTGGCCGAACCCCTTGATCTGCAGACTGATGAGGAAGGGGTACTGGTCGGCGGGCACATCCGCGCCACCGACGATGCTGGGGGTGATCAGGTCGGGGGGGGCGGCGGTGGCGGTCTGGGCGGTGGCACCGAAGGCCATGATCAGGGCCACCGCGAGCAGGCCACGGGCCTGCGGGAAACGCGGGGCGCGGGGAGTGGACCGGTTGATTTTCATCGTCGAACCTCCAGGTTCAGGGGGGTGTGCCGCCATGTCAGCCTGCCCGGAGCCGCGAATCTGCCACGCAGACCTCATTTCGGTATTGGCCTCCCTTTCGCCTACAGCCGTTTGAGGCGCTTTCGGACCGGGGCCCGTTGATCTGATCGCCGTCCTCATCTTTGGAATCAAAGTGTTGCCTGCGAAGTGCGCCAATGGCGTCTCGCACTGTCTTGCTGCTGCAAGCATGAACCGGTCATGATGCGTCACGGTCTGGGGAGTCCGAGTTCCGCCATGTCTGATCCGAACACACGCCACCGCCGTACCGCCTGGTCCCTCTGCACGCTGCTGCTGCTGTCGGTGGCTGCCTGCCGGGAGCAGCCGCGTGCGCCCGCGGACGGCGCGCCCGAACCGGTGGCCGCCGTGCAGGCGATGGCACGTGCTGTCGCTGATGACGATCTGCTGGCCTACGCGCGGCTGGCCGTGCCACCGGCGCAGTACGCCCGCCTGCAGCAGGCCTGGCACGAGGGCGGCAGCCGCTGGCCGTTGACCGAGCTGCCGCTGCACGACCAGCTGCTGCCCATGCTGCAGTCACTCACTGCGCCGGATGCCGCCGCATCGCTGCAACGCAGCTTCGAGCGTCAGCTGGCCGGCCAGACCACCGCTGTGCGCCAGGCCGCCCAATCGCTGGGATTGTTCGGCGTGCAGTACCTGCAGCACCAGCAGGGCATGACGGGCAGCCAGCAGGCGCATTACATCGATGTGGTGAAAACGTTGGCCGAGTGGGGGGCACAGGCGCCCATCAGCGATCGCGCACGGGCCCGCGCCACCGTCGCCGCCCTCACCCGGGCGGCGGCCGCGACGGGCATCACTGACGACGGCGACCTCCAGGCGGCAGGCATGGAGGGCAGCCTGGAGCGGCTGTCGCCGTTTTTGGGCACCGTGGCGGCCGTGCTCGCCACCTATGGCCTTGACGTGGATGCCTCGTTGCGTGGCATCACCGGTGAGGTGCTGTCCCGCGAGGGCGACAACGCGCTGGTGCGCCTTCAGTATCCGCTCGCGGGACGCACCATCACCGTGCAGGTGCCGCTCACGCGCCGCGACGGGCAGTGGTACCTGACGCGCACTCTTGCCGATACCGACGCGTTGCTGCGCCGCCTCGACGCCGCCCGGCCGACCGTGCCGGCCGTCACCATGCCTCCGGAGGCGGCCAATGACGAACGGCAGCCTCCGGCTGGGCCATAATGGCCCCGATGTCGAAACAGAACCCGCTGCCGTTCCCCGGCGAAGACACCCCGACGCCGCCCGCCGATGCACTGGCGCAGGCCTCCCCCGCACCGACCGGCAGCGTTCCGACGCCGCCGCCTGCCTACGCGCGTCCGGCGCCGCGCCGCCCGCTGTGGGCGCGCCTGCTGGGTGGCGTGGTGGAGCCGTGGCTGGCCCTGGATATCGAACCGGCTGATCCCGGCCAGTACAACGATGGCCGCCCGGTCATCTACGTGCTGGAAGACTATGGACTGTCCAACGCGCTGATCCTGGACAAGGCCTGCCGCCAGGCCGGCCTGCCCTCGCCGCTGGTGCCGCTGCCGGGCGATCCCACCGGTCGCCGACGTGCCTACGTGGCGCTTTCCCGGCGCAGTTCCAGCAACTCCATCATCCCCGAACAGCGCGGTGCCAAGACCCATTCCGATTCGCTGGCCAAGGTGCTGCAGGCGCACCGCGCGCGCGGCGAACTGGATGTGCACCTGGTGCCGGTCTCGATCTTCGTGGGGCGGGCGCCGGACAAGCAGAGCGGCTGGTTCGCCGTGCTGTTCTCGGAGAACTGGGCGCTGGTGGGACGCTTCCGCCGCCTGCTGGCGATGCTGCTGAACGGGCGCAGCACCATCGTGCGCTTCGCGCCGCCGATCTCGCTGCGCGCCACCGTGGACGAAGGGCTGGAACCGGAACGCACGGTGCGCAAGCTGCAGCGCGTGCTGCGCACGCACTTCCGCCGCATCCGTGAATCCATCATCGGTCCCGATCTCTCCACGCGCCGTCTGCTGGTGGACCAGGTGCTGGCCGCCGAGACCGTGCGCGAAGCCATCGCCGCGCAGGCACGGCGCGACAACAGCAAGCCGGCCGATGCCTGGCGCAAGGCGCATGCCTACGCCTGGGAAATCGCCGCGGATTATTCCAGCCCGGCGGTACGCTCGGCCAGCTTCATGCTCAGCCATGTGTGGAACCGCATCTATGCCGGCGTGCTGGTGCACCACCTGGACAAGTTCAAGGCCGCCGCGCCCGGGCACGAAGTGGTGTACGTGCCCAGCCACCGCAGCCATATGGATTACCTGTTGCTGAGCTACCTGCTGTACGACCGCGGCATCGTGCCGCCGCACATCGTGGCCGGCATCAACCTCAACCTGCCGGTGGTGGGCACGCTGCTGCGCAAGGGCGGGGCGTTCTTCATCCGCCGCTCCATCCGCGGCAACGCGCTGTACTCGGCGGTGCTCAGCGAGTACGTGGCGCAGCTGGTGGCCGGCGGCTACTCGATCGAATACTTCGTGGAGGGCGGGCGCTCGCGGACCGGTCGCCTGCTGCAGCCCAAGGGCGGCATGATCTCCATGACGTTGCGCGCGTACCTGCGCCAGCCGCGCAAGCCCGTGCTGTTCCAGCCGATCTACATCGGTTACGAGAAGCTGATGGAAGGCGGCAGCTACCTGGACGAACTGTCCGGCCGGCCCAAGGAAAAGGAATCGATCTGGCAGCTGCTGTGGGGCATTCCCAAAGTGCTCAAGCAGAACTTCGGCCAGGTGGTGGTGAACTTCGGTGAGCCGATCGCGCTGACCGACGTGCTGGCCGAAAAGGCGCCCGAATGGGACGGCACCGCGGTGTCCGAGGACGAGAAGCCGTCATGGCTGTCCAGTACGGTGGACACGCTGGCCGATCGCATCCAGACACGCATCAACGCCGCCGCCGACGTCAACCCGATCAACCTTCTGGCGCTGGCGCTGCTGTCCACGCCCAAGCATGCGATGGGCGAGGCCGACCTGATCGCGCAGATCGAGCTGTGCAAGACGCTGCTGCAGGAAATGCCGTACTCGGACCGCGTCACCGTGACCCCGCACAGCCCGGAGCGGATCATCGCCCACGGTGAAGAGATCAACGTGCTGACGCGGGTCAAGCACCCGCTGGGCGACGTGCTGAGCGTGAGTGGCGACACGGCCGTGCTGCTGAGCTACTTCCGCAACAACGTGCTGCACCTGTTCACCGCGTCCTCGTGGGTGGCCTGCTGCTTCCAGAACAACCGGCGCATGAGCCGGGCCGGCCTGGTCCGGCTGGGTCGCAGCGTCTATCCGTTCCTGGAAGCCGAGCTGTTCCTGCCCTGGAGCGAAGACCAGTTCGCGCAGCGCATCGAGCAGACCATCGATCTGTTCATCCGCGAAGGCCTGATCCAGCAGGTCAACGAAGACGACGGCGGCATGCTTGCGCGCAACACCGGACAGACCGATGAGGTGTTCCGCCTGCGGGCCATCGGCCACTCGCTGCAGCAGGCGTTCGAGCGCTATTACATCGCCATTTCGGTGCTGGTGAAGAACGGGCCGGGAACACTGGGCGCGGCCGAGCTGGAGAGCCTGTGCCAGCAGGCCGCGCAGCGTCTGAGCCTGCTCTATGCACCGGCCGCGCCGGAGTTCTTCGACAAGACGCTGTTCCGCGGCTTCATCCAGAAGCTGCGCGAAATGCGCCTGGTCTGGCCGGACGAAAACAGCAGGCTGCTGTTCGACACGCGGCTGGACAGCTGGGCCAAGGACGCCAAGTTCATCCTCGGCCGTGAGCTGCGCCATACCATCGAACGCGTCAGCCCCGAAGCCGCCCGCCCCGAAGAGCCCGCCCCGCAGGACTGAAGCTCCCGCTGTTGTCTTTTGTGCAGCCCGCTGTGCGGCGGCGGAGCGCAGCGGGGCCCGGCCGTTCGCTGCCGCCTACGCCGGCTCGTCCGGAATCTGCAGGGTCTCCAGCTGCGCGATGCAGTCCTTCAACTGCAGCTTGCGCCGCTTCAGGCGCTTGGCCTCCAGCTCGTCGTCACCATTGGCCGCCATGTGCAGGATCTGCTCATCCAGCTGCCGGTGTTCGGCACGCAGCCGCGTCAGGCGCTCGGCGATCTCGGCAAGGGTCCAGGTCGTATCCACGGATCCGAGCATACACACGCCGGCCCACGGCGGGGAGAGCCCGACGCGAAGCGCGGCGCGGCAGCCGGTAGAATGGCCGGATGAGCGTTGTCCTGCCCCTGCCTGATCCTGTGTCGCGAGCGCTTCCGCCCGCGCCGGCGCGTGATGGCCAGGCCCTCGGCCGCCGCCTGCGCCGGCAGGTCGGCCAGGCCATCGCCGACTTCGGCATGATCGAGGCCGGCGACAAGGTCATGGTGTGCCTCTCCGGCGGCAAGGACAGCCACACCCTGCTCGAGCTTCTGCTGCAGCTGCAGAAGAAGTCACCGGTGCCGTTCGAGCTGGTGGCGGTGAACCTGGACCAGAAGCAGCCCGGCTTCCCGGCCGACGTGCTCCCGGCGTACCTGGCCGAGCGCGGCGTGCCGTACCAGATCATCGAACAGGACACCTACTCGGTCGTGCGCCGCGTGGTGCCCGAAGGCGGCACGATGTGTTCGCTGTGCTCGCGCCTGCGCCGCGGTGCGCTGTATGACCACGCCACCCGGCAGGGCTTCACCAAGATCGCGCTGGGACACCACCGCGACGACCTGGTCACCACGCTGTTCATGAACCTGTTCCACCATGCCCGGCTCGCCGCCATGGCGCCCAAGCTGCGCAGCGATGATGGCCGCCACGTGGTGATCCGGCCGCTGGCCTACGTTCGCGAGGCGGACATCGCCGCGTACGCGCAGGCACGCCGGTTCCCGATCATTCCCTGTACCTTGTGCGGCAGCCAGGACAACCTGCAGCGGCGCCAGATCGGCCTCATGCTGCAGCAGTGGGATGCCGAACATCCCGGACGCGTCGACCAGATCGCGCGCGCCCTCGGCGATGTCCGTCCGGCGCAGCTGGCTGATACCACCCTGTTCGATTTCATGGCGCTCGGCCGCGGCGATCCCGCCAGCCCGGACGCACCTGCTGAGACGCGCAGCGATCACGCTGGGCGCTCGCCCCTCCCCTCTGCCAACGGATCTCCATGTTCTTTCGCAACCTGACGTTCTTCCGCTTCCCCACCAGCACCGATTTCTCCGAAGTGGACACCCTGCTGCCGCACGCGCTGCTCAAGCCGGTGGGCCAGCTGGAAATGAGCTCGCGTGGCTTCATCTCGCCGTTCGGCCGCGAAGAGAAGGAACAGTTCTCGCATCGCATCGGCGAGTACCTGTGGCTGACCGTGGGCGGCGAGGACAAGATCCTGCCGGGTGCGGTGGTCAACGATCTGCTGGAGCGCAAGCTGGAGGAGATCGAGGAGAAGGAAGGCCGCCGTCCGGGCGGTCGCGAGCGCAAGCGCATGAAGGACGATCTGCTGCACGAACTGCTGCCGCGCGCCTTCGTGAAGAACTCGCGCAGCGATGCCTACGTCGACCTGCAGCACGGTTACGTGGTGGTGGACAGTTCCAGCCGCAAGACCGGCGAGAACTTCATGTCCGACATCCGCGGCCTGCTCGGCAGCTTCCCGGCCATGCCACTGAACGCCGAAGTGGCGCCGCGTTCGATCCTGACCGGCTGGATCGCCGGCGAGCCGCTGCCGACCGGGCTGAGCCTGGGCGAAGAGTGCGAGATGAAGGACCCGGTGGAGGGCGGCGCGGTGGTCAAGTGCCAGCACCAGGAACTGCGCTGCGACGAGATCGACAAGCACCTGGATGCCGGCAAGCAGGTGACCAAGCTGGCCCTGGTATTCGAGGACAACCTGTCCTTCGTGATCGGCGATGACCTGATCGTGCGCAAGCTGAAGTTCCTCGATGGCGCGCTGGACCAGCTCGAACATTCCGACGATGACGGCCGCCGCGCCGAACTGGATGCGCGCTTCGCGCTGCAGAGTGCTGAAATCCGCCGCCTGTTCCTGCTGATGGAAGACGCGTTCAAGCTCAGCAAGGCCGACTGAACAGGCAGCCCTGACCGTCACCGCCCACCGGCGGTGGCGCAGGGCGCTATGCTGGCCTCATGAGTCCGTTGCTACGCCGCCTGCTTGCCACCCCGGAGACGACCCTGCAGCGCGATACCGTGCGGCTGCAGCTGGAGGACGGCCGTGAGATCGACGTGCTGCGCGTGCGCGATCCACGCGCACGCCGCATCAAGCTGAGCGTGGACGAGCGCGGTGCGCGCCTGACCCTGCCGCTGCGCGCCAGCCTGTCGATCGGCGAGCAGTTCCTGCAGCAGCACCGGACGTGGCTGCAGCAGCAGCTGCAGCAGTTCCAGTCCAACGACATGCCGGCGCCGCTGGTGCCCGGTACGCCGGGCCTGCTGCCCCTGCGCGGTACCCTGCTGCCGCTGCGCTGGCAGCCGGGCCGCTATGCGCGCCTGGAGGTGGAGGCGGACGCGGCGGTGGTGCAGTGGCCGGCGCGTGCCTCGGAGGCCACGCTGCGGCGCATGCTGCGCGAGTTCTACGAAGCACAGATGCGTGCGGACGTCGGGCGATGGCTGCCGCGCTATCTTCCGGGCCTGCCACGCGCGCCAAGCCGCGTGAGGCTGAAGGTGATGTCCTCGCAGTGGGGCTCGCTGGCGCCCGATGGCAGCATGGCGCTGGACCTTGCGCTGGTGCTCGGGCGTCCATCGGCGTTCGAATACGTCCTCGTGCATGAGCTCTGCCACCTCCTGCAGCCCAATCATTCCGCCGCGTTCTGGCACGAAGTGGCGGCCCGCTTTCCCGCATGGCGGCAAGAGCGCGAGTACTTCCATGCCGAAGGACGGCGGCTCAAGGCGATGCTGCGTCAGCTGCTCTGAGCAGGCGTCGGCTCACCGCGCGCGTTGCGCCGCGGCGCTGGCCCAGCGTGCGGCGATCCGTGGCGCGGTAATGCACACTGCCTGCCCGGTCACCGTCGTCACCGCCCGCTCCAGCAGCTGGATATCGGCCTCATGCTGGCGCGCGACATGCGGGTCTTCGAAGAAGATCGCGCGCTGGCAACGGCCTTCCAGCACGCGATCGGCGATCTGCGCATCCCCGCCCATCGGGCCGCTCTCATAGCGCCTCGCCCACGGCTGGTCGGCCGGCCAGCCTTTGCTCCACGCCAGTTCGTTGAGCCGCTGCCCGGTGGTGCCGGTGGCCACGCGCTCGGCGAAGCGCGAGAGCTGCGCGAAGTGCTCGTCGGCGAAGGCGAGCATTGCCGGCTTCATCGCATCGTGCGCGATCAGTGCCAGCGTGTGGCGCTCGAAGGCATGCAGGTCATCGGCACCTGGATCGGCGGGCAATCCGGCGTGGATGCGTTCCATCTCGACCCAGTCGCGTGCGCTGGCCACTGTGGAGATGAAGGGTTTGCCATGGATCACGCACTGCCGTTTGAGGGCGATGGCTTCGGGAAAGATCGAGGAGGGATCGACCGGATCGATCAGATAGATCGCGCCGTCCAGCGTGCGCGCCGGTCCCATGCCGACCACTTCGGCGACCAGCTTCATCAGGCCGCCTTCGCGCCCGGAGGGATAGCGCTGCAGCGAGGGCATTGCAGCGGGGGCCGCATGCTGGGTGATCGCGTCGAAGGTCCGTCCCACGGCGTGCAGCGACACGCCCAGTTCGGACAGTCCGCTGGCGCAGGCCTCCAGGAACTGGAACAGGGCGGCGTGCGAATCCTGATGGTGGAGCCGGTTGGCAGCAAGGCCGAGTCGCATTCAAGGCATCCTGGAGTGACAGACGCGCAGTGTAAGGCGTCATTGGCGCCGCGATCGGGCGGTATTGCCGCATTCCTGGCAGCGCCGGAGCCGGCAGCTGGTAGCGTCGGCGGGTCCTGCTGTCCGAGGTTCCATCCCGCGTGCTGATGAACGCACTTCTTCGCAGCGCGTGGCTGGCGAGCACCCTACTGCCGACGCTGCCTCACCCGGCGCACGCCGCGCCCACCCCGTCTCCGGCAACATCGTCGGTCTGTGCGCCTGCCCCGGGGAGTGCGCGGCTGCGCATCGGCGTGGCGGACGATCGCCCGCCGCTGTCATGGACCAGCACGTTCCGCCTGCGCGGCATCGTCACCGATTACCTGGCCCTGCTGCCGCGCGATGCCATCGACCTGCGGCCGATGCCCACGCCCATGCTGCGGCAACGGCTGCAGCAGGGTGAGCTCGATGCAGCGATCGGTGTGTCCACGCGTGCGGTGCCGACCGGGTGGAAGGTGTCGGCACCGCTGCTGGAGGCGCCCGATGTTGCCGTCAGCCGTCGCCAGGGACGCCTGTTGCTGGGCCCGGACGACCTGCGCGGACGCGTCATCGCTGTCCTCGATCCGCCGCCGCCGCCGCTGGACCGCATCACCCCCCAGGCCCACGAGGTGGGCAGCCCAACAGCGGCGCTGCGGCTGCTGGAACGCGGCAATGTCGAACTGGTGGTGGGCAACGCGCTGCTGCTGGAGGCCGCGCGCCGTCGCTGGCGCAAGGATCCGCTCGTGGTCGCCAGCGTGCTGGACACCCGCGATGCGGCTGTGTTCGCCGTGGCACCCGGCTGCGAGGCCTGGCTGGAGGTGTTCACGCGCCGGCAGTCGGCCCTGGGCGAGGTCCAGCGCGATGCCATCGTCGACCGTTGGCGGACACCGGCGCAGGCCCCCGCGTGGGGTGATACGGCACCGGGGCTGTGGGCCGGTGCGGTGGTGTTCGCCATCGCCGGGCTCTACCTGCACGGGTATCGGCGCCTGCGCGGGGAAGTCCGGCGCCGACTCCAACTGCAGAAGCGTGTCGACGAAGTCACCGCGAACCTGCCGGCGGTGGTGTTCCAGGCCGTGTGGCCGAAGCTGTCGGCGCGCCGCGCGCCGTCGCGTGCGCGGCCTGGCGGCCCGTTCGCCTTCCTGTTCCTGGCCGGGGACACGCCGCAGCTGTTCAGCGCCACACCGGCCACGCTGCGCGGTGACCCGGCGCTGGTGTGGGCCGCCATCACGCCCGCCCGGCGCTGGCGGGTGCTGCGCGCGCTGGTCACTGCCTCGCGCAGCGGGCGGGTCCTGCAGTTGCGGCTGCAGGCGCACGGCGTGCGCGGCCTGCGCCACGTGGCCATGCAGGCCTGGCCAGCGGACCCGGCGCGCCCGGGCGGAATCTGGAGCGGGTACTGGATCGATGTGACCGACGCCGAGGCGCGCGCGCAGGAAACCGCGCAGGCGCACGCGCTGGCCCAGCGCGACATGCTCGCGCGCGAACGTCTGCTGCACCGGCTCGGCGACGGCATGCGCGGCCCCATGCAGGCGCTGATCGATCAGGTGCTGCAGATTCCGGCCGCTGCGCTGGAGGGCCCGCAACGCGAGGCCCGCGAGGCCCTGGAGGAGGCCATGACCGTGCTGGCGCGGATCCTCGAAGACGTCCTGGCCGGCGCCCCGGCGACTGCCAGTGCGCTGTCGCTGCGGCCCGCACCGGTGGATCTGCGCGAACTGCTGCAGAGCGTGCAGCACGCCATGGCGCCGCTGGCAGCGGCCAAGGCACTGCGGCTGACCCTGCAGTGCGACCCCGCCCTGGCCCCCTGGGTGCAGGCCGACAGCACCCGGCTGCGGCAGATCCTGTTCAACCTGCTGGGCAACGCGATCAAGTTCACTGCGCGCGGCGGCGTGCAGCTCCACGCGCAGGTGATCGCCACCGACATCGCGGCGCAACTGATCGAGCTTGCGGTGAGCGACACGGGCGTGGGCATCGCGCCGGAGCGTCTGCAGTCCGTATTCGACGCCTTCGAGCAGGCCGACGTCAGCATCAGCCGGCGCTTTGGCGGCACCGGCCTGGGCCTGGGCATCAGCCGGCGGCTGGCCGAGGCGATGGGCGGCACCCTGGAGCTGCGCAGCGTGCCGGCCCGCGGAACCACTGCGGTGGTGCGGCTGATGCTGCCGTGCGGCCCCGCGCCCGCCGACGCCCCCGCCGCGCCGCCAGCCATCGAACCCCCGCGCGCGTCCGCCCAGGTCCTGGTCGCCGATGATCATCCGACCCATCGTCTGCTGCTGCAGTGGCGGCTGCGCGAGCTGGGGCTGGTGGCCGAAATGGCGGTCGATGGAGCGCATGCCTTCCAGCTGTGGTCCCGCACCCACCACCGGCTGGTGATCACCGACGCGCAGATGCCGGTACTGGGCGGCGCAGAGCTGCTGGGGTTGATCCGCACGGAGCAGGCGTCGCGCCCGCCAACGGGGCGCACGGTCGTGGTCGGGATGAGTGCCGACCCGGCGGCGCTGACCGCATCGGGGTTTGATGCCGTGCTGGGCAAGCCGCTGCAGCGCGTGTGCCTCGCCGCCACGATCCAACGCCTGTGTCCGGACCTGGTGCCCGACCAGGAACAGGCGTCCACCGCGGCCACGCTGGAACCTGCAGGCGAAGAAACCCACCTGCAGCGCACGAGCCGTCAGTTCGGGTCAGAAGCGGTTGCGCGCGAGGTGCTGGCATCGCTGCGGGTCAGCCTGGAGCAGGATGTGGGCTCGCTGGAGCAGGCGCTTGAAGACGGCGACGGGACGGCACTGGCGCGCGGGCTGCACCGCATCGCCGGAGGCGTCGGCAGCGTGGGGATGACCGCGCTCGCCCAGCGCGTGCGCGATCTCGGCGAGCACGCGCATGATCCGGCCGAGGCGGCGCGGGAGGTGCTGCCCGCGCTGCAGGCGTACCTGCGGCAGTTGCGCGTGCTGGACGCCGACTGACTCAGTGCGCGAGCAGGCGCACGATGCTCGCGGCGGCATCGCGGCCTTCGGCCACCGCCGTGACCACCAGGTCCGCCCCGCGCACGGCGTCGCCGCCAGCGAACAGGCGTGGATGCGTGGTCTGGTAAGGCAGTCGCCCCTGTCCGCCCACCTGCAGGCGGCCATTGCCCTGCGCCTGGACGCCGTGCGCGGACAGCCACGTCGGCGCAGTAGGCGAGAAACCGAACGCGATGATCACCACGTCCGCTTCCAGCAGCGACTCGCTGCCCTCGACCGGCACGGCGGCCTGGCGCCCGTTGGCATCCGGCTCGGCCAGCCGGGTTTCCACCACGGTCACGCCGATGGCTTCGTCATCGGCGCCGGCTTCGATCGACAGCGGCTGGCGGTTGAACAGGAAGCGCACGCCTTCCTCGCGCGCGTTGGCCACTTCACGGGCCGAACCGGGCATGTTGGCTTCATCGCGACGGTAGGCGCAGGTCACCCGCGCAGCCCCGAGGCGGACCGCACTGCGCACGCAGTCCATGCCGGTATCCCCGCCGCCAAGCACGACCACGCGCTTGCCGTTGAGGTCGGGCAGGGCGATCTGGTCTTCCCAGCCGGCGATCGGACGGCCATGCGGATCGTCGCCGCTGACGATGCGCGCGTTCTGCACCAGGAACGGCAGCGCCGGCAGCACGCCTTTGAGATCCTGGCCCGGCAGTCCGCCGTCAGTGTAGCGATACGCGCCGGTGCCCAGGAACACGGCCTGGTGCTGCTGCAGCAACGCATCGAGGGTGACGTCGCGGCCGATCTCGACGCCCAGGCGGAACTGCACGCCCATGCCTTCGAGCACCTCGCGACGACGACGGATCACGTCCTTGTCGAGCTTGAAGCTGGGAATGCCGAACTGCAGCAGCCCACCGATCTGCTCGTAGCGGTCGTAGACCACCGCGGTGATGCCGGCACGCGCCAGGCGATCTGCGCAGGCAAGACCCGCCGGTCCGGCGCCGATGACCGCCACGCTATGGCCGGTCGGCACCACCGCGCTCAGGTCGGGCCGCCAGCCCTGTGCCAGGGCGGTATCGACGATGTACTTCTCCACCGCACCGATGGTCACCGCGCCGAACTCCTCCAGCGTGCAGCTGCCTTCGCACAGACGGTCCTGCGGGCACACGCGGCCACATACTTCCGGCAGCGGGTTGGTGCTGTGGCACAGCGTGGCCGCTTCTTCGATGCGGTTCTCCTGCACCAGTTGCAGCCACTGCGGAATCGCGTTGTGCACCGGGCACTTCCAGCTGCAGTACGGGTTGCCGCAGTCCAGGCAGCGGCCGGCCTGGTAGTGCGCGTCTTCCTTGCCGAACTTTCCATACAGCTCGCCCCAGTCGCCGGACGTGCGCAGTTCGACCGGGATGCGCTGCGGCATCGTGCGGGGGAGATCGAGGAACTGGAACGCGTGCGTGCGGCTCATGGCGGGCTCTTGTTCGTCTGGCAGGTCGCCGGGCAGGGCCCGGCACTACGGCGGAGGTCGCGCGGTCAGGCGGCGCGGCGGAGCGTTTCGGTCAGCGATTCGATGCTGGCGGCCTTGGGTTTGACCAGCCAGAACTTGCCGATGTAATCGCGGAACTCGTCCAGGATCTGCTGCGCCCAGATGCTGCCGGTCAGCTCGCGATGGCGGCCGATCAGGCGGTGCAGGTGCTGGCGGTAGTTCTCGAACCCTTCGGCGGACACGCGGTGGATGTCGATCAGCTCATGGTTGTAGCGGTCGACGAAATCGCGGTCCACGTCGAGCACATAGGCCAGGCCACCGGTGAATCCAGCACCGAAGTTCAGGCCGACCTTGCCCAGCACCAGCACTACGCCGTCGGTCATGTACTCGCAGCAGTGGTCGCCGGCGCCTTCGATGACCGCCAACGCGCCGGAGTTGCGCACCGCGAAGCGTTCGCCGGCGCGCCCTGCCGCGAACAGTTCGCCGCCGGTGGCGCCGTACAGGCAGGTATTGCCGATGATCGCCGTGCTGCGCGCCTCGAAGCGCGCGCCGCGCGGTGGGCGCACCACCAGGCGGCCGCCGGCCATGCCCTTGCCCACGTAATCGTTGGCTTCGCCTTCCACTTCCAGGTGCAGGCCACCGACGTTGAAGGCACCGAAGCTCTGCCCGGCGGTGCCACGGAAACGCAGCTCCAGCGGCGCCCCCGCCATGCCCTGGTTGCCATGCGCGCGCGCGATGCTGCCGGCCAGGCGCGTGCCGATGCTGCGGTCGGTGTTGTGGATCAGGAACCGGTGCTCGGCACCGCGCTTGTTGGCGATGGCATCGGCCAGCAGGCCATCCATCTGCGTGGCCAGGCTGTCCGGTGATTCGTACAGGCGCTGGGCGGCGCAGTGGCTGCCTTCGTAGCTGGCATCGGCCAGCAGCCGCGACAGATCCACGCGTACGCCTTCGCGCGGGGCGGTGTCGATCTGCCGCAGCAGTTCGGTGCGGCCGATGATCTCCTGCAGCGAACGCACGCCCAGGTAGGACAGCCAGCCACGTACTTCTTCGGCCAACAGCCTGAAGAAATTCTCCACGCGCTCGGGCTGGCCCGTGAAGTAGTTTTCGCGCAGGCGCTCGTCCTGCGTGGCCACGCCGGTGGCACAGTTGTTGAGGTGGCAGATGCGCAGGTACTTGCAGCCCAGCACGATCATCGGCCCGGTGCCGAAGCCGAAGCTGTCCGCGCCGAGGATGGCCGCCTTGACCACGTCCAGCCCGGTCTTCAGGCCGCCATCGGTCTGCAGGAGGGTGCGCGTGCGCAGGTCGTTGCCGACCAGCGCCTGGTGGGCCTCGGCCACGCCCAGTTCCCATGGCACGCCGGCATAGCGGATGGAACTCACCGGCGAGGCACCGGTACCACCGTCATGGCCGGAAATGGTGATCAGGTCCGCGCCGGCCTTGACCACGCCCGCCGCGATCGTGCCCACGCCTGCATGGCTGACCAGCTTCACCGAGACCAGCGCGGTGGGATTGACCTGCTTGAGGTCGTAGATGAGCTGCGCCAGGTCTTCGATGGAATAGATATCGTGGTGCGGCGGCGGCGAGATCAGGCCGATGCCCGGCTTGGCATAGCGCAGCCGTGCGATCAGCTCGTTGACCTTGTGGCCGGGCAGCTGGCCGCCTTCGCCGGGTTTGGCGCCCTGGGCGACCTTGATCTGCAGCACTTCGGCGTTGACCAGGTACTCGGCGGTGACGCCGAAGCGTCCGGAGGCCACCTGCTTGATCTTGCTGCGCTTGTCGGTACCGTAGCGCGCGGGATCTTCGCCGCCTTCACCGGAGTTGCTGCGCCCACCGAGGCGGTTCATCGCGATGGCCAGCGCTTCATGCGCTTCCGGTGACAACGCGCCCAGGCTGATGGCTGCGGTATCGAAACGCGGGAACAGCTCACTGGCGGGGGCGACCTCATCCAGCGGTGTCGGCGTGGCCGCCGGCACCAGGGCCAGCAGGTCGCGCAGCGCCGAGGGCGGGCGTGCATGCACCGCATCGCAGTACTGCCGCCAGTGCGCGGCATCGCCCGAACGCGCCGCGCGCTGCAGGGTCATGACCACGTCCGGGTTGTACATGTGATATTCGCCACCGTGCACGTACTTCAGCAGCCCGCCGACGTCCGGTTCCACCTGGTCATCCCAGGCCTGCACGGTGAGCTCGCGTGCCTCTGCATCAAGCCGCGCGAAGCTGACGCCACCCACGCGCGAGGGGGTCTGCGGGAAGCACAGCGCGACCACGTCCGGCTCCAGCCCGACGATCTCGAACAGCTGCGCCCCGCGGTAACTGGCCACGGTGCAGATACCCATCTTGGAGATGATCTTCGACAGGCCCTTGTACACGCCCTTGCGGTAACGGCGGCCGATCTGTGACTGTTCCCCGCCCTTGCTGAGCTTGAGGATGCCGCGCCGGCCCAGATCGAACAGGGTCTGGTAGGCCAGGTATGGATACACCGCGGTGGCACCGAAGCCGAGCAGGCACGCCATGTGGTGTGGGTCGCGCGCGGTGCCGGTTTCGATGATCAGGTTCACGTCGCAGCGCAGGCCGGCGTTGCACAGGTGGTGATGGACCGCACTGGTGGCCATCAGGGCGTGCACCATCGGCCGGTCCGCCACCGGGTAACGGTCGGACAGCAGCAGCATCACCATGCCATCGCGCGCGGCCTGTTCGGCCTCGGCACAGATCCGCTCGATGCCGGCACGCAGTCCTTCGTCCTCGCTGTAGGAGAGGTCGATGAGCCGGTTGGCTTCGGCGTACTGCGCCATCCGCAGCAGCTGCCGCAGTTTGCGCTGGCTCAGCACCGGCGAGTTCAGGATGATGTGGCTGACCGTCTCTGCACCGGCGTGGAAGATGTTGGTTTCCTTGCCCAGCTGCGTGGACAGGGACATCGCGCAGTCTTCGCGCAGCGGGTCGATGGGCGGGTTGGTGACCTGCGCGAACGCCTGGCGGAAATAATCGTACAGCGGCCTGCTGCGCTGGCTCAGTACGGCCATGGGCGTGTCATCGCCCATCGACCCGGTGGCTTCCTGCTCGGTCTCCGCCAGCGGACGCAGTACCTGCTCCACTTCCTCGATGCTGAGCTGGTAGAGCTTGTGGTAGCTGCGCAGCGTGCGCGCGTCGAAGGGCTCTTCCACCAGGGAAGGATCGATCAGTTCGGTCTGCAGGTAGGTCACCCCCTGCTGCAGCCACTGCTTGTACGGTGCGCGTCCGCGGTTGATGCGGTCCACGGCCTCCGAATCGAGCAGGTCGCCGCGCTTGAGGTCGATGGCCATCATCTCGCCCGGGCCCAGCTTGCCCTTGCGCACCACGCGCTCGGTCGGCACTTCCCACACGCCCGCCTCGGAGGCCACCAGGAAATGGCGGTCGCTGGTCAGCATCCAGCGTGCCGGGCGCAGTCCGTTGCGGTCGAGCGTGCACACGGCATAGCGCTCATCGCAGGCCACGATGCCGGCCGGGCCATCCCAGGGCTCGCTGTTGAGGCCATGGAATTCGTAGAACGCGGCGAGATCGGGATCCTTGAATTCCAGCGACTGCGTGGCCGGTGGCACCAGGATGCGCAGCGCCTGGATCAGTTCCATGCCGCCGCTCACCATCAGCTCCAGCATGTTGTCCAGGCTCTGCGAGTCCGAGCCATGCATGGAGATCACCGGATTGAATTCGGCGATGTCAAAGCGCGGTGTCTTCCACACCTTGCTGCGCGCCTGCGCCCAGCGCCGGTTGCCCTCGATGGTGTTGATCTCACCGTTGTGGGCGAGCAGGCGGAACGGATGCGCCAGCGGCCAGCGCGGCAATGTGTTGGTGGAGAAGCGCTGGTGGAAGACGATGGCGCTGGACGCCAGGTCGCTGCGCTGCAGGTCCGGGTAGAAGCGCGGGAGCTTGTCCGGCAGCACCATGCCCTTGTAACTGATGGCCGTCGGGCTGAGGGTGGTGACGTAGTAGTCGTCGTGCTCGCGCAGCGCCTGCTCGCTGCGCCGGCGGGCCAGGAACAGCGACAGCGTGAACGCGGCATCGTCCTGGTCGGCGCCCGCCTCGACGAACACCTGTTCGATGTGCGGCAGGGTGTCGCGCGCCAGCTGGCCGCAGACGCCTGGGTCGGTGGGTACCACGCGCCAACCGCAGGGCTTCGCACCGGCGGCGGTCAGCGCCGCTTCAAGCGTGGCACGGCAATGCGCGGCCGCTTCGGTATCGTGTGGCAGGAACACCACCCCGGCGGCGAAGCGCTCGCCCACCGTGATGCCGGCCTCGCTGGCGAGGGCTTTGAGGAACACACGGGGGCGCCGCAGCAGCAGGCCGCAGCCATCTCCCGTCACGCCATCGGCGGCGACGCCGCCGCGATGGGTCATGCGCGAAAGCGCGGCGATGGCGGTATCCACGAGCAGGCGCGAGGGCTGGTCGTCGAGCTGGGCGACCATGCCGAAGCCACAGGCATCGCGTTCATCTCGTGGGTCGTAGAGCCCGTGGCGGTTGCGGGGGGCCATGTCTGCCTCATCGTCGGGTGGGCGGCGACGCCACCACCCGCCCCACACCATGCGCCATGACAGCCGGAATGAGGTCGCATGCCAGCGGCATGCGCATCGCGGTGGAACGTGGCGGTCGCCGCCGAGGACGATCCGGCGATCACGCGTGTTGCGCGATCGCGGTGCCTCTCCTGGCGCCTGCCAGCGCCCCTGCGCTCATTCCGGTGACAGGGTGCGCCTGTGCGGGAGCGCGTGGGAAGCCACCGGATGCTTCGACTAGATCACACATGGTGCAATGCCGCAACACACGGTTGCACGCGCAACCAAGGGCCCGGCAAGTGGCTGCCCACGCAGGGAAAAGTCAGCCGCAGCGAACGCCGGTGATCACACCCTTGGCATCCACTTCGATGTTCAGGCGCTCGCCGACGAACTCCATCGTGGTCATGTCCTGCGGTCCCAGTGTGCGGACTTCGCGGGCGCCGGCATCCTGCTGGGCCTGGCGTGCGACAGCATCGCTGCTCGGCTGGCCGATCAGGCTCTGCACCTGGGTGGCATCACAGCTGCCCACCGGCGGCGCTTCGGTGGCCTTGCCGGTGGCATCGGTGGGGGCGGCCGCCTGCTGGGCCGCCTGCTGGGCCTGGGCGGTGGCGGCATCCTGCTCATCCATCGGGGGGGCGGAGCAGGCCGCCAGCACCAGGGCGGCGGGCAACGCGAACAGGGCGGAACGGAACAGGCGCGGCAACTGCAGGGACGGCATACGGGCTCCAGAATCAGAGGGTGGACCAGAGCGGGGAAGGATAGCCGGAGACCTGCGCTGACGTGTTCGTCTTGCGTTATTGACGCCGCGTCAGCACACGCCCCGCCACACTCGCCGCATGACGACAGCTGCCGTAACCCCAGAAAAAGCCGCCGCCCGCGCCGCGGGCCTGCGTTACGTGGACGATACGCAGCCGGGCCTGCACCGGCGCAAGGCAGGGAAGGGCTTTGCCTATCGCGACGCGGACGGGCACGCGGTGCGCGACGCCGAGGTCCTGGCGCGCATCCGTTCGCTGGCCGTACCGCCGGCCTACACCGATGTGTGGATCTGCAGCTGGCCCAACGGACACCTGCAGGCGACCGGACGCGATGCGCGCGGCCGCAAGCAGTACCGCTACCATCCGGACTGGGCGAAGATCCGCGGTGAGGGCAAGTTCGACCGCATCATCGCCTTCGGCGAGACCCTGCCCAAGCTGCGCCGGCGGCTGCGCGCGGACCTGCGCCGCAGCGGCTTTCCGCGCGAGAAAGTGCTCGCCATCGTGGTCGCGCTGCTGGCCGAAACCCTGGTGCGCGTGGGCAACGAAACCTATGCGAAAGAGAACAAGTCTTTCGGGCTGACCACGCTGCGCAATCGTCACCTGGCGCTGGTGGCCGGCGGCCGCGTGCAGATGCGTTTCCGTGGCAAATCCGGCCAGCAGCATGAGATCGAGATCGGCGACAAGGCCTTGGCCAGGCAGGTCCGCTCGATCCAGCAGCTGCCCGGGCAATCGCTGTTCCAGTACCGCGATGATGACGGCACGCTGCAGCCGGTGGATTCCGGCGAGGTGAATGATTACCTGCGCGAGGTCATGGGCGAGGCGTTCACTGCCAAGGATTTCCGCACCTGGGGCGGCACCGTCGAAGCGCTGCGCGTGTTCGCCGCCACCGAGCTGCCCGAGCCTGCCAGCAAGACTGCGCTTGCGGCGGCGCAGCGCACGGTGGTGTGCAAGGTGGCCTCACTGCTTGGCAATACGCCGGCAGTGTGCCGCAAGGCCTACATCGATCCGTGCGTGTTCGAGGGCTGGGAGCGCGGCGAACTGGCCGCGCTCGCGGGGCTGCGTGGCGAGCGCCAATGGGAGCAGGCCACGCTGAAATACCTGCGCCGCGCGCGCCGGGTCAACCGTGCGGTCAGCCGCAGTAGATCGCGGTGATGTTGTTGGTGTGGCCGGTCTCGATGGTGAGGCGGTCACCGCCCTGGTGTGCCGCGCCCGCCGCCGGGTCGGCGGTGCCGCTGGCCGTCGGGCCGCTGCGTTCGCGCGTGCCACGCAGCACCTGCACCTGCAGGCTGTCACTGTCCACGCGTGCACGCTCGATGGTCATATCGGTGGCGGCCAGCCCGACCGCGCCACGCACCTTGTCCAGGTGGCACTGACCCGAGATCACGCCGTCGATCGGCTGCACCTGGGCAACCGGCGTGCTCTGGCAGGCCGCCAGTGAGAGGGTGATCGCAGCGGCGGCGAGGGGCGCGCGGAGGTGACGGATCATGGCTGCAGCTCCAGAGAGGGAGGCTACAGCGTGACGTGCAGTGCGTGGTGCCCGGATGAACGCCTGCACGCGATGGGCACGCTGCATTCACTGCAGCGGGCGCGCGTTCTGGCCACACTGCTGGAACGTCCTTGACGTGCCGTTTCGACAACGCGGGGCCGCCCGCCTGAAGCAGGACACGTCGTGGAGAACCCGCTGAAAGGAGATCCAATGGCCACCGCCAAGAAGACCGTCCGCAAGACCCCGACCGGCAAGACCGTCCCCGCTCGCCAGAAGGCCGCCCCGAAGGTACGCAAGGGCGCACGCTCCACCGCCAGCGATCCCCTCGTGCCGGAGGTCGCCGGGCGCCAGCGCGTGGTCAAGACCGCCACGCGCAGGACGGCGGCGACCGACGAACGGGGTGCGCGGGTGGCCGCACGCCAGCGGCGTCTGCAGGATCAGGAAAAGGCCCAGGACGCGCGTGCGAAGAAGGTCGCCAGGAAGGCGGCCAGCAAGGGCGCGACCCAGGCCGGAACGCGGAAGCAGCCGGAAAAGATGCCGGCCCAGCACATCGGCAAGCCGGGCAATGAACACGAACTCGACCTTGCACCGCGCTTCCTTGCACCGGATTACGCAGGCAGCGGCAAGCTCAAGGGCATGCGCGCGATCATCACCGGTGGCGACTCCGGCATCGGCCGCGCGGTGGCCGTGCTGTACGCCCGCGAAGGCGCGGACGTGGCGGTGCTGCACCTGGACGAGCACGACGATGCCGAGCTCACCCGGCAGCACGTGGAACAGGAGGGCGCACGCTGCCTGGTGATCGCCGGCGATGTGCGCGACCCGAAGTTCTGCAACCGTGCAGTGAAGCAGGTGGCCAAGGCCTTCGGAGGGATCGACATCCTGGTCAACAACGCGGCCTTCCAGCTGCACTGCCACCGGCTGGAGGACCTGGACGATGCGCACCTGCAGGAGACCCTGCAGACGAACATCGGCGGGTACATCCAGATGGCACGCGCGGTGTTGCCGTACATGGGCGAGGGCGCGAGCATCGTCAATTCCGGTTCGGAGACCGGCCTGTTCGGCAGCAAATCGCTGATCGACTATTCGGCCACCAAGGGTGCCATCCATGCCTTCACCAAGGCCTTGGCCAGCCAGCTGCTGCCGCGCGGCATCCGGGTGAACTGCGTGGCGCCGGGACCGGTGTGGACACCGCTTAATCCGGCCGACAAGGAGGCCCCGGACGTGGCGGAGTTCGGGCAGGCCAGTGACATGGGCCGTGCCGCGCAGCCGGAAGAACTATCGCCTGCGTACGTGTTCCTCGCCGCCCCGAGCTGCGCCAGCTATATCAGCGGTGTGGTGCTGCCGGTGATGGGCGGCCCGAAGGGCTGACGGTCCGCCGGCCTCGCCGGGACGCCAGAACAGGCAAGGCCGCCCGCCACGTGGGCGGCTTCTGCCTTGGCTCCGGGCGGGCCATACTGGGCCATGGTCGACCTTCATCGAATCCGCGCCCACCTGGCAGCCCAGGTACGGAGCGAGGCCTGGCGCCGCCGTGCCGCGCTGTGGTCGGGTGCGGTGGCCGTCGCGCTGGTGGCGATCCTGTTCGCCAAGGCCAGCGACGCGGCGTTCCACCTGTTCCAGCGCATCACCCAGCACTCGCCGTGGTGGGCGCTGCTGCTGACGCCGGGCATCTTCGCCCTGCTCGCATGGGCCACAGCCGGGGTGCTGCGGCCCACGCGCGGGAGTGGCATTCCTCAGGTCATCGCGGCGCTGGACAGGCCCGACGAGGCATTCCGGAAGACCAACCTGTCGCCCGTCGTCTCCGTCGGCAAGCTGCTGCTGACCTCACTGTCACTGCTCGGCGGTGCTTCGGTGGGTCGCGAAGGACCGACCGTGCATGTCGGCGCGAGCCTGATGTATCTGTTCGGACGACGGTTCGGGTTCACCGATCCGCGCGAGCTTTCGCATTTCCTCTTGGCCGGTGGCGCGGCCGGGATCGCCGCAGCCTTCAACACACCGCTGGCCGGCATCGTCTTCGCCATCGAAGAACTCAGCGGGCGCTTCGAGCACCGCTTCTCCGGCACGCTCCTGACCGCCGTCATCGTGGGCGGCGTGGTCTCGCTCGGGCTGCTCGGCAGTTACACCTATTTCGGCCATGTCAGCGCACGCCTTCCGCTGGGGCAGGGCTGGCTGGCGATCCTGCTGTGCGGCGTGGTCGCCGGACTGCTGGGTGGGCTGTTCGCCCGTGCGGTGCTGATGACCGTCTCCGGCCGTCCACGCTGGCTGGGGCGGCTGCGCTCGCGTCACCCCGTGCTGCTGGCGGCCGCCTGCGGACTGGTCGTGGTTGCCCTGGCGATGGCGTTCGGCGAGGGAGCCTTCGGCACCGGCTACGAGCAGGCGCGCAGCCTGGTGCAGGGACAGGCACTGGTCGGCCATGAGTTCGGCCTGATGAAGCTGCTGGCGAACCTGGCTTCCTACGTGGCCGGCATTCCCGGCGGACTGTTTTCACCGGCCCTGGCGGTCGGCGCGGGACTGGGCCACAACCTTGCCGGCCTGATGCCCGGCGTGGATCCGCGTGCGTTCGTGCTGCTGGGCATGTGCGCCTATCTCACCGGCGTGACCCAGGCGCCGTTGACCTCGGCGGTGATTTCGCTGGAGCTGACCGACAGTGGCGATCTGCTGCTGCCGATCCTGGCGACGGTGCTGATCGCACGCGGGGTGTCCGGGCTGGTGTGCCGCGTGCCGATCTACCGGGGGCTGGCGGAGGCGCTGTTGCCGGCTGCATCGGTGCATGGCGCGGCGGGGGCGCCGGAGCGCCCGCCCCACGGACCGTCCGCCAGCCGGTGACCGCCCGTCGGCGCATGACGTCCGGGGCTTGACTACATCTGTCGCCAGGCGCATGGTGCCGACACGTGTAGTCAACCAGGAGGCCGTCATGCGCCGCAAGACCATCGGGGACCAGGAACTGGCCCTGCTGCAGTACATCGATGAAAACGGCTCGCCCAGCGTCGGCGAGGTGGCGGCCGGCTTCGGCGAGGCACGCGGCCTTGCGCGCTCGACGGTGTTGACGATGATGGAGCGCCTGCGGGGCAAGAACTACCTGCGCCGGCAGCAGCAGGACGGGGTTTACCGGTACCAGTCCACGGCTGCGCAGGACAGCGTGGTGCAAGGGGCGATCGCGCAGTTCGTCGACCGCACGCTGCAGGGTTCGGTGTCACCGTTCGTGGCCTATCTCTCGCAGCGCGAAGCGGTCAGCGATGATGAGCTGGCCGAGCTCGAAGCGCTGGTCGAGCAGCTGCAGTCGCGCCGTCAGGAGGGGTGAGCCATGGACATGCTGATGAACCTGATGGAGCGGCTGGCCTGGACCAGTGTCCAGACGGCGCTGCTGGTGGCCCTGGTGTGGGGGCTGTGCCGTTTCATTCCCACGCTGGGCGCAGCCGCGCGCTGCCGCCTGTGGTGGCTGGTCTCACTGCAGGCGCTCGCCGGACTGCTGTGGGCGCAGCCGCTGCAGCTGGCGGTGCTGCCGGCCACCGCCGCTGCGGCCACGCAGGTACCCGAAGCGATGACCGCAAGCGCGGTGCAGACACACGCTCCGACCCTGGTGATGCCGCTGACCGATGCCATCGCCGCGCCTGCGGCGGCCAGCGGCATGCCCGCAGCGGCGACGTGGATGCTGCTGCTCGCCGCGCTCTGGGGCGCCGGCGTGGCGACCATGGCATGGCGCACATACCAGGACTGGCGACGTACTCGTGCGCTGCTGGCTTCGGCCACGCCCTGCGCGGACCACGCCCTCGTCGCCGCCCTGCAGATGGCGGCCGATGCCCACGGCCTGCGGCGCGCCCCGCGCGTGCTGATGAGCGCGCGTATCGATGCACCGCAGGTCGTGGGGCCGATGCGCCCGGTGCTGCTGCTGCCGGCAGAACGCCATGCGCTGCAGGGTGATGCGCTGGACATGGCGCTGACGCATGAGCTGCAGCACCTGCAGCGGCGTGACCTGCAGTGGGGCCTGCTGCCGGCGCTGGCGCAGCATCTGTTTTTCTTCCACCCTCTGCTGCGCGTGGCTGTCAACGAATATGCCCAGGCCCGCGAAGAGGCCGTGGACAGCGCGGTGGTCGAAGGTCGCGGCGAGCGACGCCAGGACTACGGCCGCCTGCTGCTGCAGCTGGGCGTTGTACAGCGACCGCACCTCGGGGTGGCCAGCGCGGCACCGAGTGCCAGCAGCCTGAAGCGGCGCCTGCGCTCGCTCCAGCAGCACCATGCCTGCCCGAAGGCGCTGGCCACCACGCTCACACTGGCCGTGCTGGCCGTGGGCGTGCTGCCGCTGAGACTGGTGGCGGCCCCGCAGCCGCCGGCGCCGCCCCGCCCACCGGTGGCGAGCGTGGCGGCTGCGTTACCTGCGGTACCTGCGGTGCCCGCACCGGCCCTTGCACCCAAGGCCCCGCCGCCCCCGGTGGCACCCGCGGCCGCCCCTCCTGCGCCGCCCGCGCCCCCTGCAGCGCCATCGCAGGGCAGCCGTCACAGCCTGAGCCAGACCACCCTGAGCCGGAGCGGAGGGGCGACCTCGCGCGCCATCGTCACCCACGGTCGCCTGGATCTGGGCGAGCGTCCGCCCCGGGCATACGTGCTGGTGGACGGAGAGCGCAGCTATGCCGACGGCGCACTGCAAGATGTGGAGCAGGCCCGCCAGGACCTGGGATCGGACCCCTCCGGTTTCTGGTTCCGGCAGGGGACGCAGCGCTATGTCATACGCGATCCTGCGTTACTGCAGCAGATGCAGGCAGCCTATGCCGAAGCGGCCCGCGTCGGCGAGCAGCAGGCGGTGCTGGGACGCCAGCAGGGCGAACTGGGCCGCCGCACGGGCGAGGCGGCGCGTGCGCTGGGCCGGCGCGCGGCCGAACAGGCCCGGGCTGCACTCGCTGCGGCCGACATCAACGCCGATGCCGCAGCCGAGGCGGCGCGCGCCTCCCACGGTGCGCGTGGCGAGGCCGGGCAGGAAAACGCCATCGCCGCGCTTGCCCAGCAGCAGGCCGCATTGGGTGCGAAGCAGGCGGCGCTGGGGCAGCGTCAGGCGGAGATCAACGTGCGGGCCACGCGCGAAGCCGAACGGGTGATCGCGCAGGCCCTGAAAGACGGGCGGGCGCAACGCCTGTGAAGTGCAGCCGGCAGAGCGGGCCGATGCCCGCTCTGCCGCGCGGCCACGTCAGCCGCAGCTGGCGCTCTCGATCTTGTTGGACTCATCCACGCGGAGGGTGACCCGGTCTTCGCGGTAATCCATGGTCACTGCCATGCCCGGCTTCACCACGCGCGCCGTGCGTGCCCCGGCATCGCGTACTGCCTTGTCCACCACTTCCTGTGCCGCCATGCGGCCGGTCAGCGCGGCCAGCGTATCGGGCCGGCAATGGCTGCCCACGCCGGCAACTTCGGGCTTGGGATGGGTGGGCGAGGTATCGACACTCGGTGGCGTGCTGCTGCACGCGGCAAGCGGCAACAGGCAGCCAAGCAACAACCAACGGTTCGAACGCATGGTGGACCTCCCGGATGGATGGATGGGACCCCCCCATCTGGCGCCAGGGCGCGTCAACGCACGGTCAAGCTGACCGCATGCCGGCCCTGCGCGGTGCAGGCTCAGCCCCGTAGCGGCAGGCAGTTGACCGGCGGCGGGACCTCGGCCTGCGC
The DNA here is from genome assembly GCF_011761925.1 of Xanthomonas sp. 60. NCBI lineage: Bacteria > Pseudomonadati > Pseudomonadota > Gammaproteobacteria > Lysobacterales > Lysobacteraceae > Xanthomonas > Xanthomonas sp. 60. The sequence goes on along the minus strand of NZ_JAASQW010000006.1, from coordinate 147,548 downwards.
CTGCTGCTCGACCAGCGTGAGGAACAGCTGGGCCAGGGTCACCACGTCCTGGTGGTTATGCGCGGCCACGCGGCGCAGGTTCACCGCGTCGCCGCCGCGCAGGTACCGCAGCCATGCCGCCGGCGCCTCTGAGCCGGGCAGGTCGTCCTCGCGCACGATCTTCAACAGCTGCCGCTCGATGGTGGCCAGCCGGCAGTTTTCCCACACGCCGCGGTAGCGGCGGCGGGTCGGGTACAGCAGGTCGATGTGGTCCAGCGCGGTGATCGGCTCGACCTGCCGCGCCAGCCGGTAACGTGTCTTCAGCAGCGGCGCGTCGTAGCTGCGGCCGTTGTAGCTGGAAAACACCGTGGTCGGCGCCAGCCAGCCGGTGAAGTGGCGCAGCATGGCGGCCTCCGCCGCCATGGTGGAGATCATCAGCTGGCGGATGCGCAGCCCCGGTCCACGCTGCGCATCCTCGTGCCAGTCCGCCGCACCGATCATGAACGCGCGCGTGCCGGTGCCACCGGCCAGGCCCGTGGTTTCGGTATCGAAGAACAGCAGGTCGCGGGGGACGACGTGCGCCTGTTCGCGCTTGGCGAACGCCAGCGACAGGGGCGCGTCCGGAATCACCTGCGGCAGGAACGATTGGATCAGGTGCAGGCCGGGCTCGATTTCCGTGCCGGGCAGCGCACGGTCAAGCGCACGCGTTCGCGCCGTGGCGACACCCCGCTCGCCCCCGCGCCCGCGCACGCCCAGCAGGCGACGCAGGCCCGCCGTATCAGCCGCCGGACGTGGCAAGGTCGTCGTGCCGCTGGCCTTGTGGCGGATCTCCTGCTCCACCCAGGCGAATACCGACCGTGCCGGCGCGGGCTGTTTCGCATCGTTCGCGGCGGGCGGCAGCACGGGCGTGGTGGAAACCTCCGCCGGGGTGGCAGACGCCATGGCCGCAGTCGCCACGGGCGCGGGGCTCACCCCGGCGTCGCCCGCCTGCCGGCGCAGCAGCCGCAGTTTGTCCAGGCTCACGCTCACGGGGCCAGCAGCTCCACCGCTTCGCGCAGGCTCACGTGCGCATCGGCGACCTGCGCGCAGGCCGCCGCATCGAACAGGTCCAGCACGCGCGCTGCCAGTGCGCGTGGTGTCGTGTCATCCGCCTCCTGCGCGGCCAGCACCGGGCCCACGCAGGCCGGGCACCCGGCCTTGCAGTCGCAGCGTTGCACCAGCTCGCGCGCGCGCTGCACCAGCTCCTGCTGGCGCTGCCACAGCGGCTCGCTCAGGCCCACGCCGCCGGGGAAATTGTCGTACAGGTAAACGGTCGGCACGAACTGCTGCAGCAGCTCCACCGCGCCGGCCTCGCCTTCCTCGCCACGCAGTTGGCCGCGGCCACTCTGGTCGGCGATCGCAAACCACGCACCATCGCCGTTGCCGACCGCTTTCTGCAGGTCGCGCGCATCGGCCATCACTGCCACGGTCGCCACGATGTGCAGCGCGTACGCCGCCCCGAGGAAACCGTCCAGCGCATCCTGCCGGCTTGCGAAGGCGCGCAGCAGCAGGGCCTGCGGCAGCTGCCACCAGACGGCGGTGGTGTGCAGTTCCTGGTCGGGCAGGTTGACCGGTCCGTAGCCGATGTTCTCGTGGGTGTAATAGCGGATCTTCTTGTAACCCGCGACGCGGCGGACCACGTGCACTTCGCCGTGGTGCGAATCACCGCGGCCGGCCACGTTGCCGTCGAAGCGGTCCAGCACCTTGAGCTTGGTGAAGTCGATGCTGTCGGTGTAGTAGTCCACGTGGGTGCGCGTGACGTAGGCCTTGCGGCCCTCCCAGTCCAGCGTTTCCACCTGGTAGGGCGTGGACTGCACCATGTGGATGGCGCCCTCGTACAAGGTCAGCGCCGCAGCGGAATAATCCACTTCGGCGATGATGCGCTGCTTGCCATCGCTGCGATCGACGACCACGAAGTTGCCATCGGCGACCGAGCGCAGGCTCACCGCATTGGCGGGATAGCTGTCGGCGATCCACTCCCAGCGTTCGCCTTCGCGGTGGACCACTTCGGTTTCCGCGAGTGCTTCGAGGAACACCTCCGGGTCGATCGGGCCGAACCCGTCGCCGACCAGGAACGGCAGCTCGAACGCTGCGCAGCGGATGTGGTCGAACAGGATCAGCGGCTGGTCGGGCGCGGTGCGCGCGTGTTCGGGCGATGCCTCGGCGAAGAAGTCCGGGTGCCGTACCACGTACTGGTCCAAGGGCTGCGAGCTGGCCACCATCACCCCGAGCGCCGGTTGCTGGCGGCGGCCGGCGCGGCCAAAGCGCTGCCAGGTGGCCGCCACGCTGCCCGGATACCCGTTGAGGATCACCACGTCGAGGCTGCCGATGTCCACGCCGAGCTCCAGCGCGGAGGTGCTGATGATGCCGTCGATCTCGCCCGCCCGCATCGCGCGCTCGGTCTCGCGGCGCTCGGTGGGCAGGTAACCGCCGCGGTACGCACGGATGCGTGGGGGCTTGCGCGGATCGTGGTCGAAGATGTCCTTCAGGTATTTGGTCAGCACTTCCACCATCAGCCGGCTCTGCGCGAACACCAGGGTCTTGAGCCCGGACTTGATCGCGATGCGCGCGATGCGGTTGCTCTGCGAGCGTGCCGAGGCGCGCAGCCCGAGATCCGGATTGACCACCGGCGGGTTCCACAGCAGCACCTGCTTGGGCCCGCTCGGCGCGCCGGATTCGCTGATCGCGGTGACCGGTGCTTCGATCAGCGCCTCGGCGTGCGCCTGCGGATTGCCGATGGTCGCCGAGCACAGGATGAACTGCGGCTCCACGCCGTAGAACGCACAGATGCGTTTCAGGCGGCGCAGCACATTGGTGACGTGGCTGCCGAATACCCCGCGGTAGGTGTGTACTTCATCGATGACCACATAGCGCAGGTTCTCGAAGAACTGCGCCCACTTGGTGTGGTGCGGCAGGATGGCCTGGTGCAGCATGTCCGGGTTGGACACCACGATGTTGCCGTGCAGGCGGATCGCCTGGCGCGCATCACCGGGCGTATCGCCGTCGAAGGTAAAGGCCTTGATGCCCAGATCGCCGGCGCGGTTGAGCTCCAGCAGCTCGGCGACCTGGTCCTGCGCCAGCGCCTTGGTCGGGAACAGGTACAGCGCCTTGGCGTTGCCCTGCATGGCTGCACTGACCACCGGCAGGGTGTAGCACAGCGATTTTCCGCTGGCGGTCGGGGTGACGATGGCGACGTGTTCGCCGCGCTGCGCGGCATCCCAGGCCTGGGCCTGGTGGCTGTACAGCTGCTCGATGCCACGTGCCTTCAGCGCAGCGACCAGGGCCGGCGGCACGGCATCGGGGATCGGCACGTAACGACCCTCCCGCGCCGGGATGGCGAAGCTGCCGGTGATGCGGTCGTGGTAGCGGCGCTGCAGCCGGTTGCTGAGCAGTGCACCGTCGCGCGCCGGCAGGCCATCGCGGGTGGCGAGCTGGTGTTCGGCGTCGGCGGTGCGCTTGGCGAGTTCGTAAGCCATCGGGTGAGCGATCCGCAAAGCATGAAGGGGAACACAGCAGTGTCGCAGGATCTGAGACGCGTTGGCACCGGCGTGGCGCCGGTACGGCGGCGCGTGCGGGCAACGAAATCTGAAGGCTTCATCCCGTAGCGTGTACGGACCCGGGAACGCCAGGAGAGGCGACAGTGAAACGACGTGCGGGGCGTGTCGCCTTGTTGTGCGCGATGCTGCTGGCGATGGATGCGCAGGCGCAGGAAGCCTCGCCGCCCTCGCCGCCGCAGGCCGACGTGACCACGCTGGGCGAGGTACGCGCACTGCGGCCTGAAGATGGCGAAGCGGTGGACCTGTACCGCTTCCGCAATCCGGTGCAGGTCGCGCCGAACCGGTTCAGTCGATCCTGGAGCGAGCCGCCGAGTCCCGAGCAGGTGGGGATGAGCGGCGGCTACGTGATGATGGGTATCAACTACGGGTTGATGAAGGCCGCGCAGGGGCTGCACACGCTCACCGGCGGGCGGGACCAGATCCAGCCGGCCATCGCCCGGCCGCCGCCTGCGCTGAACGAGGATGAGTGGCGGCGCGCCGAGCAGCAGCGCTGAAGGCGCAACGCGGCCAGAGGTCGCCGCACTATGGGCGGAGCGGGCGCCGTTCCAGCCACCACAGCAGGCCGGCGCATGCCAGGAACGCCCACCACCATGGCCAGCGTGAGCCGGGCACCTGCTGCGTTGGGAGCGTGCCGGTGCCGGCCTGCGCGCCCAGGCGCCGCCAGGTGGCATCGATCATCCCTTGCCGATGCAGGGGAGCGGCCGCGGCAGGATCAAACACATAGCGCCACACCACCTGCTCACCGTGCTGCAGGCGGTGCCATCCTGCTTCGCGCGGCCACCAGCCCGCACAGCGCGCCACACCACTTGCCGGGTCTACCGGCAATGCGGTCGTGGTGCCATCGCGCTGCGTTGCCTGCAACGTTGCCGGAGCGCCGCACAGCGCCGTACGTTCGCCCGCCCACGCCAGGGGCTGCGGCGACCACAGAGGATCGGCCGCGTCGCGTGGCCGTGCCAGTGCGGACACCACCTGGCTCCAGAGCTCGCCGTGACGGTCATCGCGACCGGCCAGTACCCAGCGCCAGCTGTCGGTGAGCGGCAGCACGCCCACGCGCCCCTTGCCCAGCGCGCGCCAGCCGCCGAGAGCCCTGCCGTTGCGATCCTGCAGCAACGCCGCCGCACTGGCCGGCTGCAGGTCCAGCCGCTCCAGCGTGGGCAGGGGGGCCACGTGCGATGCGCGGTCCGCCTCAAGGCCATCGCCGGTGGACAACACCAAGGTGGCTGCCGGCCCACGGCGGGCGTGGAGCATGGCCGTCTCGCCATCGCCCGGCATCAGCACGGTCTGGCTGCTGCCATCACCCTGCAGCGTCAGCCCCATCTCGCGCAGGTGATGGCGCGCCGTCGCGGACGGCGCACCACTGAGGCGCACCAGAACGCCCAGACCCTCCCGCACGGCCGTGCGTACGGTCGTGAGCGCACCCGCCCCCAGCCTGGCGAGGCTGCGCTCATCGAGCACCAGCAGGTCGGTGCGCGCCAGAGAGGCTGCGTCCAGCGCGACGCTGCCATCGCCCACGCTCATGCCTGCGCCGGTGTCCATCTGCATCTGGACCTGCAGTCCGCTGTCGGCCGCCCAGCGACGCAGGTATTTCAGCTCCGCGCCGGGCGCGCCGGCCCGCCCGCGCAGCCGCAGCGGGCCGGTTGCCTCGGTCTGCTGGGGCACCGGCACCGTATCGATCACGTGGCCATCGGCACCGAGCAGGCGCAACTGGAACACGCTGCGCCCTTCGCCGCGCGCGACCGCGCTGAGCACCACGCGGCCATCGGCCGCCAGCGCGCGGCGGTCGACCACCACCGCGGCCGGATCCAGCAGTTCCGCCTGGCCGCCGGCGCTGCCGTGCGCCCGTGCGAGGACCTGGAAACGTGCACCGGGTGCAGCCACTGCGGGAGGCTGCAACGCGACCCACCCGGTGGCGGTTGGCGCCGGCTGCCAGTGCACCTGGGCCGGCAACGGTGTGTCGCGGTCGCGGGCCGGCAGACCCGCGCCGACGAGAGTGAGGTGGGCGCCTGGATGCTGCCGCAGCGCAGTGGCCAGATCGGGCACCCGAACGCCGCCGGCCACGTCCCCGGCCTCGGGGAGCAGCAGGGGAGGGGCCTGGCTGGCTGGCAGCGCACCGGCGGCCGAGGCGTCGGCGAGAAGAATGACGCGGTCCGTGCCGGGCACCTGGCGCAGCGGCGGCTGCAGCACGGCGTACAGCAGGGCGGCGGCGAGCAGCTGCAACACGAGGATCGCGGCAAGGAGCGTGGGGCGCCGGCGCGGGGCACGCAGCTGCCGCACGCTGGCGATCAACACGCCCAGCAGCAGCGCGGCCGCGACGGCGGGTGCGTGGTCTGCCAGGCTCATGGGGATGTCTCCAGCGCATCCAGATAACGTTGGCCGGCGGCATCGGGCGCCGGGCGGCGCATGGGCTGCGGTACCGGGCGCTGCAGGGCGCGCCACAGCTGCGCGCGCAGGCGCTGCCGGCAGTCGATGCATCCGGGTGTCAGGCGCAGCTGCTCGATGGCCGCTGCCAGGTCCAGCGCATCGGGCAGGTGCGCGGCGTGGCGCTGCTGCCAGGCGGCCAGCGCGTCGAGGTCGGCCTCGCCGCCACGGTCATCCAGGCGTTGCCAGGCGTCGACGATGGCCGGGTCCGGTGCGCTGTTTGCCGCCAGGGGCAGCACGCGGCTGGCCAGGCCGCTGCGGTCCCCCCCCAGGCGCCGCCCTTCATCGATGGGCGGCAGTTCCGGGCCCACCCGCGCCAGGTAGATGCGCTCGGCCTGCTGCACCTGCTTGATCAGCGCCAGTGCCTTGTTCGCATAGGGCAGTGCCTGCAGGGGGCGTCCCTGCCGCAGCTCACCTTCGGAGGACCACATCTGGTCGAGGGCGGCCTTCAGCGTGGCGCGCGTCTGCGGATCGAGCAGGGTGGCGGCTTCAGCGTGATCGTGGGTGTGGCCGTACTCGGCGAGCACGTTGTCGGCACGGCCGAACACCGGCGCGTTGCCGCTGCCGTCGGCGGCACCATGGTCGTGGTCGTCGTGCGCCCCTGTGGGCGGTGCCGGCGCCTGTCCCTGGTCGTGGTCGTGGTCGTGGTCGTGCGCATGGGCGGAGTCGTGGGCCTGCGTCGCCTCGTTGTCCGGCACGTCGCTGGTAGGCAGATCATCGGTCGGCGGTGGTTTGGGGGCGCCCTCGCTCTCCTCGCCGAGGAACTGCCCGTAACGCAGCCTGAGCAGGCGCTGGTCCACACCGATCGCATCGCTGCGCTTGACGAAGGTGTCCGCATCGAGCTGGCGCTGCTGCGCGATCAGCGCTTCGGCATCGATGATGATCTGCCGCTGGCTGCGGAAATAGGCCGGCATCGTCTTCTTGATGCGGCCTTCCAGTTCGGCGCCCAGCACAGCCTCGGCACTGGGCAGGCGCAGGATGACACTGTTGCTGCGCCCGGTCTGCGCCGTCGGTGCATGGTTGTCACGGACTTCCAGCTGGGCGATGACATCGTTGCCCGGTTGCGCGCCCAGCGCGGACAGGTCCAGCACATGCGCGAAACGGCGCGCGGTGGCGCTGCCACTTCCGCTGAGGGAAACATTACGCCGCACGAACGTGATGTTCTCGCCGCTGCCCTGTGTCACCGTGACGACAAGTGTTGCCTGCGCGGCGACGCCATGGTCATCGCTGGCCTCGAAACGCAGTGCCCAGCGCCGCTGCCCCGGCGTGGCCAGTACCAGGCTGTCGGCCGGCTCGATCACCCGCACGCTGGGGGCGCGGTCCGGCACCACGTCGAGGCGGTACAGGCGCGTGTGGGCCAGCGCCGGTTCGGTCACCACGCGGTACAGCACGGCCGTGCGGGCGATGTCCTGTGCCTGCCACAGGCCGTCCTGCTCGCCCAGCGGCAGGCGGCGGCCGTCGTGGAACTGCAGCCACGCCTTGCGCGGCGTGCGATCAAAGCGCAGTGACCAGGCGAGCGCGCTGTCGGCGGCCACCTTGGCGTCCAGGCTGTTCTGTATACGCGCGGATTGCCCGGTGTACGCCGGCGCCTGCACACGCAGGCGCGTGGACTGCAGCTGCAGCGAAGATCCATCGCCCTGTGGGGGATGGACGGGGGTCGCAGGCGCCGCAGTGGTGCCACGGTGCGTCGGCCAGCCCAGTGCCAGTGTGGCGATCAGCAGCGCTGCGATGCCACTGCCCAGCAGCGCCGCACGCGGCCAGCGCGGGCGCAGGTCCGGCATCGCCCGCTGCAGGTGGTCCAGGACACGGGCGCGTTGGCGCTGCTGCAGGGGATTGAGCGCCGAAGGCGCGGCAAACAGCAGGTCGGCGCTGTCCTGGCTGGCGCCGCTGGCATCCAGGCGCCGCTGCAGCCAGCGCGTGTCCAGACGCCGCGCACGGGCTGTGGCCACGGTGGCGCAGAGCAGCGCGCACACAGTGCCGGCCACGCAGGCCGCATCGAAACCCCACACCCGCAGTGCGATCATCGCGGCAGCAAACGCCCAGGGCAGCCCGAGCAGCAGATCGATCATCGCGCGACGGCGGCGCGCCCGGCGCCAGGCCTGCTGCAGCGGCCTCATGCGAGGCGCCTGCGCGACGGTGCACTGGCCAACCAGCGTTCCACGGCGAACAACAGCACGACCAGGGCCGCCAGCCACGCTGCCAGTTCGCGCGGTTCCGTCCCGGCGGCCGCCCGCGATGCCCTGGTCGGCAGCTGATCGCGTGCGTCCCCACGCCGCGCCCGGGGCTCGCCCTGCAGGGCGAGCTGCAGCTGCCGCGGCAGATCCGCCCGCTGCAGGGCGGGGTTGTTGGCCACATCGAGGCCGCCGGCCAGATGCAGCAGACGGCCGCGGCCAACGCGCTGCTGGCGCAGCAGCGGCGCATCGGCTTCATCGCGCAGCAGGACCGGCGCGGTGGCCGGCGCGGGCGTTTCGACCAGCACCTCGCCCCCCTGTTGCAGCCAGCCCTGCCAGTTGCCCGGCAGCGGTTCCGTGCCGCTCCATACGCCGATCTGCCCCGCAGCCGGCAGCGCACCGTCCGCCAGCGGCGGCGGCAATGCCTGCCCGTGCCACGCGCGCTGCACGGCGGTGACCCATCGCTGCACCGCTGGCGGTGCGCCATCGTGCAGGCGCAGCACCGGCGGCGGCGTGGCAGCGGGCCCGGCAGCGCTCACGGCCCCCACATGGGGCACCCAGCGCACCGGGCGTGTCAGCTGCAGGCGCTGGCCGTCCAGGTCCGTCAACGGGTCGGGCACATGCACCACCAGCGCCGTTCCTGCGGGCAGGCGCACATCCAGTTCGCGCAGCAGACTGGGCAGCGTGGCGGTCTGCACGGGTGCAGGCTGATCGATGTCCGGGAACGCCGGTGCCAGCCAATGCCACTGCGCGGTGCGGTCCTTGCCCCGCAGCGCCTGCGCATCCAGGCCGGGCGCCACCACGGACCAGGTGCGGCCGGCGGGCACCGGACCGGTCAGCGCCGGGCGGGCCAGCAGCACTGCAAGCGCGGCCAGCAGCAGCAGGCGTACCAGCAGCAGCGGCCAGTCATCGAAACGGATGCGCTGGCGCGGCCGCACCCGGGCCCGCAACCAGCGCAGCGCAGCGAAATCCAGCGGCGTATGGGGGTGCCGGCGCGCGAGATGGATCAGCAGGGGCAGCAGGGCGGACAACAGCGCCAGCAGGCCCAGTGGGAACAGCAGGTTCATGGCCGGGCACCGCGACCGTACAGCGCCTGCAGGGCGAGATCCGGCGACTGGTCCAGCCACGCGGTCGCCGTGGCGATGCCAGCGGCCTGCAGCCGCGCGTGCAGCGCCGAGCGGGCTGCGGCGAAGCGGTGCAGGTAGTCGTCGCGGATCGCAGCGCCATCGCCGAGCAGTTCGTCCCCGGTCTCCGGATCGCGGAACCTGTGCCCGGCATCGAACGGAAAATCGCGCTCGTCGGCGGTCAGCACCTGCAGCAGCACCACGTCGCGGCGCGCGCGGGCGAGCTGCTCAAGCAGCGCGATACAGGCCTCATCGAAGCCATCGCCGATGGCCAGCAGCAGGTCGCCGGGCTGTACCCGCTCCCATAACGGGCTCAGCCGTGCGGCCGCCGGCCAGACGCCGCGGGCCTGCAGGGCGTGCAGTTGCAGGTGCACGCGATCACGCTGGCGCGCACCGTGTCCGGGCGCGACCAGCTGCAATCCATCGCCGTTGATCGCCAGCAGGCCGAAACGGTCGCCCTGCTGCAACGCCAGTTGCACCGTGCAGGCGGCCACTTGGGCCATGTGGTCGAGGCGAGTGCGCGAGGGCGCGGCACGGTCCGCCTGCCCGGCCGATGCGGTGGCATCGAGCAGCAGCCAGACCGTCACCGGGCTTTCGCGTTCGGATTCGCGCACGAAGAAGCGGTCAGAACGGGCGTAGAGTTTCCAGTCGATCTGCCGCAGTTCGTCGCCGGGCTCGTAGGCGCGGTACTGCGCGAACTCCAGCCCCGCGCCGCGGCTGCGGCTTGCATGCTGGCCGATGCCGCTGTGTCCGCTGGCCATGCGCGGCACCAGGCGCAGCGTGCGCAGGCGCGCGCGCAGTTCGGGCGCGAGGGTCAGCGACGTGGCATCGACCATGCGGAGATCAGCCCGGGAACGGCACGGCCTGCAGCAGCGCAGCGACCACGTCGTCGGCGCGCTTCTGCTCGGCTTCGGCGGCGAAAGACAGCAGCAGGCGGTGACGCATCACCGGCGCCGCCAGGGCCTGCACGTCCTCGCGCGTGGCGGCGAAGCGGCCCTGCAGCAGCGCGCGCGCCTTCGAGGCCAGCACCAGCGACTGCCCGGCGCGCGGCCCGGCACCCCATCTGACCCATTGGTTGATCGCCGCCGGTGCGCCCTCGCCGGGACGGCTGGCGCGGACCAGACGGGTGATCCAGGCAAGCACGTCCGGGCCCATGTGCACCTGGCGCACTGCGGCCTGCAGCGCGATCACCGCGTCGGCATCCATCACCTTGGGCACGCTTCCAGTGGCCCTACCGGTGGTCTGTTCCAGGATCTGCCGCTCTTCTTCCTCGTTGGGGTAATCGACCAGCACGTGCAGCAGGAAGCGATCCAGCTGCGCTTCGGGCAAGGGGTAGGTACCGGCCTGTTCGATCGGATTCTGCGTGGCCAGCACGAAGAACGGTGCCGGCAACGTGTAGGTCGTGCCGGCGTAGCTGACCGTGCGTTCCTGCATCGCTTCCAGCAGCGCGGCCTGGGTCTTGGGCGGTGTGCGGTTGAGCTCGTCGGCCAGCAGCAGGTTGGTGAACACCGGCCCTTTCTGGAAGCGGAAATGGCGATGGCCGGTACCGTGGTCTTCTTCCAGCAGTTCGGTGCCGAGGATGTCGCTGGGCATCAGGTCCGGGGTGAACTGCACGCGCCGGAACTGCAGTTCCAGTGCCTGCCCCAGCGAGCGAACCAGCAGGGTCTTGCCCAGCCCGGGCGCCCCTTCGAGCAGGCAATGCCCGCCGGCCAGCAGGCCGATGAGAAGCTGTTCCACGACCGTGTCCTGGCCGACCACGGCGTGTGCAAGGGCACGGCGCAGATCGTCCAGGCGCGGCAACAGGGTGTCCAGGTCGGAGGCGGTCATGCCGGTGCAGGTCCTTTCAGTTGTTCAACGCGTACATCACGATGTTGACGCCGAAGCGCGTGTTGTCTTCGGCCAGGAAACGCTTGTTGCGCCAGTCGTAGTCCCACTCGCAGCCATAATCCTTGTTGCTGTAGAGCACGCCCAGGCGGCCATCGACCTCGATGCCCTTGAGGTAATCGTGCACCAGGTCGTCGCCCCAGCCGTTGAGCTCGAAGCTGGTCGCGGGCGGGCCGTCGGGGAAGCGGAAGAAACTGCGGTACAGCGCATGGCTGTTGGGCAGCTTCCTCAGGGCATCGGCCCCGAACAGGCGGCGCATCTGTGCTTCGAACGAGGTGGCGAACAGGCCGTCGATGTCATGGTTGCAGTCATCCACGAACACGAAGCCGCCGTTGCGCACGTAACGCACGAAGTTCTGGCGCTCGGCCGCATTGAACTCCACCAGCGTGTGCCCGGCGAGGTAGCAGAAGGGCGCCTCCAGCATGCGCGGATCGGCCAGCGCGACCACGCGTTCCTTCGGGTCCACGCGCAGGGCGGTGTAGTCGATCAGCGAGGTGATCAGGTTCGATGGCATGCGCGCATCCACGTCCCAGTCACCGGAGTCGTACTGCAGGCGGGTGAACCAGAAGTCGTAGCGGGAACTGCGCGGGCCTGCCTGCGACCACGCTGGCCAGGCCGCCGCCGAAGCGGCCGCCGCCAGCCAGCGCAGGCAGGCCCGGCGATCCATCAGACGGCGTCGGACAGCGAGGTGAAGGTGAAATCGCGCAGGCGCATCGGCGGGATCATCATCACAAAGCTCGACTCGTCACCGGCCACGCGCACCGGCTTGCCCAGCTCATCGATGTTGTTGAGCATGATCACCGGCGATTCGTTGAAGCGGAAGTTCTTTACCGGGTGTTTGATCTGGCCGTTCTCGATGTAGAAGGTGCCATCGCGGGTCAGGCCGGTCAGCAGCACGGTCTGCGGATCCACCATGCGGATGTACCAGGTACGGGTGACCAGGATGCCGCGCTGCGTGCCGCGCACCAGATCGGCGGTGCTCTTGTCGCCGCCGCTCATCAGCAGGTTGCCCGGCCGCGCGTTGGCCGTCTTGCCCTGCTTCTGCGCCCAGAACCGCGAATAATTGAGGTCGGCGACCTTGCCGTTCTCGATCAGTGCGACCTTGCTGCGCGGCATGCCTTCGTCGTCCCACGGCAGTACCGGTGCTTCCGGATGCCAGGGATCGGCGTACAGGTTCACGCGCGGATCGTAGACCTGCTCGCCGAGCTTGTTGCCGCCGCCTTTCTTGGACAGGAAGCTGCGGCCTTCATCGGCCGAGCGCGCATCGAAGAAGCGCATCATGAAGCTGATCAACCCGGCGGCTGCGGCCGGCTCCAGGATCACCGTGTACTTGCCCGGCTCCAGGGCCTTGGCCTCGGCCGATTCGGTGGCCTTGCGCATGGCGATGCGGATGTCCTGGTCGGCCTTGAAGTCCGCCGCATCCTTCAGGTTGCGGCCCACCCAGCCCGAACCGCGGCCATCTTCGGTGCGCACGGTGCAGGTGTAGTTGAAGTTGCTGGTGCGCTGGTAACCGAAGTTGCCGTTGCTGTTGGCCGTGGCGACGAAGCCGTGGCCATCCTCCAGGAACCCGGCCGCGATCACCCCGGCCTGGCGGCACGGCAGGATCGAATCGGCGGCCACCTTGGCACGGAATGCCGGATCGATGGCGCCGGTGGATTCGCTGAAGGTCGGCGTGGGGCGGTACGCCTGCTTGCCGATGGCCGGGATGAACTCCGGGTTCTCCGGCGCCAGGCGCGCCAGGTCTTCGGCACGACGCACCACGCGTTCCAGGGCGGCGTCGTCGAACTCATTGATGGAGGCCGTGCCGACGCGCTTGCCGAAGGCCACCTGCACGGCCAGCGAGGCATCGCTGACCACGCCGCTGGTGGAGATGTTGTTGAGCGCGAAACGGATGTTGCCGTCGATGGAGCCGGCCAGGGTGGCGGTGCACTCGTCGGCCTTTGACAGGGCGATGACCTTGTCGAGGATGGCCTTGGCCTGCTGTTCGGTGAAGATGCTCATGGGTATCGGGCTCCAGACCGGTCAGCCGAGGCTGCGTGCGGTGTTGATGACGTTGATGCCATTGAAACGGGCGGTGGACGAACCGTGCGAGACCGCCGAGACCTGCCCCGGCTGGCCCTTGCCATCGAAGAACGAACCACCGAGGCGGTAATCGCGTTCATCGGCGATGGCGCTGCACGCGTTCCAGAACTCCGGCGTACGGATCTGGTACGCCACGTCCTCCAGCATGCGGGTGATCTGGCCGTTCTTGATCTCGTAGAACAACTGGCCACCGAACTGCGCGTTGTAGCGCTGCTGGTCGATCGAGAACGAGCCGTCGCCGATGATGTAGATGCCGTTCTCCACGTCCTTGATCATGTCGGCCACGCTCAGCGGCGTCTTGCCCGGAGCCATGGAGACATTGGCCATGCGCTGGAACTGCACGCTGGACCAGGAATCGGCATAGCAGCAGCCATCGGAGGCGGTCTTGCCGAGGATATGCGCCTGGTCGCGGATGGTCTGGTAGTCCACCAGCCTGCCTTCGCTGATCAGGTCCCACCGCTTGGTCTTGACGCCCTCGTCGTCGTAGGCGACGGCGCCCAGGCTGCCTTCCTGGGTCTTGTCGGCGAACACGTTCACCAGTCCGCTGCCGTACTGGAAGCGCTGCTCGCGCTTTTCCAGCGTGGCGAAGCTGGTGCCGGCATAGTTGGCTTCGTAGCCGAGCACGCGGTCCAGTTCCAGCGGATGGCCGATGGCCTCGTGGATGGTGAGCCAGGTGTGCGAGGGATCGAGTACCAGATCGTACTTGCCCGGCTTGACCGAAGGCGCCTTGAGCTTCTCGCGCGCCTGCCTGGCCGCGGCAATCGCATCTTCCTTCATGTCGTAGGCGGTGGAATAGTTCACCACGCCGTTGGGCGTCACCACCTTGCCTGCCGCGCTGCCATCGAGGTACTCGTAGCCCATGCCCATCGGGGCGGACAGGCCCTCGCGGGTACGGAACTTGCCGGTGTCCTTGTCGATCGCGGTGACGGTCATCGGCACCCAGATGCGGTGCACGTCCTGGTCGATGTAGGAGCCGTCGGTGGAGGCGAAATATTTCTGCTCGTTGACCAGGAACATCATCGAATTGACGAAGCTGGCACCGGCGTTGATCGCCGCGGCGTTGACGTCCAGCAGCAGGTCCACCTTGTCCTTCAGCGGCACCTCCATCGCGTTGCGGCGCACCGGCGTGCGCCAGCTGACCTCGCCCACGCCGGGCGTGGCCGCCAGCTGCACCGGCGCAGTCTGGATGCCGGCATTGGCGCGCGCGATCACGGCCGCCTGCTGCGCCGCCTTGGCCACATCAGCCGGTCCGAGCTGGTTGGTCGCCGCAAAGCCCCAGGCGCCGTTGACCAGCACGCGGATGCCCACACCGGTGGACTCGGTGTTGACCACGTTCTGCACCTTGTCTTCGCGGGTGATCACGAACTGCCGCAGGTAACGGCCGATGCGCACATCGCAGTAGGTGGCACCGGCACTGCGCGCGGCCTGCAGGGCGACATCGGCCAGGCGCTTCTTCAGCGCAGGATCCAGCACGCTCTGCAGCTGCTCGGCGGCGATCGCCCTGCCGAAGAAGGAGGGCACCAGCAGGCCGCCCGCGGTAAGCCCGGACAGGGCAAGGAAGTCACGTCTTTGCAAGGCTGCTCTCCACGTGTGGATGTTGGACAGGACTCATGCGCCGAGGCTGCGCGCGGTGTTGATGATGCTGACGCCGTTGAAGCGGGTGGTGGACGAGCCGTGCGATACCGCAGACACCTGCGAAGGCTGGCCCTTGCCGTCGAAGAAGGATCCGCCGAGGCGGAAGTCACGTTCATCGCAGATCGCCGCGCAGGCATTCCAGAACTCCGGCGTGCGGATCTGGTACGCCGCATCCTCGACCATGCCGGTGATGCGTCCGTCCTTGATCTGGTAGCAGAGCTGGGCACCGAACTGCGCGTTGTAGCGCTGCTGGTCGATGGAATACGAACCGCGGCCATGGAAGTACAGGCCGTTCTCCACATCCTTGACCATGTCGGCAACACTCAGCGGCGTTTTGCCAGGCGCCAGCGAAACGTTGGCCATGCGCTGGAACTGCACGCTGGACCAGGAATCGGCGTAGCTGCAGCCGTGCGAGGCCTCGCGGCCGAGGATATGGGCCTCATCGCGGGTGGCCTGGTAATCGACCAGGATGCCGTCGCGGACGAGGTCCCAGCGCTGCGTGCGCACGCCTTCATCGTCATAGCCGACGGCCCCGAGACTGCCCGGCTGGGTCTTGTCGGCGAAGAAATTGACGATCCCGCTGCCCCAGCGGAAACCCGCATCGCGCTTGTCCAGGGTGGCGAAGCTGGTGCCGGCGTAGTTGGCCTCATAGCCCAGCACGCGGTCCAGCTCCAGCGGGTGGCCGACATTTTCGTGGATGGTCAGGAACAGGTTGGACGGGTCGAGCACGATGTCGTACTTGCCGGCCTTCACCGACGGCGCGGAGAGCTTTTCGCGGGCCTGGCGCGCAGCGGCGCGGGCATCTTCGCGCGCATCGTAGGACTGGCCGTACCCCACCACGCCGCCGGGGAGCTCGAAGCGGCCGCCGGGCTCGCCGTCCAGGAACTCGTAACCCAGGCCCATCGGCGCGGCGAGGCTGTTGCGGGTGCGGAACTTGCCACTGGCCTTGTCCACGGCGGTTGCGGTGAACGGCAGCCAGATCCGGTGGATGTCCTGGTCGATCCACGAACCATCGCTGGAGGCGAAGTACTTCTGTTCGTTGACCAGGAACAGCGTGGAATTGAAGTAATCCGCCCCGGCCTCCAGCGCGGCTGCGTTGATGTCCAGCAGCAGGGCCACCTTGTCCTGCACCGGTACCGCCATCGCATTCGTCCTGACCGGTGTGCGCCAGCTGACCTCTCCCACGCCCGGCGTCGGCGCCAGCTGCACGCGGCGGGTCTGCACGCGCGCGTTGGCGCGGGCGATCGCCAGCGCCTGCGAGACGGCCGCGACCACCTGCTCCGGGGTGCGCTGGTGGGTGGCCGCAAAGCCCCAGGCGCCGTCCACGATCACCCGGACGCCGACGCCGGCCGACTCGCTGTTGGTCACGTTCTCGACGGTGCGTTCGCGGGTGATGATGCCCTGGTTGAGATAGCGTCCGATGCGCACGTCGCAGTAAGTGGCACCGCCGGCACGCGCGGCCTGCAGGGCGGCGTCGGCCAGCCGTTTGGCCTGTGCCGGGTCACCCGGCGCGAGCAGCTGTTCGGCGGCGATGAGCCGTGTGTTCGGCAGCATCAGACCGGCCAGGCCAGCGCCGGTGAAGGCCAGGAAATCACGACGTCGCACTGCAACCACCCCCACGTGCATCGAGTTGACACCCGACTTTCGCCACCCCGGCCGACATGCACAAGTGACTGCAGTCATGGTCACCGCGCAGGCACAATGGAGTCCGCGCCTGTTTCCACTGCCCTCCATGACCGCACGACCCTTCTCCATCGCCTGTGAACGCAACCGCGAACCGATCGCCATCGCGCTGGACCCGTGGATGGCCGACCGCCGCAAGGTGCTGGAGATCGGCAGCGGCACCGGCCAGCACGCGGTGTTCTTCGCGCAGCGCTGGCCCCGGCTGCAGTGGCAGCCGAGCGATCATCCGGATCACCTGGCGGGCATCGAGGCGTGGCGGCAGGAGGCCGCACTGGCCAACCTTGCGCCGGCCTTGGCGCTGCAGGCCGAGCTGCCGCCACGCGTGCCGCTGGAGGTGCC
This sequence comes from Xanthomonas sp. 60, assembly GCF_011761925.1. Classification (NCBI taxonomy): domain Bacteria; kingdom Pseudomonadati; phylum Pseudomonadota; class Gammaproteobacteria; order Lysobacterales; family Lysobacteraceae; genus Xanthomonas; species Xanthomonas sp. 60. Next base: position 130,637 of record NZ_JAASQW010000006.1, on the reverse strand, counting down.
ACCGGGCCACGCGCCGTTTGATGCGGTGTTCAGTGCCAACACGCTGCACATCATGGGCTGGGCGCACGTGCAGGCCCTGTTCGCCGGCCTGCCGCCACTGCTGGACGCCGGCGCCCTGCTGGCGGTGTACGGGCCCTTCAATTATGGTGGGGCCTTCACCAGCGAAAGCAACGCGCAGTTCGATGCGTGGTTGAAGGCGCGCGATCCGCGCAGCGGCATCCGTGAGGTGGAGGCGGTGCAGGCACTGGCCGCGCAGTCCGGTTTCCAGTTGCTGGACGATCTGCCGATGCCGGCCAACAACCGGTTGCTGGTGTGGCGGCTGGGGTGATCAGGCGTCGGCGCGCATGCCGGCCAAGCGCGTGGCTGCAGCATGCAGACCTTCGAAGATCGGCTGCGAGACAGCGCTCGGGCAGGCACTTGGCAGGCGGCTGCTGGCCTTGTCGATCGGGGGCCCGACCTGGGCCGGCAGCGCCGCGATCCAAGGCGCCGCGCCCTCGGCGATGCCGCAGGCACAGGCCGTTTCGTCCCACTGACAGCGATGGACGTCAGGCCACCTGCACGATGTGCAGTGCCTTCGGGTTGCGCCACTGTGCCAGCAAGGCCGCTTCGCGGGCCTTGGCCTGTTCGACGTGCGCTTCCTTGATGTGGCCGTAGCCGCGGATGTGTTCGGGGATGCTGGCGATTTCCACCGCCAGCGCCAGCCGGTCGTCCTGCAGGCCCTGCAGCAGCAGGTCCACCGTGGCGCAGTACTCGGTGATCAGCGTGCGCTCCATGCGCCGCTCCCCGGTACGACCAAAGACATCCAGGCGGCCGCCACGCAGGAATTTCAATCGCGCCAGCACACCGAAGGCCTTCAGCATCCACGGCCCGTATTCCTTCTTGATCAGCCGGCCGTGCGCATCCTTCTTCGCAAACAACGGCGGCGCCAGGTGGAAACGCAGGTGGAAATCACCCTCGAACTGCTGCTGCAGGCGGCGCTGGAAGTCGCCACTGGTGTACAGCCGTGCAACTTCGTACTCGTCCTTGTAGGCCATCAGCTTGAACAGGTAACGCGCCACGGTCTCGGTCAATGCGGTGGAACCGCCGATCCTGTCCGCTTCGGCGGTCCGCACGCGCTCGACCAACGCACGGTAACGCTCGGCGTACGCCGCATCCTGGTAATCCACGAGGAAGGCCACGCGCCGGGCGATCATCTCATCCAGCGAGCGCGACAGGCGCGCGTCGTCCAGCGGCAGGAAGGCGACATCGCCCTCGCCGTGGCCCGGCAACCCGCGCAGTTCGCGCTCGTTGCCGGTATTGCGCGGTGCCGCCGTGGCACCCCACTCATTGCCTTCCCACTCGCCCGGCGGGAGGGCGTGCAGCGGTCCGGCCGTGGTCTCGCTGTCGGTGTGGCGGTTGTGCACCAGTCCGGCGGCCTGCTGTACCGCGTGCGGGTCCACGGCCGCCAGGCGGCCCCACGCGAACGCCTGCTGGTTCATCGCCACGGCCGCGCCATTGAGTTCGATGGCCCGCATCAAGGCGTCGAACGAGAGCGGCACCAGGCCCTGCTGCCACGCAAAGCCCAGGATGAAGAGGTTCGAAGCGATGGCATCGCCCAGCAGGGCGGTGGCCAGCTGCGTGGCATCCAGCAGCAGTGGCTCGTCGCCGCCCAGCGCCAGGCGGACGCCGGCGATGATCTCTGCCGCGGGGAACGTAAGGTCCGGGCGCGTGGTGAAGCTGCCGGGCATCGCCTCATAGGTGTTGAGCACCACCTGCGAACGGCCGGCCCGCACCTTGGAAAGCGCCCAGTAATCGTTGACCACCACCATGTCGCAGCCCAGCACGAGGTCGGCCTCACCGGCGGCGATGCGCACGGCATGGATGTCCGCCGGGGTCCGCGCGATGCGGATATGCGTGGTGACCGCGCCGCCCTTCTGTGCCAGGCCGGTCTGGTCCAGCACCGAAGCCCCCTTGCCTTCCAGGTGCCCGGCCATGCCCAGCAGCGCGCCGATGGTCACCACGCCGGTACCGCCGACACCGGTGATCAGGATGTTCCAGGGCTGCGCCAGCGTGGTGCGTGCCGGCGGGTCCGGCAGGTTCTCCAGCAGCGATGCGCCCTCGCGCCTGCGGCCCTTGCGCGGCGTACCCCCGTGGACGGTGACGAAGCTCGGACAGAAACCGGTGGTGCACGAATAGTCCTTGTTGCAGTTGGACTGGTCGATATCACGCTTGCGCCCGAATTCGGTCTCCTTCGGCAGCACCGACACGCAGAAACTCTTTTTGCCGCAGTCGCCGCAGCCTTCGCACACCAGCGAGTTGATCACCACGCGCTTGGCCGGATCCGCCAGCTTGCCGCGCTTGCGACGGCGGCGCTTTTCCGTGGCACAGGTCTGCTCGTAGATGAGGATGGACACGCCCTTCACCTCGCGCAGCTGCTTCTGTACCGCATCCAGTTCGCTGCGGTCGTGGAAGGCCACATCGCTGGGGAAGTGCTCGCGCTGGCGCGTCCACTGCGCGATGTTGTCCGAGACCACCACGATGGTGTGGATGCCTTCGGCACGCATCTGCCGCGCGATGTCCGGCACGCTCAGCGGCCCATCCACCGGCTGGCCGCCGGTCATGGCCACCACATCGTTGTAGAGGATCTTGTAGGTGATGTTGACCTTGGCCGCCACCGACTGCCGGATCGCCAGCGAGCCACTGTGGAAATAGGTGCCGTCACCGAGGTTCTGGAACACGTGCGGGGTGTCGGTGAAGGCCGCCTGGCCAGCCCACGTCACGCCTTCGCCGCCCATGTGGGTGAAGGTCTCGGTGCTGCGGTCCATCCAGGTCACCATGTAATGGCAACCGATTCCCCCCAGGGCACGCGAACCCTCCGGCACGGTGGTGGAGGTGTTGTGCGGACAGCCGGAGCAGTAGTGCGGCACGCGCGGGAACGCAGCGCGCGGCAGGGCCAGCTCGGCTTCCTTTTCCTGCATCCACCGCAGGCGCTGTTCGATCGAATCGTTGTTGAAGAACTTCTGGATGCGGCGACCGATCACCCCGGCGATGGTGGCCGGGGTCAGCTCGCCGGTGGACGGCAGGATCCACTCGCCGCTTTCATCATACTTGCCGACGATGGACGGTCGCGAACCCCAGCCGGCCGGCCAGTTGAAGAACTGCTCTTTCATCTGCCGCTCGATGAAGGCGCGCTTCTCCTCCACCACGATGATGTCTTCCAGCCCCTGCGCGAAACGCGCGATGCCTTCCGGTTCCAGTGGCCAGCTCATGCCGACCTTGTACACGCGGATGCCGATGTCCGCGCAGGCGGCTTCATCCAGCCCGAGGTATTCCAGCGCCTGCAGCACGTCCAGGTAGCTCTTGCCGGTGGTGACGATCCCCAGCCGGGCGCGCGGCGAATCCATCACCACGCGGTCGATGCCGTTGGCGCGCGCGAAGGCCTGCGCGGCGCCGACCGCGTAGCGGTGCAGGCGCATCTCCTGGTCCAGCGGCGGATCCGGCCAGCGGATGTTGAGACCGCCCGCGGGCAGCTCGAAATCCTCCGGCAGCACGATGCGGCGCGCGAACGGGTCCACCTCCACCGAGGCCGAAGACTCCACGGTTTCGGCGATGGTCTTGAAGCCCACCCAGCGGCCGGTGTACCGGCTCATCGCCCAGCCCAGCAGTCCCATGTCGAGGATGTCCTGCACGCCGGCCGGATTGAGCACCGGCATCATCGCGCTGACGAACTCGTCCTCGCTGCCGTGGGGCAGCGTGGAACTGCGACACGCATGGTCATCAGCGGCCAGCGCCAGCACGCCACCATGGCGCGAGGTGCCGGCGGCATTGGCGTGCTTGAACACGTCGCCGCAGCGGTCCACGCCCGGGCCCTTGCCGTACCACATGCCGAACACGCCCTGCACGTTCGCGCCGGGGAACAGGTTGGTCTGCTGCGTGCCCCACACCATGGTCGCGCCGAGATCCTCGTTGAGGCCCGGGACGAACTTCACCTTGGCCGCCTCCAGGTGCTGGCGCGCGCGCCACAGCTCCAGGTCGAACCCGCCGAGCGGGCTGCCGCGGTAGCCACTGATGAAGCCACCGGTGTCCAGGCCTTCGGCCGCGTCGCGCAGCCGCTGCATCAGCGGCAGCCGCACCAGCGCCTGCACACCGCTCAGGTAGATGCGCCCCGATGTCCGGGTGTAGCGGTGGTCCAGCGTGTAGTCGCGGTCCAGCAGATCGGCGGAGGCAGGAGAGGTGAGCTGCGCGGTAGAGGTCATGGCTGGCCTGTTCGGGATCGGCTGGCGTCGGCCGCGACGCGCGCGGTACGAAGGGGGCGGATTGTAGCAGCGGCGTCGGCCACGCCCCGGCACTCGCATCCGTGGCCGCAGTGCGGTTAGGATCGGGCGTGGGAGGTTGTTGTTACAGCCTTGGGGAAAAACGATGAAATCTGCAGGACAGTTCCTGGTCGGCCTCGTGCTGGCCGCAGGGGCGGCTGCCGCGTGGGCCGCACCGGCCCTTCCGGCACCGCAGGAGTTCTATTTCGATGTCGATCCGGCCGCCGCACCGATGGTGGTGGTGGAGGCGAAGGGCGAGGACCTGGTGAACCAGCTCGCGCGCCAGCGCGAACGCGGACGCAAGGCGCTGGAGGCCACCGTGCAGCTGGCCGGGGTGGCGATCGCGCAGGGGCGGCCCGAACTTGGCCAGACCCTCTACGCCGAGGCACTGCAGGCCGCACCGGTCACCACGCCGGCGGGCCGCAGCGTGCGCTGGAACTATGCGTGGGACCTCTACCGCCAGGGACAGGTGGATGCCGCGCTGGAGCAGTGGGTGGCCAGCGCCTCGTCACTGCGCGGCGACGCGACCTGGGTGCCGCCAACCTTCGCACTGGCGCTGTGGAAACAGGGACAGCGCGAGCAGGCGGTGAAGTGGTACGCCGCCGCCGTGCGCACCGAGCCGGGCCAGTGGAGCGACAGTGCGCAGTTCGCGCGGCTGCTGCCCACCTGGCGCGAGGACGAGCGCGCGCTGCTGGCCGAGGTCCAGCAGGCCTGGGCCAGCCAGCCGCCTGCCTGGCCGTGAGGGACCGGCGGTGCCCGGCCATCGGGTACCGCGGCAGCGGACGTCGCCATGGCCGTTGATGCGTTCGCGCTGATCCTGGCGATGCTGGGGCTGGGCATGCTGTTCGCACGTCTGCGGCTGCTGCCGGCCGACAGCGCGCAGGTGCTCAACAGTGTGGTGCTGTATGTGTGCCTGCCCGCCGCCGTGCTGACCTACGTACCGCGCCTGCAGCTCGATGCCAGCCTGGCCGGATTGATGGCCACGCCGTGGCTGCTGATGCTCGCGACCTGGGCGCTGGTGGGGCTGGCGCGGCGGGTGTTCGGCTTCGCGCGCGATGTCCATGCGGTCCTGCTGATCGGGGTGGCGCTGGCGAACTCCAGCTTCATCGGTTACCCGATGGTGCGCGCCTTGCTGGGCGATGCGGCGTTGCCCTATGCGGTGGTCTACGACCAGTTCGGGACCTTCCTGCTGCTATCCACGTTTGGCCTTGTGGTGATCGCACGCTACAGCGGTGACAGCAGGCCGGGCGCGGTGCAGGTGCTGCTGCGCATCGCCTGCTTCCCGCCGCTGTGGGCGCTGTTGTTCGCGTTGCTGCTGATGCCTGCGCAGCCGCCGGCATGGATCGGCAGGGCGCTGCAGCAGCTGGCCGATGCGATGCTGCCCCTGGTGATGCTGGCGGTGGGTCTGTCGATCCAGCTGCGCCTGGCGCCCGAGGAGCGCGTTCCGCTCGGCGTGGGGCTGGTGCTGAAGCTGCTGGTGATGCCGGCACTGGCGCTGCCGCTGTCCTGGCTGCTCGGGCTGGACGGGGTGATGCTGCAGGTGAATGTGCTTGAGTCGGCGATGCCGACGATGATCACGGCAGCGGCGCTGGCGATCGCGCACCGGCTGGCGCCGAGGCTGGCTGCGGCGCTGGTGGGGTATGGGATCGTGCTGTCGCTGGCAACGCTGCCCGCGTGGGCCTGGCTGTTGGGGAGGGTGTGACGGCAGGGCCTGCGGCCCTGCACCCGCAGAGGCGACGGCAAAGCAACAGCAACAGCAACAGCAACAGCAACAGCAACAGCAACAGCAACAGCGGGTCTGTGCGCTGGCGGGGCGGGTCGGATTGCCGGGGGACGGCAAAAGCCGCGTCCTGCGTGCCTCGCGGCGCGCCCTCCATGGCGCGCCACGCCCCCGGCAATCCGACCCGCCCCACCCAGGACAGACTGCGGCGCTCCTGCTTTGCTTTTGCTTTTTCCACTCTTTTTCACGTGGTGGGCGGCACGGGCACTGTCGGAGGTCGGGCGGTGGGGTGGGGCGGGGGTTTTGAGCGCCAGGGACGGCGCGAAACAAGGCCCGCAGGAGCGGCTTTTGCCGTCCCCCGCCCGGCCCCACCGCCCGACCTGAACCCGAAAACCTACCGACACATGCCCACCACGAGGGGCCCAGCCGCTCACCGTCGCTTCAATCGTCCGCGTTCACCGTCCGCGGCGCCGCCCACGCCCGCAGCGCCTGCACCTGCTCGGCCATCAGCACCGACAACGGACGGCTGCCGCGGATCTCTCCCATCAGCACGTCTGTATCCAGCGCCCGCTGCTCGGCATGGGCGGCGTAGAGGCCAGCAACGATCGCCTGCTCGATCTCCGCACCGGAAAACCCCTCCGAGGCCGCCGCCAGCGCCGGCAGCGCGAAATCGTCCGGATTCAACTGGCGGCGCTGCAGGTGCAGCCGCAACAGTTCCACCCGCACGTCCGGTCGCGGCAGGTCCACGAAGAAGATCTCGTCGAAGCGGCCCTTGCGCAGCAGTTCCGCCGGCAGCTCCTGCACCTGGTTGGCCGTGGCCACGATGAACACCGGCGCGCGCCGTTCGGCCATCCAGGTCAGCAGCGTGCCCAGCACGCGCCGCGACACGCCGCCATCCTCGCCGCCGGTCGCCAGGCCTTTCTCCAGTTCGTCGATCCACAGCACGCACGGCGCCAGCTGCTCGGCCGATGCCAGTGCCTGGCGCAGGTTGGCCTCGGTTTCGCCGTGGTATTTGTTGTACAGCGCGCCCACGTCCAGGCGCAGCAGCGGCACGCCGAAGCCTGCGGCCGTGGCCTTGGCCAGCATCGATTTTCCGCAGCCCTGCACGCCGAGCAGCAGCATGCCGCGCGGCGGATCCAGCCCCGGTGGCGCCGTGCCACCGATGAACGCAACGCGTCGCTGGTTGATCCAGCGCTTGAGGCGGTTCGCACCGGCCACATCGCCGAAGCGCGCGGTGTCGTACTCGTAGAACAGGTGGCCGCTGCGGTTGAGCAGCTCGAACTTCAGCTTCGCCAGCTGCGGCAGGTCGTCATCGCCAAGCGCGCCATCGGCGTAGATCAGCTGGCGGGCGATGCGGCGCGCATCCACCAGGCTCAGTCCCTGCAGATTGCGCAGGATCTTCTTCACCGCTTCGCTGTCCACCTCCACCCGCCGTCCCCCATGCTCGCGCGCGTAGCCATCAGCCTCTTCGCGCAGCATCTTCAGCAGGGCGTTGGCATCGGGCAGGCGGGGATTGAAGCGGGTGGCGAGCGCTTCCAGTTCATCGGGCAGGGTGACCTTCGCACCGATCAGCACCAGCACGTGCGGCTGGCTGTGGCGGCGCTGGATCAGGTCGCGCAGGGCGCGCTGGTGGCTGGCGTAGCCGAGGTAGGGGTGGAAATCCAGCAGCAGGTAGACGCCGCGCTGGTCAGCCTGCTGGATCATCTGCAGCGCCGCGCTGGCGTCGGGCGGGCCGACCGGCTCGTCTTCGCGCTCCAGGTCGATGCGCCGCAGGCCCTCGGTGATCGACCATCGGTAGAGTGCGCGCCACACCTGCAGCAGCGTCTGCCGGAACAGCTCCACCACGCGACCCTCGTCCTGGGTCTCGATGATGATCAAAGGGGTGTTGGCGCGGATCAGTGCGCTCAGGTCCTGCAGTTCGCTCATGCCGGTTCGGTCCTTCGGGAGCGTCACGATAGCAAAGCGCGGACCGGCCGGTTCAGCCCGGCGACTATCACCGTCACCGGGTGCGGTGTACGCTCGGGCTACGTTTTTCCCCTGGAGGCAATGCCTGCATGAAGACGATCCTGGTGGCAGGTTCCAAGGGCGGGGTGGGCAAGACCACCATCGCCACCCACCTGGCGGCCCACGCGGCGCTGCAGGGGCGGCATACGGTCATCGCCGACGCCGACCCGCAGGGCTCGAGCACCCGCTGGGCGCAGCGGCGCTCGGAGCTGGAGAGCGCGGTGCTGCCGCTCGATGTGTACCGGAAGAAGCAGTGGTCCCAGAAAGTCCCTGACGGGACCGATACCGTCATCATCGACGCACCGGCCGGCGCGCTGGCCGATGACATCCCGCATTTCCTCCAGGCCGCCGATGCGGTGGTCGTGCCGGTGCTGCCGTCCGCGCTGGACATCGAAGCCATCGTGGGCTTCCTCAACAGCCTCGCCAAGGTTGCCCGCGTGCACGACCGCAGCCTGCCCGTCGGGCTGGTGCTCAACCGCACCAAGCCCTGGACGCAGACCTCCCAGCAGGCCATCCAGATGCTCTCGCAGTGGCCGTACCCGGTCGTCACCCAGCTGCGTGACAGCCAGAGCTACGTGGTCATGACAGGGCTTGGACGCAGCCTGTTCGATTATCGCTCGGCCCAGGTGCGTGAACACCAGGCCGATTGGGACGCACTGCTGGCATGGCTGGACAAGGCATGAGCCGTACGTACCTCTCCTACAAAGGAAGACTCCGATGCGTGAACTGATCCTGCTGCGCCATGCCCATGCCGAGCCCGCCAGCACCGGCCAGGCCGACCTGGACCGGCCCCTGTCCGCGGTCGGGCTGGCCGAAGCCGAAGCGGCCGGCAAGTGGCTGAAGGACCACAACCTGCAACCGGACTGCGTGCTGTGCTCCCCGGCGCGCCGCACCCGCGAGACACTGGAGGCGGTCGTCGGCGTCACCGGCTTCTTCGAGCACCGCCTGGAAGACAAGGTGTACGACGCCACGCCCGGCACCCTGATCGGCCTGGTGGACGATCGCAAAGACATCGAGCGGCTGATGATCGTCGGTCACAATCCGGGCCTGGAACGCCTTGCTGCCCTGCTCACCACCGGCGAGACCAGCGAGTACCGCGGCATGCCGCCGGCGGGCGTGGCCGTGCTGAGCTTCCCGCAGGAGGCGGTGATCGAGCCCGGTGTGGCCACTCTCAACGCGTTCTGGTGGCCCTGATCCCATGACGCCCCGAGGCGCTGCGACGCTGCTGGCGGCCCTGGCGCTGCCGACCGGCCTGCTGGCCCAGCCAGCACCCTCGGGGGCCTCGACGCAGCGCCACGCGCCGGTGACCCTGCCGGCGGTGCAGGCCACCGGACCGATGTTCCTGGATGCGCGGCGCTCACGGATCGGCTTCGACGTGCGCACCCGCATCGGGCAGCGCATCGAGGGCAACTTCCCGCATTTCGAGGGGCGCATCGAAGTGCTGTCCGACGGCCGCCACCAGGTGCACCTGAAGATGTACACCCGCTCGGTGGAGATCCCGGGCAAGGACCGTTACACCGGCTGGATGCGCGGGGAAGACTTCTTCGATGCCCAACGCCACCCGGCCGTGGAGTTCGATTCGCTGCCCTATGATCCGGAGACCGTCGCCCAGGGTGGCGACATCCAGGGACGGCTGATGCTGCGCGGGGTGAGCCATCCGGAGGTCCTGCGCGTGGAGCGGGCAGCCTGCGACAGACCCGGCTATGATTGCGATGTAGTGAGCCGTGGCACCATCCTCCGGGGGCGTTACGGCATGGACAACTGGCAGCTGGCCCTGAGCGATCGAGTGACGTTTGTTCTGCGGGCCCGCCTGAGCGAGGCGCCGAAACCGTGAATCCCCTGTTGCGCTGGCTCGTGCTGGCAACGCTGTTGCTGGCCAGTGGCTGTGCGTCGCTGTCCAGCAGCGAGCGTGACCGTGCGGCCGGCATTGCCGCGCAGGCACGCTCGACCACGGTCGAGTGCGACCAGGCTGACCGCTGTGCGCTCGATTCGCCGCTGCGTGCTCTGGCCGGCAAGGCGTTCAGCCAGTCCACCCAGGAACGGCCGAAGCACTACGCCACGCTGCTGGACGAAGGGGAGGAATCGCTGGTCGCACGGCTGAACCTGCTGCGCAGCGCCACCCGCAGCATCGATCTGCAGACCTATATCTTCGACAAGGATGACAGCGCCCGGCTGGTCCTGGAGGAGCTGCTCGCCGCGGCGCGGCGCGGGGTGAAGGTGCGCGTGCTGATCGACCAGCTTTCGGCGATCACCGACGTGCAGATTCTCGGCGCGCTGGCCGGGGCCCACCAGAACCTCGAACTGCGGGTCTACAACCCTACCTTCGGCAAGGTGCAGCTCAATTACCTGGACTATGCCGGCAGCGTGCTGTGCTGCTTCCGCCGCTTCAACCAGCGCATGCACAACAAGCTGCTGGTCATCGACGATGCGATCGGCGTGGTCGGCGGGCGCAACTACCAGGACGATTACTTCGACTGGGATGCGGAATACAACTTCCGCGACCGCGATGTCATGGTGGCCGGACCCGAGGCCCGCGGCATGGCGGCCAATTTCGATGCCTTCTGGCGCGCCCCGCGCAGCGTGCCGGTGGAGCGGCTCAATGACATCGGCAGGAGCCTGCTGGATACGGGCGTGCCGAGCATGCCGCCGATCGACTACCGGCGCCCCGAGCGCGTGGAACGGGTCAGCCGCGAGGCCGACGATCCGGAGTTCATCGCCCGCGCCTTCGTCGATACCGCGCTGCCGGTGACCTCGGTGCGCTATGTCGCCGATCTTCCACGCAAGCACCGGCGCGAGCGCGCCGGCCATCCTGAGTTCGGCCAGCACCTGACCGAGCCGCAGCTGGACCAGCTGATCGCCAACGCCGAAACGGAGGTGTTGCTGCAGACACCGTACCTGGTGCTGTCCAAGCCTGCGCGGGAGCTGTTCCGCACCCTGCGCGCGCGTGAAAACCCGCCCCGCGTGCTGGTGTCCAGCAACAGCCTGGCCGCCACCGACAACCCGATCGTCTACGCGCTCTCCTACAAGTACAAGCGGCGCAACATGCGCGAGCTGGGCTTCAACATCTTCGAGTTCAAACCGTTCCCGCTCGATGCACCGGTGGACCCGCGCAACCTCATGCCCGATCCCCTGGCGGCATCCTCCGCCGAGCACCAGGGCGGGCTGCTGGGGGGCAGCGCCGCCGGCAGCAATGCCCGTCCGCCGGGTTCCAGCGGCGAGGCGCAGAGCACGCCAGGCCAGGGCCCGCGGACCGGCCTGCCACGCAACGGCAGTGCCTATGAGAACGCGCGTGAGCGCCGCCGTGGACGTACGGGCGGCAGCGGCAGCGAGGTGGAGCGCGACCTGCTGCGTACCGAGACGCGGCCTTCGTTCCTGGGCAGCAAGGCGGTCAACCGGCCGCTGCCGGTGACGCGCTCCGGTGCACGCATGGGGCTGCATGCCAAATCGCTGGTGGTGGACCGTCGCATCGGCGTGGTCGGCACGCACAACTTCGATCCGCGCAGCGAAAACTACAACACCGAAGGCGCGGTGATCATCGAGGATGCTGTCTTCGCGCAGCGCCTGGCCGACAGCATCCTGCGCGACATGGGGCCGGAGAACTCCTGGACCGTGGCGCCACGCGCCAAGCCGCCGGTGCTTTCGGGGCTGAACTACAGCGTGGGCAAGGCGTCCGAAGCACTGCCGATCCTGGATTTCTGGCCCTGGCGGTACTCCACCAACTACGAATTCCAGCCGGGCCCGGCCTGCCCGCAGCCCGTGCCGCGCCAGCACCCGGACTTCGAGACGTGCTACACCGCCGTCGGTGATTTCCCGGAGGTCAACGTCGGGCCGAAGTGGCTGCTGGTGCGCATGCTCACCGCTTTCGGCGCCGGTCTGGTGCCGATCCTCTGACTGCCCGGAGCCTTGCCCCATGCCTTCCCTGTTCCATGCCCCTGTGTCGCTGGAGGCGCTCAACGCGCTGAGCGCGGACACCTTGATCTCGCGCCTCGGGATCGTGTTCACCGCTTTCGGCGACGACTGGCTGCAGGCCACCATGCCGGTGGACGCACGCACGCACCAGCCGTACGGCATCCTGCACGGCGGGGCCTCGGTGGTGCTCGCCGAGACCCTGGGCAGCAGCGCCGGCAACCTGTGCGTGGATCCGTCCACGAAGGTCTGCGTGGGGCTGGAGATCAACGCCAACCACGTACGTGCCAAGCGCGAGGGCGTGGTCACCGGCACCGCGCGCGCGCTGCACGTCGGACGCAGCACCCAGCTGTGGGACATCCGCATCGAGGACGAGCAATCGCGCCTGGTCTGCACCTCGCGGCTCACCTTGGCCGTGGTGGCGGCTGGCCACGGCTGATCCCGGGTCGCTGGCGGCCGCGCGGCGTCGCATGCAGCGGGTGCCGGACGCAGTGTTCCACGTGCAGGCGCCTGCGGGCGCCTTGCGGCCTCGTTGTACGCTGGCAGCCATGGCGGCGCTCGGGTATGGTGCGCGGATGAATTCCCCCACCCCGGCCTCACGTCGCGGCGTGGCGCGTGCGTGCCGATACCTGTACCGCGTTCCACTGCTGCTGGTCCACCTGTTCGTGTTCCTGCCGCTGACCCTGATCGGCATGCTGCCGCCGTGGTCGGAACTGCGCGTGGGCGGCACCTCGCTGGGCGCGTGGGTGGTCAACCGCTGGCAGGGTGGCCTGATGTGGATTTTCGGCTTCCGCCTGGCCCGTACCGGCCAGCCGCTGCCGGGCGCCGTGCTGTTCGTGGCCAACCATGTCAGCTGGGTGGACATCTCCATCCTCCACAGCCAGCGCATGATGGGCTTTGTGGCCAAGCGCGAGATCGCCGGCTGGCCCGTGGTGGGCTGGCTCGCCGCACGCGGCCAGACCATCTTCCACCAGCGCGGCAGCACTGAATCGCTGGGCGGGGTCATGCAGGCCATGGTCGTGCGGCTGCAGCAGGGCCATGCGGTGGGCGTGTTTCCCGAAGGGCGCACGCGCGGTGGCCTTGATGTAGGCCCCTTCCACGCCCGCATCTTCCAGGCCGCGGTGGAAACCGGCGTGCCGGTGCAGCCGGTGGCGCTGCGCTACGGCACACAGGGTGATGCGCAGACCCTGGTGGCCTTCGGCCCGAAGGAGAGCTTCGGTGCCAACCTCATCCGGCTGCTCGGCGAGCCGGTACGCCGTGCCGAAGTGCACTTCCTGGAGCCGATCGGCAGCCATGACCTGGAGGGTCGCCGGCGCATCGCCGAGACCTCGCGTGCGCGCATCGTCGCGGCCATGACAGGACCCTGAGCGGGGGTGTCACTGATCGCGCCCGCATTGCAGCCCGGTACCGGCAGCCCGCCCGGGATGCCCCACGCCGACGACTACCAGCCGCCGCGCTGGCTGCGCAACGCGCACCTGCAGTCCATGCTCAGCTCCAGCCGGCTGCGGCTGCGCCGCGGCCGCCAGTTGCTGGCCGCCACCGGCGCGCGTACCCGCGAGGTGCTGCTGGACGGCGGCAACGGGGTGCGCCTGCAGGGCTGGCACAGCACCATCGACGCACGCCCGGCGTGTGGCCTGGCGCTGCTGCTGCACGGCTGGGAGGGCAGTGCCGAATCCAGCTACATGCGCATGACGGCTGCGCGCCTGCTGCAGGAAGGCTTCGACGTGGTGCGGCTGAACTTCCGCGACCACGGAAATACGCACCACCTCAATCCGGGCATCTTCCACTCCAACCGGATCGAGGAAGTGGTGGCCGCCGCCGCCGACGTGGCGCGGCGCTGGCCCTCGTTGCCGCTGGTGGCGGCAGGCTACTCGCTGGGCGGCAACTTCGCGCTGCGGTTGGCCCTGCATGCACCGGCGGCGGGCGTGCCGCTGCAGCGGGTGGCCTCGGTATGCCCCGTGCTCGACCCATCGTTGACGATGGAGAGCATCGAGAACGGCCCGCCGATGTACGACTGGTACTTCCGCCGCAAGTGGGCGGTGTCGCTGCGCCGCAAGCGCGCGCTGTTCCCGGACCTGAGCGATGTCGATGACAGCGTGCTGGCCCTGGACATCCGCGCGCTCACTGCCTGGCTGGTGGAGCACCACACCGATTTCGGCACGCTGCAGGCTTATTTCGATGGCTACGCCATCGGCGGCGAGCGCCTGGCCACGCTCGAAGTGCCCGCCGACATCCTGATGGCGCAGGACGATCCGGTGATTCCCTTCACCACCTTCGCAAGCTGGCAGCTGCCTGCGCATTCCAGCCTGCAGAGCGCGCGCTGGGGAGGGCACTGCGGCTTCATCGAGAACTGGCGCGGTGACGGTTTCTCCGAGCGCTGGGTGGCCCGCCACCTGCTGCAGGCGGTCCGCGGAACCTGAGCGGGCGCCCGCGGTCAGGGTCGTTACAATGCGGGTTTGCCCGTGAGCCGGACCGCAATGCACGAACAGATCCTCCAGGCCCTGCGCGGCCGTGACACCGACCAGGCCGTAGCGCTCGCCACGCAGTGGGTCGCCGAAGCGCCCGAGCAGGCACAGGCCCATCGCTGGCTCGCCCTGGCGCTGCAGCAGCAGGGCAACCTGCAGGGCGCAACGGACAGCCTGCAGCGGGCGCTCGCGCTGGCCCCGGACGATGCCGACCTGCACCAGCAGCAGGCCGGGCTGCTGCTCGCGCTGCGCCAGCTCGATGCCGCCAACGCGGCGCTGGAGCGCAGCACCGGGCTCAACCCGAATGCGCTGGAGGCCTACCTGATGCAGGCGCACCTGGCATTGGCGCGCAACGAGCTGGACGAAGCCGAACGGCTGGCGCGGCTGGCCGCGCGGGTCCAGGAAGGGCACCCGGAAGTGGCGGCAGTGACCGGCATGGTGGCCCTGCACCGCGGTGCGGTGGATGACGCACTGGCCCAGCTGTCCACCGCCATGCGCGCACTGCCGGACGACCCGCGCGTGCTGTATGCGCTCGGTTTTGCCTACCTGCGCAAGGACATGCTGGCCTTCGCCGAACAGTCCTTCCGGCGGGTGCTGGAACTCAACCCCGGCATGACCTCGCTGCACGGGTTGATCGTTCAGTTGGCGCTGCGGCAGGGCAACGTGGAAGCGGCGGCGTCGATGCTGGAGCAGTCGCTGGCACGCCCGGAGCTGGATTCGCTCGGCCTGCGCCGGCTTGCGGCGCAGCTCGCGCTGCAGTCCGGGCAGCCATTGCAGGCGGTGGAGCACCTGCGGCCCTTGCTGGCCGAGCATGCCGCCGACCGCCCGCTGCTGCAGCTGTTGCTGATGGCCTGGCAGCGCCTGGGCCGCGACGAGGAAGCGCGCAGCGAACTCGATGCCGCCCTGGCGGCCGGCCACGACCAGCTGCACGACCTGTGGATGGCGCGCCTGGCGGTGGAAGGCGTGGCCAGCGAGGGTGCGGTCGCGGTGGTCGAGCGCTGGCGCGCGGCCATGCCGGACCACATCCCGGCCATGGAGACGCGCCTGACCCTGCATGACATGCGGGGCGAGGCCGACGGCGCCGAGGCCATGGCCTTGCGCATCGTCGAAGCGGAGCCGGGCCGCATCAGCGGTGAACGGCGGCTGGTGCAGGCGTTGCTCGCACGCGATCCCGCCGCCGCGATCGCGCGCGTGCAGGCCCTGGTCGAAGGCGCCGGGGAAGAGGTGCGGACCGACCTGCGCACCTGGCTGGGCGAAGTGCAGGACAGCGCCGGGCAGCCGCGCGATGCGCTGCGTACCTGGCTTGACCTGCATGCCGACCACGCCGCAGCCCGTCTGCCCCTGCCGCCCCAGGCCAAGGCCCCGCCGAACTGGCCGCCGCTGGGCGAAGCCATCGAAGGGCAGGACACGGCGGCCACGCCCATCTTCCTGTGGGGCGCGCCCGGATCGGGCGTCGAACGCGTGGCGGTCACGCTGGCCGGGGCGAGCCCGGTGTTCCGCAGCGACCGCTACGGCCCCACGCCGCCGAGCGATCCACTGCAGAGTTACAACACGCTGCAGGAACTGGCGTCCGGCGTGCTGACACCCGAGTCGCTCGTGCAGCGCTGGCGCGACACGCTGCCGCAGCGTGGGCTGGACGGCGGGGCGGTGATCGACTGGCTGCTGTGGTGGGACAACGCGCTGCTGTGGGCGCTGCGCCCGCAGCTGCCGCACGGGCGCCTGCTGGCCGTCATCCGCGATCCGCGCGACATGCTGCTGGACTGGGTGGCCTACGGTGCGGCGATGCCGCTGGCGCTGACTTCGCTCAACGAGGCGGCGCAGTGGCTGGCCCGCACGCTCGCGCAGCTTGCCACCCTGCACGAGGAAAGCCTGTATCCGCACATGATCGTGCGCATGGATACCGTGGGCCACGACCCGCAGGCGGTCGCCGATGTGCTGCAGGAGGCCTTCAACGTACGCATGCCACCGGCGCAGGCCGTGGGCACGCCGCGCTTCCCGCCGGGCCACTGGCTGCACTACCGCGAAGCGATGGGCGCGGCCTTCGACCTGCTGACCCCCGTGGCCGTGCGCCTTGGTTATCCCGAACAGTGAGGCGTCTTCCATGCAGTTGACCAGCCACAACGTGCACGACGGTGCACCGATCCCCCGCGGACAGGCCGCTGGCGATGCCAGCGGCTTCGCACCCGACCGCAACCCGCACCTGGCGTGGCGCGATGTCCCGCCGGGCACGCAGTCCTACGTGGTGCTGTGCGTGGACCCGGACGTGCCGACCGTGCCGGAGACCGTGGGCCGCCACGACATGCGCATTCCACGTGACCAGCCACGCTGCGATTTCGTCCACTGGGTGATGGTGGACGTGCCGGCGCACGTGCAGGAGATCGCCGAAGGCAGCTGCAGCGATGGCTTCGTCGCCAAGGGCAAGGCCGCCCCGTCCGGCCCGGCGGGCAGCCGCCAGGGCCTGAATGATTTCACCGGCTGGTTCGCAGGCAACGCGGACATGGCCGGCGACTACCTGGGCTATGACGGCCCGTATCCACCGTTCAACGACGAGCGCGTGCACCGCTACTTCTTCCGCGTGTTCGCCCTGGACGTGGCCACGCTCGCGCTGCCCACGCCGTTCACCGCCGGTGATGTGCACCGCGCGATGCACGGCCACGTGCTGGCCGAAGCCACGCTGCATGGCACCTACACGTTGAATCCTGATCTGGCCTGAAAGGTGCCGGGCCTGGCCCGGCACCTTCGCTCATTGCCGGGTATCGGACTCCACGACCATGTCCAGCACGTACGCCTGGGAGGAACCGTCGGCCGGCGGGTTCTCCACCTTGAAGCGCTTCACGCGCAGCACGTTGCGCACGCCGGCTTCATGGGTATAGCCCTCGATGGCGCTGTAGAAGTTCTCGAACTCACCCGGCTCACCCTGCTTCAGGCCCTGGTCGTCGAAGTGGACCTCGCGGACCTGCAGGCACTGGTTGTCCTTGATCAGCGGATGCGGGCACGGACGGGTCTGCGGGCCCACCTCCAGGAACACGGTCTCGCCCGGCCCGCCGTAGCGCGTCTGCGCGCTCGCTTCGGGCTGGAACACCAGCACGTCGCCCTGTGCCGTGCGCAGGGTCAGTTCGCCGTTGTCGGCGACATCGGCCTTGACCTCGCCCTGCAGGCGGCTGCTGACCGCTTCATCGCGGGCCATCAGCGGTGCGGCGCAGGCCTTGCGCGTGGCCGCCAGCGGCTCGAAGGTCAACGTGCCTTCGTTGAGGCTGTAGCCACCGCTCATGCCGTTGCAGGTGTTGGACACCGCCACACGCCCCTCGTTGAAGTCCAGCGTGACCGGGGCGGCGTCCTGCGCGAACAGGGCATCGATGCGCTTGCCGTCGGCGGTCGTGGCGTCCTTCAACCGCCAATGCTGGCCATGCAGGCGCTGGGCCTGCAGGTGCGCGGCGGTCTTCACCGCAGCGGCTGCCGCAGCGCTCGGTGCCAGGTCGTCCGCGTTGCCGGCCGGTGCGGGATTTTCACTGCTGCAGGCAGCCAGCAGCAGCAGCGGGAGGGACAGGATCAGCGTGCGCTTCATGGAGTTCTCCTTGGAATGACCGGAACACGAACGGGCTCGTGCAACCGATGGGGTCGCGCCACGGCGGGCGCGTTCAGTTGCCAGCCGGCAACCACAGCAACAGCGCCGCGCCCAGTGCGATGCGATAGAACGCAAACGCGGTGAACCGGTGCGACTTGATGTACCCGAGCAGCCACTTCACCACGACAAAGCCGGTGATGACCGCTGCAACGAAGGCCACGCCGACATCGGTCCAGTTCTCCGTGGCCAGCTTTCCCTCCTTGGCCAGCTCCAGGAACGCGTAGGCGCTGGCGGCGAACATGGTGGGGATGCCGACCAGGAACACGAACTCGGTGGCGGCCGCGCGCCGGCTGAGGCCGAGCAGCATCGCCAGGAAGATCGCCGATGCCGAGCGCGACGTGCCCGGAAACACACCGGCCACGACCTGCGCGATGCCCACGCCGATGGCCACGGTCCAGGTGATCTGGCCGCGGTCGGGCAGGCGCGCGGTATAGGCCTCCACCAGCAGCATCCAGATACCGCCGATGATCAGCGCCCACGCCACCGGCGTGACCGTCTCCGGCAGCTCCCAACCGGCCAGCCGCACCGGCAGGCCCACGATCGCGGTGACCAGGAAGGCCGCGCCCAGCTTCAGCACGTAATCGCGGTTCTCGCGCTGGTGCAGGCCGGTGGCCAGCGCCCACAGCCGCTGCCGGAACACCAGCGTGATGGCGAGGATCGCGCCGGCCTGGATGATGATGTTGAAAAAGTCCGAGCGCGCGCCCAGCCAGTGCTGTGCGATCAGCAGATGCCCCGTGCTGGAGATGGGCAGGAATTCGGTGATGCCTTCAAGAATGCCCAGCAGCAGGGCGGAGAGCAGGTCGGACATGGGGCAGGCGGGGCTTCGGGCGGCGGAAGGAAGGGCAAGAGCATAGACCATCGGCCATCGCACCAAAGCGGTGCATGGTGCGCTGCATGCACCAGAGCAGTGCACAGCCGCGCGCACGGATGCGGTGCAGGGTCATGCGGATCAAGGACTTGTGAAGCTGGAAAAGTTGGCACGGAGATTGCTCAGTACCCAACAGGCATTCATCCATCCGAGGTTGCACCCGATGTCCCTGGAAAACGTTGAGAAGCTGGTCAAGGACAACCAGATCGAGTTCATCGATCTGCGTTTCGTCGACATGCGCGGCATCGAACAGCACGTGACCTTCCCGGTCAGCATCATCGAGCCGTCGCTGTTTGAAGAAGGCAAGATGTTCGACGGCAGCTCCATCGCAGGCTGGAAGGGCATCAACGAGTCGGACATGGTGCTGCTGCCGGACCCGTCCAGTGCATACGTGGATCCGTTCTATGCCGATCCGACCCTGGTCATCACCTGCGACATCCTCGATCCGGCCACCATGCAGCCCTACGGCCGCTGCCCGCGCGGCATCGCCAAGCGCGCCGAGGCCTACCTGAAGTCGTCGGGCATCGCCGAAACCGCGTTCTTCGGCCCGGAGCCGGAGTTCTTCATCTTCGATTCGGTGCGCTTCGCCAACGACATGGGCAACACGTTCTTCAAGATCGATTCCGAGGAAGCGGCGTGGAACAGCGGCGCCAAGTATGACGGCGCCAACAGCGGCTACCGCCCGGGCGTCAAGGGCGGCTACTTCCCCGTGCCGCCGACCGACACCCTGCACGACCTGCGTGCGGAGATGTGCAAGACGCTGGCGCAGGTCGGCATCGAAGTGGAAGTGCAGCATCACGAAGTGGCCACGGCCGGCCAGTGCGAGATCGGCACCAAGTTCAGCACGCTGGTGCAGAAGGCCGACGAACTGCTGCGCATGAAGCACGTGATCAAGAACGTGGCACATCGCAATGGCAAGACCGCGACCTTCATGCCCAAGCCGCTGGTGGGCGACAACGGCAGCGGCATGCATGTGCACCAGTCGCTGTCCAAGGGCGGCACCAACCTGTTCTCCGGTGATGGCTACGGCGGCCTGAGCCAGCTGGCGCTGTGGTACATCGGCGGCATCTTCAAGCACGCGCGTGCCATCAATGCCTTCGCCAACGCGGGCACCAACAGCTACAAGCGCCTGGTGCCGGGCTTCGAGGCGCCGGTCATGCTGGCCTACTCGGCCCGCAACCGGTCGGCCTCGTGCCGCATTCCGTTCGTCACCAACCCCAAGGCGCGCCGCATCGAAATGCGCTTCCCGGACCCGATCCAGTCCGGCTACCTGACCTTCACCGTGCTGATGATGGCCGGCCTGGACGGCATCAAGAACCAGATCGACCCGGGCGCGCCGAGCGACAAGGACCTGTACGACCTGCCGCCGGAAGAAGAGAAGCTGATCCCGCAGGTCTGCTCCTCGCTCGACCAGGCCCTGGAAGCGCTCGACAAGGACCGCGAGTTCCTCAAGGCCGGCGGCGTGATGGACGATGACTTCATCGACGGCTACATCGCGTTGAAGATGCAGGAAGTCACCAAGTTCCGCGCGGCCACCCATCCGCTGGAATATCAGCTGTACTACGCCAGCTGAGCCTGTGCGGCGGTGGTGGGGGGCTTCCCTCCCTCCTCCTGCCATCGCCGCATCTTTTTCCGGCTGGGGAGCCGGAAGCCGCCGGCCGCAGGGGCTGCCCGGCGTGTTCCACCCAGGGGCAAGAGAGAGACCGGATACGCGACAGGGGCCGCCCTCCCTCCCGCGTCGGCCGTGCAAGGAGAGAGGCACGGCCGTCCTGGCCCCGTCCGTACCCGGTGCAACAGCCAGGGCCATCACGGCGATGGCCCCAGGTTGCCTGACGCCACGCCGCCTGTGCGCCGTGGCCCCATCCACCATCGGGATATGCGCATGAAACTGATCTCCGCCATCATCCGGCCGTTCAAGCTCGACGAGGTCCGCGAGGCCCTCTCCGATGCAGGCGTGTCGGGCATCACCGTGACTGAAGTGAAGGGCTTCGGCCGCCAGAAGGGCCATACCGAGCTGTACCGCGGCGCCGAGTACGTCGTCGATTTCCTGCCCAAGATCAAGATCGAAACCGTGGTGACCGACGAGCGCACCGAAGCGGTGATCGAGGCGATCCAGAGCGCGGCGGGCACGGGCAAGATCGGCGACGGCAAGATCTTCGTGACCCCTGTCGAACAGGTCATCCGCATCCGCACCGGCGAAATCGGCGCAGACGCTCTGTAACCTACCCGGAGATCTCCCAGATGAAGATTCGACTGTTCGCCGGGTGGCAAGCCCGGTTCCATACCGTGTGCCTGATGATGCTGCTCAGCGCGCTCGCCGTGGGTGCATTGCCCGGGCAGGCCCATGCCCAGGCGCAGGTGAGCCCGTTGCCGACCGAAGAGGTGGCCGTGGAGCCGCTGGCCGTTGAACCTGCGGCCGCACCCGCTGCCGAAGCAGCGGCCGCCGCCGCGCCGGCCTACGACAAGGGCGACGTGGCCTGGATGATGACCTCCACGCTGCTGGTGCTGCTAATGGTGGTGCCCGGCCTGGCCCTGTTCTACGGCGGCCTGGTGCGCTCCAAGAACGTGCTGTCGGTGCTCAGCCAGATCCTGGTGGTGTTCTCGCTGGTGCTGATGCTCTGGGTAGCCTACGGCTACAGTGCGGTGTTCAGCGCGGGCAACCCGTTCTTCGGCTCTTTCACCGAACTGGCCTTCCTCAAGGGCTTCACTCCGGAGTCGGTGGGCAACACGCCCATTGCCGGGCTGCCGGACTATCTGTTCGTCGCCTTCCAGTCCACCTTCGCCGGCATCACCACGGCGCTGATCGTCGGCGCGTTTGCCGAGCGCATCAAGTTCAAGGCGGTGCTGCTGTTCTCCGCGCTGTGGTTCACGCTGAGCTACATCCCGATGGCGCACATCGTGTGGGGCGGCGGCTATCTCGGCGAAATGGGCGCGATCGATTTCGCCGGCGGTACCGTGGTGCACATCAATGCCGGTGTCGCCGGCCTGGTAGGCGCGTACTTCGTGGGCAAGCGCATCGGCTACGGGCAGACCGCGCTGAAGCCGCACAACGTGGTGTTCACCTATATCGGCGCGATGCTGTTGTGGGTGGGCTGGTTCGGCTTCAACGCCGGCTCGGCCGCAGCGGCCGACACCGTGGCCTCCCTGGCGTTCCTCAACACGCTGCTGGCCACCGCAGCGGCCGTGCTGGGCTGGACCCTGGTCGAAGCGATCACCAAGGGCAAGCCCTCCGCGCTGGGTGCGGCCTCCGGCGCGGTCGCCGGCCTGGTCGGCATCACGCCGGCGTGCGGTACTGTCGGTCCGATGGGCGCGCTGGTGATCGGCGTGGTGTCCGGCGCGTTGTGCGTGTGGGGCGTCACTGGCCTCAAGCGTATGCTCAAGGTGGACGACACCGCCGATGTGTTCGGCGTGCACGGCATCGGCGGCATCGTCGGCGCCCTGCTCACCGGTGTGTTCAGCGCGCAGTCGCTGGGCGGCACCAAGGCCGACCTCGATATCGGCCACCAGGTCTGGGTGCAGTTCGTCAGCGTGGCGTTCACCATCGTCTGGTGCGCCGTGGTGACCGCCCTGATCCTGCTGGTGGTGAAGGCCGTGGTCGGCCTGCGGGTGACCGAGGAGGCCGAACGTACCGGCCTGGACGTCACCTCGCATGGTGAGTCCGCCTACGAGGCCTGAGCACGCGATCCGGGCAGGTGCCGGCCGCGTGCCGGCACCTGCCATTACACTGCCGGCATGACCTTGCGCCGCCGCCTGATCCTCCTGCTTGCCACCGCGCTGCTTGCCGCCTGCGCGGGGGCGCCCGTGGACGACCACAACCCCCTCGCCACCTGGGTACCATCGCCGAACCACAACGCGCGCCAGCCGGTGATCATCGTCCTGCACCACACCGACCAGCACTCTGTGCAGCAGAGCCTGGATACGCTGCGCAGCGCGAACAGCGGTGGCAAGGTCAGCGCGCATTACCTGATCGGCGCGGACGGCACGCGGTATCAACTGGTCGCAGACGGGCGCCGTGCGTGGCATGCAGGTCCCGGACGCTGGGGCACCATTACCGATCTGAACTCCGCTTCGATCGGCATTGAACTGGACAACGACGGGGATTCGCCGTTCAGCCCGGCCCAGATCGCCTCGCTGATCGTGCTGCTGCAGGACCTCACCACCCGCCTGCGCATCCCACCCTCGCAGCTCATCGCACACGCCGATCTTGCGCCCACGCGCAAGCAGGACCCCAGTCGGTTTTTCCCTTGGCAGCAGCTGGCCGCGGCCGGTTTCGGGCTGTGGCCGCGGCCGCTGGACGGGGCACCGCCGGAGGGCTTCGACGCCTGGCAGGCACTGGCCCGCTTCGGCTATCCGCTGGATGACCGCGCGGCGGCCGCCGGTGCCTTCCATCGCCGCTTCCGTGGCCGCGATGATCTGCCCGCCGAACTGGACCCGGAGGATGCGCGCATCCTCCATTCCCTGCTGCTGCAGGCCTCGCAGCCGTAGAACCGGTGGCCGGCCCCGTTCGTACCGTCACCGGCTCTTTATCTGCATGAACAGACGTCCGGGTGGTGCAGTAGTCCTCACTGGAGGGACAAAGGGTGAACGCTAGGATGAAGGGAAAAAGGAGCAGGGGAAGCCTATGACCCATGGAATCGTCGCCACCGGTATCGCTGGGCTGGACACTGTTCTTCGCGGTGGACTGCCACGTTCACGGCTGTACCTGCTGGAAGGCCAGCCAGGCTCGGGCAAGACCACGCTCGCACTGCAGTTCCTGTTGAATGGCGCCGCGCTGGGTGAAAGCTGCCTGTACATCACCCTGTCGGAGACGGCCGATGAGCTGGGCGAAGTGGCCCGCTCCCATGGCTGGTCGCTGGACGCGCTGCACCTGTTCGAGCTCGCTTCGGCCCAGGCGGTACTGGGCGAAGACCAGCAGCAGTCCGTGCTGCACCCGTGGGAAGTGGAACTGGACGGCACCATCAAGCTGATCCAGGCCGAAGTGGAGCGCGTCAAACCCACGCGGCTGGTCTTTGATTCGCTGTCCGAACTGCGTCTGCTCGCACAGGACTCGCTGCGCTACCGCCGCCAGGTGCTGGCACTGAAGCAGTATTTCGCGCCGCGCAACATCACTGTGTTCCTGGTCGATGACCTCACCGGCAATAGCGGCACGCGCGATGTGCACCTGCACAGCCTGTGCCATGGCGTGATTTCGCTGGAGCGCCTTACACTCGAGTTCGGCGCTGCGCGTCGGCGCATGCAGGTACAGAAACTGCGCGGTGTCGACTTCATTGGCGGTTATCACGACCTGGCAGTGCTGAAGGGCGGGATCCGGGTGTTCCCGCGCCTCATCGCCTCGAACCACCACGTGTCCTTTGCCGGCGATCCGGTATCGAGCGGCGTGCCCGGCATCGATGCGCTGCTGGGGGGTGGACCGCTGCGCGGTACCAGCACGCTGCTCACCGGGCCGCCCGGCAGCGGCAAGACCAACGTGGCGCTGAAGTACGTGGATACCGCGTGCAAGCGTGGCGAGCGCTGCTGTGTGTTCGAGTTCGACGAGCGCACCGGGACGCTGCTGACGCGTGCCAAGGCGATTGGCATGGATCTGGAGAAACACATTGCCAGTGGCCTGCTGGAACTTACGCAGATGGATCCTGCGGCGCTGTCGCCGGGTGAGTTCGCCATGGCCATCCGCGAATGCGTGGAGGAGCGCGACTGCGGGCTCATCGTGCTAGACAGCCTGAACGGCTACCTCGCCTCGATGCCGCAGGAAAAACAGCTCATGCTGCAGATGCATGAGCTGCTGTCCTACCTCAACCAGAGCGGTGTGGCGACCTTCTTCATCAACCCGCAGAACGGGCTGGTGGGATCGATGTCCACCGGCAATCTCAATGTCTCCTACATGGCCGATGCGGTGATCATGTTCCGGTTCTTTGAAGCGGCCGGGCGCATCCGCAAGGCGATCTCGGTGATCAAGAACCGCAGTGGCGCCCACGAAGATTCGATCCGCGAGCTGCGGGTGGACAGCCAGGGGCTGCGCCTGAGCGAGCCGCTCACGGATTTCAGTGGCATCCTGACCGGCAATCCGCAGTACGTCGGCGCGCACGCTCCCCTCCTGGAAACCAATGCAGACACGCCCTAGTGCCGATGGCACCGTTGTCCTGATCATCGCACCGTTCGGTCGCGACGCGCAGAGCATCGCCGAGGTCATCGGCAGCGAACGGATCAACCCGGTTCCCTGCGCAACGCCCGACATGGCGGCCGAGCAGCTGGATTCGAGGGTCGGCGCGATCGTGCTCACCGAGGAGGCGCTGCTGGGCCCGCAGGCACAGCAGCTGGGCGTTGCGCTGGAGGCACAGCCGACCTGGTCGGACATCCCGGTGATCCTGCTTCGGGCCGCGCGTTCGCGTCTTGCCGGTGCGCGCGCCGTACCGTGCAGCTATCCCAACCTGGTCGAAGTGGAGCGGCCGGTGGGCGCGTCGACTCTGCTCAGTACGGTGGCCTCGGCCCTGCGCTCACGACTCAAGCAGTTCGTCATCCGTGACCAGGTCGAACGCCTGCGCCAGAGCCAGGAAACGCTGGCAGCCAGTGAGGCCGAGCTGCGGCTGGTGGCCGACGCGCTTCCGGTGCTGATCGCGTTCGTCGACACGCAGTGCCGGTATGCATTCGTCAACCGCGCCTACGAGCAATGGCTTGGCAAGCCGATCGATGCGATCACCGGGCAACGGCTGGACGTGGTGCTGGGCCCGGAAACATGGGCACACCGGCGAGCGTTTGCCGAACGCGCGCTGTCCGGTGAAGCCGTGAGTTTCAGCACCAACTGGCCCACCCACACCGGCGAACGCCGCGAATGCGATATCCGTTACCTGCCGCGGCGCACTGCGGCCGGCATCGTGGACGGGTTCCACATCTTCGTGGCCGATGTCACCGAGCGGACGCTCGCCCTGGAAGCAGTGCAGGAACAGGCGGCCGAGCTCGAGCACAAAGTCGCCGAACGCACTGCCGAACTGCAGGCGCAGGTGCTGGCCCGTGCGTCCACCGAATCGGCATTGCACCAGGCACGCAAGATGGAATCGGTAGGGCAGCTGACCGGCGGCATCGCGCACGATTTCAACAACATGCTCACCGGCATCATCTCGGCACTGGACCTGATCCGGATGCGCGTGGACGCCGGGCGGGTCGATGGCCTGGAGCGCTGGGTGGACGTGGCGTCCGCATCGGCCCACCGTGCGGCGGGGCTGACCCAGCGACTGCTCGCATTTTCACGCAGGCAGTCGCTCAATTCCCAGAGCCTGGCGCTGAACAAACTGGTGGCTTCGCTGGACGACCTCATGCGGCGTACGCTGGGCGAGAAGATCCGGCTCACGCTGGCGCTCGCGCAGGATGTTCCGCGGGTACGCACCGATTCCAACCAGTTGGAAAGTGCGATCCTCAACCTCACCATCAACGCGCGCGATGCCATGCCGCGTGGCGGTGACCTGTCCATCCGCACGCATCGGGAAGTCGTGGAGAGTGCGTCCGGCGTGGCCGGATCGGAGGGCATCGCCAGTGGCTGTTATGCCGTGGTTTCGGTGACCGATACCGGCGAGGGAATCCCACCGGATGTGATCGAACGGATATTCGAGCCCTTCTTCACCACCAAGCCGATCGGGCAGGGCACTGGCCTGGGCATGTCGATGATCTACGGCTTCATGCAGCAGTCCAACGGCCACGTCCGCGTCGAGTCGGAAGTGGGGCGCGGCACCACGGTCAGCCTGTACCTTCCCGAATCAGTGGCTGAGCCCGTCGCCGATGCGCAGGGACTGGAGGTCACAGACACCCAGGAAACAGTGGCGCGCACCGGAAGCGGACAGCAGCTGCTTGTCGTCGAGGACGATGCACAGGTGCGTACGCTGGTGACCGAAGTACTGACCGAACTGGGTTACGCGGTGCAGGTGGTCGACCAGGGCGACGCGGCGCTGGCGGTACTGCGCTCGGCGTGGCGCGTGGATGCACTGGTCACCGACGTGGGCCTGCCCGGCATCAATGGCCGCCAGCTTGCCGAGATCGCCAGGCAGGCCCAGCCCGCGCTGCCAGTGCTGTTCATGACCGGCTACGCCGAGGCCGCGCTGGACCAGTCCGAGTTTCTCGACGAGGGAATGCAGATGATCGGCAAGCCGTTCTCGCTGAATGATTTCGGTGACGCCGTGGCGCGGTTGTTCCAACGCGCTGGCTGACACGCACCCGCTCGTCCGGTGGGCTCGCACGTCGAGATGAGCTGATCGTTGTGGCCCTGCACGCAGGGTCGCAACTACCCAAAGTCAACGAAGGTGATCCGCGTAAATATTGTTGAAGCCAGGTCCTATCTTGTACGTGCTAAAAAGCTTGGTGATTTTGCGCACTCAGGAGAAAGCAGCTAAATGATCTCTTCTTTGACCCGGACTGCCCTCCATGCGTTGACATGCACGATGGTGTGCGGCTGCGCAACCCACACGACAGCGGTCGATGCCATGATGATTTTGCCGCAGAGTGCCACCACTCTAGAGGTTGACAAGAATCAGCTGTTTATCATGGCGGAAGCCATTAACACTCCCAGCCCAGCGTTTCCTCAGGTCGATCTCTCCAGCATGGAGAACCTGACTGTCTGCGCCCGATTTATCGTTACCGAAGATGGATCCGTGAAAGATGTCGAGCGAATTGAGGAGTCACCGGGTTGTAATCGAGTCAGCGATGATAACGGCGAACCCTTCATGCTCGAGGTGCAAAATGCGTTGCAGAAGTGGACATATTTCAGCGCGGCCATATGCGAGTTCGATATTTCAGAAGATGAATGTCAGGGGCAGCAAGCAAAAATACGACCCCTGGCTATCCGCCTAGCATACAGGTTTGATTTTTCCATGAAAAATGGAAGGCGAAGGGTTTCTGTTTCCAGAGGTGAATAGTTCGCAGTGGCGCCCAGCCTCATAGGATCAAACTAAAGCGTCGATCGCCGTACTTCTTATCAACCCGCTTCGCGGTCGCTCTAATGTCTCTGCGAAGAACACCGAGCTGCGGCTGGTGCGATCGCTGGATGACCTGATGCGGCTTACTCAGCGTTAGCGCAGGATGTGCTGCGAGTACGCACCGATTCCAACCAGTTGGCCAGTGCGATTTTTCAACCTCACCATCAACGTGCGCAATGGCATGCCATGTGGCAGTCCCCTGTCCATCCGCACGCGTTGGGACGTCGTGGAGAGCGCGTCCAGCGAGCCGGGTCTGAGGGCATCGCCAGTGGTTGTCATGCCGTGATTTCGGTGACCGATACCGGCGAGGAAATCTCTCCATGACCGGCTACGCCGAGGCGGCGCTGGACCAGTCCGAGTTTCTCGAAGAAGGCATGCAGATGATCGGGAAGCCGTTCTCGCTGAACGATTTCGGTGATGCCGTAGCGCGGCTGTTCAGGCGAGGCGGCTGAGACGTCGGGCGGGTGCTGGTCGGGCACGGCATCGAACGTGCCGCGCCGTTCTTGCTGCGGCCTCCGCTTCGGCTGCCCGACGCCATCGACAGGTTGAATCCGACCTGCACTATGCGCTTTGACCAACGCACGACGTCGTCATCCCCCGATAGGGCGGATCAGTGCGTCCGAGCAGCATGAAAGCAGGCAATTCCGCCAGGCTTTCAAGCAGCCCACGTGCAGATCCTTTTCATACCGGTCCTCCGCCCGTTGCTTCTGTTATCCACTGCCGCTGCGCTGCTTGTCGGCAGCGAGGCGACAGTGCGGCGGACCTTGGCCGCAAATCCAGTTCCGTCCAGTCGTTCCTCATCCACTCCGATACGCAGTACGAGTGGTATGGCGATGGAGAAAATCCGGATCCGAAGCCCACGCTCGACGCACAGAGCAACGCGATAGCGGCCTGGCTCGCCTTGCATCCGGCGGGTACGCCGGCATTTCTCAATGGCGATGTCACCGCATATGGCATGGTGGCGAATGGAGGACGATGCTCGCCGACCTGCGCGATCCCCGTATCAAGAGCCGGTACTGGGGACTCGGCAACCACGATTATGCCAACAACATCCGCCTTCCCGATGGATCAGGGTGCTTCAACAACGGATGCGCGCGCGACTCGATCACCCATCTGATGACCGCCACAAAAGAATGGGAGCTGGATTCGTTCGATTTCAAGGTCACGGACGACGACCTCTTCAGAGTGCACAAAGGGAGTCTGGCCTACAGCAAGACCATCGGGGAGATCACCTTCATCCAGCTCCACAACCACTACGACTACGCCGTGGATTTCTCCAGCAGTTCCGGCTTTCAAACCTATATCTACAAGATCACGCCCTCACTGGACTGGCTCGAGGGCCAGCTTGAGAAAGCAAAAAAGGCGGGAAAGTTCGTGGTCATCCATCAGCACCGACCGCCCTCCGCGCTTGGTACCAGTGACGCCGCGAAGGCGGCGCAGAAGCGCTTCGCCAAGCTGGTCAAGGACTATCGGGTACTGGCGGTGTTCCATGGACACACCCACAATCTTGACAGCCGTCCGGTGAGCGGTGACACCCCGGTTTTCCAGACGGGTGCGTCGTTCTGGAAGACGTTTCTCACGGCAGACCTCGACGTTGGCAGGAATGAGCTCGCCGTCTACCAGGCCAGGGAAAATGTCCCAAGCGCCCAGCCCCTGCAGACAGTACCGCTCACCAAGGTCTTCGCACCCGACGTGGAAGCCAAGAAAAATGCGAATGGTGAACTGGCGGTGTTCTTCTTCTTCGGAAACACACGCAGGGACAGGAAGGTCGAGTGGGTGAAGGTCTCCTTGAGCGGGGAATCCGCGGCGAGAGAGGGCATTCCCGGTGGTGGACTCACCCAGCTCGAGCCCATGAAGGATTACGACTACACGTTGACAGCGTTCGCTACGAAGGGCGGAGAGCCCTGGCCACTTTCAAGGGGCGTTTCAACAGCGGATCGGTGAATGACCCACCGACCGGTCTGTGCGTGAAGGAGATCAATGGCGTCCAAAACTATCTGACCCTGCAATGGAAGCGGCCTGCCACCTTCCCGCCGGATCAGAACAGCTTCGTGGAAGCACGCAGTGAGAAGGACGGCACCGTCATCAGGATCCGTGGCCCGAACAGCGGCAACCAGCAGAGCACCAAGGAAACGATCTACTTCCAGCAGTTCGGCATCAAGGACATCACGCAGTACACCTACGTCGTGTACTACTGGTCGGCATCGCAGGGTCACACACCCCGGGCGGAACTCCGCGGTGCGGACCTGCTCACCAGTGGCTGCGCAACGCCATAGCAGCGCCTGGCCACCGGGGGGGCGCCGCCGAGGACGCTTTTGCACTACATTGGTGCAATGACATCCTTCCTGCCGCCCCCCGTCGTCGATCACCTCGGCACGCCCGTGGCCTGGGCAGACGCCGAGGGACGCATCACCGGCTGCAATCCGGCCTTCGCGCGTTGGCTGGGTGTCAGCGGACGAAGGCTGATCGGCCAGCCCCTGGTGGCCCTCGAAGCCCATGGCGAAGCGCTGGCGAACTTCCTCGCACGCGATGAGCGTGACAGCCTGCGCCTGCACCGCCTCGCGCTTGCCCAGCCCGGGGAGGCGGCCCGCTTCGCCGAAGGCTGGATGAGCCGCCTGGACGATGGCAGCTGGCTGCTCGAAGCGCATCCGGTGGACGAATTCCCGGGGCTCGATCCCACCCAGGCGCTGCCAAGCGCGCTCAGTGCTGCGCTGAAGGGGCTGGCCCACGAACTGCGCAACCCGCTGGCGGGTCTGAAGGGCGCCGCGCAGCTGCTGGCACGTCGCGTGACCCAGCGCGATGCCGACGAACGCGAACTGGTCGATCTGATCGGTACCGAGATCGAGCGGCTCAACAGTCTCCTCGACCAGCTGTTGTCGCCCGCTCCGGCCGCTCCGCATGCGGCGCTGAACATTCACGCCGCGCTCGAGCAGGTCCTGCGGCTGGCGGAGAACGAAGCCGGCTGGGCAGTGCGCCTGCAGCGCGATTACGACCCCAGCATTCCCGAACTGAACGGCGACGCCGATCGTCTCAGCCAGGCCATCTGGAACCTCGTGCGCAACGCCATGCAGGCCGGCGCCGGCGTCATCACCCTGCGCACACGGGTCGAGCATGGCGTGCGCATCGCCGAGGTGCTGCACCCGCTGGCGCTGCGGCTGGAAATCGCCGATGACGGCCGCGGCGTACCGGAGGAGCTGGCCGAGCATCTGTTCCTGCCGCTGGTGAGCGGCCGCGCCGAGGGCACCGGGCTTGGCCTCGCGCTGGCCCAGCAGGTGGCCCGCGAGCACCGCGGCACGCTGACCTTCCGCTCGCGGCCGGGGCATACCGTTTTCACGCTGTTGTTGCCGATCGGTGGGAGTTCCACGCCGCCGGTCGAGGGAGCTGTGCATGCTTGAAACCCCAGTCCCGCCTGCCGGCGGCCACCGCATCTGGGTGGTGGATGATGATCGCGCCGTGCGTTTCGTGCTCAGCACCGCGCTGCGTGATGCGGGCTACCAGGTCGAGAGCTTCGACGGTGCCGCGCCCGCGCTGGAGGCATTGGAGGTGCAGCCGGTGCCCGCCCTGCTGTTCACCGATGTGCGCATGCCCGGCGACGACGGGCTGGTGCTGCTGGACAAGCTCAAGGCCGCGCATCCGCAGCTGCCGGTGATCGTGATGTCGGCCTATACCGATGTCACCAGCACGGCCGGCGCATTCCGCGGCGGTGCGCACGAGTTCCTGTCCAAACCCTTCGATCTCGATGACGCCGTCGCGCTGGCGCGCCGTGTCCTGCCGGACAGCGAACCGGACGTGGTGGAACCTGCGCCGACGCAGGATGCGCTCAGCCAGGCGCAGGCCCCGCAGCTGGTGGGGGACACGCCGGCCATGCGCGCCTTGTTCCGGGCCATCGGCAAGCTCGCGCAGGCGCCGCTGGCGGTGCTGGTCACCGGGGAAACCGGGACCGGCAAGGAACTGGTGGCCAGCGCGCTGCATCGCGAATCACCGCGCGCGAAGGGCCCCTTTGTCGCCCTCAACACCGCGGCCATTCCGGCCGAACTGCTGGAGAGCGAACTGTTCGGGCATGAGGCGGGTGCGTTCACCGGTGCGCAGCGGCGGCACATCGGCCGCTTCGAACAGGCCGACGGCGGTACGCTGTTCCTCGATGAGATCGGCGACATGCCGCTGCCGCTGCAGACCCGCCTGCTGCGCGTGCTGGCCGAGGGCGAATTCTTCCGCGTGGGCGGCCGTGAACTGATCCGCGTGGACGTGCGCGTGATCGCCGCCACCCACCAGGATCTGGAGCGCCTGGTGCAGCAGGAGCGCTTCCGGGCCGATCTGCTGCACCGGCTGGACGTGGTGCGGTTGCAGCTGCCGCCCCTGCGCGAGCGCCGTGCGGACATCGCGCAGCTGGTCGCCACGTTCCTGGCCGCCGTCGCCCACAAACTGGAAACACCGCCCAAGCGCCTGACCGCGGCCGCCCTGCAGGCGCTGGCCGAGCATGACTGGCCGGGCAACGTGCGTGAGCTGGAGAACGTCTGCTGGCGCATGGGCGCGCTGGCGGCGAGCGATACCATCGGCGTGGCCGACGTGGAGACGGCGCTCAACCGCAGCGCCACGCGGGCAACCGCGCCCGCGCAGGGGGATCCGGGGCAGTGGGAGAAGCTGCTCTCGGCGTGGGCGCGGCAGCGGCTGGCCGAGGGCGCTGAAGGCCTGCATGCGCAGGTCCGCGAGCGCGTGGACCACGCGCTGCTCGAGGCCGCGCTGCACATCACCCACGGGCGCCGCGCCGAGGCTGCCGCCCGGCTCGGGCTGGGCCGCAATACCTTGACCCGCAAGCTCGGCGCCGGGCGTCGGCGCGGCCATTGACGCGAAGGCGATAGCGATCCCGGCACGATGCGGGCACGCTAGACCTTTGCGATGACTGTCCCGGAGATCCTGATGCGCCTCATCCACCCCCTGCTGCCCGCTGCGGCGGCACTGGCCCTGGCGGCCTGCTCCAGCGCGCCTCCCAAGGCGCCGCCGCCGCCGCCGGTGGCTGCGGTCAGCACCGCGGCCATGGCCGAAGCCAACCTGAGCCCGGCCTCGGCAAGTCTGGTCAGTGGCCGCCTGGCGCTGGTCCCGGAGCCGGGCGGCGTGCATGTCACTGGCGTGATCGGCGGCCTGCAATCGCTGCAGCAGCCGGCGTTCCATGTCCACGAACGCGGCGACTGTGGCGCCGTGGACGCCAGCAGTGCCGGCAACCACTTCAATCCCACCCAGCAGCCGCACGGGCGCCCCGGCGCCGGCCCGCACCATCTGGGCGACATGGAGAACCTGCGCGCCGACGCGCAGGGGCGCGCCAATGTCGACCTGCACCTGCGCGGGGTGACCCTCGGCGGTGGGGCTCCCACCGACATCGCAGGCCGTGCACTCATCGTGCACGCCCAGTCAGACGATCATCGGAGCCAGCCCGCCGGCAATGCCGGCGCCCGCATCGCCTGCGGCATCATCCGTGTAACGCGTTGATGCACCCCCAACGGGCCGTGCTTCATCTCCCAAGGAGACTTCCCTGATGCGCCTGATCCATACCTCGCTGTTCGCCGCTGTCGCCGTGCTGGGCCTGAGTGCCTGCGACAAGCAGCCCGACCGCATGGAGGCCAATGCCCCGGCGGCCACGCCGACCACGCCCGCCACGCCGCAGGCCGACACTTCCGCTGCAGCAGCAGGTACCGCTGCCGGTACCGACCTGGGCAATACCGCCGCCATGGGCGGCGCCATGGCGGAACTCGCACCGACCCAGGGCAACCAGGCCAAGGGCAGCGTGACCTTCAAGATGGTCGATGGCCGCGTGCACGTCACCGGCCAGGTGAGCGGGCTGAAGCCGAACAGCGAACACGGCTTCCACATCCATGAAAACGGCGACTGCAGCGCCCCGGATGCCACCAGTGCCGGTGGCCACTTCAACCCGGACCAGAAGAACCATGGCAACGTGGCGCAGGATCCGCACCACGGTGGCGACATGGCCAACATCAAGGCCAATGCCGAAGGCGTGGCCATGATCGACGCGCCGGTGTCCAGCAACGTGAACATCGGCAAGGGCGATGGCTCGGACATCATCGGCCGCGGCCTGATCGTGCACGCCGATCCGGATGACTACACCACCCAGCCGACCGGCAATGCCGGTGGGCGCCTGGCCTGCGCGGTGATCAAGGCGCAGTAAGCAGCAGCACACCGCGATGGCGCCGGCGATTCCCGGCGCCATTGCAGTGGGTACGTAAGATTCAGCGCTGCAGCAGCGCGCGCGCGTCCTGCCCCGGTTCGCAGTGCACGAACAGCACCGGGACCCCATGGGCTTCCAGCACCGCGGCCATCTGCCGCTGCCGCATCAGGTACTGCTCGTAGATCCCGCGCAGGCCTTCGCAGTCGTCCTTGCCATGTGCGTAGTGGGCGCACCAGCCTGCCGGATCGAACAGCGCCATGCGCGCCTCGCCCTGCGTGTAACGCAGCAGCGGCTCGGGCGCAGCGTCCAGCCATTCGTCCTCGTCCGGGGCCAGGATCGCCGTTTCCAGCAGTGGCCACAGCACCGCCAGGCCCTGGTTGTCGTACTGCATCGACATCATCGCGGCGAGGTCGTTCACCGTGAAATAGCGTGCATGTTCCACCCGCGCACCGAAGGCCTTCTGGGCGAGCAACGCGGTATCGGCATGCGCCATGCCCTCGGCCAACAGCACCTCTTCCAGTGCATCGGACACGGCGGTGATCGTGGCCGCGTCGGTGCCGGTCAGCATGAACGGCACCACGCGCAGCCCCCCACCGGTCAGGGCGGCGTCGGCCTGGAAGGGCAACGGCACGTCGCCATTGGCATCGGCGCCGAAGGCCAGCAAACGAGGGCCCTGGCTGCGGCCGGGTGCACGCATCTGGAGTTCTTCGAGGCGACGATGGATCGGCCAGCCGGGACGCAGCACTTCAGCCGGGTCGAAATGGGCGGCAGCGAACACCAGGTCCAGATCACTGGCCTGCGGCACGAGCTTGGCCAGGTCGCGGCCCACGCGCTCGGCCAGTTGACCGGCCTGCTCGGCAGAGAGCGCCGCATGGAGGGGGGCTTGCCCATCGGCGAGCTCAAGGGCGAGGACGCCGTAGGCGTTCATGCCGGGGTCGGTTTTGCTCATGGTTTCACGGTTGGCCCATCACAGGGCGGCAGCTACACTTGGGACCATTATGCCTGCCGCCTCGTGCAGGCCATGTTGCAGACACCCCTCACCCTGCCAGGTATGTCCATGCCCAACGCCCGTCCCGTCGCCATCCTCGGTGGTGTTCGAATTCCGTTCTGCAGGCAGAACACCGCGTACTCGGACGTTGGCAACCTCGGCATGTCGGTGCGTACGCTCGGTGCCCTGGTGGAGCGCTTCGGCCTGCATGGCCAGCAGCTCGGCGAGGTGGCCATGGGCGCGGTGATCAAGCATTCCAGCGACTGGAACCTGGGACGGGAGGCCGCATTGTCCTCGGGCCTGTCGTCGCTGACGCCCGGCATCACCCTGCAGCGGGCCTGCGGCACGTCGCTGGACAGCATCATCACCGTGGCCAACAAGATCTCGCTGGGCCAGATCGAGTCCGGCATCGGTGGCGGCTCGGATACCACCTCGGACGTGCCCATCGTCTACGGCAGGAAGCTGCGCGCACGCCTGCTGGCGGCCAACCGGGCCCGGAGCACCGGCGACAAGCTGCGTGCGCTGACGCGTGGCTTCAAGCTGTCCGAGCTCAAGCCCGAGTTCCCCGGCGTGGCCGAGCCGCGTACCGGCAAGAGCATGGGCGAGCACTGCGAGGACATGGCCAAGGAATGGAATATTTCGCGCGACTCGCAGGACGCCTGGGCCGTCTCGTCGCACAAGAAGCTGGCCGCGGCCTATGAGCGCGGTTTCTTCAAGGATCTCATCGCACCGTTCCGCGGCGTGGAGCGTGACAACATCCTGCGTGCGGATACATCGCTGGAGAAACTGGCGACGTTGAAGCCGGCGTTTGATCGCAGCTCCGGCCGCGGCACGCTGACCGCCGCCAATTCGACCCCGCTCACCGACGGTGCCGCTGCGGTGCTGCTGGCAAGCGAGGAATGGGCGCGCGCGCATGGCCACGTGCCGCAGGCCTACCTGCGCGATGCGCATGTTTCAGCCGTGGATTTCGTCCATGGCGAAGGCCTGCTGATGGCCCCGACCGTCGCCGTGCCGGAAATGCTCCGGCGCAACGGCCTGACCCTGCAGGATTTCGATATCTACGAGATCCACGAGGCCTTCGCCGCGCAGGTGCTGTGCACGCTGCGCGCCTGGGAAAGCGAGGACTACTGCCGCTCGCGCCTGGGCCTGGACGCGCCCCTGGGCCGCATCGATCCGGACAAGATCAACCCGCTGGGTTCGTCGCTGGCGACGGGCCATCCGTTCGCCGCCACCGGCGCGCGCGTGATCGCCACCGCTGCCAGGCAGCTGGAAGAGCGCGGCGGTGGCCGTGCGCTGATCTCGATCTGCACCGCCGGTGGCATGGGCGTGGTGGCGATCGTCGAGCGCTGAAACAGGACGCCAGCGCCGGGGCCAACCCGGCGCTGGTCGCAGGACCGATCAGAGGCGCGGAAAGCGCGGATCCTCGGCATCGCGCACATCGCGTACGTCATGTGCGCCGCGCACGTCGCGGGCATCGTAGATCGGCGGATCCGCAGCGATCACCTGCTCCTCCACCGTCGCACGTGG
The DNA here is from genome assembly GCF_011761925.1 of Xanthomonas sp. 60. Classification (NCBI taxonomy): domain Bacteria; kingdom Pseudomonadati; phylum Pseudomonadota; class Gammaproteobacteria; order Lysobacterales; family Lysobacteraceae; genus Xanthomonas; species Xanthomonas sp. 60. Next base: position 94,107 of record NZ_JAASQW010000006.1, on the reverse strand, counting down.
CGGTGCCGCCATGCTCGGCTCCGGGCGCACCAGCGCTACGCTGGTTTCGCCACGCTGCTCGCGCAGGGCGTTGGCAAAGCACTGTGCGGCCATGTGGGTCTCTCCACGCACCAGCATCGATTCGCCCAGGGCCTCCCAGGCCGTCGCGCCGGCGCCGCTGGCAATGGCGCCGTGCAGCAGCGTGTCCGCCTGCTCGTGGCGCCCTTCGGCGATGGCCACGCGCGCAAGGGCCAGCTGCAGGCCCGGCGAGGTCGGGTGGAGCTTGTACCAACGCTCCAGGTTGGCCTGGCGGGTCGCCAGCCGGGAGGTCGGGAAGGTACCGTAGGTCTGTACCAGCGATTCATCCCAGCCCTGGTCGAGCGACTGCTCCAGGGCCAGCAGCGCCGGCTCTTCCCAGCCCAGCTCACCGGCGCGGTGGGTGTAGAACATCACCACCTCCGGATCACTGCGCAGCGCCTTTGGCGTGGCATCCCACTGCGCGGCGAGCGCATTGACATCCGGTGCCTCGCTCAGCGCCATCAGGGCGAGGCGCTTTTCCAGCCCGGCCACGCTGTCGGCCGGCAGCACCTTGCTCTGGCGCAGGGCGCCCAGCTGGCCGTACGCCTCGTGTGAACGACCTGCCTGCTCCAGCGCCTGGCCGCGCAGCCACAGGCCACGCGGGGGCAATGGCTGCAGCGCGGCGACGTCCAGGGTGTTGATGGCGTCTACCGGTCGCGCTTCGGTCAGATGCTGCTCTGCGCGCAGCAGCGCGGCACTGCCCGCGTCCACCGCAGCCAGGCGCTGCAGATGACCTTCGGCGGCCACATCATCGCCGCGCGCGCGCGCGCTGCGCACGGCAGTGGCCAGCGCCACCGCCGTGACCTCTTCGTCCTGCGCCGCATCGAGCAACAGTTTCTCCGCACGCTGCCAGTGGCCCTGTTCATAGGCCTGCAGGCCCTCGACCAGGCGCGCGCGGCCCTGCCTGCGGCGATAGCGGCCCCAGGCCCGGAACGGTGCGGCGATCAGGCTCCACAGCAGCCACAGCACCAGCAGGATCACCAGCGAGAGCAGCAGCACCTGCGGCAGGGTGCTGCGGTAGTCGGTGCCACCATGGCGGAAGATCACTTCGCCGTACTGGCGCAGGTCGTCCGCGCCCAGCCACTGCGCCCCCACCACACCCAGCGCGACGGCCAGCAACAGGACCACAAGGGACGTCAACGGCTTCATCAGGGACTTCCTCCATCATGCAAAGTGCGAAGTTGCTGCAGGGTGCTGCCCAGTTCCGGTGCGGTCAGCCGCAGCGGCGCCGAGCTCAATTGCCGCAGTTCAGCACGCTGGGTGCGCAGGGCCGGTGAATCCGGCCACAGGCGGTTCAACCACAGCGTGATGCGTTCTGCGGCCTGCCCGAGCGCCGGGGCGTCGCCGCGTTCGATCGCGGCCCGCGCCAGTGAGATCTCCAGCTGCAGGGCATCCAGGCCGGTCACCCGTTCGGCATCGGTCAGGGGGCCCTGCAGGCGGGTCGGGGTCATTTCCACGAACGGCGCCAGCGCGCGCTGCCACCACGGCGGGGCGGCCCCGGCTGCGGCCGGGGTGGCCTCGGCCGTGGTGGGCAGGGCCTGCAGCGCCTGTGCGAATGCGGCCAGCCGCTGCCGCGCCTGTGCCCGCGGCCCCGTGCCGGCCTTGTCCAGCGCCTCGCGCTCCTGCATGAGGGTCTGCATCAGGTTGAGGTTTTCGCTGGCGGGCAGCTCCCCAAGCTGGACTGCGGCCTGCGCGTAGAGCCGCCGCGCCCCATCCAGGTCGTCGGCCGCCTCCAGGCGCTGCATGGCCTGGGCGAGCAGCAGCTCGGCCTCGTCGCGCTGCACGGCGTAGCTGTCCCGCTGCGTGGTTTCGGCCAGCCGCGCCAGGTTCTCCTCCAGCACGGCGCTGCGTTGCCCCAGGCCCAGCATTTCATCGCGCAGCACACGGTTGGTGGCGGCGGCGTCCTGCAGGCGCTGGCTGCTGGCACGCTGGTCGCGGCGCAGTCCCTCCAGGCTCTGTTCGAGTCCGGCCAAGCGGACCTGGTCGGACTGCGCCTGCACGCGCTGCAGGGCCTGCGCCTGTTGCCACATGTGCCAGCCCCACCCGCCTGCGGCAGCCAGCAGCACGAGGACCAGCAGGGGCAGCGCCAGGCGCAGCGCGCCGGAAGCAGGCGCGCTCGGCGCCGGCGTGCCCGGGGGCGGCACGCTCGAGGAAGGCGGAGGTGTATCGGTCATGGTCCAGTCCAGGTCGGCTGACCCGCCCGGATCGGGCGGGCAACGAGCGCACAGCATCACGGTTGGCGAATCCCCGGGCAAGCCACGCCGACACGTGCTGCGGGCGGCCTGCGGGGCGTCAGTCCGCGTTTCGCAGCACCGCCGGGCACGCCGCCAGCAGCTGCGCAGCGGTGGGACCGGCCGCCCGCTCCACCCTCGGCAGCCCAAGCGCAAGGGCCTGCGCCTGCAGCCGCTCGCTTGCCGCCACGACGCGCATGCGCTGCTGCCACTGCGCGCGCCACGCGGGCGAGAGCTGCAGCCACACCCGCTGCAGGGCCTCGCCACTGCTCAGCGCCAGCACCCACGGCGACGGGGAATGCGACAGGCGGGCCAAGGCACGCGGTGCGAGCCGCAGCGGCACGCGCGCATAGATGTCCGCGCGGATCACCTTCGCGCCGCGCGCCTGCAGTGCGGCCGCGAGCAGGCCACGGCCCCCCGGGGCGGTGACCAGGCCGATCTCGCGCCCGCCCACCTCGGCCAGTGCCGGCAGGGCGAGCAGGCCTTCGCTGTCCATCCGCGCCGGTGCCTCCACCCGGCTCGCCCCCGCGGCCCGCAGCGCCCGCCGCGTGCCCTCGCCAACGCACAGCCAGGTACGGAGCGGTTCAGCTGCGAAGCGGTGGCCGAGGCTGACCGCCGCTGTCACGGCAGCCGGGCTGGTGAACACCACGGCCGGTGCCTGAAGGGCGCGCCGCAGCGCTGAAACGCTGTCAGGGCCGGTGCTGCGCCGCAGGCGCCAGGGCGAGAGGGCCACCAGGCGGCCGTCCAACGCGGCGGCGGCCACGCGCAGGCCGGCGTGCTGGCCCTGCGGGCGCAGCGACACCAAGGTCCATCCACACGGTTTCGCATGTTCATCCATTGCCTGCATTATGCGGGCCCGCGTTGCCGCTGCAGGTCCAGTTGCCGATGTCCGCTGACTCCGTTTCTTCTTCGCTGCAGGTATTGCAACAGACACTGGACAGCATGCCGCCGGTGCGCGCCATGCAGCTCCGCCTGGAAGGCTATGCCGAAGGCCAGCTGCAGCTGACCGCGCCGCTGGCGGTCAATGTCAACGACAAGGGCAATGCCTTCGGTGGCAGCCTGGCTTCGGCGATGACCCTCTCCGGCTGGGCCCTGGTCACCCTGCGGCTGCGGCTGGCGGGCTTCGAGGCGGACGTCTACGTGGCCGACAGCCAGCTGCGCTACCGCGCGCCGGTGTACGGCGACCTGCATGCACAGGCGGAAATCGCGCCGGACAGTGACTGGGAAACCTTCCTGGCCACGTTCAGGCAGCGAGGCAAGGCGCGCATCGGCGTGGTGGCCGCGCAGCCGGGCAGCGATGGCAAGCCGGCTGCCGAACTCACCGGGCGTTTCGTGGCCTTCGCCAGAGGGTAGGATGGCAGGCCAAGGCTCTGGGGGAGCAGACCGTTTGAACGCGAACCGTATCAAGGCAGACCGGTCCCACGCCGGCCCAGGCGGGGTCCTGCCCTGGATCAGTCGAGGCTTTCGCGGCGTCGCCCGCGGGCTGGTGCTGGGCTGCGTGCTGGCCGCCGCCACCGTGCAGGCCGCTGATCTCAGCCGCAAGCAGCGCACGCTGCTGGAGCAGACCCAGATCGCCTACGCCGGGGTCATCCGCTGGGGCACGATGGAAGATGCGCTCGGATACCTCGATCCGGTGCAGCAGAAAGCCCATCCGCCGACCGAGTTCGAACTGAGCCGCTACGACCAGGTCCGGATTTCCGGCTACCGCGAGCGCACCAGCGCAGCCATGCCCGACGGCACCATGGAGCGCCGCGTGGAAGTGGGCGTGATCAACGTCAACACGCAGGCCGAGCGCACCGTGACCGTGGTGGAACGCTGGCGCTGGGATCCGCAGGCCAAGCGCTGGTGGCAGACTGCGGGCCTGCCGGACTTCTGGCGCGGCCAGTAATCCCGGATCCAGCCACGGCTTCGGCGAGGTCCCGGCCCCGCGTTCGCCCCGCCGTTCCGCCTTGTGCGACAATCGGCGCCCGCTTGAACGACCCGTGAGCCGAGTGAATTACGAAGAATTGGTGGCCTTTGCCGGCCGAAACCCGATGCTGTCGATTGCCCTGGTGGGTCTGACTGCGGCGATCATCATCACCGAGATCCGCCGCCTGTTCCGGGGCTACAAAGCGCTCAAGCCGGGCGAGCTGGTGCAGCTCATCAATGGGGGCGACGCCGTGGTGGTGGACCTGTCCTCCAGCAGCGATTTCGAGAAGGGCCACATCGCGGGCAGCAAGAACGTGCAGCCGAGCCAGTTCGGCCCCGGGCACAAGCTCGTGGCGTCCGCCAAGCAGCGTCCGGTGGTGCTGGTATGCCGTACCGGAACCGCTTCGGAAAGCGCGGCCAAGGGCCTGAAGAAGGCCGGGTTCGAGCAGGTTTCCGTGCTCGAAGGCGGACTGCCGGCATGGCAGCAGGCCGAACTGCCACTGGTCAAGGGTCGCCATTGACCCGAAGTGATGGGACAGGGCTTGTGCCCGGCGCACCGCGCCCCCATCGCTGTTGATGCAACAATTCGATCATTCTGAACAGCAATCATCAGGAGCAACAGGAAATGTCCGAAGAGAACACCAACGGCGCAGCCGCGCCGGTCGACGCCGCCAACGGCCCCGCGTTCACCGTCGAGAAGATCTACGTCAAGGACGTTTCCTTCGAATCGCCCAATGCTCCGACCATCTTCAACGACCAGGTCCAGCCGGAACTGCAGCTCAACCTGAACCAGCAGGTCCAGCGCCTGGGCGAGAACGCCTTCGAGGTGGTGCTGGCCGTCACCCTGACCTGCAAGGCGGAAGACCGCACCGCGTACGTGGCCGAAGTGAAGCAGGCCGGTGTGTTCGGCCTGGTCGGCCTGGACCCGCAGTCCATCGACGTGCTGCTCGGCACGCAGTGCCCGAACATCCTGTTCCCGTATGTGCGCTCGCTGGTCAGCGACCTGATCCAGGCCGGTGGCTTCCCGCCGTTCTTCCTGCAGCCGATCAACTTCGAAGGCCTGTACGCCGAAACGCTGCGCCAGCGCCAGGAGCAGGGCGACGCCTCGTCGCTTGCCAACTCCGAGCCGGTGGGTAACGCCTGATCGGCGTTCCAATCCCCCGCATGAGCGAAACCGCCGATAAAGTCGCCGTTCTCGGTGCCGGTTCCTGGGGCACCGCGCTGGCCAGCCTGCTCGCCCGGCACGGTCTGACGACCGTGCTGTGGGGCCGTGATGCGGCGATGGTGGAAGCCATCGACCAGCGCCACGAGAACACCCGCTACCTGCCTGGCATCGCGCTGCCGGAAACGCTGCGCGCGACCACCGACATGGCCGCCGCGGTTGATGGCGCAAAGTGGATCCTGGTGGTCACGCCGTCGCATGCGTTCAACGAAACGGTCACCGCGCTGGCACCGCTGCGTCCGGCCGGTGCCGGCGTGGCGTGGGCCACCAAGGGCTTCGAACCCGGTTCCGGGCGCTTCCTGCATGAGGTGGCGCGCGAGATCCTCGGTGAGGACGTACCGCTGGCCGTGGTCACCGGGCCTTCGTTCGCCAAGGAAGTCACCCAGGGCCTGCCGACCGCCATCACGGTGCACGGTGACGTGCCCGAGTTCGCGCTGGCCGTGGCCGAGGCCATGCATGGCCCGGCGTTCCGCGCGTACACGGGCGATGACATGCTGGGCGCGGAACTGGGCGGGGCGATGAAGAACGTGCTGGCCGTGGCCACCGGTGTTGCCGATGGCATGCAGCTGGGCCTCAACGCACGCGCCGGATTGATCACCCGTGGACTCAACGAAATGCTGCGGCTGGCCGCTGCCATCGGTGCCAGGCCGGAAACCCTGATGGGTCTGGCCGGGCTGGGCGATCTGGTGCTGACCTGCACCGGTGACCTCTCGCGCAACCGGCGGCTGGGCCTTGCCCTGGGCCGTGGGCAGACCCTGCAGGATGCGATCCGCGAGATCGGCCAGGTGGTGGAGTCGGTGCAGACCGCTGATGAAGTCATGCGCCAGGCGCGCCGTTACGGCATCGATCTGCCGATTTCCGATGGTGTACGTGCGGTACTGCACGGCGAGCAGACGCCCGCCGAAGGACTGCAGACCCTGCTGGCGCGGGAACAGAAGCCCGAATACCCGGACACCCTGTTCAAGTAGCGCACGGCCAGAACATCGCATTGCCAGGCACTTCACGACGAACCCCGGTCACGTACCGGGGTTTTTCATGTGCGCTCACTTTCCACATTTCCGCATGGGAACAGCAGGCATGCGCGAGCACGATGCGATGGCTGGGCGTCAGATCCAGCCGGGACCGTCGTCCCGCACAGCATGACGTGGTTCTCTCTCGATTCGCCTTTCTGGGCACGGCGGCACTCCGGTTCCGCCGTTTTTTTCAGGCAAAAAAAAGCCCGGACCTGAGTCCGGGCTCGAGGACGTGTGGGAGAGAGTCACACGTCCGTACCACCACCACCAACCTAACGCTGTCGCAGTTCTTACCAGGTGAAGCGCGGACCAACGAACCACTCGCGGTCCCCGGCCTTGGCCAGCTTCACTTCGCCACTCAGGCCCCAGTTCGGATTGAACTTGGCCACGGCGCCGACGCGACCATAGAACTCGCCGTCGGGGTTGATGCCATGCTTCTTGCTGTAGTCCTCATACCCGGCGAAGGCATAGCCCTCGATCATCGGGGTGAAGGCCGTGCGCACACCGACTTCGGTGGAATAGCCGTTGAAGTCCAGGCCACGCTTCGGATCGAACTTCTGGTAAGCCGCACGGGCCACCAGATCGGTGCTCGGCGCCACTGCGTGGTTGTAGCCCACGCCCAGGCGCCACTGGTCCACGTCCGCATTCGTGCGGTCGGTTTCCTGCGCGCTGTAGTCGCCGAAGATGTGGAAATTCGGATGCACTGCCACCGAGCCCTTGACGCCCCAGCCATCCGCGTCGCCGCCCTTGGCATCGGTGTTCACGTAACCGCCCTCAACGTAGTTGTAGGACAGGCCATCCGCTGCGGACGCCGCAAAGGGCAGGGAGGCAGCGAGGCCGAAGGCCAGCAGAGACATCTTGTTCATCGGGTCACACACCTTTGTTGTTCTGGTTTCGCCGAACGCATCAACCCGGGAGAGAGGTCGGGAAGTGCGTTCGACAGGTGTGAATTATCCGTTTCGCCATCCAATCAGGGCTGAATATTGAACTGACCGGTATATGAATATGGTTGCTGTTCAGGGAACTCTGAGTGGGCTGGTGTGTTGGAGCGAACACCGCAGCTGGTGCAGCTTTGTACAAACCATGGTGACGAAGGTGAGCCGCCCAGCGATCCGTTGACACCTCCCAGCCCTAAACCATGGCTTAGGTGGACGTGGTTATGAGTACGAAGCGGTACGCCGATGACACCAAGATCGAGGCGGCCCGGCAGATCGTTGAGTACGGCCGTCCGGTCGCAGAAGTTGCCGAGCGACTCGGCGTGTCGATTCACAGCCTTTACGGCTGGAAGCGGCAGCAAGGCAAGGGTGATGTTGGCAAGCGTGTCGAGCAGGACCAGCAGGCGGAAGTTCGGCGCCTCAAGGCTGAGCTACGCCGCGTCACTGAAGAGCGAGACATCCTAGAAAAAGCCGCCGTGTACTTTGCAAAGGGGTAAGAGCAAAGTACGCCTTCATGAAGCAACACGCAGATGAGTTCAGCCTCGCGGCAATGTGTCGGATGCTTGGCGTCCATCGCAGTGGCTACTACGCCAGGCTGAAAGAGCCGGCAAGCGATCGCGATGCTCGATGTGCTCCTGCGAACCATCGAGTTGCTTGTCTCCAGCATCGGCCAGGCTGCCAGCCGTCATTCCTGGCGCTATCCAGTTCCGAGCGTTGTTTTGCCTGCTGCCCTTTGCGGGCCTCTTTTGTGGAGTTTCACGTGATGGCTTGACGCCTTACCAGGGACTTGGTTGGACACCCGAAGCGAGGCACTGGGCTTGAATGGCCCTCGTTAAGGACAACCCGCTCACGCCGCCCAGGGAATATCCGCCTCCCGCACCACGCCTTCGAACTGCGGCCTGCCGAACCAGTAACCCTGCATCAGGCGGATGCCCAGATCGGCAAGGCAGCGCGCCTCCTCGACGGTCTCGATGCCTTCGGCGATCACCGCGATGCCGAGTTGATGACACATCGCCACGACACCAGCGACGATCGCGCGTCGAGACTGGCTCTGGTCGATACCACGGACCAGGGCCATGTCCAGCTTGACGATGTCCGGCTGGAAATCGGCCAGCAGGTTGAGGCCGGCAAATCCGGCGCCGAAATCGTCGATCGCCGTCTTGAAGCCGATCCGCTTGTACTCGCGCAGGATTTCGGCGAGCCACTTGCCATCACTGACCTGCTCGCCCTCCACGGTTTCGAAGATGATGCGCTCGACCGGAAAGTCATGACGCCTGGCGGCCTGGAGGGTCGACCGGATGCACACTTCCGGCCGGTAGATGGCGTTCGGCAGGAAATTGATCGACAGGTTTGACCGCATCGGGAGCGTGGCGGCGATCTGGATGGCTTTCTCGCGGCAGGCCTGGTCGAACGAGTACCGGTTTTCCGGCGTGACCCGTGACAACACCGAACCGGCCGGCTCCCCCGCCGGTCCGCGCACAAGCGCCTCATGTGCGAATACCTCGCGCGCATGCAGATCGACGATTGGTTGGAACGCATAGCTGAAGGCGAACGGCAGCGGCTGCGCGTCACGGCACTGGGCACATCCGGCACGCAGATCGGAAGAAGGCATGCGCTGACACTCTTTACGGGCAGGGCGCGAGCATAGCCGACGCCTTCTGAGGATGAAGTGGAGACGCGCCGGCGGGCCGGTGAGGGCCACGTGGAGGGTTCATCGGGGGCCTGAGCTGGGCACGAATCGGTCCGCCACGTGAATGCGCGGGCAACCGAATCGCCGCTGCGGCGCGTTTTAGAACTAGTTCGATGGAGCACGGCCATCGCTCAAAATAGGGTGTTGCCTCATATTCCCCCGAGGCAAGCACGATGAGCAGGCATGTCCGCAATCGCGATGCATTGGCACCGGCCATCAGCACCACTCGCACGGTGCGCCATGTGCCGGCCGGTACCGGCACCTCCCCTTCCGGTGCAGCCACTCCCGGGCTACTGGCCGACATCGTTTTCACTGACGGTTACACCATCGCCGTTGACCTGTCCGACGCGACGCCACTGGGAGGCGTGGCGCGGCATGTGGACGCGACGACGCTCACCGACGGCCGACCTGCCGGTGTCTTCAATCTACTGGGCCGCGCCGTGGGCGGATCCTACGAGTATTTCCTGCACCAGGGCAGCGTGACCGACGCCACTGATGGCGACTGGTACCTGCGCCCGGAGCGGGAGATCCCGGTGGGTCCGCCTGCCGCTACTGCCGCCACGGCGCGCAGATGGGCGTGAAGACCAGCGGGTGACCCATCCGGTGGACGTGCGATGCAGGCATGCCCACCTTTTCCACGGTCGTCCCGGTGTCCGTCCGCCCCCCTCCCTCATCCCGCGAAGGTGGATCCATGTCCAATACAGGTGTGTTTTTCCTGCGTGCGATCAACGCCGAGTTCGCAGAGAACGGCACCATTCGCATGCTTCGCCAGGTCACCGTCCAATGCGCGGCCTGCTCGTCTGATTCCACGCTTGACGCGGATCATGGCCTGGTCGACATCTGCGGTGCAGGCGTGCTGACTTGTCCGGCCTGCGGCTCGCGCCAGGCGATCAGCCGGCTCAGGTTCGAAGAGTTCATCAGACGATTTCCGCAAGGCCTCGTCTGAACGTTGATCAGGCTGCACCCCCTGGGCCGGCGCGCGCATCGGCCGGAGCCCGGCATCGGGTACGCCAGGCAACGACTGCGCCACCGGCTGCGGACTGGGGTAGGCTCTGCGTTTCGCCTTCCCCAGGAGCACCGCCCCATGACGACCCTCCGCAACCGCATGCTTTCCCGGCGGTCGCTGCTGTGTCATGGGCTGGTGGTCTGCGCACTGCTCGTCGGCCTGCGCACTGCAGCGGCGTCGACACCGCAGTTCACGCCCGAAGAACAGGCGTGGATCCGCGCCCATCCCGTGGTTCACTACGCCGGTGCACCGCATATCAGTCCGCTGGAAGATATCGTCGAGGGAGAATATCGCGGCTTGATCGCCGCCTATCTGGAAACCGTTTCAGCACGCACCGGCATCACGTTCAAGCTCGTTCCCACGTCGAGCTGGGAGGCATCGCAGGACCTCTTCCAGTCCGGCAAGGTCGACCTGTTTCCCAATGCCCATCCCAGCGTTCTGCGTGCGGACGTGAATGCAGCCATCCGCTACACCGATGCCTACTTCGCCAGCCCGTTCCTCTTCGTCACCCGCGGCGAGGCCGATTCGACCTTCGCCAAGGACTCACTGAACGGCCAGCGCGTGGCGATCCGCGGCGATGTGGACGTGCAGCGGATCCTGACCACGCTGCGTCCGGGCGTGATTCCCGTGCAGGTGAACAGCCCCGAGGAAAGCCTGCAGAGCGTGCTGGAGGGTCGTGCCCATGCGTCGATCGGCACGGAGGCGACCCTGCAGCCCCTGCTTCGGCGCAAATATGGGCAGCGCCTGGGCGTGGCCAGCATGGTGGATCTGCCCCCGTATCGCGCCCAGATGGGCGTGCGCGCGAGCGAACCGGTGCTGTACGCCATCCTGCAGAAAAGCCTGGCATCGATCTCCGCGCATGAAAGCGATGAGATCTACGAGACCTACCTGACCCAGGCCGATTACGGTTCGCCCACGCTGTGGTCGATCATGCACTACCGGGCGCTGGAGCTGTTCCTGGCGACGTTGGGCATGGTGCTGCTGTCTTTCTTCGCCTGGCGGACGTGGGCGGAGCGCCGCCGCGCGATCCGCAGCGAACGCGCCAAGACCCGGTTCCTGGCCACCATGAGCCATGAGATCCGCACCCCCATCAACGCCATGCTCGGCTCCATCGAAATGCTCTCCAGGACGCCGCTCGATGAGCGCCAGAAGCGCTTCACCGAAGGCGCCACGGTGGCCGCCGAAGCACTGATCGACCTGCTCGACAACGTGCTGGACCTCTCCAAGCTGGATGCCGGCAAACTCACCCTGGAGAAACTGCCCACCGACCTCGATCAGCTCATCGGCAGCGTCGTGGCGTTGGCACGGCCCGGTGCGGAAGAAAAAGGCCTCGCCATCGATCTGGAGATCGACCACCCGCACGACCTGCTGGTGGTGCTGGACCCCACCCGGGTGCGCCAGGTGCTCAACAACCTGCTCGGCAATGCGGTCAAGTTCACCCGGCACGGTTCCATCAACGTTGACGTCAAGGTGGTACCTACCAATGAGCAGGGCGCCGCCACCTTGCACCTGCGCGTCATCGATACCGGCGTGGGCATCGCGCTGGAACAGCAGGCACGTCTGTTCAAGGCGTATTCGCAGGCTGATGATTCGACCACGCGCGAGTTTGGCGGGACGGGCCTGGGGCTCACGATCTGCCGTGAACTGGTCGAGATGATGGGAGGCTCGATCAGGCTGGACAGTGTTCCAGGCACCGGGACGATGGTGGCACTGACCCTGCCGGTCACCCTCGTTGCGCCTTCGCAGCACTCCATCGCCTCCGCTTCCAGAGCCCGGGCACGCGCGGATGAGGGCCCAGGCGCGGACAACGATGCGCCACACGTGGGCGGCAGCGTGCTGGTGGTGGAGGATCATCCCGGCAATCAGGCGCTGATCCGCGAGCAACTCCTTGAGCTCGGTGTGCGCCCCACTCTGGTGGACAGTGGCGCTGCAGCGCTTCAGGCCTTGGAGGATGGCAGTTTCGACCTGGTACTGATGGACTGCCACATGCCCGGCATGGACGGCTACGAGACCACGCGACGGATCCGCGCACGGCCGCGCCAGGGACCGCACCTGCCGATCGTGGCGATCTCTGCCTCCACCGGCGCCGAGCACTTGGCCGAATGCCTGGAGTGCGGGATGGACGGGGTCCTGCGCAAGCCACTGCGCCTGGAAGAGCTGCGGAGCACACTGGCACTGTGGCCGGTGCAGTTCGCGCGATCTGCCAGCCAACCGGCCGTCGCCGCGACGGCACCGCCCACGATCGATCACCTGGCTCTGTTGCGCGAGGACCTGGCAGGCATGCAGCAAGCCGTGGCGGCGCGCGACAGGGCCCTGGCGGGGCACCACGCCCATCGACTCGCGGGTGCGGCGTTCATGCGCTCGCACGAGGCGTTGGGTGAACTGGCACTTGAACTGGAGATGGCGCTGGCGGAGGGTGGCCTGCCCACCGAATTCGACATGAGCGAGCTGGCGTCCGCTGTCGAGGCGCTCTCTTCGGCAGACGGCCCACCTGACGCATGAACGGCCCGGCGAGCGCCGGGTCAGCAGACGCCTCAGCCGCGCAAGGTGACCGTGCGCATCGGCTGTATGATGAGCGTGGCACCACCCGTTCGCCCATTTCGCCGGCCGTTCGCCTCCGAGGCACCGACTTCATGCGTACCGCTCCCCACCGGATCATGCTGCTGGATGATCATCCGATCGTCATCGAAGGCGTGGAAAGACGCCTGGCGCACGTGCCTCACATCGATGTGGTGGGCACCTACACCACCGCGCGTGAGCTGATCCAGGCCTTGGGCGCGGCCGAGGAGCCGGTCCACCTGGCCATCGTGGACTTTGCACTGGGCCCGCAGGATGTGGATGGTGTGAACCTGCTCCGGGCGCTCAAGCTGCGGTATCCCGACACCGCGGTGCTGGTGTTGTCTTCGCACTTCAATCCGGCCACAGTGGCACTCGCGCTGCAGGCGGGCGTGAACGGTTTCCTTTCCAAGACGCAGGGCGCTGACGATCTGGTGGAGGCGATCGAACAGATCGCGCGCGGCCACACCTACCTGTCCGACACCATGCGTGAACAACTCGATGCACTGAGCCGCACCGCGCCGGTACGCGGGATTGTTCCGGGGCAGGTGGCGGAAACCCTGTCGCCCCGTGAGCAGGAAGTCCTGCGGTGCACGCTCGAAGGCATGTCGACCAGTGAGATATCGGCCAAGTTCTCGCGCGCGATGAGCACCATCAGCACGCAGAAAAAGTCGGCTTACCAGAAACTGGGCATCCGCACCGACGCCGAACTTTTCAAAGTCCGGGGCCTCATCGAAAGGTCCTGAGGCGATCGTCGCCGAGCGCCGCGTTAGTTCATCCAGGGCCATTGGAAGCCGGGTGGCAGCAGCTTCAGGAACTCCAGTTCGCTGCGCACGCCGAGCTTGCGCAGTGCGCTCCACTTGTGTGCGCTGACGGTGCTGCGGGCCTTGCCCAGTGCTTCGGAGATTTCCACGGTGCCCATGCCCTGCGCCACCCGCCGCAGCACCTCGGCCTCTGCCGGACTCAACTGGTACAGGCCACTGATCAGGAAGCTGCTGTCTCCGCAGAAGCAGCGGGCCGGCGCCAACTCGACTACCGATCGCAGTGCGTTGACCAGGGTGGCCACCTGCTCGCGTTTATCGATGAATGCATCCGCGCCCGCCTGCATGCACCGCGCGCTGGCACAGCTGCTGGTCTCGGTGCTGAATACCACGATGCGGCACGCGGACCGCGCCCGGATCGCAGCGAGCAGTGCCTCCGGCGTCATGGCGTGTTCCTTCTGGAAACAATCCAGGATAATCGCGTGCACGGCGTGCTGGCAGAGGTGTTCGAACAGATCGGCGGGCGCAGCGAAGTCCGCAGTCACCGTCAGACCGTGCAGCTGTTCGAAATGCTGCCGCAGCCCGGTTCTCACCAGTGCATGACGGTCGAGCAGGACTACGCGTGTGGGGTAGTTGATTGCCATTCTCTGCGCCGTTCACCAACGGCACAACTTTACTGCCGGGTCAGGTCCAGCCCAGTCGAAAGAATTCGAAAGTGCGCACGTCGCTGCCACGCCTGCGGTGCAACGTCGAGCAGGGACGCCGTGGGTTGCAATGTCGTCCAGTGCACAGCTGGAAATGACCGCGCAGGTGTGCGGGTCCTGAGCCGCCTCGACCTGTTAACGTATGTCGAGTGCCCCAACAGACCCGAGACCATGTCATCCGCTGTTGCTGAATCCGTCCACGTAGGCGTTGGCGTGCTGATCGTGCGCGACGGCAAGGTGCTGCTTGGCAAGCGGCGGGGGTCGCATGGGGCGGGCACCTGGGCTGCGCCCGGCGGGCATCTGGAGTTCGGTGAAACCGTGGAGGACTGCGCGCGCCGGGAGACCGCCGAAGAAACCGGGCTGGCGCTGCTGGCGGTGACGCCGGCGCCTTACACCAGCACGGTCATGCCGGACGTCGGCCGGCACTATGTCACCTGCTTCGTCGTCGCGCGCGTGCCGGACACCGCACGCGCCCACGTCATGGAGCCGGACAAATGCGAGGCCTGGACGTGGTGCGCGTGGGACGCGCTGCCCGAACCGTTGTTCGCACCGCTGCAGCACCTGGTGGCATCCGGTTATTCGCCGCTGGCGTGAACCCGAAGGCACCGCTGGGACTTGCGCCGGGGTGCCTGGCCGCGCTTGATGCCGGGGGTCGCTCAGAGTGCGTCGGCCAGTGCGATGAGGTCGGCGGTGAACCCGGCATAGTCGTCCTGGGCCCCATGATCCTCACGGCGATGGATCTGGCGTACGGCCACCAGATCCTTCTCCGGCACGATGACCAGGAACTGGCCGAGAAACCCGTTCGCGGCATAGGCCTGGATGGGTCCGCGTGTCTGCTCGAACAGGTCAACCAGCCGGATCCCGCGCCCGGTGATCTCCGCCCCATAGCGTTCCTGCCAGGCGGTGCCAAGGCGTTCGGCGAGGAACGCGGTCAGGGCCTGACGACTGTCGAAACGCTGGCCCTGCGCGGCCAGCACCGCCTCGCGCACATCACGGGCCACGCCGTGGCTGTCGAGCACGGCGGCGGCCCGGTCATCCAGCACGAAGCGCTCCCAGGCCGGGATACGCCACCAGAGCAGGCCGACGTCGGGTGAGCGGCTGCTCTGTGCGGTAAGCGCCTGGACGAACATCGGATCGAGCAGCTGGGTGCCATCCGGCGCCCTGCCGCCGTCCAGCACCAGCCGTCCGAGCCTGGCCAGGTCGGGTGCGGATAGTGAAAGGCCCGCCATGCCCATCGGCGTGCCGGCGCTGTCCTTCAACCACGCATGAGCGGTGATGCCAAGCGGCGCGAAGATCCGTTCGGCGACGTAGGTATCGATGGGCTGCCCGGCCAGACGCTCGACAATGCCTGCAAGCAGATTGGTGGCCTTGTTGTTATAGGAAAACGTTGTTCCGGGATCGCTCGCCAGTTCCGCAGCGAGCGCGAGCGCGACCAGATCGGGCGCGCCTTCCAGTTCCGCGCCGGCATTGGCGATGTTCTGCAGGCCGGACGTGTGGTCCATCAACATGCGCACCGTGATGTCACGCTTGCGACCCTGCCGCCATTCGGGATAGAGGGTGCTGACCGGCTCATCGAGAGAGGCGAGCCGGCCCTCTGTGATCAACAGGCCGATGGCCAGTGCGACCACCGACTTGGTTGCCGACATCAGGGGGACGGGCTCGAAGGCACCGTGGGTCGAGTGGCTCAGCAGGGTGGTCCCACCGTGCTGGATGAGCAGCGCATCGGAATGTGCCGCGGCGGCGTGACCGGCGATCCGCTCGAGGACGTCTTGGGCCGGGGGCGGGGCAGCCTCCGCGCGGGGCGCCAGCAGTCCTGCGAAAAGAAACACGAGCAAGGCAGGCAAACGGTACATCGGCGGTCTTCCTGGACAAGGCCGTCCAGCTTGACTACATGTGTAGTCAAGCTGCAGTGGCGAAAGTCATGGGCCGGCCGCCTGGATGTCGCCGAGCACGTAGACGGTTTATCAGAATTCTGTCGCCTCCAGCCTTGCCGACGCCTGCGTGGCCAAACTACGCTTCTCGCCTTGCATGCACTGACGTCGTCACCGCAGACCGCGTACGTGCATCCATGCCTCCCTGCACGGACGCGAAGGAGTCCTGAAAATGAGTGCGTGCGCCACCACACTGATGGGACTGCTGCGCTGCGCGGTGCTGCTCCCCTGCCTTGCCTGCACCGCGGCCGGGGCCTCGGAGCTGGGCGCCGAGGCGCGCGCGAAAGCGCATGCCTGGCTCGGGCGCGATGCGTCCGAGCTTCTGCTCCAGCTCCGCGTGGATGGTGGCCGGGTGCAGATCGTGGAAGACGAGCAGACGCAGCAGACCCGCTACACCTGGAGTACGAACACGCCGGCGTGGACCGAGCGGGTCCGTGTGTCCGGCGGGGATCTGCTGGGCGTCACCGTGCAGAACAATGTGCAGATTCCCCACTTCACTCCGATCGTCTACGACGAGATCCACCATCCGCTCAAACACCGCTGCGACATCACCTACATCGCTGACAGCGAAGGCGTGATCCGTCAGTGGGACTACTCGGGCACGGAGTGCGACCAGGACATCGTGGGCCCCAGCAGCACCTCGACACCGCACTGAAGGACAGGACATGAAAGCAACGCCGATCCGTACCGCAGGGCTTCTCCTTGCCCTTTCAATCGGCGCGGCCACCGCTGCGCCAGCGGCGCAGGCGGCTTCGCGCGAGGGCACCGTCGAAGCAGTACAGCCGATCGAGAACCGCGGCGAAGACACCTCCGATGTGACCCGGCGCGGGCGCACGTGGGGCGAGCGGCTCGGCAAGCTCGGCGGTGTCGCGGCAAGTGCGGGTCTGACCCTGGGAGGCCACAGCGATGCAGGGCTTGCCGTCGCGGCCGTGGCCGCCGACAAGGGCGATGAGATCGGAGGGGCGATCGGCGAGCGCATCGTGGGGACCGGCCCCACCACCCGGTACATGGTGAAGGTGCGCCTGGACAAAGGACGTGTCCTGTCGCTGACCCAGCCGCGGCAACAGGTCCAGGGCCTGAGCGTGGGCAGCCGGGTAAGGGTTGATGGCAGCGGCGACGCCGCAACGCTGCAGGCGCTCGACTGAAGCACCCGGGGTCAGGCCACGGCCGCCTGGCGTGCGCTCGCGTTCCAGGCGCGCAGCCCGATCACTGCCACGGCGGTGAATACCAGGTACAGCGCAGCGGTGACGTGCAGCGACTTCACCAGGTACATCCCGACGTAGACCAGGTCCACCGCGATCCACAGCCACCACGCTGCCGCGTGCCGCCGCGCCTGCCACCACTGCGCCACCAGGCTCAGCGCGGCGAGCAGGGCATCCAGCCAGGGCAGCGCCGCCTGCGTATGGGCGTGCATCAGCGCGCCGAGGACCGCGCCGAACACCACCCCGACGCCCAGGTCGCGCAGCATGCGCGGTCTCGGCAGCGCCACGATGCCCACGCGCCCATCGTCCTCCAGATGCCCACGCCAGTTGATCCAGCCGTACACCAGGAAGCCACCGAAGGCGATCTGCAGCAGAGTGTCCGAGTAGAGGCGGGCCTCCACGAACACCAGCGCATACAGGCCCACCGACACCAGTCCGACCGGCCAGGCCAGGCGCACGCGGCGGGTCATCAGCCACACGCCCGCCAGGCTCAGCAGCGCGGCCGACCATTCCAGCAGCGTGGCGTTCATAGCCCGATCGTCACCGACAGCCGCGCCTGGCGCGGCGCACCGGCGAACAGGTAGTAATCGCCTGCGCTGCTGCCGGTATCACGCCAGTAGAACCGGTCGAACACGTTGTCCACCGACAGCCGCCACGTCAGCGGGTGCTCGCCGATGCGCTGCTTCAGGCGCAGGCCCAGATCGAACACGCTGTAGCTCGGCGCACGCACGCCGCCCTCGGGCGTGGCGACGTTGGAGGAGGCGTACCGCCATCCCCCGGTGATGCCCACGTTGTCGGCGGAAGGCAGGCTGTAATCCACGTGCACGGCCGCGCGGACCTTCGGCACGTTGATCAGCTGGTGGCCTTCGTACTGCGGGGTGCCGGCATCACGTGCACGCGCCTGCAGCACGCTGGCACTGGCGGTGACCTCAAGACGGTCGGCCACGCTGCCGTTGGCCGTGAGCTCCAGGCCGGTATGCGTCTGTTGCCCCCGCTGCACGAAGGTGAAGCCCACGGCGCTGTCATCGGGCTGGGCGAACTGGTAGGGCTGGGAGGTCCGGAACACCGCCGCGCCCAGCGCGAGGGCCTCGGAGGGCGCGTACTTGAGGCCTACCTCGAGCTGTCGCGACAGCACCGAGGGCAGGAACTCGCCTTCGTTGGAGGTCCAGAACGGCGCCTCCTGACCGAGTGCGATGCCGCGCACGTAGCTGGCGTACACGTTGAGCTGGCCGGTCGCGCGCCACACCAGCGCGGTCTGCGGCAGGAACCGCGACAGCGTGCTCTGGCGCTCCGGCGTGCCGCGCTTGTCGTAGGCGCGCTCATCCAGATGCACGAAGCGTCCACCGGCAAGCCACTGCCAATCGTCGCCCAACTGGATGCGGTCGAGCACGAATGCGGCGCGCTGGCGGCTGTCCAGGCGCTTGACCGAAGGCCCCGGCAGCAGCGGCGAGGGCGCAAAGGCAGGCACCCGTGCATCACCGATGTTCGCCGTGCCGACGTACTCGTTGACGTTGCGGCGCTTGTCCACGGTGCGGTCGAAGGCATCCACGCCGAAGGTCAGCTGATGCTGCACGCGGCCTGTGGTGAAGCGGCCACGCAGTTCGGCGCGCAGTTCGCGGTTGATGCGCGTGTCGTCCGGGCTGCGGTAATCGTAGATATCGTAGTCGCCATCGGGTGCGAAGAACTGGCCCGGCACGCTGCCATCGGCACATTGGGCGGCATAGAAACAGCCGTAGGCGAATGCCACGTTGTCATCGATCACCGAGCGGCTGTGGCTGGCGGAAACGCGTGATTCCCAGCGCTCGTTGAACGCGTACGTGTGCACTGCAGTGAGGTTGGTGCTGTCGATGCCCACCGGCTGCTGCCACGCCTGGTAGCCCAGCATGCGCGATCGGTCGACTTCGCCCGGCAGCGCCACGCCACCCAGCAGCTGGTAGCCCGACGCCGAACGCTGTGCACTGGTCTGGTAGTTGATGTCCACGTCCAGGCGCGCACGGTCGCTGATCAGCCAGTCGGTGGCGAGCGCGTAGAAGTTGCGGCGTCCGTCGGCATGATCGATGTAGGAGGCGCTGTCGTCCCAGGCGGCGTTGAATCGCACGCCGAACCGCGGCGTCAGCCAGTGGCCGACATCCAGGGCGGCATAGCGCGAGCCTTCCGAATCCGTGCCGAGCGTGAGCGTACGGACGTCCGCCGTGCGCTTGCCGACGTAGTTGACCAGACCACCTGGCGCCAGCACGCCCGCGGCCAGGCCCGCCTCGCCCTTGAGGATTTCCACCTGCTGGATGTTCTCCAAAGCCAGGCGCTGCTCGCCGGTGACCGCCAGCCCGTTGAACCGGTAGCCGGTGCCGTAATCCAGCGGGAAGCCGCGGATGGCGATGTTCTGGTAATAGCCGACCGGTGCATAGCTGTCGCCGAGCGAGGCGTCATTGCTGGCCAGCTCGCTGAGGGTGCGCACCTGGCGGCTGTCGAGCAGCGCGCGGTCGAGCACGTTCACCGAGGCGGGCGTGTCGTGCCAGTCACCCGGCCCGAACGCGGTGGCCTGCGGCGGCGGCGCAACCTGCTGCTCGGCCTCCACGCGCACGGCCGCCAGTTCGGTCGGCGACCGTTGCCCCGCAGCCTCCGGAGCGGCATTGGCATGCAGGGGAAGCGCGGCGCAGAGCGCGACGGTCAACAGCGTGGGGCGAAGGCAGCGGTTCATTCGGTTCGTCATCAGCCAGGACAGGGAGACGAAGCGAAGGCGCGCACGCGCACCCGGCCGTGAAGGGGGGTGGGGTGGCACTCAAAGCTCCCTACGCCGGTGCAAACCGGATCAGGTTCCAAGGGACTCTCTCAGCCTGGCAGATCCAGGCACCCCCGCTTCAGGGCCTATTTCACACCAAAGCGGCCCGCAATGCGAGCGTGGGGTCAGGCGGCCGCGTGCAGCGCGTCCAGCAGCGCGCGCCCTTCACCACCGCCGAACCAGTCGGCGTGACCGAGCAGGAAGGTGTGGTAGGCCACGTCCGCGTTCGCGTCAGAGCCGGTCACCGCGTGGAAGTATTCGACTTCGGAGAGGGCGAAATCCAGGTGGACCACCGGCAGCAGATCAGCCAGCAGGTGCACCTGTGCAGCCGCCAGCCGACGCACGCGGCGGTAACCCCCGAGCAGCGCCAGAGCCATGGCCGGGCGCGCCGCAGGCCGTCCCTGGTCCAGTTCCAGCCACGCCACCGCATTGCGTTCGATCGCCGTGGCCAGGTCGAACAGCGCGCTGGTGGGGGAGGCCAGGCCGAAGTCCAGCACGGCACTGACGTCGGGCAGGCCGGGCCGCCACAGCAGGTTGGACACGTGCAGATCGTTGTGGGCCCACAGCACGGGCTCGGCGGCGGCGCGCGCCACCACGCGGGCGTGCCACGGCAGCACGCTGCGCCGCAGCTCCGCCTGCCATGGCCGGCGTGCCAGGTAACTGGCGAGCCCAGGGCGCTCGTGCAACTGCGCCTCCAGCGCGGCCAACGGATCCTCGGCACGGATCAGGTCATCGCGCGCCACCAGGACATGCGTGCTGCGCTGGGGTGCCTGATAGTCCGCCGCGCCATCATGCAGGCGCGCCAGCATCGCGCCGAGCGCGGCGGCATCGGCCAGGGTGGTCGGTGGCGTCCACGACGACGCATCCCGGTAGCGGTCCTCGCCGGCTGGCACGCTGTGCAGTTCATAGGTGCCATCGCCGGTCGCCAGTGCGGTATCGCCGGCGTGCGTAGACAGCACCGAGACGACGGGCAGTCCGGCGGCAGCGAGATGCGCGATGAACCGGTGCTCCTCGCGCAGGGTCGGCGCCGTGCGCACGCGCGGATGGTGACGCTTGACGAACACGCGTTGTGAGGGCGCCTGCACCAGGGCCGCGGCGGACATCGGCCGCGGACTGTGCCAGAGCAGCTGGCAGTCACCGTCCAGCTGGGGATAGTCGCTGCGCAGGCGCGTCAGTTCATCGCTGCTGATCGGTGCCCAGTCCGCAGCGACTTCGTCGTTGCTGAGGCCCTGCACGCGGTGGGAACTGTCGGTCATGGGAAGCGGACGGAGGAAGACACAGTGAGAGGGCTGACGGGTAAAGCGAGCGCCATACTATCCCCCATGCAAACACGAGAGTTGCTGATGCCCACATTCGAAGCCCGCATTCCACCCCCGCTGATCATGCTCATCGCGGCTGCGCTTGCGTGGTGGGCGGTGGGGCGGGTGCCGGTTCTCCGCGTGGCCGATGCTGGTACGGCCGCCGCGGCGATGATGATCTTTGGCATCGGGTTGACATTCAACATTGTCCCAAAGCTCGCATTCCGCAAGGCGGGGACGACGGTCAACCCGCTTCATCCGGACAGGGTTGCCGCTCTCGTTACTACAGGCATACATGCCCACACCCGGAACCCGATGTACCTTGGGCACATGCTCATGCTGTTGGCCTGGACGCTGTGGCTACGCGATCCCGCAGCGCTGATCGGCATGATGTTCTATTGCCTGTGGGTCACCAGATTCCAGATTCTGCCGGAAGAACGCGCATTGACGCGCCGGTTCGGCCAGGCGTATGTCACCTACTGCAGGCGCGTGCGTCGATGGCTATGAGGCGCCATGGCGCCTGGGTCTCACGGAACGCTGCACCCGGCGCTCTATCATCGTAGTTCATGCCCACCGTCGCCCCCAACGCCCTGTCCGCCTTCAGCCCGGCTACCCGGGCGTGGTTCGCGGCGCATTTCCCCGGATCCACCGCCGTCCAGGATGCGGCGTGGTCGGCGATCGCGCGCGGGGAGCATACGCTGGTGATCGCACCGACCGGCTCGGGCAAGACCCTCGCCGCGTTCCTGCACGCCATCGACCAGCTGTTCGCACAGCGCGACCGGGAGCACCGCCACGCGCCGGAGGCCAGGCCGGTCCACCGCACCGGCGTGTTGTACATCTCACCGATCAAGGCACTCGGCGCGGACGTGCAGCGCAACCTGCAGGTGCCTCTGGAGGGCATCACCGCCGCGCGTGCGCGGGGCGGCGATGCGGCGGTGGCCCTCAGCGTGGGGCTGCGCACCGGCGATACCGCGACCAGCGAACGCGCGCGGCTGCTGCGGCGCCCGCCGGACATCCTGATCACCACGCCCGAATCACTGTTCCTGATGCTCACCTCGAAGGCGCGGGAAACCCTGCGCCATGTGCACACGGTGATCATCGACGAGATCCACGCGGTCGCCGGTGGCAAGCGCGGTTCGCACCTCGCGCTCAGCCTTGAGCGGCTGGAGGACCTGCTGCAGGTGCCGGCGCAGCGGATCGGGCTGTCGGCCACGGTGCGGCCCGAGCAGCAGGTGGCCGCGTTCCTCGGCGGTGACCGGCCAGTGACGATCGTCAACCCACCGTCCACGCGGCAGCTGGACCTGCGCATCGTGGTGCCGGTCGAGGACATGGCCGACCTGCCGGCACGTGGCCTGCCCGGCGGACGCGAGGGCGGCAGCCGGGCCAACTCCATCTGGCCGCACGTGGAAGCGAGCATCCTCGATGAAGTGCTGCAGAGCCGCTCCACGATCGTGTTCGCCAACTCCCGTGGCGTGGCTGAAAAGCTCACCGCCCGCCTCAACGAACTGTATGCCGAGCGTCTGGAGGCTGCAGCGCCCAGCCCCCATGAACGGCCCACTGCGCTGGGTTCGTTCACCGGCAGCACGGTCAACCGCGTGCTGCCACCGACCGCGCTGATCGCACGCTCGCACCACGGTTCGGTATCCAAGGAACAGCGCGCGGAGATCGAGCAGGCGCTGAAATCCGGTGCGCTGCGCTGCGTGGTGGCCACCTCCAGCCTGGAGCTGGGCATCGACATGGGCCTGGTGGACCGGGTGATCCAGGTGGCGGCACCGCCCTCGGTGGCCAGCGCGCTGCAGCGGGTGGGACGTGCCGGGCACCAGGTGGGGGGCGTTTCGTCCGGGCGCATCTACCCGCGTACGCGGCGCGATCTCATCGATGCCGCCGTGGCGGTGGACGGCATGCTGGCCGGCCGCATCGAAGCGCTCGATCCGCCGCGCAACCCACTCGACGTGCTGGCCCAGCAGACCGTGGCGGCGGTGGCCATGGAACCGCTGCAGGTGGAGGCCTGGTATGCCTGCGTGCGCCGCGCCGCCCCCTACCGCACGCTGCCCCGCAGTGCCTTCGATGCCACGCTGGACATGCTGGCCGGACGCTACCCTTCCGATGATTTCGCCGGCTTCCGGCCGCGCCTGGTCTGGAACCGCCAGACCGGCGAGCTGAGCGCGCGCCCCGGTGCGAAACAGCTGGCCGTGACCAGCGGCGGCACCATCCCGGACCGCGGCATGTTCAGTGTGATGCTGCCCGAAGGCGAGGAGCGTGCCGGTTCGCGGCGGGTGGGCGAACTGGACGAAGAAATGGTCCACGAGTCGCGCGTGAACGATGTGATCACCCTCGGCGCAACCTCGTGGCGCATCGACCAGATCACCCACGACCAGGTGGTGGTGACGCCCGCGCCGGGGCGTTCGGCGCGGCTTCCGTTCTGGCGGGGCGAAGGGGCCGGCCGGCCCGCTGAGCTGGGGGCGGGCATCGGCGCGTTCCTTGCCACGCTGGAGGCCTGCCTGGACGGCGCGCCCGATGCGCCGCACACGCATCTGCAGGCGCTTGGCCTGGATGCCAATGCCATCGCCAACATGCTCACGCTGGTGGGCGAGCAGCGCGAAGCGACCGGCGTGCTGCCCACCGATGCGCGCCTGGTGGTGGAACGCTGCCGTGACGAGCTGGGTGACTGGCGCATCATGCTGCACTCGCCTTACGGGCGTCGCGTGCACGACCCTTGGGCGCTGGCGGTGGCCGAGCGCCTGCGCGAACGCTGGGGCATCGATCCGGCGGTGGTGTCCAGCGATGATGGCATCGTGGCGCGCCTTCCGGAGACCACCGGTCGCGTGCCCGGTGCGGAGCTGTTCCTGTTCGAGCCTGAGCGGCTGCGCCGCCTCATCACCGGGGCCGTGGGGGGCTCGGCCCTGTTCGCCGCGCGTTTCCGCGAGTGTGCCTCGCGCGCGCTGCTGCTGCCGCGCCGCGCGCCGGGTCGGCGCTCACCGCTCTGGCAGCAGCGCCTGCGTGCGGGCCAGCTGCTGCAGGTGGCACGCACGTGGCCGGAGTTCCCCATCCTGATCGAGACCGCGCGTGAGTGCCTGCAGGATGTCTATGACCTGGAGGCACTCGATGCGCTCATGCAGCGCCTGACCGCAGGCGCGGTGGACCTGGTGGAAGTGACCACTGAAACGCCCTCGCCGTTTGCCGCCAACCTGTTGTTCGGCTACGTGGCCGAGTTCATGTACGACGGCGATACGCCATTGGCCGAACGCCGCGCATCCGTGCTTGCCCTGGACAGCGCGCTGCTGGGTGACCTGCTCGGGCAGGTCGACGTGGGCGAACTGCTTGATCCGGCCGTGGTGGCGCAGGTGCAGGCCGAACTGCAGCGCACTGCGCCCGGGAGGCAGGCGAAAGGCCGGGAGGGCATCGCCGACCTGCTGCGCGAACTGGGCCCGTTGACGGTCAACGCCATCACTGCACGGCTGCAGCCCGATGGCCCTGCGGTGGAGTCGCTGCTGGCCGAACTGCGACAGGTGCAGCGCGTGATTGCCTTTGACCTCGCCGCGCAGCCGCACTGGGCGGCCGTGGAGGATGGCGCGCGCTTGCGTGATGCGCTGGGGGTCCGCCTGCCACGCGATATCCCCGCCGTGTTCCGCGCGCCCGTGGCCGATCCGCTGGGCGACCTGCTGGCGCGTTTTGCGCGCACCCGCGGACCGTTCACCACCGCGGAGGTGGCCGCCGCCTTCGGCCTGGGGGTTGTCGTGGCCGATGCCGCGCTGGCACAGCTGGCCGCGGAGGGGAAGCTGCTGGGCGGCCATTTCGGCGCGCAGCGTGCCGCGGACGACACGCAGGCCCCGGTGCCTGGCGAGCACACACCGTTGGCCCGGCACGAATGGGTCAGTGAGGATGTTTTCCGGCGGTTGCGCCTGCGGTCCCTGCAGGCGGCGCGCGAAGCGACGCGTCCCGTGCCCGCCGCCGCTTACACCGCCCTGCTGCTGGAACACCACGGCCTGCTGGCCGATGCACGCCACGCCCTGGGCGATGCGCAGCGCGTGCACCAGGGCGCACTGGAAGGCACGGATGGCCTGCTGCGGGTGGTGGAGCAGCTGGCCGGGGTCGCGCTGCCGGTTTCGGTGTGGGAAAGCCAGATCCTGCCGGCACGGGTGCGCGACTACAGTCCCGCGCTGCTGGACAGCCTGCTGGCCACCGGCACCGTGATGTGGGCCGGTCATGGACGTCTGGGCGAAGACGATGGCCTTGTTTCGCTGCACCTGCAGGCCGATGCTGAAGCCACGCTCGCACCGCCATCGCTTGCGGCGGAGGCACTGTCACCGCTGCAGCAGGCCATTGTCGGGGTGCTCGACGGTGGAGGCGCCTGGTTCGCACGCCAGCTCGCCACCCAGGCGGCCCGGGTGCACCCCCCTCTGGGGGGCGGTGAGGATTTCGGCAGCGCCCTGTGGGGCCTTGCCTGGGGCGGCCACGTGACCACCGATATCGGCGCTCCCCTGCGCGCGCTCAGTGGTGTGCGGCCGCCGCCGCGGGCACGCAGCGTGGCCGGCACGCGGCGGCGGCGCGGCTTCGGCTTCATGGCGCCACCGCCGATGTCGCCTGATGCCGCTCCGGTGCCGTCACCGCCAGCGCCGCAGGTGGACATCGCCACGCTGGCCGGCCGCTGGTCGTTGCTGCCGCGCCGTCCGGCCAGCGACACCGTGCGGGCGCTGGCGCTGACCGAGGGACTGCTTGACCGGCATGCCGTGGTGACCCGTGGCGCGGTGATGAACGAGGCCGTTCCGGGCGGCTTTCCCGCGCTGCTGCCGGTCTTCAGGCGCATGGAAGATGCCGGGCGCGTGCTGCGCGGGCGTTTCGTGGAAGGGCTGGGCGGGGCGCAGTTCGCCGAACGCGGCGCCATCGACCGCCTGCGCGAGCTGGCCGACACCCCGGCGACCGGCGCGGTCCTGCAGGCGGTGGCGCTTTCGGTCCTCGATCCGGCCTGTCCGTTCGGCACCGTGGTGCCGTGGCCGGCACGCCATGCGGCGCAGCGGCCGGCCCGTCGTGCCGGCGCCCTGGTCGCCATCGTGGACGGGCGCGCGGTGCTCTACCTGCCGCAGGGGGGGCGCCAGCTCCTGGCGTTCGTGGACACCGAGGCCGCCGAGGGCGCCGCCGTGCTGCACGCGGCCACGCAGGCGCTGGCCATCGCGCTGCGACGCGGGCGGCGTGTTTCGTTCACGCTCGAACGGGTCAACGACGTGCCCATCGGGCGCAGTGCGTTGACCGGGGCATTGCGCGCGGCAGGCTTTTCCAGCGCACCGAGGGGCCTGGACTGGCACGGATGAGCCGCGGGCCGCCAGCCTTGGCCGCACGGGCCCGCGGCGTCGCTACAGCCGTCCGGCCCGCAGGTAGTCGTAAAGCTCGGCATCGGTTTCCAGCGCAAGCTTCATCATGGCGTCGCCCTTCTGCCGGCTGATGGTGCTGGCGCTGCGGTTGAGCATGCTTGCGATGTCCTTGACCGTCATGCCCTTGCTGAGCAGCCGCAGCACTTCCAGTTCCCGCGGCGAGAGCGGCTTGTCCTGGTCGCCGGTGATGGCGGTCGAGCCTGTCGCTTCGACCCGCTCGCGCAGCGACTGGCTGACGTAAAGCTGGCCCCGGTGCACCGTGCGGATTGCCACCGGCAGCTCATCCATGGAAGAGCTTTTGTCCACCAGGCCCAGCACGCCGGCGTCGCGCACCATGCGCAGGATCGCCAGGTTGCTGGACACGCTGAGCATGAGGATCGGCAGCTGCGGGTAATGGCGGCGGATCATGCTGATCATCGCAAAGCCATCCGGCGCCGTGCTTTCAGGCATGGAATAGTCAGTGACCAGCACATCGCAGGGATGACTGGCCAGCTGCGCGAGCAGCTGCTGGGAGGAACTGGCCTCGGCCACCACCTCGCCCGTGCCACTGGACTCGATGACCGAGCGCGCGCCGATGCGGACCACCGGATGATCGTCAGCGATGATGATGCGAAGCGTCATGCTCTAGTATGGCCCCGGGGCAGCGATGGGTGGTTGGAAACCGGCATTGACGGTGCCTCATTCTAGGGAGAGAGAACGTGGTGCGCACGATCATCGGCTGGACCCTCGGCGCGCTGTGCGGGCTGCTGTGCGGCCTGATCCCTGTCAGGACGTGGGCTGCACCGGTACCAGCCGGTTCGGCGGTGGCAGCGTACCTCAACACGCATCCGGTGCTGCGGGTGGGGGTCTACGACAGCGGATGGCCGCCGTTCGAATCGGTCCGGCAGGGGCACGTGCGCGGGCTCGGACCTGACCTGCTTGAACACCTGGCACGCTCGCTCGGCGTGCGCGTGCAGTACGTTTTCCACCCCGGTTGGACCGAACTGCTCGATGCGGCCTGCCGCGGCGAGATCGACGTGGTGATGAACATCGCCGCTGGTGCCGGGTCACCGCGCTGCCTGGTCCCTACCGCGGCCTACGCCAGCGCGCCGCTGGCACTGGTCGGCCGCGTGGGCGACCTGCGGTCCTCCGAACGCCCGGACCTGGCCGGCCTGCGGGTGGTGACCGAATCGGACTTCCTGACCGGGCCGCGGATCGGCCAACGCTTCCCCGATGCCCAGCTCACCACCGCGGCCGATACCACCGCCGCATTGCGCCAGGTGGCTGCCGGCACGGCGGACGTGTTCGTGGGCAACGCGTACGTCGCAGATACGCTGCTGGCGGAGAAGGGGTTCACCGGGCTCGAACTGCTGCGGCCGAGCGGCATGGCCGAAGAAACCCTGCACTTCGGCGTGCCCTTACGCGCTGCGCTGCTGCGCGAAGCACTCGACGACGCACTGGCCGACCTGCCGTTGCAGCAGCGCAGCGCGCTGTCGGCACGGTGGCTGCGCGTGCCCGTCTGGTCCGGCCCCGCCCGCGGGGTGCTGGACGCCGCCGAACGGCGCGTGCTGTCCACGCCGCTGCGCATCGGCTATCCGCCCAATGCCGCACCGCTGTCTTTCATCGGTGCCGATGGCCAGCCCTCAGGCCTGGTCGGTGATTACCTGCAGCGGCTGCGCGCGGTGGGTGCCACGCTGCAGCCGGTGCCCACCCATGACTGGTACGGACTGCGCGCCGAGCTGCGCGCCGGCCGCATGGAGGCCGCTCTCGGCGTACCTGCCGATTCCACCTGGCTGGGCCGCGGCTGGGTGTTCAGCCAACCGTTCATCAGCGTGCCCAATGTGGTGGTGACCGGGCCGGCCAGTGGCACCGTGCTGGACATGGACGACCTCACCGGCAAGCGCGTGCTGCTGTCCGATCCGGACCGTCTGCGCGCCCGCGTGCTGCAACGCGCACCGGGCGCCCGCATCATCGTCGCCCGCAGCACCGAGCAGGCGCTGCAGCGCCTGCTCAATGGCGAAGCCGAGGCCTATATCGGCAACCTGGCCGCGATCGACCGGCTCCTGCGCGAGCGGTTCCCCGCGCAGCTGAAAGTGGCTGCACCGGCAGGCTTCGACGATGCGCTGACGCTGGTCGCCAAACAGCAGTACGCCCCACTGGTGACCCGCTTCGATCGCCTGCTGCAGCAGCTGCCGGCACGTGAGCGCGAGGCCCTGCGCAACGACTGGCTCAACGTGGAATACCACAGCGGCCAGAGCTGGCGCAGCATCGCGCGCTGGGGCATTCCGATCGCGCTGCTGCTGCTTGCCGCGCTGTTCGTGCACGCACTGGGCTACTGGCGCCTGCGCCGTGAGATCGCTGGCCGACTGCGGCTGGAGCAGCGCCTGGCCGAGGTGACCGGCAACCTGCCGGCGGTGGTCTATCAGATGCGCCGACGCCGTGACGGTGAACTCGAGTTTCCCTATATCGCCGGTGACATGCAGCCCCTGTTCGGCGTCGACCGCGAGGCCGTCACGCAGTCCTCGGCCACGCTGCTGGACAGCATCGACGCACGTGACAGGACGGCCGTACGCACGGCGATCGAGCAGGCCGCGCGTGATTTCCTGCCGCTGGCCTTCGAGTTCCGCACCGCGCCGCCTGGCGGCGCGCGCTGGATCCGCAGCCAGGCCCAGCCCTATGCCACCGACAATGGCACGGTCACCTGGAGTGGGTACTGGGTGGATGTGTCACAGGCGCGCGCGCAGTCCGACGCACTGGTGGATGCACGCGCGGCCGCCGAACACGCCGCCCAGGCCAAGGCGCAGCTGCTGGCGATGATGAGCCACGAGATCCGCACGCCGATGAGCGGCGTACTGGGACTGCTGGAGATGCTCGCCCATTCCCCCCTGCAGCAGGAGCAGCGGGTGCTGCTGCGCGAAGCGGAGCACGCCGCGCAGGCACTGCACCGGATGCTCGATGACATCCTGGACTACGCCAAGATCGACGCCGGGGCGCTGCACCTGGACCCGCTGCCGCTGCCGCTTCGCCCGCTGCTGGAAGGCATCGTCCAGCAGTTCGCGGCGGCCGCCGAGGCACGCGGCCTGGCGCTCACATTGCACATGGCGCCTGCACTGGCCAACGCGCACGAGGTGGATGGGCTGCGCCTGCGGCAGGTGCTGCACAACCTCGTTGAGAATGCGCTGCACTTCACCGCCGAAGGCAGCGTGGGCCTGCGGCTGGATGTGCTGGACGACCACACGCCCGGCTTGCAGTCGATCCGGCTGCGCGTGACCGATACCGGCACGGGCATCGAGGCCGCGCGGCTGGAG
Organism: Xanthomonas sp. 60; assembly: GCF_011761925.1. Taxonomy (NCBI): domain Bacteria; kingdom Pseudomonadati; phylum Pseudomonadota; class Gammaproteobacteria; order Lysobacterales; family Lysobacteraceae; genus Xanthomonas; species Xanthomonas sp. 60. The sequence continues at coordinate 64,158 of NZ_JAASQW010000006.1, read as the reverse complement.
GCGATCCAGCAGGGCCTGGCCTCCGGCGGTGCGGCGCTTGCCGAAGACGTGCGCCGCACCGGCCTGGGCCTGGGCATCTGCCATCGGTTGGTGCAGCTGATGGGCGGTACGCTGGCGATCCGCAGTGCGGCCGGCCGCGGCACCGAAGTGGATGTCCTGCTGCAACTGCCGGTCGCCAGCGAGGCCGACCTTGCCGCAACGCTGTCCGGCGCACAGCAGGTGGCGCCCTTGCCTGAATCGCAGCGCGGTGCGCGCGTGCTGGTGGTGGAAGATCACCCCACGGCCATGGCGATGATGGTCTGGCGGCTGCAACAGCTTGGCGTGCAGCACGCCGCTGCGGGCAACGGGCGCGAGGCGCTGGAACGGATGGCGGCCGAGACGTTCGATCTGGTCATCACCGATTGCCGCATGCCGGTGATGGATGGCTACGCGTTCACCCGCGTGCTGCGCGAGCGCGAGGGCCGCAACGGCGGACCGCGCACGCCGGTCGTGGCGCTGACCGCCAGCATCCTGGCCGAAGAGATCCGGCAGTGCCGCGAGTCCGGCATGGACGATGTGCTGATCAAGCCGCTGTCGCTGGCAGACCTGCGTACCAGCCTGCTGAAATGGCTGCCAGGACCGTCCGCAGCGCCAGGGTGATCGCCTGCGGCTCAGCGCGCGTTCTCGCGCAGGTAGTCGATGATGAGCTGGCGCCGCTTCGGATCGGGAAACGCGTTGTACATGCGCGTGCCCGGCACCATGGCCGTGGGCGCGCGCAGGAACTGGTCCAGCGTCTGCTCGCTCCAGACGATGTCGGCGTGGCGCATGCCGTCGGAGTAGCCGTAGCCGGCCACGCTGCCGGCCCGGCGCCCCAGCACACCGTGCAGGTTGGGTCCGTAGCGGTGGATGCCACCGGCATGCACGGTATGGCAGCCGGCGCACAGCGCGAAGGCACGCTCGCGTTCGCGGGCCGCCGGGTCCTCCGCCGCGGCCGGGCCACGGCAGGCGACCACGGCCAGCAGCAGCAGGGGCAGGGCCCACCGCCCCACCCCCCTGCCACGGCGGCGCACACCGGACATCGCAGCCGCCTTACATGCCGGCGTAGTTGGGCCCACCGCCGCCCTGCGGCGTGACCCAGACGATGTTCTGCGTGGGGTCCTTGATGTCACAGGTCTTGCAGTGCACGCAGTTCTGCGCGTTGATCTGCAGCCGCTCCTCGCCCGGCGCGCCCACATACTCATACACCGCCGCCGGGCAGTAGCGCGCTTCCGGGCCCGCGTACTCGGCCAGGTTCACCGCCACCGGGATGCTGGCGTCCTTGAGCGTGAGGTGGCTGGGCTGATGCTCGTCGTGGTTGGTGCTGCTGAGGAATACCGAACTCAGGCGATCGAAGGTCAGCACGCCATCCGGTTTGGGGTAGGCGATGCGCGCGTGCCTGGACGCCGGTTCAAGGCACGCATGGTCGGCCACGGTGCGGTGGATCGTCCACGGCGGATTGCGGATCCCCAGCTTCGGCAGCAGCCACTGCTCCACACCGGTCATCAGCGTGGCCACGGTCTGGCCCTTCTTGAACCACTGCTTGAAGTTCTTGGCCTGCTGCAGCTCGGCATGCAGCCAGCTGCGTTCGAACGCCTCCGGGTACGCGCCGAGCTCATCGTGCTGGCGGCCGGCCGCCAGTGCATCGAAGGCGGCATCGGCGGCCATCATGCCGGTCTTGATGGCCGCGTGGCTGCCCTTGATCCGGCTGGCGTTGAGGTAACCGGCTTCACACCCCACCAGCGCACCTCCGGGGAACACGGTTTTGGGCAGCGAAAGCAGGCCGCCGGCGGTGATGGCGCGGGCGCCATAGCCGATGCGCTTGCCGCCTTCGAGGTACTTCCTGATCGAGGGATGGGTCTTGAAACGCTGGAACTCCTCGAACGGGCTCAGCCACGGGTTCCTGTAATCCAGGCCGACCACGTAGCCCACCGAGACCTTGCCGCCCTCGGCGTGGTACAGGAACGCACCGCCATAGGTATCGCCATCCAGCGGCCAGCCGGCCGCGTGCACCACCAGGCCTGGCTCGTGCACGGCCGGATCCACCTGCCACAGTTCCTTGAGGCCGATGCCATAGGACTGCGGATCCTTGCCCTCGTCGAGCTTGAAACGGGCGATCAGCTGGCGGCCCAGGTGGCCGCGCGAGCCTTCGGCGAAGATCGTGTACCTGGCCATCAACGCCATGCCGCGCTCGAATGCCGGGCCGGGCGTGCCATCGCGGTTGATGCCCATGTCCCCGGTCGCCACACCGACGACCGCGCCGCCCTCGCCATACAGCACCTCGGCGGCAGGGAAGCCGGGGAAGATCGCCACCTCCAGCGCCTCGGCCTGCTGGGCCAGCCAGCGGGTGACTTCACCCAGGCTGACGATGTAGTTGCCCGCGTTGTGGAAGCACTCCGGCAGCAGTGCCTGCGGCGTGCTGCGCGCGCCGGTCTCGCTGAGGAACAGGAACTCGTCACGGGTGACTTCCTGCTTCAGCGGGGCGCCGCGTTCGCGCCAGTCCGGGAACAGCTCGCTCAGGGCGCGCGGGTCCACCACGGCGCCGGACAGGATGTGCGCGCCGGCCTCCGAGCCTTTCTCGAGCACGCAGACCGACAGCTCGGCACCGGCCTCGATGGCGCGCTGGCGAAGCCGGATGGCCGTGGCCAGTCCCGCCGGACCGCCGCCGACAATGACGACATCGAACTCCATCACTTCGCGGGGGGGCAGTTCCATCGTTTCTGCGCTCATGGATCACCTGACTCTTGGGTAGGCCGACTCCGGAGAGGCGGCGGTTGCCTGGGAATCGCACGTGGGACCACGGCGAAACAGCTGTTTGAATCCCTCAGGGTACCGGGATGCGCGGTTTACGCCTAGATCGGCGATGTTCACTCTCGTGCGGCGGCGCTTGGCCGACGATACGCGCCGTTCGTGCTGCACTGCAGCGCGTTGCGGCGCGAGGGCGGCACATGGACCGTCGCGTGCGCTGTACGGGCAGCGGTGGCTCGACGGCACGCACGCGGGCGGCCGAGAATGCAGCTCCCTCCCTGCGGCGTGGACCCCGGATGACCCTTTCCCCGACCGATCTTTTCGATGTCCGTGGCCTGCTCGGCGAGGATGAGCGCGCGGTGCAGGACAGCGTGGCGCGCTTCACCGACCAGCGCGTCCTGCCGATCATCGGCGAGGCCTTCGATCAGGCGCGCTTTCCCCACGAGCTCGTCGAAGAGATCGCTGCGCTTGGGCTGCTCGGTGCCACGCTGCCGGTGGCCTACGGCGGCGGCGGGCTGGGGCCGGTGGCTTACGGACTGATCTGCCAGGAACTCGAGCGCGGCGATTCCGGTCTGCGCAGCTTCGTGTCGGTGCAGAGCTCGCTGTGCATGTACCCCATTCATGCCTATGGCAGCGAGGAACAGCGCGCGCGCTGGCTGCCGGCGATGGCGCGCGGCGAACGGATCGGCTGCTTCGGCCTGACCGAGGCGCAGGGCGGATCGGATCCGTCCAGCATGCGTACGCAGGCGCGGCGCGAAGGCAACGACTGGCGGCTGTCGGGCAGCAAGCTGTGGATCACCAACGCACCGATCGCGGATCTGGCGATCGTCTGGGCGCAGACCGGAGACGGCGTGCAGGGTTTCATCGTGGAAAAAGGCATGCCCGGATTCGCGGTGCAGCCGATCGAGCGCAAGATGAGCCTGCGTGCGTCCTCCACCGGTGCCCTGTTCCTCGATGACGTGCGGGTGCCGGAGGCCAATCGGCTGCCGGGCGTGCGGGGATTGAAGGGACCGTTGGGATGCCTGACGCAGGCGCGGTTCGGCATCAGCTGGGGCGCGCTCGGCGCCGCGCAGGCCTGCCTGCGGGAGGCTTTGGAGTACAGCGGGGGCCGCCTGCTGTTCGGACGTCCGCTGGCCGCCACGCAGGATGCCCAGGTGAAGCTGGCGGACATGGCGCGGCGCCTCACCCTGGCCCAGCTGATGGCCCTGCAGCTGGGCCGGCTGAAGGAGGCCGGACGGATGCAGCCCGCCCAGGTCAGCCTGGCCAAATGGAACAACTGCCGGATGGCCATCGACATCGCGCGCGACTGCCGTGAGCTGCTCGGTGCGGCAGGCATCACTACCGATCACGCCGCCATCCGGCACGCGCTCAACCTGGAATCGGTGATCACCTACGAGGGCACCGAGACCATCCACAAACTGGTGGTGGGGCGCGAGCTCACCGGCATCAACGCGTTCTGACGCCGCCCCGGCACCCGGCTATGCGCCGCCGGCGAATCCATGCTGGCGCCACGCCTCGTACACCATCACCGCCACCGTGTTGGACAGGTTGAGGCTGCGGTTGTCCGGGCGCATCGGCAGGCGCAGGCGATGGCCTTCGGGCAGGTTGTCCAGCAGATCCTGCGGCAGGCCCCGGCTTTCGGGTCCGAACAGGAAGGCGTCGCCATCTTCATACCGCACACTGTCATGGCGGACACTGGCGCGGGTGCTCAGGGCGAACAGCCGGCGCGGCGCGATGTGCTCCAGCGCGGTGGGCAGCCCGGGGTGGACCTGCACGCGCGAATATTCGTGGTAATCCAGCCCTGCGCGCTTGAGCTGCTTGTCTTCCAATGCAAAGCCGAGGGGCTCGATCAGGTGCAGCTGCGCCCCGGTATTGGCACACAGACGGATGACATTGCCCGTGTTGGGGGGAATTTCAGGCTGGAACAGAATGACGTGGAACGTGGGGACCTGGCTCATCGGCGCAGTGTAAAGCGCCGCAAACGTTCTGGCGTGGGACGCCGGGCCCTGCAACGTGGAACGGGCCCGGTGTCAGTGGCAGGGCATGCGTGCGCAGGCGGGAATCATCGGCGACATGACGGACCTTCGCTCACGGGCGGACCAGGACCATCGCGGTGTCGACGGCCAGTGCCTGCAGCTCCGAAGCCGAAGGCCGCACCTGCACGACCGGCAGGTTGACGATCACATCCTGCGCCAGGGTGGTGGCGGCAGCGGCAAGCACGGTGGCGTACTGCCCGGCCTGCTGTTCGGCCATCAGCGCGACGCGCTGCTCCAGGCTCGGGCGGACCTGCACGGCGGCGAGCGTCGTGATCGCCATGGCAACGGCCGGACCCTCACGCTCGGCCCGTTGTTCGGCGCTCGGGCGGACCTCGACGGCGGCCAGGGTGGCAATGCCGCTGGTCTGCTCCAGGCGCTGCTGGGCGATCTGGTCGGCAGCGGGGCGGACCTGCACGGCTGCCAGCGTCGTGACGGTTTCGGCCGCCTGGGCCGGGGTCCCGACGACGGAACCGGCGATCAGGGCGATGGCGAGAGCGAGGGTGCTGGTGTTCACGGCAGGTTCCTTGGTGTGGTCGATGAGTGGTGTGGTAGTAAGGTAGTACACCTAATCAGATGGTGCAAGAACAATCGGTGCGTAGAGCAATCCATTAATCCTGTGTTCATAAAGTCCTTGGGCAAGTTGCCTCGACCAGAACTGGAGCAATCGCCGTGCCAGGTTTTTTTAGTTGTCGATTCAATTACTTGCGCTGCTCCACCGTGTCCGCTGTCCGGACATCTGTCCACCTGCAGCCCCGGTGGCTCGAGGAAGGAGACGATCGGGTGCCGCTGCTGTGACCCGCGACCCGGGCGGGGCCTTCCTGACAGGGGCATGACCGTCGACCGGTGCGCGCGTGAAGGCAGCGCGCTAGGATCGCTGCCTCAACTACTCACCCAAGGATCCGGAATGACCGCTCGCCTGCGTCCGCGCACTGCGCTGCTCGCTGTAGCGCTTACCGTCGCTATCGGCGGACTGGCGCCCGCGCCGCTGCTGGCCAAGCCGGCTGCGGTGGCCAGCGTGGACATTCCGTTCGAGCAGTTCACCCTGCCCAATGGCCTGCGCGTGATCGTGCACACCGATCGCAAGGCCCCCATCGTCGCCGTCAACGTCTGGTACCACGTGGGCAGCAAGGACGAACCGGCCGGGCGCACCGGGTTTGCCCACCTGTTCGAACACCTGATGTTCCAGAGCAGCGAAAACCACGACGGCGAGTATTTCGAACCCTTCAAGCAGGTCGGTGCCACCGGCCAGAACGGCACCACCAACACCGACCGCACCAATTATTTCGAGAACGTGCCCACCACCGCGCTGGACATGGCGCTGTGGATGGAATCGGACCGCATGGGGCACCTGCTCGGTGCGATCGACCAGGCGGCGCTGGACGAGCAGCGCGGCGTGGTGCAGAACGAGAAGCGCCAGGGCGAGAACCAGCCCTACGGCCAGGTGTGGACCAAGCTCAACCGCGCGCTGTACCCGGCCGGGCACCCGTACCACCACAGCGTCATCGGCTCTATGAACGACCTCAACGCGGCCTCGCTGGATGACGTGAAAACCTGGTTCCGCACCTGGTACGGCCCCAACAACGCGGTGCTGGTGCTGGCCGGTGACATCGACGTGGCCACCGCCAAGGAAAAGGCCACGCGTTATTTCGGCAGCATCCCGGCCGGCCCGTCGATGGCGCAGCCCCGCGTGGACGTGGCCCACCGCGATGCTGACACCCGCGAAGTGATGACCGACAAGGTGCCGCAGGCGCGCATCTACCGGGCATGGAATGTGGCCCAGCTCGGCACTACCGACATCGACCAGCTGCAGTTGCTGGCGCAGGTGCTGGGCGGCGCCAAGTCCTCGCGCCTGGGCAAGCGCCTGGAACATGAAGAGAAGCGGGTGGACAACGTGACCGCCGGTGCGCTCGGCTCGCAGCTCGGCTCCAAGTTCATCGTGATGGCCACCGTCAAGCAGGGCGAGGATCCGGCCAAGGTGGAGGCGATCATCGACGAAGAGATCGAACGCCTGCTCAGGGACGGCCCCACCGCCGAAGAGCTCGCACGTGCCAAGACGGCCTTCCGCGCCGGTTTCATCCGCGGCATCGAGCGCATCGGTGGCTTCGGTGGCAAGGCCGATGCGTTGGCCGAGTGCGCGGTCTACACCGGCGACCCGGGCTGCTTCCGCCAGTCACTGGCGACCATCGAGAAGGCCAGTGCGGATGACCTGCGCCGTGTCGGCAGCCGCTGGCTCGGCGTGGGCAGCCATACGCTGGTGGTCGAACCCGGCGCGCGCGTGGCGCTGGAAGAAGAGCCCTCGGTTGCGCCGAAGCCCTTCGAGGTGCCGGCCGTGGATGCGAAGTTCCGCACGTTGCCGGCGCAGGTCGACCGCAGCACCGGCGTGCCGCAGACCCAGCGCTTCCCGGAGCTGAAGTTCCCGGCGCTGCAGCGGGCCACGCTGAAGAACGGGACGCGGGTGATCCTGGCCGAGCGCCACGAGATTCCGGTGGTGCAGTTCAGCTACCAGTTCCCGGGCGGTTTCAGCGCCGACCAGGGCCGCAAGCCGGGCACCGCCAACTTCACCATGAGCCTGATGACCGAAGGCGCGGGCGAACGCGGTTCGCTGGCGTTCTCCGATGCCGCCGACGCCCTCGGGGCCAACCTGGATGCGTCCGCCGGGCTGGACTTCAGCAGCGTGGACCTTTCCGCGTTGAAGGAGAACCTGGACCCGTCGCTGGCGCTGTACGCCGACCTGCTGCGCGCGCCCCGCTTCGACCAGGCCGAGATCGACCGGGTCAAGGCCAGCTGGATCGCCGGCATCGCCCAGGAGAAAGCCAACCCGAGCGCCTCGGCGATGCGCGTGCTGCCGCCACTGCTGTACGGCAAGGGCCATCCGTATGCGATTCCCTTCACCGGCAGCGGCGACGAAGCGGCCATCGCGCAGCTGACCCGCGAGGAGCTGGTGGACTTCCACCGCGACTGGCTGCGTCCGGAAGCGGGCACGCTGATCGTGGTTGGCGATACCACGCTCAAGCAACTCCTGCCGCTGCTCGAGCGTCACCTGGGCGACTGGACGAGTGACGGCCCGGCACCGACGGTGAAGGCGGCGACTCCCGTGGCCCTGCCCCAGGCGCCGCGTGTCTACCTGATCGACCAGCCCGGTGCGGTGCAGGCGAACCTGTTCGCCGGGCAGGTGGTGCCCTCGTCGGTGGATGCGGGCTCGACCCGCTTCGACATCGCCAATGGCGTACTGGGCGGCGACTTCACCTCGCGCCTGAACATGAACCTGCGCGAGAACAAGCACTGGTCCTACGGCGCACGCAGCAGCGCCAGCAGCACCGTGGGCCAGCGCCCGTGGATGGCGATGGCGCCGGTGCAGATCGACAAGACCGGTCCGGCCATCGAGGAGATGCGCAAGGAGATCGCCGAGTTCGCCAGCGGCGCCAAGCCGGCGACCGACGCCGAAGTGAACCGCATCCGCAACATCCAGACGCTCAGCCTGCCCGGCGCCTACGAGACGGCCGACGCGGTGCTGGCCACCATCGGCGGGCTGGTGCAGTTCAAGCGGCCGGACGACTACGTGTTCAAGCGCAAGGCCGAGATCGAGGCGATGACCCCGGCACAGGTGCAGGAGGCCGCCGGCCGCATCAACCCGGACGCGCTGACCTGGGTGGTGGTGGGTGACCTGAAGCAGACCGAGGCCGCCGTGCGCGCGTTGAAGCTGGGCGAGGTCACCGTCATCGACGCCGACGGTAATCCGGTGAAGTAATCGCACCCCGCAGCGCGGCCGCGCCGCGCCGGGGGCCCATCGCCCCGGCGCGGCAAGCCAACCAGCCACCCCCGATTCAGCCTGTTCAGGCACAATCCTCCCATCCCCTTCCGGTACCCGCCCATGCGCCTGATCCTGCTGTCCGCCCTGATCCTCAGCGCCACCGCCTGCACCTGGGTGCCGATCGAACCGGCGGGCAAGACCGTGCGCGTGCTTGCCGCCGGTCCGGTGCCGGCCGGTTGCCAGTCCCGCGGCGAGGTGGTGGTGACGGTCAAGAACAAGGTGGGCTTCTACAACCGCAACCCGCTGCGCGTGCAGGAAGAGCTGGAAACACTGGCCCGCAATGAAGCGCCCAGCGCCAATGCCAATGCGCTGCAGGCCGCCGCGCCGCCGGCCGATGGCAGCCAGCGCTTCGCCGCCTTCCAGTGCCCGCCGCGCTGACCTGCGCGCCCTGTGCAGGCAGCTGAATCGATAAAGGTGCGGTGCAGGCGCCGGGGTTATAGAATGATGCCCCTTTTTGCCTGAGCCTTGGCGCTACTTCGATGCTCTTCACGAATGTCTCGATCGCCGGCCTGGCGCATGTCGACGCGCCCCACACGCTGACGACACTGGAAATCAATCAACGCCTGCAGCCGACGCTGGATCGCCTGGGCATCCGCACCGACGTGCTCGGCGATATCGCCGGCATCCACGCGCGTCGCCTCTGGGAGCCCGGCACGCTCGCCTCGGACGCGGCCACGATGGCCGCCCGCAAGGCGCTGGAGGATGCGGGCATCGGCGCCGATCGCATCGGCCTGGTGATCAACACCTCCGTCAGCCGCGATTATCTCGAACCCTCCACCGCCAGCATCGTCTCGGGCAACCTGGGGGTGGGCGAGGAGTGCGTGACCTTCGACGTCGCCAACGCGTGCCTGGCCTTCATCAACGGCATGGACATCGCCGCGCGCATGATCGAACGCGGTGAGCTTGACTACGCCCTGGTGGTGGACGGGGAGACCGCCAACCTGGTCTACGAGAAAACCCTGGAGCGCATGACCGCGCCCGACGTCACCGCCGATGATTTCCGCAACGAACTGGCAGCGCTGACCACCGGTTCGGGTGCGGCGGCCATGGTGATGGCGCGTACCGAGCTGGTGCCCGACGCGCCCCGCTACAAGGGCGGCGTCACCCGTTCGGCCACCGAATGGAACCAGCTGTGCCTGGGCAACCTGGACCGCATGGTCACCGACACCCGGCAGCTGCTGATCGAGGGCATCAAGCTCGCGCAGAAGACCTTCACCGCCGCCAGGGTGGCGCTGGGCTGGGCGGTGGAAGAACTGGACCAGTTCGTGATCCACCAGGTGAGCCAGCCGCACACCGCAGCGTTCATCAAGAACTTCGGCATCGATCCGAAGAAGGTGATGACCATCTTCGGCGAGCACGGCAACATCGGGCCGGCCTCGGTGCCGATCGTGCTGAGCAAGCTCAAGCAGCTCGGCAAGCTCAAGAAGGGCGACCGGATCGCGCTGCTGGGCATCGGCTCGGGACTGAACTGCTCCATGGCCGAAGTGGTCTGGTAAGCCGCTTCGTCAGATGAACTCCAGAGGGTCGGTCTTGCCGACCCTTTTTCACAGGTGCACCGCATGCGCGAACTCCCCGGCTACCCGTCCATCACCCACCGTCTCGATGTGCGCCCCGGCGTGTCGATGAACTACATCGACGAAGGCCCGCGCGACGGCGAGGTGGTGCTGATGGTCCATGGCAATCCGTCGTGGAGCTATTACTGGCGCACGCTCGTGGCCGGGCTGTCGGACCGTTATCGCTGCATCGTGCCGGATCACATCGGCATGGGGCTGTCGGACAAGCCGGCCGATGACCGCTACGCCTATACGCTGCAATCGCGCGTGGAGGATCTGGACGCGCTGCTCAACCATCTGGGCATCACCGGCCCGGTCACGCTGGCAGTGCATGACTGGGGCGGCATGATCGGCTTCGGCTGGGCGCTGTCGCACCACCAGCAGGTCAAGCGCCTGGTGGTGCTCAACACCGCGGCCTTCCCGATGCCGGCGGCGAAGAAGATGCCGTGGCAGATCGCGCTGGGGCGCCACTGGAAGGTGGGCGAGTGGATCATCCGGCGCTTCAACGCGTTCTCGGCCGGGGCCTCGCGCTTCGGCGTGGCCCGCGCCATGCCCGCCGAGGTGCGCCGTGCCTACGTGGCCCCCTATGACAGCTGGGACAACCGGATCAGCACCATCCGCTTCATGCAGGACATTCCGCTGAGCCCGGCCGATGCCGCCTGGCCGCTGCTGGAACGCGCGGGCAAGGCGCTGCCGTCCTTCGCCGACCGACCGGCGTTCATCGGCTGGGGCCTGCGCGACTTCGTGTTCGACCACCACTTCCTGGCCGGGTTCCGCGCGGCGCTGCCGGCCGCGCAGGTGCACGCGTTCGAAGATGCCGGCCACTATGTGCTGGAAGACAAGCACGAGGTGCTGGTGCCGCAGATCCGCGCGTTCCTGGACGCGAACCCGATCCGTTGACCGGACGTCGCGCTCTCCAGGCAGACCGCTAGCCCCGGGCGGGCCAGTCCGCCGGGGTCAGCGGGTCCAGGCCGTAGGCGATGCGCGCCTTCTCGCACTGCGGGCTGTGCCGGCCATGCTCCCATGAGGCATCCACCTCGCGGCAGACACTGGGCCGGTTGGGGTGGATGGTGCAGCGGGAGTACACGCCGATCTGCGCATCCAGCGCGACGCAGCGTACCGGCGCCGAATGCGTGCCGCGCATGCACAGGCGGTGCGGATCAAGGACTTCGGTGAGCGGGTGCGGTACGCCACCGGGGGTGAATTCGTCCGATTCCATCCAGTGAAAGGCGACGCGGTACTGGGTGCAGCAGGCGCCGCAGGTCATGCAGGGGTGTTGCATGGGATGCCGCCTCGGGCGGACTTGAACTGGAACGAAGGTGCGGATTTTCCACGAAGCAGCCCGGCGCGCAAGAAATTCCGTAAGCGGCGACAATGAACGCATGAACGGACCCTGCAATATCGCCGCGCGGCTGCCCGGACTGGCCCGCGAACGCCCCGACCAGATCGCCATCCGCTGCCCCGGCCGCCGCCATCCCGGCAACGGCCTGGCCGCCTACGATGTCACCCTCGATTACCGCCAGCTCGATGCCCGCAGCGATTGCATGGCCGCCGGCCTGTCGGCCTACGGCATCGGCCGCGGCGTGCGTACCGTGGTGATGGTCCGGCCCTCGCCGGAGTTCTTCCTGCTGATGTTCGCGTTGTTCAAGATCGGCGCCGTGCCGGTGCTGGTGGACCCGGGCATCGACAAGCGCGCGTTGAAACAGTGCCTGGATGAAGCGCAGCCGCAGGCATTCATCGGCATTCCGCTGGCCCACGTGGCCCGTCTGGCGCTGCGCTGGGCAGGCAGTGCCACGCGGCAGGTGACCGTCGGGCGTCGGCTGGGCTGGGGCGGCACCACGCTGGCGGCGCTGGAGCGTGCCGGTGCGGGTACCGGGCCGATGCTCGCCGACACCGGGGGTGAGGACATGGCCGCGATCCTGTTCACCAGCGGCTCCACCGGCGTGCCCAAGGGCGTGGTCTACCGCCACCGCCACTTCGTCGGCCAGATCGACCTGCTCGGCACCGCCTTCGGCATGCAGCCCGGCGGCGTGGACCTGCCCACCTTCCCGCCGTTCGCGCTGTTCGATCCCGCGCTGGGCCTGACCTCGGTGATCCCGGACATGGACCCGACGCGGCCGGCGCAGGCCGATCCGCGGCGGTTGCTGGATGCGATCCGGCGCTTCGGCGTGACCCAGCTGTTCGGCTCGCCGGCGCTGATGCGCGTGCTGGCCGAGCATGGCCAACCGTTGCCGGGGGTGATGCGCGTGACCTCGGCCGGGGCGCCGGTGCCGCCGGACGTGGTGGCGAAGATCCGCCGCCTGCTGCCGGCGGACGCACAGTTCTGGACCCCCTACGGGGCAACCGAATGCCTGCCGGTGGCGGTGATCGAAGGGCGCATGCTGGAGCAGACGCGCGCGGCGACCGAGGCCGGTGCCGGGACCTGCGTGGGCACCGTGGTGGTGCCCAACGAGGTGCGCATCATCGCCATCGACGATGGCCCGCTGGCGGACTGGTCCCAGGCACGCGAGCTCGAGCAAGGCCAGATCGGCGAGATCACCGTGGCCGGACCCACCGCCACGGATACCTATTTCAACCGGCCGCAGGCCACCGCGGCCGCCAAGATCACCGAACGCCTGGCCGATGGCAGCACGCGCACCGTGCACCGCATGGGCGATGTGGGTTATTTCGATGCGCAGGGCCGCCTGTGGTTCTGCGGGCGCAAGACCCAGCGCGTGGAAACCGCGCACGGTCCGCTCTACACCGAGCAGCTCGAGCCGGTGTTCAACACCGTGCCCGGCGTTGCGCGCTCGGCCCTGGTGGGTGTGGGTACGCCCGGCCGGCAGGTGCCGGTGCTGTGCGTCGAACCGGCACGTGGCCACGGCAGCGTGCCGGCGTTGCTGGATACGCTGCGCGCGCATGCGCGCGAGCATGCGCCCGCTGCCGGGCTGGAGCACGTCCTGGTGCACCCCGGCTTTCCCGTGGACATCCGGCACAATGCCAAGATCGGCCGCGAGAAGCTGGCGGCGTGGGCGGCGCTGGAACTGGAGAAACACGCATGAAGATCCTCGTGACCGGGGGCGGAGGCTTCCTCGGACAGGCGCTGTGTGCCGGCCTGGTGGAGCGTGGGCACCAGGTGCTCAGCTTCAACCGTGGGCATTACGCGGCGCTGCAGGCGATGGGCGTGGGCCAGATCCAGGGCGACCTCGCCGACGCCCAGGCCGTGCTGCATGCGGTCAGCGGCATGGACGCGGTGCTGCACAACGCAGCCAAGGCCGGTGCCTGGGGCAGCTACGAGAGCTACCACCTGGCCAACGTGGTGGGTACGGACAACGTGCTCGCTGCGTGCCGCGCGCATGGGGTTTCGAAACTGGTCTACACCTCCACGCCCAGCGTGACCCACCGCGCCACCCATCCGGTGGAAGGCCTCGGCGCGGACGAGGTGCCCTACGGCGAGGATTTCCAGGCGCCCTACGCGGCGACCAAGGCCATCGCCGAGCAGCGCGTGCTGGCGGCCAACGATGCCACCCTGGCCACCATCGCACTGCGCCCCCGGCTGATCTGGGGACCGGGTGACCAGCAGCTCGTGCCGCGGCTGGCGCAACGTTCGCGCGCCGGTCGCCTGCGCCTGGTGGGGGATGGAACCAACCTCGTCGACACCACCTACATCGACAACGCCGCGCTCGCGCACTTTCTCGCGCTGGAGGCGCTGTCACCTGGCGCGGCGTGTGCGGGCAAGGCCTATTTCATCTCCAACGGCGAGCCGCTGCCGATGCGTGAGCTGCTCAACAAGCTGCTGGCGGCCGTCGGTGCGCCGCCGGTGCGCAGGCACATCAGCTTCGCCATGGCCTATCGCATCGGCGCCGTCAGCGAGCGCCTGTGGCCGCTGCTGCGCCTTCCGGGCGAGCCCCCGTTGACCCGTTTCCTCGCCGAACAACTGTGCACGCCGCACTGGTACAGCATGGCGCCCGCACGCCGCGATTTTGGCTACGTGCCGCAGATCTCCATTGACGAGGGCCTCACCCGGCTGAAGGATTCATCCGTTCTCGAGCCGGCCATCACTTCCTGAACACCGGCCACGCGGGAGTATGGCCCCACGCCAACCCGGCCCCACTTCCGCGAGGATCGCCATGCTGCACTATGCAATCATCTTTTTCGTCATCGCCATCATCGCTGCCGTGCTCGGTTTCTCGGGTATCGCCGGTGCTGCCACCAACATCGCATGGATCCTGTTCGTGGTGTTCCTGGTGCTGGCGGTGATCTCGATGTTCCGCAAGCGCGCCTGACGCATCGCAGTGGCCGGCCCGTCCGGCACGACTGCACCAGCAAAGCCGGGCACGTGTTGCCCGGCTTTCTTTTTGCCCGGCGCACTGTCCACAGCGTGCCGGGCACCGCGTCGGTGCCGCGATGGCCGGTCATCACCGCACCGTAGCCGGTAGAATGCGGCGCATGGCTCTTTCCCTGCTCAAATCGCTCAAGCCGGTTGCCGGCCGTGCCCTGCAGACCGCGCTCAACCGCGCGCTCGCACTCGATCCCGATACGCGCCAGGCGCTGACCGCGCTGGATGGCCGGCATATCGACCTCACGCTGGAGGCGCCGGCCTTGGCCATGCGCATCAGCGTGCACGGGCAGCAGCTGGAGGTGGGGCCGGTGGACCACCGCGAAGCCGACCTGGCCGTGCGCAGCACGCTCGCCGGTGTACTGGCGCAGCTCCCGATGCTCGCCGCCGCGCGGCGCCAGGCTGATGCGGCGGCAGGCCGCGTGCGGGTGGCAGGCGATGCCGAACTGGCGCGCCGGCTGCAGCAGCTGGCCAAGGGATTCGATCCGGACTGGCAGCTGCCGTTCGTGCGGGTCTTCGGCGAGGTGCTGGGTGTACAGATCGCGCATGCGCTGCGTGCGGCGCTGCAGACCGCGCGCCGTGGCGCCGGTGACCTGGCGCACAGTGCCGCCGAGTTCATCACCGAAGAGTCCCGCGACGTGGTGTCGCGCGCCGAACTGGAGGCCTTCCACGATGACGTGGACGTGCTGCGCGATGATGTCGAGCGCCTGGTCGCCCGCGTGCAGCGCCTGCGGGGTGCCGCATGAAGGCGCTGCTGCGGGCCGCCCGCATCGGTCGCATCATTCTCCGTTACCGCCTGGATGACCTGCTGCAGGGCACGCCGGCCGAGCGCTGGCTGCGCCTGGCCAAGCCGTTCGTCCCGCGTGCCTCGGCGGCCATCGCGGCCCAGTCCCGCGGCGCCCGGCTGCGGCTGGCGCTGCAGGACCTGGGACCGATCTTCGTCAAGTTCGGGCAGATCCTTTCGACCCGGCGCGATCTGGTGCCGCCGGACGTGGCGGTCGAGCTGACCCTGCTGCAGGACCGTGTCAAACCCTTCGACGGGCAGGCGGCGCGCCTGATCGTGGAGTCCGCGCTGGGCCTGCCGGTCAGCGAGGCGTTCGCCAGCTTCGAGACCGAACCACTGGCCTCGGCATCGATCGCCCAGGTGCATGCGGCCACGCTGGTCGGCGGGCGGCAGGTGGTGGTCAAGGTGCTGCGGCCGGACATCGAAAAGCAGATCGTCGCCGACATCGCACTGCTGAACTCGCTGGCCACGCTGGTCGAACGCACCCACCCGCGTGCCGACAAGATCCGACCGCGCGAGGTGGTGGCCGAGATCGAGAACACCCTGGCCGCCGAGCTCGACTTGCAGCGCGAAGGTGCCAACGCCAGCGTGCTGCGGCGGTTCTGGGAGAACTCCGACGACCTCTACGTGCCTGAAGTGATCTGGAGCCACACCGCCGAGCGCGCGCTGACGCTGGAGCGGGTGTGGGGCATTCCGTCCGATGACATCGTGGCCCTGGACCGTGCAGGCATCGACCGTGTGGCGCTGGCCGCCAAGGGCGTGCGGCTGTTCTACACGCAGGTGTTCCGGGACAACTTCTTCCACGCCGATGCGCATGCCGGCAACATCTGGGTGGACGCCGATCCGCTGCGCCGGAGCAACCCGCGTTTCATCGCGCTGGACTTCGGCATCATGGGCCAGCTCTCGCAGGAAGATCAGTACTACCTGGCCGAGAATTTCATGGCCATCTTCAACCGCGATTACCGCCGCATCGCCGAACTGCACGTGCAGGCCCGCTGGATGCCCGACCACGTGCGCGTGGACGAACTGGAAGCGGCCGTGCGTTCGGTGTGCGAGCCGTACTTCACCCGCCCGCTGTCGCAGATCTCGCTGGCCGAAGTGCTGATGAAGCTGTTCCGCGTGGCGCAGCGCTACCAGCTGGTGCTGCAGCCACAGCTGATCCTGCTGCAGAAGACCCTGCTCAACATCGAAGGCGTCGGCCGCCAGCTGGATCCGGACATCGACATCTGGGCCGTGGCACGCCCGGTGCTGGCGAAGATCCTGCGCGAGCGCTACAGCCCGCGCCGGGTGCTGCGCGAGATCGGCAAGCGCGTGCCGGAGATCATGACCCAGGCCCCGGACATGCCGCGCCTGGTGCATGCATGGCTGAGCCAGCAGGTGGAAGGCCGGCACGAACTGTCGATGCGCTCGCGTGACCTGGTCGCGCTGGAAGGCAGCGTGCAGCGCCTGCAGCGCCATGCCGTGGGCGCGATCACCGGCGTCGGCCTGCTGGCCATCGCCGCGCTGATGTACGTGCTGCAGCCGCCTGGCTGGTATTTCGGTGATGCGCCGGTGTGGGCCTGGATTTCCGGCACGGTGGGCGTGTTCGCCCTGGTGCGTGCGTGGTGGAAATGAGCACCGCTGCCGCGCAGGTAGAGGACGACGCCACCGCCGTCGTGCACGAACCCCTGCAGCTGCTGCACCTGGACGACTGGCTGGCGGTGGTGAACAAGCCGGCAGGGCTGATGGTCCATGACAGCAAGCTGGCGCGCGGCGAGGATGATTTCCTGGCCGACCGGCTGCGCGATCAGCTGGGTCGGCCGATCTTCCTCGTCCACCGCCTGGACCGCGCCACCAGCGGCTGCCTGCTGCTGGCCTTCGACCGCGAAACGGCAAGCACGCTGGGCAAGGCGTTGATGGCCGGCGAGGTGGACAAGGACTACCTGACGGTCTGCCGTGGCTGGCCGGCGGAAGACACCTGGCGCGTCGAACATGATCTGGACGGTGGCCCGGGCAAGCCGGTCAAGAAACCTGCGGTCACTGATTTCCAGTGCCTGGAACGCGGCGAACTGCAGGTCCCCAGCGGGGACTTCGCCACCTCACGCTACGCCCTGCTGCGTTGCCAGCCGCAGACCGGGCGCTTCCGGCAGATCCGCCGCCACCTCAAGCATCTCTCGCACCACATGATCGGCGACACCAGCCACGGCGATGGCCGGCACAACCGCACCTTCCGCATGCAGGGCGTGCACCGCATGCTGCTGCATGCCGAGCGCCTGCGCTTTCCGCATCCGCAGGGTGCGCTCGTGGACGTCCGCGCCCCGGTGGATGCCGGCTTCCAGAAAGCCCTGGACCTGTTCGGCTGGACCATTGCATGACGCCCCTTGGCGCGAAGCGAGGCCAGCAGGACACCGCTTCTGCCGCCGCCCACGGGTTCCCAGCGCCCGGCCAGCCCAGGTAAGTGGGCCCACCACGCGGGGCCAGCCGCTCGGTCGCCGTTACTTCGCGGCCGGCTCGTTGACGATCGTCTCCAGGTCCTTCTGCAGGTCCGCGAACAGCGGCTGCATGCGTGTCTGGATCGCCACCATCACGTTCTGCATCAGTGCCGGCGTCTTGTCCAGCAGGCTCTGCCCGGCCGAGCTCTCGTAGAATTCGGCCATCGCCAGCACGTCTTCCTTGCTGAAGGTCTGCTTGTACAGGTCCACGTACATCGGACGCAGCTGCTGCCATGACAGCGCCTGGCGCAGGGTCTGCTGGGTACGCGCCTGGATCCGCTTGAGCTGTTCCTGCTGCTGTGGCGTGAGCTGGCGATCGCGCGCGGCCTGTTCGAACTGCTGGCGCTGCATCTGCTCGATCTGCGGCAACATGGAATCCAGCATCGCCTGCGCACGCGAAGCGGACAGCAGCCGGTTGATGTCGCCGTCGGTCGGCGGTGCAGCCCACGCCGGGGCGCTGGCCACGGCAAGAACGAGCAGCAGAGCGGTGCGGCGAAGGCGGGCAGGGAAGCGGATCATGCGGGGACGTCCTGTAGGTGTTTGACGCAGCATAGCGCCGTTACGGGCGAAGGCGGCGTGTTGCCCCCCTGATCGCGGTTGAAGCCCCCTTGTTGGCAACCGCATGCTCACCTGCTGCGGCTACAATGCGCCCATGGGCAATGGACCAGTGACTGTTTCGCCGCAGCTGACGATCCCCGACGACGAGCTCGTCGAGCGGTTCGTGCGCGCCAGTGGCGCCGGCGGGCAGAACGTCAACAAGGTCTCCACGGCGGTGGAACTGCGGTTCGATCTCGCCGGCTCGCCGTCGCTGCCCGAGCCGTTGCGGGCACGGCTGCTTGCGCGACGCGACCGCCGCGTGACCGGTGAGGGCGTGCTGGTGATCGACGCGCAGCGCTTCCGCACCCAGGACCGCAACCGCGAGGATGCGCGCGAACGCCTGGCCGAGTTCATCCGTGCCGGGCTGAGCGTGCCCAAGCCGCGCAAAGCCACCAAGCCCACCTACGGGTCGACGCTGCGTCGACTCGACGCCAAGAAGGGCCGCGCGCAGGTCAAGCGCGGTCGCACCACCCGCAACTGGGAGTAAGCCTTGAACCAACCTTCATCACTGCTGCCGGCGGTGCCGCCGAACATGCCGCAGACCAGACCGAACGGCTTCCTGCGCTGGCTGGCGCGCAGCGTACTGCGCCTGCGCGGGTGGAAAGTGGTGGGCACGCTGCCCGACGTTCCCAAGCTGGTGATGATCATCGCCCCGCATTCCTCCAACTGGGACGGGTACTGGGGCATGGCGGTGAAGCTGGCGCTGGGCCTGGACGTGCGCGTGCTGGGCAAGGCCTCGCTGTTCTGGTGGCCATTGGGTCCGCTGCTGCGCAAGCTCGGCGTGATCCCCTTGGACCGCAGCTCGCCGCAGGGTACGGTGGAGCAGGCCGTCGCGGTGATCCGCCGCTCCGACCGCATGTGGTATGCGATCACCCCGGAAGGCACGCGCAAGAAGGTCACGCACTGGAAGGCGGGCTTCCTGAAAATCGCGCGGATGGCGGATGTGCCGATCCTGGCCGCCTACTTCCATTACCCGGACAAGACGATCGGCTTCGGTCCCCTGTTCCAGGCGACCGGCAATGACGCGGCTGACATGGCGGCGATCCGTGAATGGTACCGACCCTGGGTCGGCAAGACCCGCGGCACGGTCTGAGCGGCCAAGGCGCGGCAGCGCAGGCGCCACGAACAGCACATGCCGGGGCGCCGCAGGCGGAGTAGGGTGACGGGCTGGCAACCACGTCAGGTTGCCCCCCAGGAGCCCGATCAATGTCGCGTACCGTCATTCTGGCCGCCGCCATCAGCCTTGCGCTGGCGGCCTGTTCCGGCAAGGAGTCCACCCCCGTGTCCGAAGCCTCCCCGACGCCGGCCCCGCAGCCGGCGGATGCATCCACCAATCCGTTGCTGACCGCCAGCAGCCTGCCGTTCCAGGCGCCGCCGTTCGACCGCATCAAGGACAGCGACTACCTGCCCGCCTTCAACGAGGGCATGCGCCAGCACCTGGAAGAAGTGCAGCGCATCACCGGCAGCACCGAACCGCCGACCTTCGACAACACCATCCTGGCGCTGGAGCGCAGTGGCGAAACGCTGGGCCGTGTCTCGCGCATCTTCTTCGGCCTGGTCCAGGCCGATACCAACGAAGCACGCCAGGCCATCCAGGAAGAAGTGGCCCCGAAGCTGGCCGCGCACCAGGATGAGATCAATCTGGATCCGAAGCTGTTCGCCCGGGTCAAGACGCTGTACGACCAGCGCGAAACACTGCAGCTGGACCCGGTGCAGAAGCGCCTGGTCGAACACTACTACGATGGCCTGGTCCGTGCCGGCGCACAGCTCGACGATGCCGACAAGGCCAGCCTGCGCAAGCTCAACGTCGAGGAGACCACGCTGGCCACGCAGTTCCACACCCGCCTGGTCGCGGCGACCGCCGCCGGTGCGGTGGTGGTGGATGACAAGGCGAAGCTGGCCGGGCTGAGCGAAGATGCCATCGCCACTGCGGCGGCCGACGCCACGGCGCGCAAGCTCGATGGCAAGTTCCTGCTGCCGTTGCAGAACACCACGCAGCAGCCGGTGCTCGGTTCGTTGAGCGACCGCGAGCAGCGTGCAGCGGTACTGAAGGCATCGGAAACGCGTGCCGAGAGGGGCGATGCCAACGATACCCGGCAGACCGTGCAGCGCCTGGCGCAGCTGCGCGCGCAGAAGGCCAGGCTGCTCGGTTTCGAGACCTACGCCGACTACAACCTGGGCGACCAGATGGCCAAGACCCCGGCTGCCGCGCTCAAGCTGCTCACCGACACGGTGCCGGCGGCCACCGCCAAGGCGCGCGCCGAAGCGGGCGAGATCCAGAAGGTCATCGACGCACAGAGCGCAGCGTCGAAGACCGGCGGTTTCAAGGTGGCCGCTTCGGATTGGGACTTCTACGCCGAGCAGGTGCGCAAGGCGAAGTACGATCTTGACGAAGCGCAGATCAAGCCCTATTTCGAGCTCGACAACGTGCTGCAGAACGGCGTCTTCTATGCCGCCACGCAGCTGTACGGCATCACCTTCAAGCAGCGCACCGACATCCCGACCTACCATGCGGACATGAAGGTGTACGAGGTGTTCGACAAGGACGGCACCTCGCTGGCGCTGTTCTACACCGACTACTTCAAGCGTGACAGCAAGTCCGGCGGCGCCTGGATGGACGTGTTCGTCGAACAGGACGGACTCACCGGGGCCAAGCCGGTGGTGTACAACGTGGCCAACTTCACCAAGCCTGCCGCCGGCCAGCCCGCGTTGCTGAGCTTTGATGATGTGACCACGCTGTTCCATGAGTTCGGCCACGCGCTGCACGGCATGTTCTCCAACGTGAAGTATCCCTCGATCGCCGGCACCGCCACCTCCCGCGATTTCGTCGAGTTCCCTTCGCAGTTCAACGAGCACTGGGCGCTGGATCCGAAGGTCTTCGCCAACTACGCCAAGAACTACAAGACCGGCGAACCGATGCCGCAGGAACTGGTCGACAAGATCCTCAAGGCACGCAGTTTCAACCAGGGCTATGCGACCACCGAGTACCTTTCGGCCGCGCTGCTCGACCTGGCCTGGCACACGCAGAAGGCTGACGCCCCGCTGCAGGACGTGGACGCCTTCGAGGCCGCCGCACTGAAGAAGTACAAGGTGGACCTGCCGCAGGTACCGCCGCGTTACCGCACCACCTACTTCGACCACATCTGGGGCGGTGGGTACTCGGCCGGTTACTACGCCTATTTCTGGGCCGAGGTGCTGGACCACGACGCGTTCCAGTGGTTCACCGAGAACGGCGGGCTCACCGCGGCCAATGGCCAGCAGTTCCGCGACAAGGTGCTCTCGCGCGGCAACAGCGTGGAGCTGAGCCAGCTCTACCGCGATTTCCGCGGCAAGGACCCCTCGGTGGAGCCGCTGCTGGAGTTCCGTGGCCTGAAGTAAGGCCGGGCCGGCCCCGGCCGGTGGGGGGAGACCGTGGCGGGACGACGCAGTCTTTACGTCGTCCCGCCCTGTTGCGCATGGCGGCTTTACGCGCACCGCGCGCATCGTAGCGCTACCGCGCCGCAGGGCGCTTGCCTCCGTTGACCCTCATGTCGATCTTCATCATCCGCGGCCCCGGTGCCACCGGCGCGCTGATCCGGACCGCCTCGCCGCTGCCGGGGCCGGTACTGAAATCCCTTGTCCATCGCGCGATCGATGCGGGCACCAGCGTGGCCATCCGGGCCTGCGGCTCGGAGCAGGAACTTCTCGATGCACTGCGCGTGGCCGACCATGCCCGCGGCGAGGTGACCCTGCTGGACCCGGGGGCCTGCGCGCACAGTGCCCGCCTGCATGACCTTCTGCCCCACCTGCACAACGCCTATGTGGAGGTGCACGCCGAAGGCGTGGTGCAGGAACCCTGGCTGCCGGCAGGCGTCGGCCAACGTCTGGGGGTGGCGTCCGGGTACGGGGCGCAGAGCTATGTGCTGGCGCTGGATATCGCGCTCGATCACCTCGGCCTGGCCGAGCAGGGCGCACGCGTGCACGTGGGCACGTGAGCACGTGAGGCGCGGCCGGCGTGCGGATGCCGGGGTCATCCAGTCGCAGGAGATATCAATCCGGTTCGGTCAGGTTATGGATCGACTTGCCTGCCGCGCCTACGCTGGAGGCCTCCCCACTGAGTGATGACCGCGCGCACCGCGGTCCTGTTTCGATGAACGGCACCACCGTCACGCTGGACAATGAACCGGGCGGGCAGGCACGCGCCATGGGCGCGCCCACCCATATTGAACAGGGCACTCCCGCGTTCCGGCGTACGGCCATCGCGCTGTTTCTTGCCGGGTTCTCCACCTTCGGCCTGCTCTACACCGTGCAGCCGCTGCTGCCGGAGTTCAGCCGCCACTTCGGCGTATCGGCGGCCAACAGTGCGCTGGCCCTTTCGCTGAGCACGGGCCTGCTGGCGGTGATGATGCTGGTGGCCGGGCTGCTCTCCGATCGGGTGGGTCGCCGCAACGTCATGATCACGGCGCTGCTGGCCTCCACCGTGCTGTCCGCGGCCAGCGCGCTGGTGAGCGACTGGACCACGCTGCTGCTGCTGCGTGCGCTGCTCGGGGTGACCCTCAGCGGTGTGCCGGCGGTGGCGATGACCTACCTGGTGGAGGAAATGGACAGCCGCGCGATGGGCCTGGCGATGGGGCTGTACATCGGCGGCAATGCCGTGGGAGGCATGAGCGGGCGGCTGATCGCGGGCATCGTCGCCGACCATTGGGGCTGGCGCTGGGGCATCGGCGTGGTGTCGCTGATCGCGGTGGCCAGCACGCTGCTGCTGTGGATGCAGCTGCCGCCGTCGCGGCACTTCCGCAGCCGGCGCGGGGGCCTGCGTGAACTCCCGGCGCGCTGGCGGCAGCTGTTCGCCGATCCCGGACTGCCGTGGCTGTTCGCCACCGCCTTCCTGCTCATGGGCGTGTTCGTCACCCTCTACAACTACCTGGGCTATCACCTGCTGGCCGCGCCCTACCGCCTCAGCCAGACCGTCGTCGGTCTCATCTTCAGCGTGTACCTGGTGGGCACCTTCAGCTCGGCCTGGATGGGACAGCAGGCCCTGCGGCACGGGCGCGGGCGCGTGCTGTCGGTCTGCTACGCGTTGATCGCCGCCGGCATCGTGCTGCTGGCCCTGCCGTGGCTGGGCGCCATGGCGATCGGCATCGCGCTGGTCACCTTCGGGTTCTTCGGCGGGCATTCGGTGGCAAGCAGCTGGGTGGGCAGCCGCGCCGGCAGCAGCCGCGCCGAAGCCTCCGCGCTGTACCTGTTCGCCTACTACCTGGGCTCAAGCGTACTCGGTGCGCTGGGTGGATTGGCCTATACCGCCTGGGACTGGACCGGCGTGTGCCTCGCCACCGGTGCGCTGACCCTGCTCGGTGCGGCCATCGCCGGGCGGCTGTGGCGGCACCCGGCGATGCAGCGCCAGTCGTGAGCGGAAGGTGCATGGTAGGCTCGCAGGCCTGCCCCGCTTCAAGGACGATGCCTCATGGGAAGCCTGCTTTCTACGACGATGTTGCTGCTGTTCGGCGTGATCGCTCTGGGCGCGCTGCTGGCAGTCGTGGCTGCCGTGACCTGGGTGGTCAAGCGGGTCTGGTACGCCGGGCGCGTTGATCGCCCGCAGCGCTGAGCCTCAGCCTGGCGATCGCCCGAAGCCTGTGATCAGCAGGGCAGTGAAGTGGCGGATCAGCGGGGTCACCCCTTCCGCGCGCCAGGCCAGCTGGACTTCCGAGTGTGCGCCCCGGTCGGACAGGGTCACGAAGCATGCGCCGTCCACCTGGATGTGGTCACACGAGGCCGGCAGGATCGCAGCGCCCAGCCCCGCGGCGGCCAGACTGATCAGCGTGGACGCCTCACCGGCCTCCTGCACGATGCGTGGGGTGAAGCCGGCGGCCGCGCACAGGGCGATCATCTGGTCATGGATGCCGGCCCCCACGCTGCGGTGGAAGCCGACGAACGGTTCGTGCGCGAACTGCTCCAGCGCCAGCACCGCGGTGCCCGGATCCTGCCCGCGCAGTGCCGGGTGGCCGCGGTGCAGCACCAGCGCCAGCGGATCGGTGAACAGCGTGCGCGCGACAAGTTCCGGCGGCAGGGTGCGGCGGCGGATGATGCCCACGTCCAGGCGCTTTTCCAGCAGGGCGTCGATCTGCTGCAGGGTGTTCATCTCGCGCAGCTGCAGGCGCACCTGCGGGTAGCGTTCGCGGTAACCGAAGATCGCCTGCGGAATCTGCGGTACCAGCGGCGTGGCGCGGGTCAGGCCGATATGCAGCTCGCCCACTTCGCCGCGCTGGACGCGCTGCACTTCCTCCACCGCACCGTCGATCTGCTGCAGGATCGAGCGCGCGCGCTGCTGCAGCCGCTCGCCCGCTTCGGTGAGCTGCACCCGGCGATGGCTGCGCACGAACAACTGCGCACCCAGGAGCTGTTCGAGCTGGCGGATCTGCTGGCTGAGCGGCGGCTGGGACATGCCGAGGCGCTCGGCGGCCTGGCCGAAATGCAGCGTATCGGCCACGGCGAGGAAATAGCGGAGGTGGCGGAGTTCGAGCGACATGCCCGCATTATGAGCGCGTGCGGCGGCCGAGCAGGACCCTAGCGCTCGGAGTGCCCGCTCTGGTCGTAATCGCGGGGCGAGAACAGGTCCGGCTGGATCATGTCCACGAAGGCGCGGGCCTGCGCGGAGAGTGCCTTGCCCCGGCGCACGATCACCCCGTAGCTGCGCTCGGGGAACCAGGCCCGCATGGCGCGTGCCGCCAGCCGGCCGCGGTCGGCGTCGTTCAGGCACAGCGACGGCACGATGGAGATGCCCATGCCCATTGCCACGTACTGCTTGATCACCTCCCAGCCGCCCACCTCCAGTGCCACCGTGTAGGGCAGGCGTGCGCGCTGGAACACCTGGTCCACCAGGCGGTAGGTGATCTGCCGTTTCGGGGGCAGGATGAGGGGCTGCCGCGAGATGGCGTCCAGGCTCAGTTCGCCGCGCGCCAGCGGATGGTCGTGCGGGGTGATGAGCACCTGCTCGAAACGGTAGGCCGGCGCGTAGGTGAGGTCGGCGGGTACGTCGGTCATCGAGCCGACCGCCAGATCGGCCGCATCGTTGCGCAGCAGGTCGGTGCCATCGGCGCTGATCGCGTTGTGCAGCGTCAGGCGCACCTCAGGATGCAGCTGGCGGAACCGCTCCACGATGCGCGGCAGCAGGTACAGGATGGTGGAACTGTTGGCGGCGATGTTGAGCTCACCGGCCTCCAGCCCCTGCACCCGGTCGCGGAAGGTGGCTTCCAGGCCATCCAGGCTTTCCACCAGCGGCTGGGCCATCTCGAACAACAGTTGGCCCTCCCGGCTGGGCACCAGGCGCCGACCGCTGCGCTCGAACAGCACCACGCCCAGCTCGCGCTCCAGCGCCTGGACCTGCTGGCTGACCGCCGGCTGGCTGACGAACAGGGCCTCGGCGGCACGCGAAATCGAGCCAAGACGTACCGTCTGGCAGAACGCACGGAGCGGCTTGAGCCGATCTGATTTGTAGGAAAAACGAGGACTTGCAGGCGGGCGCGTGGTCATGAGGTCAAGAGTATAAGCAGAACTTATGAAATGCATTGCAATATCTGCTTTGAGAAATGGATGGGGTCGAAGGAGGGTGGGGCTCTGTCCCTTGCTGGAGCCCCCCGATGCCTGCCGCCGCCTCCGTCCTGCCTCCCCCCAAAGCCACGCCCGGGATCACCCTGGCCCTGCAGGTGGCCGACCAGGCCACCCTGCTGCCCGCACCGCTGCTGGCCCTGCTGGTGTCCCTGCACCGCGCCATCGAGCCGGAGCGCCAGGCCCGGCTGCAGGCACGACGGCAGCGGCAGGTACGGTTCGACCAGGGTGAGCTGCCGGACTTCCGTGACGACACCGCCGCGATCCGCACCGGCGACTGGAAGGTCGCGCCGCTGCCGGCTGCGCTGCAGGACCGGCGCGTGGAGATCACCGGGCCCACGGACCCCAAGATGGTCATCAACGCGCTGAACTCGGGCGCCAAGGTGTTCATGGCCGATTTCGAGGATTCCACCTCGCCGACCTGGCACAACCTGCTGGCCGGCCAGCGCACGCTGATCCACGCCGTGCGCGGCGACCTGACCTTCACCGTGACGGCGGCCAACGGGCGGCCGCAAAAGCACTACGCACTGCGCCCGCAGCCGGAGCAGGCGGTGCTGATCGTGCGTCCACGCGGTTGGCACCTGGATGAGAAGCACGTGTACGTGGATGGCCAGGCGCTGGCCGGTGGCCTGTTCGATGCGGCCGTGTTCGCCTTCCACAATGCCCGCGCGCTGCAGGCCATCGACCGCGGGCCCTACCTCTACCTGCCGAAACTGCAGAGCATGGAGGAAGCCGCGCTATGGGAAAGCGCGCTGTCGCACATCGAAGGCATGCTCGGCCTGCCCCAGGGGCAGATCAAGGTCACCGTGCTGATTGAAACGCTGCCGGCGGTGTTCGAGATGGACGAGATCCTGCACGCGCTGCGCGAGCGTGTCGTCGGGCTCAACTGCGGCCGCTGGGACTACATTTTCTCGTACCTGAAAACCTTCCGCCGGCACGCCGACAAGGTGCTGCCCGAACGCGGCCAGGTGACCATGACCCAGCCCTTCCTGAAGGCCTACTCGGAGCTGCTGATCAAGACCTGCCACCGGCGGGGCGCGCACGCGATGGGCGGCATGGCCGCGCAGATTCCGATCAGCACCGATGCGGCGGCCAACGAGCAGGCCATGGCGCGGGTGCGTGCGGACAAGCTGCGCGAAGTGACGGCCGGCCACGACGGCACCTGGGTGGCGCACCCTGCGCTGATCCCGGTGGCGATGGCGATCTTCGATGAGCACATGCCCGGGGCGAACCAGCACCACGTGCTGCGCCAGGATGTGCGCGTGGGGCGCGATGAACTGATCGCGCGTCCGGCGGGCACGATCACCCGCGCCGGCTTCGAAGGCAATGTCGAAGTCTGCGTGCGCTACCTGGCCGCGTGGCTGGACGGCAACGGCTGCGTGCCGATCCACCACCTGATGGAGGACGCGGCCACCGCCGAGATCAGCCGCAGCCAGCTGTGGCAGTGGCTGCATACCCCGGGGCAACAGCTCGACGACGGCACCGCCATCGAGCTGGACCTGCTGGAGACCACGCTCGCGCAGCTTCCAGCGCGGTTGGGCGAGCGCGCTGCACTTCCCGGCGGTGCGCGCATCGACGAGGCCATCGCGGTGTTGGCTGAGCTGAGCCGCGCGCAGGAGCTGACCGAGTTTTTGACCCTGCCTGCCTACGCGCGCCTGTAGCGCCGGGCCCTGCCTGCACCCCATCGCCCACCCTGCATTCCCTGGAGAACGCCATGAGCACGCTGCCCACCGCCGAACAGATCCAACACGAATGGGACACCGATCCACGCTGGAAAGGCATCAAGCGCAACTACAGCGCCGCCCACGTCGTGCGCCTGCGCGGCACCGTGCGCGTGGAGCACTCGCTGGCCCGTCTGGGCGCGGAGAAGCTCTGGAATTACCTGCACGAGAAGGAGTTCGTCAACGCCCTGGGCGCGCTTACCGGCAACCAGGCCATGCAGCAGGTCAAGGCCGGCCTCAACGCAATCTATCTGTCCGGCTGGCAGGTCGCGGCCGACGCGAACCTCGCCGGCCAGATGTATCCCGACCAGTCCCTGTACCCGGCCGATTCGGTACCGGCGGTGGTCAAGCGCATCAACAACACCCTGCTGCGTGCAGACCAGCTGCACCACGCCGAAGGCAACGACGCGATCGATTTCCTGCAACCCATCGTGGCCGACGCCGAGGCCGGGTTCGGCGGGGTGCTGAACGCATTTGAGCTGATGAAGGCGATGATCGAAGCCGGGGCCGCCGGCGTGCACTTCGAGGATCAGCTGGCGGCGGTGAAGAAGTGCGGGCACATGGGCGGCAAAGTGCTGGTGCCCACCCGCGAGGCCATCGAAAAACTCAACGCGGCGCGCTTGGCCGCCGATGTGCTGGGCGTGCCGACCCTGCTGGTGGCGCGCACCGATGCCGAAGCGGCGGATCTGCTGACCAGTGACATCGACAGCAACGACCAGGCCTTCGTCACCGGCGAGCGCACGGTCGAGGGCTTCTACAAGACCCGCAACGGGCTGGACCAGGCCATCAGCCGTGGCCTGGCCTATGCGCCCTACGCCGACCTGGTGTGGTGCGAGACCGGCAAGCCGGACCTGGCCTTCGCCAAGGCCTTCGCCGAGGCCATCCATGCCCGGTACCCGGGCAAGCTGCTGGCCTACAACTGCTCGCCCAGCTTCAACTGGAAGAAGAACCTGGACGATGCGACGATCGCCGGATTCCAGAAGGAAATCGCCCGCTACGGCTACAAATTCCAGTTCATCACCCTGGCCGGTTTCCATGCGCTGAACTACGGCATGTTTGATCTCGCCCACGGTTACGCACGCCGGCAGATGAGCGCGTTCGTGGAGCTGCAGGAAGCGGAGTTCGCGGCGGCCGAGCGCGGCTTCACGGCGGTCAAGCACCAGCGTGAAGTAGGCACCGGTTACTTCGATGCGGTGACCCAGGCGATCCAGAACGGCGAGTCGTCGACCACCGCACTCGCCGGATCCACCGAAGAAGCGCAATTCAACGCAGGCCAGGCGGCCTGATGGAGCCAGCGGCGATGGGCGTTGACCGCCCGTCGCCGGTCCCGCGTCAAGGCCGTTTGCAGCGGACGAGGCCGATCTGCCCATTCAGCTGCCCCTCCAAAGTGAGACGCAGCGCACGCTTCAAACCGATGCTATGCTCGCGGGCGCGGAGAGGGGATTTCCAGACAGGACAGGGGACATGAACGGCGAGGGCGCAATCGCCACAGTGCAGGAGCGGAGCATTGCCTCAACGGCGATGGCCGAGATCGTGCACGCTGTGCTGGGCCAGGCCGAGGCCGCCCTGTTCGCCGGTTTCGCACGCCGCCGGATGCTTGCCGAAGGCGAGTACCTGTTCCACCGCGGTCACCGTGGCAACAGCATGTATGTGATCGCCAGCGGCGAGGTGGAACTGGATTTCGGCGAAGACCTGGTGATGAAACGGCTTGGCGCCCATGAGTTCTTCGGTGAGCTGGGCCTGCTGATCGGCGACCACCTGCGCAGCGCCGATGCCCGCGCCACGCGCGCGACCGAAGTGCTGGAGCTCGAGCACGCGGACTTCCATCGACTGGTGGAAAGCGATCCGGGCCTGGTGGCCTATTTCCTGCGCCGCACGATCATGCGCGTGGTCAGCAACGAACAGGTACTCATCAGCCAGCTGCGCCGGCGCAACCATGATCTGGAGACGGCGCTCGACAACCTCTACGTCACCACCCACCAGCTCAGCCATACCCGTGAGCTGGTGCGCACCGATGAACTGACCGGCCTGGACAACCGCCGCGGCCTGGCGTTGTACCTCAAGGAGGCGCGCGTCCAGGAAGGCACGCTGCCCGAAGGCCTGCTCCTGATCGATTGCGATGCCTTCAAGCTGATCAATGACCGCCATGGACACCAGGCCGGCGATCGCGTGCTGCAGAGCGTGGCCAACATCCTGCGTTCCATGGCCGGCGCGCAGGACCTTGCCTGCCGCCTGGGCGGTGATGAGTTCTGCCTGCTGCTGCGCCGGGCCACGCCGGAGATGGTCCAGCACGCCGGCGAGTTCGTGCTCAGCGCGGTCAACGGCCTGCTCGAGCGCAGCCACGGCACGCCGCACGTGTGCCATCTCAGCATCGGCGCGCACCTTCTCGAGCCACAGGGCGACTGGAGCGAATGGTATGCGCGCGCCGACCGCGCGCTGTACCAGGCCAAGCGCGAAGGCGGTGCCCGCCTGCGCTGGTCGCACGATGCCCTCGATCCCTTGTAGACCCCACCGGCCATGACCGTCGACAGGGAGTCGTCCACGCACGTACCGCTGCTGCGGGCACTGTTGTTCACCGATCTCTGCGATTCCACCCTGCTGGTGGAGCGCATCGGCGATGCGGCGGCGGCGGCGCTCTTCCAGCAGCATGACCGCCTCGTGCTGGCCCTGCAGCAGCGCTGGCATGGCCAGCAGATCGACCGGTCCGATGGCCTGTTCCTGCTGTTCGAGCGGCCCATCGATGCCCTCGGCTTCGCGCTCGACTACCAGCAGGGGCTGCAGGTGCTGGGGGCCGGGAACGGCGTCGTCCTGCACGCCCGCGCGGGGCTGCATGTCGGTGAAGTGATCCTGTGGAACAACAGCCCCGAGGCCGTGGCGCTGGGGTCCAAGCAGGTGGAAGTGGAAGGGCTGGCCAAGCCCATGGCCGCGCGCCTGATGCAGATGGCGCGGCCCGGCCAGATCCTGGTCTCCTCGACCGCCGAATCGATGCTGCGCCGCGCCGCTGCGGACCTGGGACCGGTAGGCGACAACCTGAAATGGAGATCCTTCGGCCGCTGGCGTTTCAAGGGCGTGGCGCAATCCATGGGCGTGCTTGGCGTGCAGGCGGCCACGATGCCGGCGGCGAGACGGCCACGGCAGACCGCCAAGGCGATGCGCGATGTGCCGTTCTGGCGCCGTCCCATGGCCGTGGCCGCCGAAGCGATGGTCGCGATCGTGCTGATGGTGGGCCTGTGGTTCCTGCTGCGGCCGCAGCCGGCGATCGCCTTCGTGGAGCGGGACTGGGTGGTGCTGGCCGATGCGCAGAACCTGACGGACAACCCGCTCCTGGACGAAGGGTTGGAGCAGGCACTGCGCATCACGCTGGAACAGTCCCGCCACGTCAATGTGCTCAGTGACCTGAAGGCCCGCGACACCCTCACCAGGATGCTGCTTCCCGAGAGCGCAGTGATCGACCGATCCCTGGCCATACGGATCGCGGCCCGCGATGGTGCGCGTGCCGTGCTCGTGCCGTCGGTGCGTGAAGTGCACGGCCTGCTCCGGGTGTCGGTGGAGGTGGTGGATCCGTTGGGCGGGCAATCGGTCTATACCGTCCACGCCGACGGGCGAGGCTACGGTTCGGCCCTGTCTTCCACCGACGAGGTCGCCGCGGACCTGCGCGAGCGCCTGGGTGAAGCACTGGTGGAAGTGAGGAAGGCATCGGAACCGCTGCCAAAGGTGGCCACCGGCGACCTGGACGCACTCAACGCGTATGCAAAAGGCCAATCGGCCTACGGCGCGGGCAGGGTCGACGAGTCGATGAAGTTCTACACCATCGCAACCGACATCGACCCCGGTTTCGCCATGGCCTGGATGGCCCGCATGCGTGTGCTCGTCAGCCGTGGGCAACGCGACCAGGCGCGTGCCGTGCTGGTGAAAGTCGAGGGATTGAAGAACAGGCTGACGACGCGCGAACGGCTGTACCTGGAAGCGTGGCGGCTGGAGATGTTCTCCGATTCGGAAACGGCCGCCCTGGGTGCATGGCAGACGCTTGCCGAGCTGTACCCGGACCATCACGGTGCCAACGTGAACCATGCCTTGGCCGCCTTCGCCCTTGGCCGCTATGAGGAAGCACGGAGCGCGGTGCTGCGGGCCGACGTCGCGCAGAATCCGCTCCGGCCCGTCACGCTCCAACTGCTGGGGCGGATCCAGCTGGCACGGGGCGAGCTCCTGGCCGCCGTGGAAACCCAGCGCAAGGCGCTCGCCACGGGCAAGGACCCCTCCACCCGCCATCTGGCGGCCGCGCTGGCGGCCTCCGGGGACAGGGCGGCTGCCCGCCGTACGCTGGCTTCGCTGCCTGCGGACGGCCCGGCGGGATGGCTGGAAGGTGTCACGCTGGCGGTAGATGAAGGGCGCCATGACGAGGCCGTCCGCGCCGCCTCGGCGGCGGCCAGTCACTGCAGGCAAAGCGACTTCGTCTGCCAGCTTCTGTCGGCGGTGGACCTGGCGGCGCATGCGGCGGCCGGGCAGTGCCCGGATCCCGCCTACGTGCGGGCTACCGTGTCGTCCCTGCTTGCCTCCGCGACCGACGCCGGTGCCGCCGACCGGGGCGGACGGCTGTTCTTTGCTGCCGCCGCCGCATACGCAGCCCAGCGGATGGGACTGCATGAAGCGGTATCCCGCGTAATTCCGCGCATGGAAACCCTGGCCACGGGGTTGGCCGATCAGAAGGCGCTGGAAATGACCGCGCTGGTGGTGGCGAACCAGCGTCGACTATCCGGCGATCCCGCAGCGGCACGGCTCCAGCTCGAGGCGATGGTCAACGGGACCGAGCTTTTCCAGGTGCACAGCGTGCTTGCGAAGGTGCACGCGGACCTGGGCGACCGGATTGCCGCACAGCGCCAGACCGATTGGTTGCACGCCCACCGGGGCCTGGCCTATGCCGAGTTCTCCGGCTCTGCGGTGCTGCAGTCGCTGAATGTCCGCGACAGCGCCTCGCTGGCGGATCGACGCTGTGCCGCCGCCCCGGAGTGAGCGGCGGACGTGCAGCATGGCCTTACGGCCGGGGCGAGGGATCGCCGGAAATGAAGCAGTGCGGCACGCTGAAAGTGGCGTTCTCCGTGAAGTGCTGGGTCAGCTGGGCGCGTGCGGCGCTGAGCGCTTCGATCGAAGCGAGCTCACCGGGCATCTCGCAGTCCTGCGCCGCCGCGGCCGCCTCTGCGCTGACCTGCAGCAGGGCCCTGGGCGGGTCGGCCTGGAAGGCGGCGCGGAAGGCCGCGTCGGTGGTGAGCAGGTCCAACAGCTTGGCAGCGTCGGTGGCCGACAAGGGTTTCTTTTCGTTCGACATCATCGGGATCCAGGGATGGGGAGGACACGTAGCCCCGCAGCAGCGCTGCCACAGCTACACGTTCATTAGCGGCGCACGCGGCAGCGCCTTGAATCGCGCCGTTGCGGCGCGCGCTTGGCCGGGCGCGCGGGCCCGGCATAATGCGTGCAGTGGCCATACCGGCCGACGATGACTGCCTGCCATGCATTTCCGGCGCTGCCACGCCCTGGCCCTGTTGCCCGAAGAGACACCCGTCTTCTCCCTTGCAGGGGTACTGGCCGGGGGCACGGGCCTGGCCCATGAGACACGGGTGATCGCGCGCGCGGCGCATCTGGATGACGCCATCGTGCTCGGCGCCGACGCCGCTGCGCTGCTGCTGCAATGTAACGGCGAGGCATGGCAGCCGCTGCCCGGCGCACCGCAGGCCCGGGCGCTGGTTGTCGAACTGATCGAGAAGGGGCTGCTCATCGCCCGCACGGGCGAGCCGGCGCGGTATCGCGATGCCGACCAGCGGGTGCGCCAGGGCCACTGGTGGTCACTGTCTGCGATCCATCACCGCCACTCCCGCTGGGCAGAGGTCGACGGTGCCGGTGAGATGGTCGAAAAGCAGCTGATCACCGCCGCCGACCTCGTCCGTGCGCTGGGTCCGCCGCCGCCCGAGGCGCCCGTCCGCCAGGCGGGTGCGATCACGCTGCCCGTTGCGCCAGGCGGGCCGGAAGACGCGGTGCTGGCGCGTCGGGTGACCTGCCGGAACTACGATGCCTCGCGCGCGCTGCCCCTGGGCTCACTCGCCCACATCCTGCACCAGGTCCTGAAGGCCCACGCGGTAGTGGAAACCGGACCGGGCGCGCGGTTCCTCAAGAAGAACGTGCCGTCCGGCGGAAGCCTGCATCCCATCGAGGCGTATGTCATCGTGCGCCATGTCGACGGCGTGGCGCCGGGCCTGTACCACTACCACCCGGTCGCGCATGAGCTGGCGCGCACCGCGCACCAGCCGACCGACCTTCCCGCATGGATGCTGACGCTGGTCGCCGGGCAGGACTGGTTTGCCTCGGCGCATGTGCAGATCGCGCTTGTCTGCCATTTCGAGCGGAACTTCTGGAAATACAGAAACCACGCCAAAGCCTACCGCGCGGTGACACTCGATGCGGGGCACATCTCACAGGCGATCTACAGCGCCGCGACCGGCCTGGGGCTCGGTGCCTTCGTGACCGCCGCGATCAACGAAGCACAACTGGAATCCCTGCTGTCACTGGATCCCATCGAAAACGGCGTGCTGGCCGTCTGTGGGTTCGGGTGGCGCTCGGCCGTGCAGGCCATGGCGGAGATGGATCCCGCTGGACGGGTGTGGCCGGCGGGCACCGCATCCGGTTGAATGCAGGCGGCGCGGGCCGGACCGCGCAGGGCGGCACGGCCCGCCGGCGCATCCCTCAGCCGGCGTCGAAATCCACCAGCACCGCTCCGTCCCCGACCTGCTCGCCCGCCTTCGCGCGGTAGCCCTTCACCGTGCCATCGGCCGGCGCCTGCAGGGTGTGTTCCATCTTCATCGCTTCCAGGACCACCAGCGGTGTACCGCGCTTGACCTGGGTACCGGCCGGCACCAGCGTGGCGATGATCCGGCCGGGCATGGGCGCGAGCAGGCTGCCGGCGTCAACCGCCGAAGCCGCCGACCCGCCCAGCGGATCCTGCAGCGCGAAACGATGCTGCCCATCGCGTGCGAACAGATACAGCTGCGCATCATCGCGCAGCGTGTGCACGGTCCGGCGCTCGCCGTCCACCTGCGCCGTCAGGGCGCTGCCCTCGAACGTGCCGGGCACGGACACCGGTGCAGCGCCATCGCACTGCACGCGCCAGCCACCGGCCTGTGGCCACACCTTCAGGCACTGCCGGTGTTCCCCCTGCTGCAGCACCAGCACGCGGGGCGCCGCGGCGCCCAGGCGCCAGCCGTCCTGCTGCTGCCACGGCGAATGCGGATCGCCTGCGAAGCCCGGTGCCGGCGCCGAATGTTCAAAGGCCGCGATGGCCGCGAGCGTCCACAGCGATGCATCGACCTCCGGGGCGGGTGCCAGCGCCGCCTGCTCGCGTTCGATCAGCGCGGTATCCAGCCGTGCCTGTGCGAACGAACCGGTCTGCACCAACCGGCGCAGGAACGCGGCGTTGGTGGTCACGCCAACCACCTGGCAGTCGGCCAATGCTTGGCGCATGCGGCGCAGCGCGGTGTCGCGGTCCACGTCCCACACGATCAGCTTGGCGATCATGGGATCGTAGTAAGGCGTGATGCTGTCGCCCTCCTCGACGCCCGTATCCACGCGCACGTGGGCCGATGGCTGCGGCAGGCGCAGGCGGCGCAGCGTGCCGGTGGACGGCAGGAATCCACGGTCCGCATCCTCGGCGTACAGCCGTGCTTCGAGGGCGTGACCGGTGATCGCCAGTTCGTCCTGGCGGCGGGGCAGGGGCTGTCCAGCCGCCACGCGCAGCTGCCATTCCACCAGGTCGGTGCCGGTGATGTATTCGGTGACCGGGTGTTCCACCTGCAGCCGGGTGTTCATTTCCATGAAATAGAAATCGCCGTCCGGGCCGGCGATGAACTCGACCGTGCCCGCGCCGACGTAGCCCACCGCACGCGCGGCATCCACCGCTGCGGCCCCCATCGCTGCACGGCGATCGGCGCTCATGCCCGGCGCCGGCGCCTCTTCCAGCACCTTCTGGTGGCGCCGCTGCACCGAACAGTCGCGCTCGAACAGGTGCACCACGTTGCCGTGGCTGTCACCGAACACCTGGATTTCGATATGCCGCGGGCGCTCGACGTACTTCTCCACCAGCACATGATCGTTGCCGAAGGCGGCGCCAGCCTCGCGCTGGCAGCTGGCCAGGGCGTCGAGAAACGCCTCGCTGCGCTCGACCTTGCGCATGCCCTTGCCACCGCCGCCGGCGCTGGCCTTGATCAGCACCGGGTAGCCGATGGCATCGGCCTGCGCGTGCAGGAACACCGGCGCCTGCTCGTCACCGTGGTAACCGGGCGTGAGCGGCACGCCTGCCTGCTGCATGAGCGCCTTGGCCGCGCTCTTGTCTCCCATCGCGCGGATGGCGCTGGCCGGCGGCCCGATGAAGACCACGCCGGCGGCGGCGCACGCCTCGGCGAAGCCGGCATTTTCGGACAGGAATCCGTAGCCGGGATGGATGGCCTGCGCCCCGGTGCGGCGCGCCGCGTCCAGCAACGCGTCGCCACGCAGGTAGCTTTCACGCGCTGCGGCCGGCCCGATGTGGATGGCCTCGTCGGCCAGGCGCACGTGACGGGCAGTGCGGTCCGCATCGGAATACACGGCCACCGTGGCGATGCCCAGGCGGCGGCAGGTGGCGATGACGCGGCAGGCGATCTCGCCCCGGTTGGCGATCAGGACTTTGGTGAACGGTGCGGCAGGCTTCATGGATACAGGCTCGGTCATGGCGCAGGTCACATGCGGAACACGCCGAAGCGTGTCTCGCGGGCCGGGGCGTTGAG
The DNA here is from genome assembly GCF_011761925.1 of Xanthomonas sp. 60. NCBI lineage: Bacteria > Pseudomonadati > Pseudomonadota > Gammaproteobacteria > Lysobacterales > Lysobacteraceae > Xanthomonas > Xanthomonas sp. 60. The sequence continues at coordinate 27,716 of NZ_JAASQW010000006.1, read as the reverse complement.
GCTGGCCGACAGCGCCAGGGCCAGCACGCGACGGGTGTCGGCCGGATCGATGATGCCGTCATCCCACAACCGTGCGCTGGCGTAGTAGGGATGTCCCTGCCGCTCGAACTGGTCGCGGATGGGGGCCTTGAAGGCGTCCTCGTCCTCGGCCGTCCAGTCCTCGCCCTTGGCCTGGATGCCATCGCGCCGGACCGTGGCCAGCACGCTGGCCGCCTGCTCCCCGCCCATCACGCCGATCCGCGCGTTGGGCCACATCCACAGGAAATTCGGTGAGTAGGCGCGGCCACACATGCCGTAGTTGCCCGCCCCGAACGAGCCGCCGATCACCACGGTGAACTTGGGTACTTTCGCGCAGGCCACCGCCATCACCAGCTTGGCACCGTCCTTGGCGATGCCCCCCTGCTCATACTTGCGGCCCACCATGAAGCCGGTGATGTTCTGCAGGAACACCAGCGGGATGTTGCGCTGGGTGCACAGTTCGATGAAGTGCGCGCCCTTCAGCGCGGACTCGGAGAACAGGATGCCGTTGTTGGCGATGATGCCCACCGGATAGCCATGGAGGTGGGCGAAGCCGGTCACCAGCGTGCTGCCGTAACGCGGCTTGAATTCATCCAGGCGCGAGCCGTCGACCAGGCGCGCGATGACCTCGCGCACATCGAAGGGCTTGCGGGTATCGGCGGGAATCACGCCGTAGAGTTCTTCGGCCGGATACAGCGGTTCTTCCGGCGGCTGCAGGGCCATCGCCGGCACGGGCTTGCGCCAGTTGAGCCGGGCGATGATCGCACGCACGCGGGCCAGCGCCTGCAGATCATCGTCCGCCATGTGGTCGGCCACGCCGGAAAGCCGCGTGTGCACATCGGCACCGCCCAGGTCTTCGGCGCTCACCACTTCACCGGTGGCCGCCTTCACCAGCGGCGGACCGCCGAGGAAGATGGTGCCCTGCCCACGCACGATCACGGTTTCATCGCTCATGGCCGGCACGTAGGCGCCGCCGGCGGTGCAGCTGCCCATCACGCAGGCGATCTGTGGAATGCCCTGCGCGGACAGGTTGGCCTGGTTGTAGAAAATGCGCCCGAAATGATCCCGGTCCGGGAACACTTCGTCCTGCAGCGGCAGGAATGCGCCGCCGGAATCCACCAGGTAGATGCACGGCAGGTGGTTCTGCTCGGCGATCTCCTGCGCGCGCAGGTGCTTTTTCACCGTCATGGGGTAGTAGGTGCCGCCCTTGACGGTGGCATCGTTGGCCACGATCACGCACTCCACGCCGCTCACCCGCCCGATGCCCGCCACCACGCCGGCACAGGGCACGGCGTCGTCATACAGGCCATGGGCGGCCAACGGGGCGATTTCCAGGAACGCACTGCCCGGGTCGAGCAGTGCATCGATGCGGTCACGCACCAGCAGCTTGCCGCGCGCGGTGTGCTTCTGGCGAGCGGCCTCGCTGCCGCCCAGTGCGACACGTGCAAGCGTGGCGTGCAGGTCATCGACCACCGCCTGCAGGGCGCTGCGGTTGGCCTGGAAGGTCTCGCTGCTCGCCTGCAGCTGGGTGCTCAGTGTGCTCATGGAAGGCCCTTACAGCGTGCGCTGGAACAGTTCGCGGCCGATCAGCATCCGGCGGATCTCCGAGGTGCCGGCACCGATTTCGTACAGCTTGGCATCGCGCCACAGGCGCCCGGTCGGGTACTCGTTGATGTAACCGTTGCCGCCGAGGATCTGGATCGCCTGGCCGGTCAGCCAGGTCGCCTTCTCGGCCGAATACAGGATGGCACCGGCCGCATCCTGGCGCGTGGTCCGGCCCTGGTCACAGGCGCGCGCCACGGCATACACATACGCACGGCAGGCGCCCAGGCCCACGTACATGTCGGCGATCTTGGCCTGGATGAGCTGGAAGCTGCCGATCGGCTCACCGAACTGGTGGCGCTCGTGCACGTACGGCATCACCACGTCCATCGCCGCGGCCATCAGGCCCAGCGGCCCGCCGGAAAGCACCACGCGTTCGTAGTCCAGGCCGGACATCAGCACGCGTACGCCGCTGCCGACGCTGCCCAGCACGTTCTCCTCGGGAATCTCGCAGTCCTGGAACACCAGCTCGCAGGTGGGCGAAGAACGCATGCCCAGCTTGTCCAGCTTCTGCGCGGTGGAAAAGCCCTTCATGCCCTTTTCCACCAGGAAGGCGGTGATGCCCTTGGCGCCGGCGTCCGGATCGGTCTTGGCATACACCACCAGCACGTCCGCATCGGGCCCGTTGGTGATCCACATCTTGTTGCCGTTGAGCACATAGCGGTCGCCGCGCTTTTCCGCGCGCAGCTTCATCGACACCACGTCCGAGCCGGCGCCGGGCTCGCTCATGGCCAGCGCACCAATCAGCTCGCCGCTGCACAGGCCGGGCAGGAACCGCTGCTTCTGTTCCTCGCTGCCGTTCTTGCGCAGCTGGTTCACGCACAGGTTGGAGTGCGCGCCGTAGGACAGCCCGATGCCACCGGAGGCACGCGAAATCTCCTCCATGGCCAGCACATGCGCCAGGTAGCCCATGCCGGTGCCACCGTACTGCTCTTCCACCGTCATGCCGAGCAGGCCCTGCTCGCCCAGCCGGCGCCACAGCGCGAGCGGGAACTGGTTGGTCTCGTCGCACTCGGCGGCCAGCGGGGCGATCTCGGCGGCGGCGAACTGCGCGACGCTTTCGCGCAGCATGTCGAGGTCTTCACCGAGATCGAAATTGAGGGACGGAACGTGCATGCGGGCGACTCCAGTGACAACGGATGAGGGACGCGCCGGAGGGGGATGCGAACGTCCGTCCGCGCAGGCGATGACCCCAGCCTAGCCCGGTTCGGTCAAAAAGTGAACTATGATTCAACTATTGAACCTGGAATCACTCCATGGCCTACAAACGCTCGCCGTTGATGGAAGAACGCCTGGCCGGCGCCCGCGAACGCATCCTGCTGGCCACCCGCGAACTGGTGGCCGCCGGGGGCTACCGCAGTGCCCCGGTGACCGCGGTGGCCGCCCAGGCGGGCGTGTCCACCGGACTGATCTACCGGCATTTCCCCTCGAAGGCGGAGCTGTTCGTGGAGGTACTGAGCGCGGCGGTGACGCGCGAGGTGGAGATCCTCCAGGCGCTGGCAGCCGGTGATGCCCCTGTCCCACAGCGGCTGGAGGCAGCCATCACCACCTTTGTGCGCCGCGCCCTCGCCGGGCCTGGGCTGGCCTACGCGTTCATCGCCGAGCCGGTGGATCCGGAGGTGGAGGCCGAGCGTATCCGCGGTCGGCGACGCTTCGGTGCGATCTTCCGCCAGCTGGTGGAAGCAGGGATCGCCTCCGGCGCGTTTCCCCCGCAGGACGCGGAGGTGACGGCCGCCTGCATCGTAGGGGCGTTCACCGAAGCGCTGGTCGGTCCCACCGCGCCGAGCCGGCAGGCCCAGCGCGACCAGCAGGCACTGGCCGCGTCCATCAGCGCCTTCTGCCTGCAGGCCGCCGGCGCCCGCCCGCCCGCGCACTGAATTCCAGCAACGGACGTGCAGGGGCAGCGTGGCATGGCTCCTCATGCTGCACTGCGCGCTTGTGGTCGGCAGGGCGCGTTCTATACTCGCCGGGCAGGTGCAACCGCTCAGCCGTGGTCCATCGACTATCAGCCAGGGGTAACCCAGAGTGCGTAATCACGACCTTGAGTTCCTGAAACGCTTTTCCATGGTGATCGGCGGCCTGGCCGTGGTCACCCTGGGGCTTATCGCCCTCGCGGCCTGGCTGCATACGCGCATTCCGCCGGACGTCCCACCCTCGGCCGCGCTGCGCACCGAGCAGCGCATCGCGCCACTGGGGGCGGTGTATGCCGGTGGCACGGGCGTGGCGGCGCAGGCCGCCGCCCAGGCCGCCGCGCTGGCCAAGGCCGCCTCGCAGGTCGCCTACGGCGGCACCACCGATGGCAAGGTGATCTACGAACAGTTGTGTACCGCCTGCCACACCACCGGCGTTGGTCTGGCCCCGACACTGGACCATGCGCACTGGGATGCGCGCATCGCACAGGGCAAGGACACCCTCTACAAGCACGCCATCGAGGGCTACACCGGCCCCGACGGCGGCATCATGCCGCCCAAGGGGGGCAATCCGGCGCTGACCGAAGCGCAGATCCACGCCACCGTGGACTGGATGATCGGAAACCTCAAGTAAGGTCGCGCCCGGCCGCGTGTCTCGGCGCGCAGTGTGTTTGCAATGATCATCATGGTCATGGGAACCGGGCAGGACCAGGCTGGACCTTCGCCCGGTCTGGTTGGAGGTTCTCCCGATGATGGATCCCATGACACGTACCTGCTGTGCACTGCTCACCACGTTCTGCCTGTCCTGTGCCGTCTCCGTGCACGCCGCCGAACGGGTGACCAGCCCGCGCCTCAATGGAGGCAGTGGACAGATTCCCAGCGGCTTCGACCGCGTTGTGTTCAACACCGCCGATGGCGATTGGGTCGCCGATATCCGCCTGCCGACCGCGCCGCGGCAGGGTGATGTGGTCCAGATCCACAGTGCGGCGTCCTATGCCAGCCAGGTCGATGCGCAGGCCACGCTGTTCGGCATCGCGCAGATCGCGCTGACCCGGGGCACGACCCTGCAGTTCACCTGGAACAGCGCGTTGGCGAGATGGATACCGGCGAACAGGATCGAGGTGGTTCCTGGACCGGAATATCGCCTGCCGGTACAGGCGCAGACGCTCGCTTACCTGTATCTGGACGACAGCCACCATGCGCCGCGTATCGGCCTGCCGGAAGACGGGCCGGAGGGCGCGCTGCTCGCCGTGCAGAGCATGGCTGCCGCGACGGCGCAGGTCCTCACGGACCAGGTGGTGTACCCGGGCACGCTGCAGGTGCGCGGCGGCGACACCTATGTGTTCCGCTTCATCAAGGCGCTCGGCCGGTGGCTGCTGGTCAACGCGCCTGAACGCACCCAGTCGGCCGCGGTCGCGCTGCAGGAGCCCACCTCGCCGCGTACCCGGGTCGACCTGCGCGATGGCCACTGGCGTGCCACCCAGACCCTTCCGGCAATGGCAGGTGACCGTGACCGGTTCGTCCTGCGCAGCACGGCAACCTTCCCGGCCACGATCACGGCCGAACACTTCGCCCGGCCCGCCCCCACTGAGCTCGCCCGCGGCGACGAATACGAGTTCATGTACACCGCCGACACGCGTGCATGGCACCTGACGCGATACCCGACGCGCCGCGTGCCGTTGGGCACGCTGCCCGAAGGCCGGCTGGCAAGCGCCGATGTCCCGGTGACACATGTGGTTGCCTCCCGTGGCGATGGCCCGCAGCAGCTGGTGCTGCCAGCGGCCCAGGGCGGAGCCCGGGTGCTGCTCGATGCCGCCGATGACCGCAGCATCACCGTCGTGGCGCGAGGCCTTTCCGAACGGGTCGATGCCGGCGAGCAGGTCGCGTTCGCGGTAGGAGAGGACGGCCAATGGCATCGCCAGACCCGCACCATCGACATCCTGTCGTTGTATTCGAAGGCATCGGCGGGCCGTCTGGGGGCGAGCGCGGCGCGCGCACGCCTGGTCCAGGCCATGGCGTTGACCAACGAAGCCCTGGAAAACTCAGGCGCGGACTTCCGCTATCGCGTGGTCGGGCTGCGGGAATACGACGCGCCCTCGAGCTGGACGACGCTCAACCACGCCGTTTCCGCATTGCGGGACGCGCCGCTGGCGCAGCAATGGCGCGATGAAGTGAAGGCCGATGGCATCTACTACGAAGGCACCGAATCAGGGTGCGGCCTGGCCTGGGTACGCGCCTCGGCCTTCAACATGGTCGCCACCGGCAGCCTGGACTGCGGGATCACCGTCATGCGCCACGAACTGGGGCACAACCTCGGGCTCGGCCACGGCAGTGGCCCGGTGGCGAACATCATGGCCGGCAACGCGCAGCCGTACTACGGCACGCCGCTGCGTTTCAGCGCAGAGGGGCTGCCGATGCGCAACGCAGGCGAAGTGGATGGCGTGGCCGTCATGAATGCGTTCTCCGCTGCCGTGGCGGGCTACCGGTGAAGGCGTGGCGGATCGCGCTGTGGAGCGGCAGCGTGCTGACCGTGGCGATGCTGCTCTGGCTCGCCACTGGCAACCGCCCCACGGACCCGCCCGCGCTGCAGGACAGCGGTGGCGCGAGCCCGCTGTCCGTTCCCGGCCGCAGGCCGCCAGCGGAACCACGACGGGAGACGGGCAGGCCGCCCGTGCCGTTCACCGCAGGCAGCCGCAAGGCCACGGCCGCTGCGTTCCCGTGGCTGCGCGAAGCGCAACTGGACGACGGTCGTCAGTTCATCCACGTCGACATTGCTGCGCTGAACGCGCTGCAGATCGGCAGTCGCTTGGAGATCGACGCCACAGGAACGGGCGCGCTGCGGCCGGCGCTGGTCGAGGCCGAACAGCGCATCGAGGACGTCCGCCGACTGACCGGGAGCTGGTGGGACATGGACGGGCGCGAGCACGCCTTCGGACTGAGCCTGTCCTCCGATGGCCGCTACGTGGCGGGCAGCTTCGATGCCGTCCAGGGCCAGAAGGTGTTCGAAGCGCTGGACGGTGCCGGCTGGATGGAGAACGCCGGCGATGCGCCGGCCCACCTGGACGAGGACGGGCTGCAGCACCCGTGAGGCGGTGCAGCGTCCCGTCCCCGGACCACGCCGGCCGTGCCGAAGGCGGCATTTCATGCCGCGCAGCGTCCGACTCCGGCGGTTTATGGGTAGAGTGTCGCCACCCTTCGCGGGCGCCGGCCCCGGCCGCTTCCGCGTTCCCGCTTGCTGATCCGGAGTTGTCGTCGATGCGCCGTCGTTCCCTTGCCCTTGCCCTGGCGTTGGCCCTGGCCATTCCCACTGCATTTGCCCAGGCCGTGCCGCAGTCCGCACCGGCAGCCGACACCGCGCGCCTGTCCACGCCCGGACCGGGGGCAACGATCACGCTCGCCCAGGCGCCGGAGAATTGGCGCGTGCTGGACGGACGGTACGTCCGCATCGCCGCGCCCCTGACCCTGGTGGGCACCGACGGGCTGGAGCGGGCAGGCCAGTTGACGGTCGCCTTCGGGGGACGGCTGTGGCAGCCCACCGAAGTGGCCGCGCCGGGCACCCCCGACATGGCGCGGGTGCTGGCCGACAATCAGCGCCGACGGCTGGTGCTCGATGATGGCAGCGCGGCGCGTGATCCGCAGACCGTGCCCTATCTGGCGGCCGGCGGAGTACTGCGCACGGGCATGTCGCTGCGGAACGTCGAAGGTCGTGTCCACGTGGATGGACAGGGCCGCCCGACCCTGCACCTGGGGCGGGCGCTGGAACTCCCGCCGCTGCAGCGCCCGCAGGCGCCGCAGGTGCCGGGCGCGCTGAAGATCGCAGCGTTCAACCTGGAGAACTTCTTCAACGGCGATGGCCGGGGCAGCGGCTTCCCGACCCTGCGCGGTGCACGTACGCTGGGCGAACACCAGGCGCAGCTGAAGAAGCTGCTGGCCACGATCATGCCGCTGCAGGCGGACGTGGCAGCGCTGATGGAGCTGGAAAACGATGGCTACGGGCCGGACTCGGCCATCGCCACCCTGGTCGCCGCCCTCAATGGCGTGCAGGGCAGTGCGGGGGACTGGCGGTTCGTGGAGGCCGGCAACGGTCCGGGCGACAATCCCATCCGCGTCGGCATCATCTACCGCAGCAGCCGTGTAAGCCCCTTGGGTGAGCCGGCCACGCTGCAGGGCGGCACGTTCACCGAGCACAGCCGGGTGCCGCTGGCGCAGGCGTTCACCCCGGCCGGTGGTGGCAGGCCGTTCGTGGTGGTGGCCAATCACTTCAAGTCCAAGGGGTGCCGCGACGCCAGCGGCGCCGATGCCGACCAGAACGATGGGCAGTCCTGCTGGAACGCCACCCGCGTCGCCTCGGCACGCCAGCTCGAGGCGTGGATGCAGGGCGATCCGACCGGCACCGGCACGCCGGACGCCGTGCTGCTGGGCGATTTCAACGCCTATGCGATGGAAGACCCGATCCGCGCGCTGCACGGCGCCGGCTGGCAGGATGCGTTCGCGGTCGCCAAGGTGCAGCACCCCTACAGCTACGTCTACAACGGTTACACCGGCAGGCTGGACCACGCGCTGCTCAACGCCGGCATGGCGGCACGGCTGCAGGGCGCTGCCGAATGGCATGCCAATGCCGATGAGCAGGATGCCAGCGGCTACCAGAAGGCGAACGTGGAAGGCCCCTGGCGCAGCAGCGACCATGATCCGCTGCTGCTGGGTTTCGCACGCTGAGGCGACGCCTCATCCAGCGGCGATCATCCCGATGGCGATGATCGCCAGCCCGAGGCCGACCCGGTTCCAGGCACTGATGCGCTCACCGAACACCAGCAGGCCGACCAGCGCGCCCAGCACCACCACGCCGATGTTCATGCCGGCGAACACGGTGGCGGGGCTGCCGGACAACTGCTGGTGGGCGCGCACGTAGAAGAAGATGTTGCCGAAGTTGAGCAGTCCCAGCAGGGCACCGGCGCCCACGTTGCGCGCGTCCAGGCGCGTCTTCCCCAAGGCATGGCGACTGACCTGCAGCGCCAGCATCAGCACGAAGGCGATGCTGAAACTCACCAGCAGCGCGGCCATCGACGGCGTGCCGGACAGCGCGACCTGCTTGAGCAGCACGTCCACCAGCGCAAAACCCACCCACACCCCCAGCAGCCAGCGCCAGCTGCCCCGTACCTGCGGCTGTGGGCCACTGCGTGCGGTGATGGCCACGATGGCCAGCAGCCCGAGCCCCAGCCCCCCCAGACGCAGCGGGCCGGCCTGTTCGCCGAACAGCGCGAACGCGGCGAGCAGCGAAAGCAGCAGCGACAGCCGTTGCGCCACATCGCTGCGCACGATGCCGGCCACGGCGATGGCGCGGCCCAGCACCAGGAAGATCGTGGGCAGGATCACCGCCAGCGCGAGAAGCGCGGCCCACGGCGCGTGCGGCTGCTGCAGCGAGGCCAGCGGCGGCTTCAGCAGCAGCGTACACAGGCTTGCGGCAACCAGATAGTTCCAGGTGACCATCTGCCCCACCTCCAGGGCGTGGCGCCGGGCCAGCTTGAGCAGCACCGAGACCAGGACACTGCAGATCACCGCGAAAACCAGATAGGACATGGGGCCGGGGAGCAGAGGGAGGGCAGGGGACGCTATCATGTTGCCATGCGCAATCCACCCTTCCCCTCGCAGTCGGCCACGCTGGCCATCGATGGTCCTGTCGGACCGCTGGATGTCGCGGTCGATCTGCCCAAGCCGGAGGTGCCCGCCCAGCCGGTCACCGCCATCGTCTGCCATCCGCTCTCCACCGAGGGCGGCACGATGCACAACAAAGTGGTCACCATGGCCGCCACCGCCCTGCGCGAGCTGGGCATCACCACGGTGCGGTTCAACTTCCGCAGCGTCGGCGGATCGGCCGGTGCGTTCGACAGTGGCGTGGGCGAGCAGGACGACCTCAAAGCGGTGGTCGCCTGGGTCCGCGCGCACCGCCCGGATGACCGGTTGTGGCTTGCCGGCTTCAGCTTCGGCGCCTTCGTTTCGCTCAAGGCGGCCGCTGACATCCAGCCGCAGGCGTTGATCTCCATCGCGCCGCCGGCCGGTCGCTGGGACTTCAGCGGCATCGCCCCGCCGGCGCACTGGCTGGTGATCCAGGGCGAGCAGGACGAGATCGTGGATCCGCAGGCGGTGTTCGACTGGCTGGACGGTGTCGAGGCGCCGCACGAACTGGTGCGCATGCCCGACACCAGCCACTTCTTCCACCGCAAGCTGATCGACCTGCGCGGCGCTGTGACCCATGGCGTGAAACGGTGGTTGCCCGGCGCGGAACCGGCGGCATGAATGAAACAGCGATGAAGCCTTCGCAGCGGTATGCGGAGGGCGTGGCGCGCGGTGACTGGCAGAACGACGTGGCCCAGCACGCGGCACTGGCCGAGCTGGACCGCATCCATGTGGCGCTGCTGGAAGATGGCGATGACGGTTGGCTGGACCGGTTGTCCTCGTTCTTCAGCAAGCCGCAGGTGGTCAAGGGCCTGTACTTCTGGGGCGGCGTGGGCCGCGGCAAGACGTTCCTGGTGGACCTGTTCTACGACGGGCTGCCGCTGGAGCAGAAATACCGCACGCATTTCCACCGCTTCATGCGCGGCATCCACGAGCGCCTGCGCGCGCACCAGGGGCAGAGCGACCCGCTGGCGAAGATCGCGCAGGAATGGCGCAGCAAGCTGCGGGTGCTGGTGCTGGACGAGTTCTTCGTCACCGACATCGGCGATGCGATGCTGCTGGCGCGGCTGCTGGAGCGGTTGTTCGCCGAGGGCGTGACGCTGGTGACCACCTCCAACACAGCGGTGGAAAACCTCTACCTCAACGGCCTGCAGCGCGACAGTTTCCTGCCCGCCATCGGCCTGCTGCAGCGCTTCTGCGTGGAACTGTATGCCGAGGGTACCGAGGACTACCGCATGCGTGCACTGACCCGTTCGCCGGTCTACCGTGCGCCGCTGCAGGCCGACAGCGATGCCTGGCTGGGCACGCGCTGGGCTGACCTGAGCGGCGGCGAAGCCGCGCAGCCGGGCAACATCGAGATCGAAGGACGCAAGATCCCGGTGCGTGGCCGAGGCAAGAGCATCGCGTGGTTCGATTTCCCGGCGCTGTGCGAGGGGCCGCGCGGGCCCTCGGATTACATCGAGATCGCGCAGGAGTTCAACACCGTGCTGCTGGGGGACATTCCGGCGTTCGACCGCAACAACGAGGACGCCGCGCGCCGTTTCGTGAACCTCATCGACGAACTGTACGACCGCCACGTCAACCTGGTCTGCACCGCCGCGACCTCGCCGGTCGAGCTGTACAGCGGCGAGCGCCTGCAGGGCGCCTTCGAGCGCACTGCCTCGCGCCTGATCGAAATGCAGAGCGCCGACTACCTCAGCACCGCGCACAAGGCCTGAAGGCCGGCTGCAGGGGATCCTCACGCACCAGGCTCACAGGGCCCGATTGCGCCTTGATCCCCAGGTCATCCCGTCGCGTGCGCAGCCAGCTTTGTGGAGGGCGCGTGAGGGTACGTTGTTGCAGAAATCGACGGACGCTGTCGCAAAAAAAATGCCGTCTGTCCCTTGACTGCGCACCCGTTTCCGACGGGTGTCAGCGGTGGCGCGAACGCCAGAAACCGGTGATCGTTGCGCCACAAGGGATTGGGCCAAATCCCTACATTTGGCGTTGACGACCCCTCCTACCCCCACTATCTTGTGGCCGTCGGTGCCGACGACCCCAAGGGGCCGCCGGTCCGGACGGGAAAGGCCGGCCCTGCTGACGGGGCTCCGGCATCGTCCTGCAACGGTATTCACGGGCGCCCTTCCGACTGCCGACAGCCGCATCTGCACACTGTGCGGCGCTGGCTGCGTGATTCTCGGTCGGGTGACGGTTCGTGCAGGGTGCGGTGAGCGGATTTCCCGTCACTGTCGCGTCCTGTGCGACACCCCCAGCCCATCCTGACGGATCCGCACCGGCATGTGCCTGCCAGGCGCGCCGTGCATCCCATCTCACGCCCAGAGGACCATCGCCGTGACCACCGAAAACAGCGCCACCATCGACAAGGAAAGCGAGTTCCTGCTGACGTCGCCGCCGACCGCCAACGCCATGAGCGTGACCAAGCGCAACGGCTCGACCGAACTGGTGGACCTGAACAAGATCGTGCGCGCCGTGCAGCGTTCTGCCGAAGGCCTGCACGCGGTGGATCCGATGCGCGTGGCCACGCGGACCATTTCGGGCCTGTACAACGGCGCCACCACCCAGGAACTGGACGAACTGTCCATCCGCACCGCGGCGCTGCTGATCGGTGAAGAGCCCGAGTACGGCCGCCTGGCCGCCCGCCTGCTGGCCAACTTCATCGCCAAGGAAGTGTCCAACCAGGAGATCCACGCCTTCTCCCAGTCCGTCGGCCGTGGCCACGAAGTGGGCCTGATCAACGACCGCCTGCTGAACTTCGTGCAGACCAACGCGCGCAAGCTCAACGATGCGATCGAACCGATGCTGGACCAGAACTTCGATTACTTCGGCCTGCGCACGCTGTACGACCGCTACCTGCTGCGCCACCCGCACAGCCGCAAGGTCATCGAGACCCCGCAGCAGTTCTTCCTGCGCATCGCCAGCGCACTGAGCGAGGACGTGCCCGAGGCGCTGGCGCTGTACAAGCGCATGGGCAGCCTGGATTACCTGCCGTCCTCGCCGACGCTGTTCAACTCCGGCACCACCCACGAGCAGCTGTCCTCGTGCTTCCTGCTTGATTCCCCGCAGGACTCGCTGGAATCGATCTATTCCAAGTACGGCGACATCGCCCAGCTGTCCAAGTTCAGCGGCGGCATCGGCGTGAGCTACACCCGGGTGCGTTCGCGCGGCTCGCTGATCAAGTCCACCAACGGTCACTCCAACGGCATCGTGCCGTGGCTGAAGACCATGGATTCGTCGGTCGCAGCGGTGAACCAGGGCGGCAAGCGCAAGGGCGCGGCCTGCGTGTACCTGGAAAGCTGGCACGCCGACATCGAGGACTTCCTCGAACTGCGTGACAACACCGGCGACGAATCGCGCCGTGCGCACAACCTCAACCTGGCCAACTGGATCCCGGACCTGTTCATGAAGCGCGTCGAGGCCGACCAGGAATGGTCGCTGTTCGATCCGCGCGTGGTGCCGGAGTTCACCGATCTGTTCGGCGAGGCCTTCGAAGCGGCCTACACCCAGGCCGAAGCGCAGGGCAAGGCCAGCCGCACCATCTCCGCGCGCAAGCTGTACTCGCGGATGATGCGCACCCTGGCCGAGACCGGCAACGGCTGGATGACCTTCAAGGACAAGTGCAACCGCGCCAGCAACCAGACCCTGCGCCCGGGCAACGTGATCCATCTGTCCAACCTGTGCACCGAAATCCTGGAAGTCACCTCGGCCGAAGAGACCGCGGTGTGCAACCTGGGCTCGATTAACCTGGGCAACCACTTCGACAGCCACGGCGAGTTCGACTACGAGAAGCTGGCCGACACCGTGCGCCTGGCGATCCGCCAGCTCGACCGCGTGATCGACCTGAACTTCTACCCGATCGAGTCGGCGCGTCGTGGCAACCTGCGCTGGCGTCCGGTCGGCCTGGGCTGCATGGGCCTGCAGGATGTGTTCTTCCGCAAGCGCCTGGCCTTCGACAGTGCCGAAGCCCGCGCGCTGTCGAAGAAGATCGCCGAGACCATCTATTTCCACGCGCTGGAAACCTCGGTGGAGCTGGCCCAGGAACGCGGTCGCCATCCGTCTTTCGCCGACACCCGCGCGGCCAGTGGCGAACTGCAGTTCGACGCCTGGAACGTGGTGCCCGAAGACACCGCGCGCTGGGATGCCCTGCGTGAGCGGATCAAGGAACATGGCCTGCGCAACTCGCTGATGATCGCCATCGCGCCGACCGCCACCATCGCCTCGATCGCCGGCTGCTACGAGTGCGTCGAGCCGCAGGTCTCCAACCTGTTCAAGCGTGAAACGCTGTCCGGCGATTTCCTGCAGATCAACAGGTACCTGGTGAACGAGCTGAAGAAGCTGGGCCACTGGACGCCGGAAATGCGCGATGCGATCAAGCTGGCCGACGGTTCCATCCAGGGCATCGTGCAGATCCCGGAAACGCTGCGCCACATCTATCGCACCGCCTGGGAACTGCCGATGCGTTCGCTGATCGACATGGCGGCCGATCGTGGCGCGTTCATCGACCAGTCCGCTTCGCTCAACCTGTTCATGGAAAGCCCGAGCATCGGTGCGATGTCCTCCATGTACATGTACGCCTGGAAGCAGGGCATCAAGACCACCTACTACCTGCGCTCGCGTCCGGCGACCAAGATCGCCAAGACCACCGTGCACCAGGCGGCACCGGCCAAGGTGTTCACCCCGGACGAGGCGATCGCCTGCTCGCTGGAAAACCCGGAAAGCTGCGAAGCCTGCCAGTAACACGCACCGTGCCGTCCTGGACGGCATGGCCGCACTGTAGCGCCGGGCCCTGCCCGGCTGCTTCAACCGTAGAACCAAGGAAACACCGATGGCCGATAAACCGAACCAGATGCTGCTCGACCCGGGCTTTGAACTGACCCTGCGTCCGATGCGCTATTCGCAGTTCTACGAGATGTACCGGAACGCGATCAAGAACACCTGGACCGTGGAAGAGATCAACTTCCAGATCGACATCAGCGACCTGCACAGCAAGATGTCGCCGGCCGACCGCCATCTGATCCATCGCCTGGTCGCGTTCTTCGCCACCGGCGATTCGATCGTGTCCAACAACCTGGTGCTGAACCTCTACCAGCATTTGAACGCGCCCGAAGCCCGCATGTACCTCTCGCGCCAGCTGTACGAAGAGGCGCTGCACGTGCAGTTCTACCTGACCCTGCTCGACAACTACCTGCCGGATCCGGACGAGCGCGCCAAGGCGTTCGACGCGGTGGAGAACATCGACTCGATCAAGAAGAAGGCCGACTTCTGCTTCAAGTGGATCGATTCCATCCAGGATCTGCGCCGGATCGAAACGCGTGATCAGCGCCGGCAGTTCCTGCTCAACCAGATCTGCTTCGCTGCATGCATTGAAGGCCTGTTCTTCTTCGCTGCGTTCGCCTATGTGTACTACTTCCGTTCGCGCGGCCTGCTCAACGGCTTGGCCTCGGGCACCAACTGGGTGTTCCGTGATGAGAGCGCGCACATGGAGTTCGCCTTCGAGTGCGTGGACGTGATCCGCGATGAAGAGCCGGACCTGTTCGACGATGAGATGAAGCAGCAGGTCTATGCCATGCTGGAAGAGGCGATCGAGTGCGAGGTGCAGTTCGCAGAGGACGTGCTGTCCGGTGGCGTGGCGGGCATTTCCACGCGTGACATGCGCCAGTACCTGCAGCACTGCGCCGACAACCATTTCCATCGGCTGGGCATGGAGAAGAAGTACAACGTGCGCAATCCGCTTTCCTTCATGGAACTGCAGGACGTGCAGGAGCTGACCAACTTCTTCGAGCGCCGTTCTTCGGCCTACCAGGTGGGCGTGAAGGGCGAAGTGGCCTTCGACATGAACTTCTGATCCTTCGCGGTCAGCGCGTCGCACAGACCCCGGCTCCGGCCGGGGTTCTTGTTTCATCAGGTCACAGCGGGGCGCCTGGCGTTGGGCGGGTGGGGCAGGATGTTTCCCGGGGCGGGGTTGGCGTTGGTGGTGGCAGTGGCGGGAAAGAACGCTCCGCCCTTCGCTGACCGCCACGCCCGCTGCCGTAGAATCGCGTTCACTCCCCACCGCCCACGGCACCCCCATGCTTCCCACGCCCGAGATCACGCCCGAGATCCTGCCGCTCACCGAAGTGCGCATGGCCGAGATCGTCTTTCCAAACCACACCAACCACATGGGCACGCTGTTCGGTGGCCAGGCACTGGCCTGGATGGACAAGGCCGCCTTTCTCGCCGCTGCCCGCTATTCCCGCCGCACGGTGGTGACCGCGCGCAGCGACCAGGTCGATTTCAAACTGCCGATCCGCGTCGGTGAGATGGTTGAAACCATCGGCCGGATCGTCGAGGTCGGCCGCAGCTCGATGAAGGTGGAAGTGGAATTGATCGCCGAAGACCTGCACAGCGGCGAGCGCAAGCTGTGCACGCGCGGCCACTTCGTGATGATCGCCCTGGGCGAGGACGGCCAGCCCACCAGCGTGCCGCGGCTGCCCGGCACCCCCACGCCTGCCTGACCCACCCTTGCAGGGGTGCCTGCGGGCCCTCATCTGAGTAGCCATGACCGAGCCACTGACCGACTTCATCGCACGCGCCCGCCGCCTGTTCGTCCTTACCGGCGCAGGCTGCAGTACCGCTTCGGGAATTCCCGATTACCGCGATGCCGACGGCCAGTGGAAACGCACGCCGCCGGTGACCTTCCAGGCGTTCATGGGCGAAGCCTCCACGCGCCAGCGCTACTGGGCGCGCAGCCTCGTCGGCTGGCCGCGCTTCGGCCATGCCGTACCCAACGCCACCCACCACGCCCTGGCCGCGCTGGAAGCCAGTGGCAGGATCGAGGTGCTGCTGACCCAGAACGTGGACGTGCTGCACCAGCGCGCCGGCAGCACGCGCGTGATCGACCTGCATGGGCGCCTGGACACGGTGCGCTGCATGGGCTGCGAGCGCCGCAGCGAGCGCGAACGCCTGCAGCAGCGGCTGCTGCACGCCAACCCGGGCTGGGACGCGCTCGAGGCGGGCATCGCACCGGACGGTGATGCCGACCTGGAAACGGACTTTTCGGCCTTCGTGGTGCCTGATTGCGAGCACTGCGGCGGCCTGCTCAAACCGGACGTGGTGTTCTTCGGCGAGAACGTGCCGCGCGACCGCGTGGACACCGTGCATGCGCATCTGCAGCGCGCCGATGCGGTGCTGGTGGTCGGCTCCTCGTTGATGGTTTATTCCGGATTCCGTTTCGTGCAGGCGGCCGCCAAGGCCGGACTGCCCGTGGCGGCATTGAACCGGGGGCGTACGCGTGCCGATGACCTGTTCCAGTTCAAGGACGAGCGTGACTGTGCCGAGGCCTTGCGCCCCTGGCTGGAAGACTGAATCCCGCGCCGTGCGCGGGACGGGCGGTGCCGGCACAGGACTCTGCATCCCACGGCTTCACGGAACACAGCGGTTGATCTGCGCGGCCAGCAGAGGTGCAATAGCGGTCTCGTTTCTTCCACAGACCCTGCCCGCCGTGAGCCAGCTGTTTTCGTCCGTGACCTTTGGTCCCCTGACCCTGCCCAACCGCGTCGTGATCGCGCCGATGTGCCAGTACTCCGCCGAGAACGGCCGTGCCACCGACTGGCACACCATCCACCTGGGCACGCTGGCGCAGTCCGGTGCGGGGTTGCTGATCCTGGAGGCGACCGCCGTCGAGCCGCGCGGCCGCATCAGCCACGCCGACCTGGGCCTGTGGGACGACGACACCGAAGCGGCGCTCGCCACGGTGCTGCACTCCGTTCGCCGTTGGTCCTCGATGCCCATCGGCATCCAGCTCGGTCACGCCGGGCGCAAGGCCTCCACCGCGCGTCCGTGGGAGGGCGGCAAGCAGTTGCCGGCCGACCATGCCGATGGCTGGTTGCCGGTCGCCCCGTCGGCCAAACCGTTCCATGCTGCTAACCCGCCCCCGCATGCGCTGGAGGACGCAGAGATCGCCGGTATCGTGCAGGCGTTCGCAGACAGCGCGCGCCGCGCCGAGCGACTGGGCCTGCAGCTGATCGAGATCCACGCAGCGCACGGTTACCTGCTGCACCAGTTCCTCTCCCCGCTGAGCAACCAGCGCACCGATGGCTACGGTGGCGCCCTGCCGAACCGTCTGCGCCTGCTGATCGAGGTGTACGACGCGGTGCGTGCAGCGGTGTCGCCGTCGGTCGCGGTGGGGGTGCGCATCTCCGCCAGTGACTGGGTGCCCGGCGGCTGGGACATCGCCCAGAGCGAGACGCTGGCGCTGGTGCTGGAATCGCGTGGCTGCGATTTCCTGCATGTGTCCAGCGGCGGGCTGGACGAGCGCCAGAAGATCGAGATCGGGCCCGGCTACCAGGTGCCGTTCGCCGCGGCGATCAAGGCCAAGGTGCAGGCCCGCATGCCGGTGATCGCCGTGGGCCTGATCACCGAGCCGGACCAGGCCGAATCCATCCTGCGCCACAACCATGCCGACGCCATCGCACTCGCCCGCGGCATCCTGTACGACCCGCGCTGGCCGTGGCACGCCGCCGCTGCGCTGGGTGACAGCGTGGTGCCCGCCCCGCAGTACCTGCGCTGTGAACCGCGCGAAGCACGCGGCGTGTTCGAGACGCGCTGAGCGCGTCGGCCAGGTGCGCCGGGAGCTGGCTTGTCAGATTCGGTGCATCCCGGTCCTCTGTCCTTGACGCGCTGCATCGGCTGATCGACGTTGGAGCCGCACCTTGAGGTGCGTTTCCACCGGAGTGACGCCGTGTTCCGTCGATGCCTGGCTGCCGCGTTGCTCGCCATTGCCGCACTGGCGGTACACGCCGGGGCGGTCACCCTGCCATCGAGCGCGCAGGTCGAACAGATCGAGCGGGGGAGGGCATCCGCACGCCCGCAGGAGCGGGTCGCGGCCCTGCTCGCTGCCTATCAGGCACGCCTGCCTGCGGACGCGCTGCCGGATGACTGCCACGTGCCCGCGCCGGTTGAACTGAAGCAACACTTCGCAGCCACCGCCCACATCGCCCGCTATGTCATGGATGCGCAATGGCTGGCACGCGTGCGCTGCCTGCACCCGGCCATGCAGCGCGCCTTTCCCGCTGACACTAGCGCTGACCGGGCGCTGTTGGACCTGTTGATCGCCACGCGCGATTTCGACCAGGCGCGCGAGGTTGCCAAGCGCAGTTCGCTGCATGTCCCTCTGCTGCCCGGGATCCTGGATCTGCAGCTCCAGACGCCGGGGCTTCTGCTCCCGGTGGCCGAAGGCCGACTGCAATGGGTGCCGTGGCGCCCGCCTGACGGGTGGCACGTCGTCGCCATGGTGCATCCCTTGTGCGGGTTCTCCCGGCGCGCCGTGCAGGCCATGGCAACCGACGAGGCATGGGGCGAGCTTCGCGGCCGTCTGCAGCTGGTCGTGCAGCGGGAGACACGATGGAGTGGCGAGCCGGAAGTCCGCGCGTGGAATTCGCAGCATCCGGATCTGCCGATGGCCTTCCAGGCCAGTGCCGTGGGGTGGGACGCACTGGATGCCTACGAGACGCCGGTCTTCCACCTCATGCACGGCACGCAGCGGGTCAGCACGGTTGTCGGGTGGCAGGGTGAGGGGCAGGCGTTGGCGGAGGCCTGGAGAAACGCCCGGACGCAGGGCGGAGCAGTCCCGGAAGTGGACCCGGTTCGCTGAAACAGGCGTTGCGCCGAAACGGGCCACGTCCGATCCGCTTGGCAGTGCGGCGGATGTCGCCTTCGCCACGGTCGCAGTGTCCGGCATCGCGTTCCCGTCCGCGACTGCAAACACGCAGTTTTTCTCATGGACGCGGGTGCAGCGCGTTGCGCACCATGGCTTCGCTGGTGCCGGTCGGCCCAGCCGGGATAGCAGTCCTGATCAATGTCGGTACCCTCTCTGTTCGTGCCCTCGGGCACGGCAGAGAATGCGTTGTCCTGCCGTTTCCATGGCGGACGGTGCGTGGGGATCCCTGATCCGCCGGTTGAACTGGGTCCAGACTTGCCGGTACTGCTACCCGCACCGTCCGCCACCTCGCGCATCAGCGCAGGTGGTCCTCACGCTGCGAGGCCCCATGTCCGACAACGCTACGCTGGACCCCATCCCCTCGCTGTCACCGGCGACATACGGCGACAGCCCTTCGCATTCCCCCTTGAGCGAGCTGGCCCAGCTGGCACCGCGCGTGCGCCATCCCGCCGCGCTGGCCGCCTTGCTGCAAGCCTGCATCATCGAAAGCGAGGGCGACGCGCGGGTCATTGCCAGAGCACTGGGTGCCGTCGTCCATGCACACGGCGTGCGCGCCTTCTCCGAGCGCAGCGGCATTTCCTGCAGGATGCTGCGTCGTGAGCTGATGGGCCGGCGGCCGCCCCGGCTGGCGACCATCATGCGCGTCACGCAGACCCTGGGCATGCACCTGCGTGTCACCGTACAGCGCCCTGAGGACGCCCGCGCAGCAGCGCACTGAGCCTCACGCCATCAGTGGCCGCCATGCCGCAGGCAACGCGGCCTGCAGGTGCTCGAACAGCGCGCGGATCCGGGCGGTGAAGTCACGCCGGTCACTCACGCAGAAGAACACGTCCATCGGCTCCGGGCGCCAGCGCGGATCATCGGCAAGGATCGCCTGGAGCCGGCCATCGCGCAGGTACGGTTCGGCCACGAACGCGGCCAGCCGGGTGATGCCGCCCCCGGCAGCGGCAAGTTCGGCCAGCGCATCGATGTCATCGCAGATCATCCCCGGCTGCATGCGTGCTTCGATACGCCCCGCCTCGCCGACCACGCCCCAGCGCAGTGGCCGGCCATCGGCGGGGAAGCGGAACAGCAGCGCACGATGGGTTGCCAGCTCCTCCGGCGAACGGGGCGTGCCGGCCTGTTCGAGGTAGGAGGGTGCGGCGCAGAACACGAACGGAATGCGGGCCAGCGGCCGCGCGACCAGCCCGTCGAGCAGCTGCGCATCGATCCGCAGGCTGACATCCACCGCGTCCTCCGCATGGCGCACCGCGTGGTCGGACAAACGTAGTTCCAGCGCCAGTTGCGGGTAACGACGCTGCAGGGAAGGCAGCAGCGGCGCGAGCACGTGGCGCCCGAAGGCACGGCTGCAGCCGATGCGCAGCAGCCCTTCCGGTTCCCGGTCCCCCGGGTTGACCGCAGCCTGTGCCTGGGCCAGGTCCGCTTCGATGCGCTGCACCCGCGCCAGGTACGCCGCGCCGGCCTCGCTGAGCGACAGTGCGCGCGGGCTGCGGTTGAACAGACGCACCCCGAGATGCGCTTCCAGCCGGCTGATGTTCTGCCCCACCGCCGTCGCGCTGACGCCCAGCGTGCGCGCGGCCGCGGCCATGCTGCCGGCTTCGGCGGTGCGGATGAAGGTACGGATGAGCAGCAGGAGATTCATGGCCGCACAGAGTGCCACGGCCTGCGATGAAGTTCTGCTTCGGTCTGCGCCAAGCGCTGGCCGGCTGTGTCGGCAAGGGGCTGCAGGCATGCTGTGGCGCTGTCCATTGCATGAGTGCCCGCTGATGACCCCCACCGCCTCCCTTGCACGTGCCCGTTGGAAGTTCGGCCACGGCGCCACGCCCTATGTCTTCGCCTTCTTCATGGCCGGCATCATGGCGATGCTGATGTGCCTGGTCATCACCGCTTCCCACGGCGGGCTGGGCGAAGGGTATCTGCCGCGCGTGCTGAACGCCTATCTGCTGGCCATGCCGGTGGCCTTCTGCTGTGTGCTGATCGTGCGTCCGCTGGTGGTGCGGCTGGTCGCACTGACGGTGCATCCGCCGGGCTGATGACAGCATCAGGCGCGTGCTCGGTTTCAGATGACACGGCCGGTACCGCGCTGCGGCAGGCTCCACTACACTCGGCCGGATGCGCCCCGATTCCATCCTCACCCTGTCCTGCCCCGACCGCACCGGGATCGTGTACCGCGTGTCCGGACTGCTGTACGAGCACGGCTGCAACATCCTCGACGCCCAGCAGTTCGGCGACGAGGAAAGCGGCCGGTTCTTCCTGCGCGTGCACTTCGACCGCGATGCGGCCCTTGCGCTGGAGACCGTGCACGCGGCCATGGCCGCACTTGCCGATGCGTTCGCCATGGACTGGCAGCTGCATGATGGCCGCCGCCGGGCACGCCTGCTGGTGCTGGTCAGCCGCCAGGGGCATTGCCTCAACGATCTGCTGTTCCGCGCGCACAGCGGCCAGCTGAAGGTGGATATCGCGGCGGTGGCCTCCAACCATGCCGACTTCGCACCGCTGGCGGCATCCTACGGCGTCGCGTTCCATCATCTGCCGGTACAGCCGCAGACGCGGGCGGTGCAGGAGCAGCAGATCATCGATCTGGTGGACCGCGAACGCGTCGATCTGGTGGTGCTGGCGCGCTACATGCAGATCCTCTCGCCCATGCTCTGCCGGGCGCTGGCGGGCCGTGCGATCAACATCCACCACAGCTTCCTGCCCAGCTTCAAGGGTGCACAGCCGTACCACCAGGCCCACGCGCGCGGGGTCAAGATCATCGGCGCCACCGCGCATTACGTGACCGAGGACCTGGACGAAGGGCCGATCATCGAACAGGACGTGGCCCGCGTGGACCATGCGATGACCCCGCGCGAGCTGGTGCGCCTGGGCAGCGATACCGAATCGCAGGTGCTGGCCCGTGCGGTGCGTCGCCACGTGGAGCATCGCATCCTGCTCAACGGACACCGCACGGTGGTGTTCCGGTAGCGCTGCACGGCACCTGGCGGCGCCCTCAGAGGATCGCGATGCCTGCGGTGGCCAGCGCCTGCCGCGTGGCATCGTCATTGCCTGCGCTGACCGGCCGCGTCAGGTGCCAGTGGAAGCCCACCGCGAAGCCGGCCTGGGCCGCATCCTGCGCCGTCCACAGCACGCAGTAGTCGCGTGCCAGGCCGCACACATGCAACTCGCCGATGCCGCGCTCGCGCAGCCAGCCCGCAAGTCCGGTCGCCGGCCGCACGCCGCCCGGGCCGTGGTTCTCGCGGAACGCGCTGTAGGAGTCCACATCCGGCCGGGTCCCCTTGCGCAGGATCACATCCGCCGCGTTCCAGTCCACGCCGGCATGCAGCGCGGCACCGCTCGATCCCTGCACGCAGTGGTCCGGCCACAGTGTCTGCGGTTGGCCGTGCAGCAGGATCGGTTCGAAGGGCAGCTTGCCCGGGTGTTCGCTGGCGAAGGAGACGTGCCGCGGTGGGTGCCAGTCCTGGGTCGCCACCACGGTGCGGTAGGTGCGTGCGGCAAGCAGGGCAGCGATCGGTTCGACGAGGGCATCGCCGTCGGCACAGGGCAGCGCGCCGCCGGGCATGAAGTCCGGTTGCAGGTCCACCACGATCAGGGCCACGTGGGCGGGCAGGGCAGTCATCGAAGCCTCCACAGCAAGGGCGTCCAGACTAGCTGGACGCCCCTGCCGGCTCAATCACCGGCATGGCCGGCCTGCACCGCAGCGGTCAGGCCACCTGTGCGTCGCGGTGTTCGGCGCGCAGCTGCGCCGCAGCGGCCACCAGCACCTCCAGCGCCGCGCGGGTCTCCTCCCAGCCGCGGGTCTTGAGGCCGCAGTCCGGATTCACCCACACCTGTTCCGGGCGCAGTACCTGCAGGGCCTTGCGCAGCAGTGTCACCATCTCGGCCTTGTCCGGTACGCGCGGTGCGTGGATGTCATACACCCCTGGCCCGATCTCGTTGGGATACTCGAACTTCACGAACGCCTCCAGCAGTTCCATGCGCGAGCGCGAGGTCTCGATGGAGATGACGTCGGCGTCCATCGCGGCCACCGATTGAATGATGTCGTTGAACTCCGAATAGCACATGTGGGTATGGATCTGGGTGGCATCGCGCACGCCGCTGGTGGTGATGCGGAAGGCATCCACGGCCCAGTCCAGGTAGGCCTGCCACTGTGCGCGCCGCAGCGGCAGACCCTCGCGGATGGCCGGCTCGTCCACCTGGATCACCCCGATGCCCGCCGCCTCCAGGTCCTGCACTTCATCGCGCAGGGCCAGCGCGATCTGCCGGCAGGTCAGCGCGCGCGGCTGGTCGTCGCGCACGAACGACCACTGCAGCACGGTCACCGGGCCGGTGAGCATGCCTTTCATCGGCCGCCGCGTGAGCGATTGCGCATGCCGGGTCCAGCGCACGGTCATGGGCGCGGGGCGGCTCACGTCGCCGAAGATCACCGGCGGTTTCACGCAGCGCGAGCCATAGCTCTGCACCCAGCCGTTGCCGGTGAACGCAAAGCCGTCCAGCTGCTCGCCGAAATACTCCACCATGTCATTGCGCTCGAACTCGCCGTGCACCAGCACATCCAGCCCGAGGGTTTCCTGCAGCTGCACGCAGTGTGCGATCTGCTGCGCGAGGAAGGCATCGTACGCGTCCGTGGCCAGCTTGCCGGCGCGATGACGGGCACGGGCTTCGCGGACGTCGGCCGTCTGTGGAAACGAGCCGATCGTGGTGGTCGGCAACAGCGGAAGCTGCAGCGCGGCGTGCTGCGCGGCGCGGCGCGCGGCATGCCCCGAGGCCCGTACCGCATCGCCGGCGGTCAGGGCGGACAGGCGCTGCGCCACGGCCGGGGCATGCACGCGCGGCGAACGCCGGCGGGCTTCCAGTGCCTCGCGGTTGAGCTGCAAGGCGTCCGCGGCGGCAGGTACACCGTCGAGTGCGTCGGCCAGCACCCGCAGCTCCTCAAGCTTCTGCCGCGCGAAGGCCAGCCAGCTGCGCAGTTCGGCATCGAGCTTCTTTTCCAGGGAAAGGTCCACTGGGCTGTGCAGCAGCGAGCAGGACGGCGCCAGCCACAGCAGGTCCGCGCCGCGGTCGGTCTGCGCGTAGCGCGCAAGCACGAGTGCGTTGTCCAGGTGCGTGCGCCAGATGTTGCGACCGTCCACCAGCCCGGCAGACAGCACCCGGCCCGGCGGCAACGCCTGCAGCACCGCATCGAGCTGCTCGGGCGCACGCACCAGGTCCACGTGCAGGCCATCGACCGGAAGGTTCGCGGCGAGGGTGAGGTTGTCCTCCAGCGCACCGAAGCCGGTGGTCAGCAGCACGCTGGGACGCAGCGTGCGGGCCAGCACGGCGTAGGCGTGCGCGTAGGCGTTGCGCGTGGCGTCATCGAGGTCGAGCGCCAGCACGGGCTCATCGATCTGCACCCAGTCCGCGCCGGCCTGCGCCAGGCGCGCGAGCAGCTCGGCGTAGGCCGGCAGCAGTGCATCCAGCAGGTCCAGCGCCGAGGAGCCATCGGTGGTCTTGGACAGGCGCAGGAAACTCACCGGTCCGAGCAGCACCGGCCGCGTGGTGATGCCCAGCGCCCGGGCTTCCAGGAACTCGTTGACCGGTTTGTCGCCGCGCAGCGCGAAGTGCTGGCCGGCGTGCAGTTCGGGCACGAGGTAGTGGTAGTTCGTATCGAACCACTTGGTCATTTCCAGCGCGTGCAGGTCCAGTCCATCGCGCTGCAGTCCGCGTGCCATGGCGAAGTACGCGGCCAGCGGCTCGCGTTCGGCAAGCGTGCGGTAGCGCGCGGGGATGGCATCGAACAGGCAGGCGGTGTCCAGTACGTGGTCGTACAGGCTGAAGTCGTTGCTGGGCGGAACTTCGACACCGGCGGCGATCTGCAGTTTCCAGTGGCGTGCGCGCAGGGCGGCGGCGGTGGCGAGCAGGCTGGCCGCATCGTCCTGCCCGGCCCAGTAGCGTTCCAGTGCCCACTTCAGTTCGCGCTTTGCGCCGATGCGCGGGAATCCCAGGTTGGTGACAATGGTCATGAAGCGTTTCCTCATTGCAGGTCGGCATGAGGAACGAAGGAACCGCAGCACAGCGCGCGCCATCACCGGCGCACGTCCGCCCTGCCAGCGACCTTCGCCCCCGCGGGCGAACCGGAATGCCACGGACAGGCGCGCGACCAGGCGCCTGCACCAGCAGGACAGCATGGTCCCGGCGATCTCCCCGCGGAGATTCCAGGTCGAATCGGAGGACGTGCAGGTCCTCCGGCCGGGGCCGGTATTCGGGCTGCTGGACGTGGGCATTGCGGCCCGGCCTACTGTCCGTCGCTTCCCAGGCCGCAGCCCAGTGCTGTTGACGGAGGTCGTTTCCATTCACCGCTGCGGGGCAGCTCCGGAATGCACGCGGGTGCGCGGTCACCGGATTCCCGTTTAATTCCATCCTTTCATTCGCATGAAGAGATGAACACCGTCGGCGGTGCCTACCGTAGGCGCTCTGCTGCGGTCGGTCAAGCACGCTGCGGCAACATGTCGCGCTGCAAGTGTTAGCAAATGAGAATCATTACGTTTATGATGCGCGGGTTTTCTCCCCTCTGATTCGTCCCAGCCGTCGCCAGTGGACTCGTGTACAAGGAGTTCTGCGCGATGCGCGCCTGTGTTTTCCCCCAGATTTCGTCCCGTTCCCGCGTGGCCGCGCTGGCTGCCGCCGTCATGACCTCGTTGGCCGCGGGGGCCCATGCCGATGCCATTGCCGACACGGCCGCCCCGCGGCAGATGGACACCGTGGTGGTCACCGCCACCGGTGCGCAGCAGTGGATCAAGGATGCACCGGCGAGCATCAGCGTGATCAGCCGGGAGGAAATCGAGCGCAAGCCGGTCAGCAGCCTCGCCCAGCTGCTCAGCACGCTGCCCGGGGTCAGCGGGGGTTATGCGCTGTCGGGGGCGCAATCGAAGATCCGCCTGCGCGGCCTGCCCGAGCAGTACACGCTCATCCTCATCGATGGCCGTCGGCAGGGCAGCTCGGCCGGCATCAACTACCGCGATGACCTGGGGCCGCAGGATCTCAACTGGCTGACGCCGGACATGATCGAACGCATCGAGGTGGTGCGCGGTCCGATGTCCTCGCTGTACGGCTCCGATGCAATGGGCGGGGTCATCAACATCATCACCCGGGGCATCGCGCGCGAGTGGGGCGGTTCGGTCACGCTCAACCAGAGCGTGCCCGATTCGGCCACGCGCGGTGACACCACGCAGGTGGGCGCGGTGTTCAGTGGCCCGCTGACGGCCGATCTGGGCCTGCGCGTGGGCGCCAACGTGACCGATCGCGAATCGGACACCGGCGCGCGGCAGACCCCGGGCAATCAGGCGCAGAACGGCAACGTGCTGCTCAAGTGGCGGCTCGACGACGACCACACCCTGGGCCTGGAAGCCTCACGCGGGCAGCAGCGCAACCGGGGCGCGGGCGCGGTGAGCGCATGGGGCGTGTCCAAGCTCGTGCAGACCGGCTACGTGCTCAGTCATGACGGTCGTTACGGAGCGGGGAGTACATCGAAGTCCACGCTGGTGCGCACCACCTATGAGGACCGGGGCAGCACCGTGGGCAACCGCTCGGAGGAAACCGTCCTCGATACCGCCTTCAGCACCGGCTTCGACTGGGGGGTACCGCACAGCCTCAACGTGGGCGGGCAGTGGAAGCGCGAATCACTTGAGAACCGCGACACCATCGGCACCGTGCCGGTGACCTGGACGGGCAGCGGGCGGATCAGTCCGGAAAACCAGGCCGATGCCTGGGCCCTGTTCGCCGAGGACCACATCGCGCTGCATGAGCGTTTCACTCTGACTGTCGGCCTGCGTTGGGACAACACGGACAACTACGATGACAACCTCAGCCCACGCCTGTACGGCGTGTGGCATCCCAGCCAGGACTGGACGCTGCGCGGCGGTGTGTCCAAGGGGTTCCGTGCGCCCAACCTGAAGCAGGGCACGGCCGGTGCGGCCACGCAGTCTGGCGGCAATGGCTGCCGGGCGCTGACCGTGGAGGGGTGGAGCACCCAGCTCGTGAATGCCGACGGCACGCGGGGCTGTTACATGGCGGGCAACCCCAACCTGGCGCCGGAAACCAGCACAAACTACGAGATCGGTGCGGGCTTCGACCGCGATGGCTGGTCGCTCTCGGCCACTTACTTCCTGACCGACTTCGATGACAAGATCGAGCAGGTGCCGCTGCGTGACCTCCCGGGCTTTGATTCCAGTCTCGTCAACGGCTTCTGGTGGACGGTCGCGCAGAACATCCAGGAAGCGCGCACGCGCGGCGTGGAAGCGAGCGTGGAGGTGCCGTTGCACGAGCGGCTGCACTGGCGGCTCAACGCGACGCGCATGTTGGAATCGAAGAACCGCACGACCGGGGCGAACCTGCTGGTGGTGCCCGAGCTGACGGCGAGCATGTCGCTGGATTGGCAGGTGACCGACGATTGGTCGCTGTATCTCAGCGCGCAGCACGTCGGTGAGCAGCTGGTTTCCACCAGCACGGCGACGTTCGCGAAGGCCTACACGACGTGGGATGTGGTGACGGGCTTTGATGTGAACGAACACCTGACCCTGCGCGCGGGCGTCCGCAATGTGGGTGATGTGTCCACGCTGGAGGAGGGCAACAATTACGATGGCGGGGCGCGGACGTTCTTCGTGGGGGCGACGGCGCGGTTCTGACGGCGAACGGCTGGGCCCCTCCGTGGTGGCGCTGGGGCGGTGTGCTGGCGTAGTCGGGCTGGGCTGGGCCGGGCGGTGGGGTTGGGTGGGGGACGGCAAGAGCCGCTCCTGCGGGCCTCGCTTCGCGCCATCCATGGCGCTCAACGCCCCCACCCAACC
>NZ_JAASQW010000005.1:0-288626 GCF_011761925.1 Xanthomonas sp. 60 | reverse complement strand
GCGCCGGGGGGGCCTTCTGGTGGTCTTTGTGGTGGTGTGGTTGGTGTGGGGGGGGGTTGTTTTTTTTTTGTGGGGGGGGGGGGGGGTGGGGGGGGTTGGGGGGGGGGGGGGGGGGGGGGGCGGGGCCCCCCCACGACTGTTGCACGGTTACGACGCGGTGGGGTAGTCGATGTAGCCCTTGGCGCCGCCACCGTACAGGGTGTCGGCATCGATCTGCGCCAAGGGCAGGTCACGTCGCAGCCGCTCCACCAGGTCCGGGTTGGCGATGAACGGCCGGCCGAACGCCACCAGATCCGCACGGCCGCTTTCGATGGCCGCCACGGCACTGTCCTTGTCGTAGCCGTTGTTGACGATCCACGTGCCGCGGAAACGTGAGCGCAGGGCGTCGTAGTCAAAGGCGAGGTTGTCGCGGTCACCGCCGGTGGCGCCTTCGATGACATGCACGAACGCCAGTCCGTCGATGGTCGCCAGACGTTCCACCGCGCGTTCGAACAACGGCTGCGGATTGCTGTCGTGCGCATCGTTGGCCGGGGTGACCGGCGAGAGCCTGACACCGGTGCGCCCGGCGCCGATGGCGCCTGCAACGGCGGCGACCACTTCGAACAGCAGGCGCGTGCGGTTCTCGATGCTGCCACCGTAGGCGTCTTGGCGGGTGTTGCTGTCATCGCGCAGGAACTGGTCGATCAGGTAACCGTTGGCAGCGTGCACTTCCACGCCGTCGAAACCTGCACGGATCGCGTTGCTGGCCGCGGTGCGGAACTGCTCGACCACGCCGGGGATCTCATCGAGCGTCAGCGCGCGCGGTTCGGACACATCAGCGAAACCGCCCTGGATGAAGGTCTTGGCCTGTGCACGCAGCGCCGACGGCGCCACCGGTACTTCGCCCTCGGGCAACAGGCTGACGTGCGAGATGCGGCCGACGTGCCAGAGCTGCAGCACGATGCGGCCGCCGCGGGCGTGGACCTCGTCGGTGACGCGCTTCCAGGCCGCGACCTGCGCGTCACTGTAGATGCCGGGTGTGTCGAGGTAGCCCTGCCCGAGCGGGCTGACCTGGGTGGCTTCGGCGATGATCAGGCCGGCGCTGGCGCGCTGGCCGTAGTAGGTCACTGCGAGCGGCGAGGGCACGCGGTCGCCCTCGGCACGGTTGCGGGTCAGTGGCGCCATCGCAATGCGGTTGGATACATCGATGTCGCCGACGCGGGTCGGGGTGAACAACGCAGCTGCGTCTGTCATGGGGCATCCTGTCGGTGGAAGGGGGGAGGTGGCCCTGCGGCCTGCACCGAGTATGCGCCGGGCCCGTGTTGCGACGGTGGGAAGGATTGTTTCAGGGCGCGTGGACTGCACCGTCGTGACATCGGGCGCGGTAGGGTCTGTGCAACCTCAATGCGCTGGAGTAGTTCGTGATCGATTATCGGCTGCAGGGCCGCACGGCCATCGTTACTGGCGGCGTCTCGGGCATTGGCCTGGCCGTGGCCGACTACCTCGCCGCGTCGGGTGCCTCGATCTCCGTGTGGGACCTCAAACAGGACGCTGTGGAGCAGACCGCCACGCAGCTGCGTCGCCGCGGCATACAGGCCATCGGCATCGCGCTGGACGTCACCGATGCCGATGCGGTGGACGCGGCGGTGGCGCGCACGGTGGAGGCGCTGGGTGGGGTGCACGTGGCGGTCAACAATGCCGGCATCAGCGGTCCGGCAGTCAACAGCGGTGACCACCCGTTGGACGCGTGGAAGCGGGTGATCGATGTCAACCTGACCAGCGTCTTCCTGTGCCAGCGAGCCCAGATCCGGGCCATGCGCGCCAACGGCGGCGGTAGCATCATCAACATGGCGTCCATCCTGGGACAGGTGGGCTACCAGGGTTCAGCGGCCTATGTGGCGGCCAAGCACGGGGTGGTGGGTCTGACCCAGACCGCTGCCTGGGAGCATGCCGCCGATGGCATCCGGGTCAATGCGGTGGGACCGGGTTTCATCGATACCCCGTTGCTGCAGTCAATGCCGGCGAAGGCCCGCGCCACGCTGGAAGCTCGGCACGCATTGAAGCGCCTCGGCACCGGTGAGGAGGTCGCGGCGCTGGTGGCCTGGTTGGCCAGCGATGCGGCCTCCTTCGCCACCGGTGGCTACTATCCGATCGACGGGGGCTACCTGGCTGTCTGACCGGGCCGGCATCGAGGTCCCTTCACAGTCCGCCGACACGGCACAGGCAAGCCTTCGCGCCGTCATCAACACGGTGGGAGGACAGGCGGATGGACCTGGGATCGGATTTCAGCATCCTGCTACGGGTGGCCGCGGCGATGCTCTTCGGCGGCATCCTGGGCGTCGAGCGCGAGATCGGTCGGCATGCGGCGGGCCTGCGCACGCACATGCTGATCGCAGGCGCAGCGGCATTGATCGTCGGGCTCGGCGACTCGGTGGCCGAGCACTTCCAGCAGGATCAGTACCGTGACCTGCTGCAGGTCGATCCGATCCGCCTGATCGAAGCGGTGGTGGCGTGCGTGGGCTTCATCGCGGCGGGCACCATCCTGCGTGGCACGCGCGACGGGGAAGTCAGCGGATTGACCACCGCGACCTCGTTGCTGATGGCCGCCTCGATCGGCATCGCCGTGGGAATCGGCGCGTATGTGATCGCAACGGGCGTCACGCTGCTGTGCCTGCTGGTGCTCGTCGGCGTACGCCGCTGGGAGCGCCATCTGGCGTGATCTGGGGCACACTGGCTGCTCTGTCCGCGTGCTGCCGCAGGTTCAGCGATGATCATCTCCGCCTCGACCGATTACCGTATCGCCGCCCAGCGCAGGTTGCCGCCATTCCTGTTCCATTACGTGGATGGCGGGTCCTATGCCGAGCACACGCTGCGGCGCAACGTCGAAGACCTGGCGGACGTCGCATTGCGCCAGCGCGTGCTGCGCGACATGGGTGAGCTGAGTCTGCAGACCGAACTGTTCGGCGAGCAGCTGTCGATGCCGGTGGCACTCGCGCCGGTCGGCCTCACCGGGATGTACGCCCGACGCGGTGAGGTGCAGGCGGCGCGTGCCGCCGACAGCCGCGGCGTGCCGTTCACGCTCTCCACGGTATCGGTCTGCCCCATCGAGGAGGTGGCGCCGGCGATCAAGCGGCCGATGTGGTTCCAGCTCTACGTGCTGCGCGACCGCGGCTTCATGCGCAATGCGCTGGAGCGGGCGCGGGCCGCCGGGGTGACCACCCTGGTGTTCACGGTGGACATGCCGGTGCCCGGCGCGCGGTATCGCGACATGCATTCGGGCATGAGCGGTCCGGACGCCGCGCTGCGGCGGATGGCCCAGGTGCTGGGTCATCCGCGCTGGGCATGGGATGTCGGCCTGCGTGGACGTCCGCATGACCTGGGCAACATCTCACGGTACCGCGGAAACCCCACCGGGCTGGCGGATTACATCGGCTGGCTGGGCGCGAACTTCGATCCGTCGATCGCATGGAAGGATCTGGAATGGATCCGCGAGTTCTGGGACGGGCCGATGGTGATCAAAGGCATCCTCGACCCGGACGACGCGCGCGATGCCGTGCGCTTCGGTGCCGACGGGATCGTGGTGTCCAACCATGGTGGGCGCCAGCTGGACGGCGTGCTGTCCACCGCGCGGGCGTTGCCGGCCATTGCCGATGCGGTGCGCGGCGAGCTCAGGATCCTCGCCGATTCGGGGATCCGCAGTGGGCTGGACGTGGTGCGCATGATCGCGCTGGGCGCCGATGCGGTGCTGCTCGGGCGGGCCTTCGTCTACGCGCTCGCCGCGCGTGGCGAGGCCGGCGTGGCGCACATGCTGGACCTGATGGACAAGGAAATGCGCGTGGCGATGACCTTGACCGGCGCCCGTCGCATTGCCGATATCGGCCGTGCATCACTGGTTGGTACGAGCGGCTGACTCCGCGGACTGCGGCGCGGCGGGTCTCAGGGCAGCAGGTCGTCGCGGTAGCGTTCAACCACATAGCTGAACGCCTGTTGGTTTGGATCGAGCAGCAGCGCGTGCATCTGCAGGACGATCCGACCGTCAGTACCGGCCGAGGGAGGCCAGAAGGTCTGCTCGTGCAGCGTCAAGCGCTTGAACGCCAGCGGTGCCACCACCCGTCCGAACGGTTCGTCGGAGGTGTCGAGTACGACGTTCATGGCCGGTGTCAACCGGGCCGGGAGATACCAGTTGTCGGCCACGCTCAGCACGCGTTCGCCACAGGCAAGCTGCACGCGGCGATGCCGTAACGCGGTCCCGGCCGACGTCTGCAACGCGTCACGGATGGTCGTCGGCGCTTCCTGTGCGGTGACCGGCAGGGCCACGGCCCGCACGCGCGCGGGGATGGCGAGCGCATGCATCGCACACCAGTGTTCGAGCGTTGCCGTGGCACTGTGCCCTTCCAGCAACAGCTGCCGGAGTGTTCGCAGATGCGCCGCCCGCGCGCCATCGCTCGCGGCGGACAGCGCCGGGACATCGGCCTGCCAGCGCGGGCGGTCGGGGCGGTCGAACGGGTTCATGCAGATCCAGCGCCGGAACAAGGTGCAATTCTAGCGTGAAATGTCGTTTTTCCCTGCGCGGCCTGCGGCATGCGGAGGGACCGTCGCCTCTGCCGGTTGCAGGACGCACCAGCGTCATCCACGGTGGGGACCGGTGGGGGAGGGTGTGGTGATGCGCTTGGCCGTTGTCGTCTGGGTCGTGTTGATGGTGCAGGCCGCACAGGCCGCAGCGGCGCCCGCAGGCCGCATCGTGCGCTGCGAACAGGCGGGCGAGGTCATTTACCAGGACACGCCCTGCGCACGGGGCGCGGCGTCGCATGCCTGGCGACCACCGGTGGGGGAACGTGTGGTGCGTCGCCCGGCACATCGGCGGGGACGTGCGCCGGCCCGGGCGCGGCCCGCGGCCCGCACCCGGGCGCGCCGTGCCGTGCAGCGTCCGTTGGCGGTACTGATCCCGCTGCATGAAGATCCCAAGGGCTGTGCGCGTGCGAAGCGCCGGCAGGCCCAACTGCGCCAGGCACAGCCGCACCCCACACTGCTGCAGCAGCGCAGGTGGGACGACGCCGTGCGGGCGGCATGTCGCTGAGGCTCCGGGTTTCAGTCGCGTCCGATAGGGCGCCGTCGCCCGGCGTCCTATCGTGCTCGCTCTCCCGGTGGCAGCGTGCTGCCGGTCCCGTAGTGCACGCCGTGAGCGGTGCCAGGCCCGCACGTTGGCGGGTGGAGGTTTCCAATCATGATCCCCTTGATGCACCGGGTCCGCGCCGCGACCGTGCGCGGGCTGACGCCACTGCGTGCCTTGCGCGAGACCTGTTCGCGCCTGGGGCTGCCTGCGCGCCTGGCGCCGTGGATCACCCTGCTGGCGCTGGGCGTGGTCCTGCTGCTGGCCGATGGCGCATGGCTGGTGCACACCGCGCGCCAGCAGCAGCTTGATCAGTTCCTCCAGGAGCGTGATGCGTTGCAGTCGCACATGCTCCAGCAGCAGCAGGCGCTGATGCGCCTGGCAGATATCGCCGGCTATGGGGGAGCCACCCTTGCCCCTGTCCGGCGAGCCGAGGCGCTGCAGGACGGCGCGGTGTCGTGGGAGGCGCGGCTTCGACTCGCTCTACGCCGGGCTCCCCGCGAGGCGGTCCCTTCGGGCTGGATCGTCTGGGCGGCCATGGACGGTACGCGCGCCGACGTGATCGCCGACACGGCGGTGCCTTCGCTGTCCGAGCCTTCCGGTCCGCCTCCCAGCGAGACGGAGCTGCTGGACATCGCTGCGCGGCTGGCCGCACGTGACGCCTCGCCGGACACCGATCAGATCAACGCTGACGGTCTTGTCGTGGACACCAGCGCAGGCCCGGTGCTGGCGTACCGGCGCACCCTCTGCCCCGGCGGAAAGGGGGGCGCGGTGCTGGTCATCGAACCCCTGCAGGCCGTACTGGAACGCGCGCTGGGCACCGGGTTCCAGCGCAAGGGCCGCATGGTGGCCGAGGCCGACGCGCCGCGCTGGCTGCGCAGTGCCGACGCCGCACAGGTACTGGCTCTGCCGGACCGTGCCCTGGGCCAGTGGCACGAGGGGCGCTGGTGGCTGGCCGCGCGCGTGCAGGGCTGCGATGCGCTGCTGCTGGCGAGCCATCCCTGGAGCGCGCCGTTGCGCAATGACCCGCGCCGGGTGGTGCACGCGCTGGTGCGCTGGGCGATCGTGATGAGCCTGCTCGGCCTGCTGCTGGTGGTGCTCGAGCGCCGCGTGTTGGCGCCGGCGCGCGAACGGGCCGAGCGCCTGCGCGCCAGTGAAGCGCTGGGACGTTCGGTGCTGCACCTTACGCCGGTGGGGTTGTGCCTGCTGGATGCCGAGCGCGGTGTCCCGGTGCTGCAGAACGATCTGCTGCTGCGGCATGTGGCCGCGGCCGAACGTGGCGGGGTGTCGCTCTACGCCGCGCTGTTGCAGGGCTACCAGGCCCGCATGGCCGAACTGCATGACGGGGTGCAGGATATCGAGTTCGACGTCAGCCACCCGGTGCCTGGCAGTGACGGCGATGGGGCAAGCCAGCGCCATCTGCTGGTGCGCATGGCCCGGGGCACGTACCTGCAGCGTCCGGTGCTGCTCTGTGTCGTGCAGGACCTGACCGCTCGCATGGTGCTGCAGGCACAACAGGCGCAGCTGCGCGAAGAAGCTGAAGCGGCCAGCCGGGCCAAGTCACGCTTCCTCGCCACGATGAGCCACGAAATACGCACACCGCTGCACGGCATCCTCGGACACCTGGAGCTGTTCGCCCAGTCCGGCCTCGACGAAGGCCAGCGGGTGCGACTGCGGCGCATGTCGCAGGCGGCGCAATCCCTGCTGCAGATCATCAACGACGTGCTTGACCTGGCACGTATTGAATCGGGCCAGCTGGAAATCGACGTGGGGGTGGTGGGCTTCGAGCCGGTCAGTCTGCTCGAGCGCGTGGCGTTGCTGTACTCGCCGCTGGCCCTGGCCAAGGGCGTGGACCTGGATTTCAGCGTGGATGCCGCCGTCCTGCCGCGTTACCGTGGCGCGCTCACCCGCATCGAGCAGGTACTGCGCAATCTGGTCAGCAATGCGGTGAAGTTCACCTCCTCGGGACGGATAGAACTGCGCGTGCAGCCGGGCAGCCAGGCGGCGCGGCTGCGTTTCATTGTCACCGACTCGGGTGCCGGGCTTACGCCCGCACAGGTGCAGCGACTGTTCCGGCCGTTCATGCAGGCCGATCCGTCCATCGCCGATCGCTACGGCGGCAGCGGCCTGGGTCTGTCGCTGTGCCGGGAACTGTGCCAGCTGATGGGCGGGGACATCGATGTGCACAGCACGCCGGGCGTTGGCAGCCGCTTCGCCTTCGAGGTGGACGTGTCGCCCGCGCGCGAGGGCGGGGGCGAAGCGTGGCGCCCCTTGGCGGGACGTCGGGTCCTGCTGCGCTCGGCCGTACCACCATGGCGCGACGAACTGTGCCGCCGGTTGCGCGCCTGGGGCGCCGATCCGGTCGTGCTGGACACCGATACCCCGGCGGAGCTGGAGGCGGCGCTGGCCGACGGCCCCTTGCCGCTGGTGCTGTTCGAGCGCAATCAGCCGGTGCTGAGCGACCCCGCGCTGCAGGGCTGCGAACGGGTGATCCGGGTGCGTGCCGATGCGCCACTGCAGGGGGTCGAGCGGGACGGGCAGTGGTGGGTGTCCTGCTATGCCGGTCATGCGCTGCTGGATGTGCTGTTGGCGCCAGCCCGTGACCCAACCGCCGACAGGGACGCCCGACGCGCGTTAAGCTAGGCGTCCGCGCACACCGCGCCGGGTCGACAAGGACGCATCGTGGATGGAATTCCTCCAGCGCCGACAGGCGTACCGCCACGTGCGCAGCTCTCCGCGCTGCGCCGTCATCAGCGCCGCCTGCTGTGGGGCGGCGGCGGGCTGATCTCGCTGCTCGTCCTGCTGACGCTGCTGGTCGCGCTGGCGTCGGAAGTCAACGCCTTCCACGAGTCGCAACGGGAGCGTTTCGCGCAGGCACGCGCGTCGATCAATTATTTCCTGTTCCAGCGCGACCGCGCTTATGCCACCAGCATCAACACCAACGATGCGCTGTGGGCCAGCCAGCAGCCGATGCTGCGTGCGCGCGGCGCGGCGCTCGCGGCGCGGCTGCAGGCCCAGGACGGCCAGGTGCTGGTGCGCGATGCAGGACCCACCGCCGTACCCTGGCTGGTGCTGGTGCGTCAACCGCAGGCCCTGCCACTGCCGACCCTGGAGGCCTATCTGGGCATGGTGGCGGAGTACTCCACCTATACCGCTGCCAATGTGTCCGCTCTGCGTTCGGAAGGCCGCGCAACCCTGTATGGCTATGAGCCCGAGGGGCGCCTGATCGCCGTGGCCGGGGTGACCGACGAAGCGCAGCTGCTGCGTGCACTGGGCGTGGGCACGCGCGAGGCGGCCTTCAGCCGGTTGATGGCCATGGAGCCGGCCGCGCGGGCGCGCGAGGTCGGGCCCGGACCGGTGCAGAGCGCGGTCGCCAGCGGCCGCACACTGTCCTACTTCGACACCAGCCCCACCACCGGACAGCCGTCCCTGGTGGGCGTGCAGACCATGAGCGTGGGGCGCGTGCCCTACTTCCGCCGCGTGGTCTTCGAGCCGGTCCAGGGGATCCTGGAGCGCCTGGATGCGCACGATGCCGGCCAGCTGGTGGTGCTGACCGCCGACGGTCGCACCGTGCTGCGCACCGGTGGCATGCCGGTGCCGCGCCTGGACCCGAAGCCGCGCAAAGCGGCGGGGGCCGATGGCGAACCCGTGCGCAGTTACCGGGACGGCCGGTTCCTGCTCAGTGGGCCGCTCGTCGGCGTGGACTGGATGTTGGTAAGCGGCTACGACTGGCACGATCTCTGGGTCGCGCGTGGCGCGCGCATGCTGGCCCAGGCGCTGGCAGCGATATCCATCCTCACACTGCTCTGGTGGCTGCTGCTGCGGCTGCAGCGGCGGGTGTTCG
Source organism: Xanthomonas sp. 60 (assembly GCF_011761925.1). Taxonomy (NCBI): domain Bacteria; kingdom Pseudomonadati; phylum Pseudomonadota; class Gammaproteobacteria; order Lysobacterales; family Lysobacteraceae; genus Xanthomonas; species Xanthomonas sp. 60. The sequence goes on along the minus strand of NZ_JAASQW010000005.1, from coordinate 279,693 downwards.
CTCCTGCGCTCCAGGATGCGTCGCAGGTGTATGAGAGCGAGGCCTTGAGCCGGGTGATCATCGATACCTCGCCGATCGGCCTGGTGCTGATGGCGCACGAGAGCGGCGAGCTGCTGCTGGAGAACGCGCTGGCACGCCAGCTGGCCGGCACGCCCGGTGAAAGCGGGGACGCCGATGTCTATGCGCGGCTGCGCACGCACGCCCGCGCTCACGCCACCGACGCCACGCACGAGTTCGCCTGTACCACCACCACTGCCAACGGCGGACTGCGCCGGCTGCAGGTGGCGATGGCGTTGGCCAGCTGGCATCAGCGCCGCGTGTGGGTCTGTGCGCTGCGCGATGTGACCGCACAGGCGGAGCTGGAACGCACCCTGCGGCATGCCCGGCGCGATGCGGAGCGTGCCCGTGCGGCGGCAGAGTCGGCCAGCCTGGCCAAGACGGCCTTCGTGGCCACCATGAGCCATGAAATCCGCACGCCGCTCAACGGTGTGCTGGGACACCTGGAGCTGCTCGGCCGCTCGCCCCTGGCGCCGTCCCAGCGCGAGCGGCTGGACCGCATCCGCCTGTCGGCCGATTCACTGATGGGCATCATCAGTGACGTGCTGGACTTCTCCAAGATCGAAGCAGGGCAGCTGGACATCGTCGCCGCGCCGTTCGCCGTGCGCCCGCTGGTGGAACAGGCAACGCTGCTGTTCTCGGCGCAGGCGCTGCGCAAGGGCGTGAAGCTCTACTACGCGATCGATCCTGCCCTGGAGCAGCCGCTGGTGGCCGACGTACACCGCATCCGGCAGATCCTCAACAACCTGCTCGCCAATGCGGTGAAGTTCACCGAGTCCGGGCGCATCGTGGTGCGTGCGCGCTGGTTGGCCGCCACGGAGGAGGCGCCGGCGCGACTGTCCCTGCAGGTGGTGGATTCGGGCATCGGGTTGAGCGAGGACCAGAAGGCCCAGCTGTTCCAGCCGTTCCAGCAGGCCGACAACAGCATCTCGCGGCGCTACGGGGGCAGCGGGCTGGGGTTGGCGCTGTGCCAGCAGCTGGCGCAGCTGCTGGGCGGGGTGATCACGGCCGACAGCACACTGGGCGTCGGCAGCGTCTTTACGCTTGAGGTGCCGGTCACGCCGGGCGACGCGCGGACCGATGAGCCGGCGGCGCAGGACACGCCGCTGCGGGGGCAACGCATCACGCTGTTGTCCGCCGCTTCGGAATGGCGGACCGAGATCGGGCAGCTGCTGCGACGCTGGGGCGCGGAAGTCACGGTGATCGAACAGCCGCGCCAGGTCACGGACGTGTCGGCAGGCACCACTCTGCTGCTGTACGGCGAACGGCGCGCCTGGGACGTGGAGGAAGAGGACAGCCTGGCAGAGCGCCACGCGCGCACGGTACGCGCACTCCCGCACGGACCGTTGTCGCCGGAAGTGCGCGCCGACGGCGTGCATGTAAGCGCGTACGCCAGCACCGCGTTGCGCGCGGCGCTGGCCGACGACTGGGTGCCGGACGCGGATGCACAGGCGCTGCCGACGCGGCCCGGGCATCGCGGTGACGTGCTGCTGGTAGAGGACAATCCGGTCAACCGCGAGCTCATCCAACAGCAGCTGGAGGAGCTGGGCTTCGTGGTGGAGTCGGCCGGCAACGGCCAGGAGGCCTTGACGGTGTGGCAACCCGGTCGCTTCCAGGCGGTGCTGACCGACATCAACATGCCGGTCATGGATGGCTATCAGTTGTCGATGGCATTGCGCTCCCAGGGCGCCTCCCTGCCGATCCTCGCTGTCACGGCCACTGCGCTGGCCAGCGAACGCGAGCGCTGCCGCCAGGCCGGCATCACCGATCTGCTGCTCAAGCCGCTCAATCTGCTGGCGCTCTCACGCGCGTTGACCCAGCACCTCGGGGAGGCGCCCGCCGCGGAGGTGCCCGACGCCGCGGCCGCCGCGCCGTCCTTGCCGGACAAGCTCAGGCGCACGTTCGTGGACAGTACCCGGGTGGATATCGATGCGCTGGTGCGTGCCGATGCGTCCGGCGACCGGCAGGCGCTGCTGGATCGGTTGCACGCGCTGAAGGGCGTGCTGATGATGGTCGGGGAACGCGAAACGGGGAGCGTCTGCGGGCAGATGGAGGCCCGGTTGCGCGAGGGCCAACCGGCGCTGCCGCTGGCCGGCCTGGATGCGCTGGTGGCGCGCCTGGAGCAGGTGCTGGCCCGGCACGCGGCGCGGCTAGACTGACCCAGGCCCCATTGCGAAGGGGGCAGGGCGCTCAGTCGCCCGTGCCGTCGTCCAGGCCGTGCTCGAGTACGTACTTGTAGAGGTCGGCATCGCGCTCAATCGCCAGCTTCGCCATGGCGTTGACCTTCTGCGTGCTGATGGTCTGCTTGCGACGGCCCAGCCGCTCGGCCACCTCGTTGACGGTCAGGCCGGTGGCCAGCAGGGCGACCACCTCGCGCTCGCGGGGGCAGAGCGCGGGGCTACCGCGCTGGCTGCCGCGTGCGGGGATGAGTGGCAGCACCGACGGTGAAAAGTAGCGACGGTTGACGTAAGCCGCCTGCACCGCATCACCGATCAGTCGATGATCATCGGACTTGCTGACGATGTGGTCGATTCCCGCGGCGTGGATCTCCCGGATCATCGCCGGCTGGTCCAGGCCAGTCACGACCACGATCCGCAGCGCCGGCCAGGTGCGACGCAGCAGCGCGATCAGTGCCAGGCCGTCGCCGTGCTCCCCGCCCGGCATGGCGTAGTCGGTCACCACGACATCGCAGGGATGGGCGTGCAGCAGGGCCAGCAGTTCATCGGAGTTGGCGGCCGAACCCACCAGCGCGTGCGTCGGCGACTGATCCAGCACCGCTTCCATGCCCATCCGGATCACCGGATGATCGTCTGCCACGATTACCTGGATAGGTCTATCCGCCATGAACACTTCCTGTTGTAGGGTCCTTGCAGCTGAGCCAGCCGCTCGCTGACTATATGCCAGTCGCTGGCGCGGCAACAGGCGCCGGCCGGCCCCACTGCCTTTCCAGGAGTCATCCATGAATCTTCGTATCGTGGTCGCCGATGACCATCCCGTGCTCCTGGCCGGAATGGAGCATCTGCTGAATGAGCAGCCGGGCCTGCAGGTTGCCGGGCTGGTGCGCGATTCGACCGCGCTGGTGCAGCTGCTCAGCCAGACCAGCGTGGACGTGGTGATCACCGATTTTTCGATGCCTGAAGGTCGCTACGGCGATGGGGTGGCGCTGCTGCGGTTCCTGCAGCGGCGCTTTCCACAGGTCCGACTGGTAGTGCTGACCGCGATGGAGAGCCCGGTGGTGCTGGCCAGCATTCTCGGCGCCGGGGTGGACTGCATCGTCAGCAAATCCGATCCATTGCTGCACTTGTTGCCGGCGATCGAGGCCGTGGTGGCCGGAGACGGGTATCTTTCGCCGGAAGTGCAGCGGCTGACCGCCGTCGCGGCGGAGGGCGACGCCACGACGGGCGATGGCGCGCTGTCGCGGCGCGAGAGCGAGGTGCTGCGGATGTTTGCCGAAGGGCTGACCGTGATGCAGATCGCCGAACGCGTCGGCCGCAGCCGCAAGACGGTGAGCACCCAGAAGGTATCGGCCAAGCGCAAGCTCGGCCTGACCAGTGACGCGGATATCTTCAAATATGCGATCGCGCAGCGGATGGTGAGTTCGTCCGGACAGGGCATCGAGAACGCGGTGGCACGTACAACCGAGGATGGCAGCGCAGGCCCTGGCAAGAAGTGACATTTGCAGCGCACATACGGCCGCGTCCTATGGAGTGCCGCGCTCAACGGCCTATTGTCGTAACAGGTCTCAACGAGCCACGCACGTGCCAACGTCCAAGGAGTCGAGTGTGGCGCACCTGTTGCTGGAGTTTTCCGGGCTGTCCGGTCCGGCGCAGGCAAGCTTCCTCGACGCACTCAATTACTACATGTATGCCTCGCCCCAGCAGCGGGCGCAGCAGCGCAACGCGTGGCGGTGCCGCTGTGGCGCGCGCAGCCGCACCGCCGAGGGACGCCATCCCGGGGTAGAGGGATCCGACCCCGGCTGAGCCGCTGGGCGGTGGTAAAGTCAGGCGCTGGTCCCCTTCCGTGAGTCTGTCATGCCCGCAGTTGCCTTTTATCCCGTTGGAATCCCCGGTCAGCCGTGGGGGCCGGCCGAACGGGCGCAGTGGCGCGCGCGGCAGCAGGTGCAGCGGCGGCATGCGGAGGACGTGCTGCCACGCATCGAGGGCCTTGCCGCCACCTTCGAACGGATCGAGTACGGAACCGTCAGCCACGACGGTGACCAATGGCCGCTGCTGGCGTTGCGCAGCCGGGCATGGGACGACGGACTGCCGGCCGCTCTGGTCACCGGCGGCGTGCATGGGTACGAGACCAGCGGTGTGATGGGCGCACTGGCGTTTCTCGAGACACGCGCGGCCGGGTATGCGGGTCGCGTGAATCTGCTGGTCGTGCCGTGTGTGAATCCGTGGGGGTATGAGCGCATCAACCGCTGGAACCCCGACGCCGTGGACCCCAATCGCAATTTCCGCCCGGGCGGTCCGGCCGTGGAAGCCACCGCGCTGATGGCGCTGGTCGCGCAGTGGGACGGCCAGTTCCTGGTACACGTGGACCTGCATGAGACCACCGACAGCGACGAAACCGAGTTCCGTCCAGCCCTGGCCGCCCGCGACGGCACTGCCTTCACGCCGGGCCTGATCCCGGATGGTTTCTATCTGGTCGACGACAGTGCCAATCCGCAGCCGGCGTTCCAGCGGGACATCATTACCGCCGTCGAAGCAGTGACCCACATCGCCCCGGCCGATGAGGACGGCACGCTGATCGGTTCGCCGGTGGTGGCTCACGGGGTGATCGAGTATCCGCTGGCTGCACTGGGGCTGTGCGCTTCGATTACCGGCGCCCCCTTCACCACGACCACCGAGGTCTACCCGGACAGCCCGCGTGCGACGCCGGCGCAGTGCGATCTCGCGCAGGTCACGGCGATCTGCGCGGCACTGGACCATGCCCTGATCCACGCCACGGACTGACGCGCTGCCGAGCTCGTCCGCGCGATATGACGTGGCCGGCCTGGCGGGCGGCTGGTCGACACGCTGGGCGAGCTGCGCAGGGCGGATCGACGACGCACTGTGCCGCAATGGCCTACGCGGGATCGAGAGCGTTTCGCCGCATTTTGTGATCTCCAGCACACGAAAAGCTCACGCGGAGCATGAAACCATTTAACGGATGTATCACTGATCCGGATGGCCGCTTCATGGAAGCCCTCGAGCCCCACACCGCACCGGTGCGGACCCTGCGCCCCGTTTTCATTGCCGCTGCCCTGGTGGTCGTCGCTTTCGCGGCGTTCGTCAGCGTATACCCCGCAGGCGCCGGTCGCCTGCTGATGCAGGCGCAGGAGTGGGCCTCGGCCAACGTCGGCTGGTACTACCTGCTGGCGATGACCCTGTACTTGGTCTTCGTGGTGGTGACCGCGTTGTCGCCCTACGGCAACATCAAACTCGGTGCCGACCACGACGAACCAGAGTTCAGCTACCTCTCCTGGGCCGGGATGCTGTTCGCGGCGGGTATCAGCATCACACTGTTCTTCTTCTGTGTGTCCGAGCCGCTGACCCATTTCATGCAGCCGCCGCAAGGACTGGATGCCAACGGTGAGGCGGGGGCACGGCAGGCCATGCAGCTGCTGTTCCTGCACTGGGGCCTGCATGGCTGGGGCGTGTTCGCACTGGCGGCGATGGCCATGGGGTATTTCGCCTACCGCCACAACCTGCCACTGGCCCTGCGCTCGGCGCTGTATCCGTTGATCGGCAACCGGATCAACGGGCCGATCGGCTACACGGTGGATGCGCTGGGCATCGTCGCGACGGTGTTCGGGCTTGGCGCGGACATGGGCTTTGGCGTGCTCCATCTCAACGCGGGCCTGTCCCATCTGTTCGATATACCGCACACCCATTGGGTCCAGATAGCACTGATCGCCGCCATGATGGGTGCCGCGATCGTGGTGGCAGTCTCCGGCGTGGAGAAAGGCGTGCGCTGGATGTCCAACATCAACATGCTGCTGGCCATCTCGCTGGTGCTGTTCATGCTGTTCGCCGGTCCCACGCAGTACCTGCTGGGCACGCTGATGCAGAATGCCGGTGATTACCTGGGCAACGTGGTCGGCAAGAGCTTCGATGTGTACGCCTACGGCGGCCGGCCGGGATGGATGGGCAGCTGGACGGTGTTCTACTGGGCGTGGTGGATCGGCTGGTCGCCGTTCGTCGGGCTGTTCATCGCGCGCATCTCGCGCGGCCGCACCATCCGCCAGTTCGTGTTCGGCGTGCTGTTCATCCCACTCGGCTTCACGCTGGCGTGGCTCTCCATCTTCGGCAACAGTGCGCTGGACCAGGTGCTGCATCATGGGCAGCAGCAACTGGCGCAGCTGGCGATCGATGATCCGCCGATGGTGCTCTATGCGCTGCTCGATACCTACCCCTGGAGCCGCGTGGTGATCGCGGTGACGGTGGCGGTGAGCTTCGTGTTCTTCGTGACGTCTGCCGATTCCGGCGCGGTGGTGCTGTCCACGCTGTCCTCGCACGGCGGCGCGCCTGAGGATGATGGCCCGCGCTGGCTGCGCGTGTTCTGGGGTTCGGTGACGGCGGTGGTGACCGGTGGCCTGCTGCTGGCCGGCAGCATGGATGCGCTCAAATCGGCGGTGGTGCTGGCCTCGCTGCCGTTCTCGGCAGTGCTTCTGCTGATGATGTGGGGACTCATGCGGGCCTTCGCCGACGAGGGCCATCGCAAGCGCGCGCTGCAGTACCGCGCCTCGCCGCTGGTCGGTGCGAGCCGACACCACCAGGGGTGGCGCCAGCGCCTGGGCCAGGCGGTGAAGTTCCCGGTCCGCGACCAGGTCTACCGCTTCATGGACACCGACGTGAAGCCGGCCCTGGAGGCCGTCGCCGAGCAGCTGCGCGAGCAGGGGTGGGACGTGACCACGCGCCTGGAGCCGGGTGACATGGAGCTGGCGGTGGACCATGGCGATCAGCAGGATTTCCTCTACCGCGTGATCCTCACCGGATACCGGGTGCCGTCGTTCGCCTCCCACCAGGCGCGCAACAGCCGCTACTACCGGGCCGAGGTGCATCTGTACGAGGGCAGCCAGGACTACGACCTGGTGGACTACAGCCGTGAGCAGATCATCAACGACATCATCAGCCAGTACGAGCGCCACGTGCAGTTCCTGCACCTGAGCCGCTGACGCGGCCGCGGTGGCCGGGCGCGCGCCGGTCACCCTGGCCGGGCAGGCTGCGGGCCGGAGTCATCAAGCTTGGGCCACTGCGGCCGATAGAGGGGGAAGGCCGTTCGGAAGGACCCGGCGCCGCTGCCCTGGCTCCCCTCCCGAGAAACGCCCATGCGTGCTCCATCCCGCTCTTCCCGCGCCCCGAGCGTCGCCCGCCGGCTGATGCTCGGCACTGGCCTGCTGGCCCTGGCCTGTTTCGGCCTCACCGCGATGATCAGTTACTGGCAGAGCAGCGCCGCGCTGCTGGCCAGCGCGCAGGCGCGGCTGCAGGACCTGGCCGGACAGGAGGCCCAGCGCATTGCCGGGGAGATCAGCGTCGCGGCCGATACCGGTGCCGCGCTGGCCACTACCTTCCGCGTACAGCGCACGCTGGCCGGACTGGACCGCGAAGCCGCCAACCAGGTGGTACGCGCGCAGTTGGAGGCGCACCCGCAGTGGCTGGGCCTGGGCACGCTGTGGGAGCCCGATGCGTTTGACGGGAAGGACGCCGAGTTCGTGGACAGCGACGGGCATGACCCGACCGGCCGCTTCATGACCTGGTGGGCGTGGCAGGACGGCACCCTGGTGCGCGAGCCGCTGCGCGATTACGAAAAGCCCGGCGACGGCGACTGGAACCTCAAGCCGCGGCAAACCCGCGCGCAGGTGGTGGTTGAACCGTATTACTACCCGGTGGCCGGCAAGGACACGCTGATGACCACGGTGGCCACCCCGATCCTGGACGGCGAGCGTTTCCTTGGCGTGGTGACCGTGGATTTCACCTTGGCGGCACTGCAGTCGCGGATCGCGGCGATGCGTCCGATGGAGGTGGGGCACGCCACGCTGCTTTCGCCTGCGGGTGCGGTGATGGCCAGCCGCGACGCTGCCGAAGTGGGCAAGGTGCGTGACGATGCGGGCACCCGGACGATGCTCGCCGCAGTCGCCAGGGGCGAGCTGGTCAGCACCGAGGTCACCATCGATGGCAGGAAGGAACTGCAGGTGTTCGCACCGCTGAAGATCGGTGCGGCGCCGCAGGTGTTCGCGCTCGGCATCGCGGTGCCCAAATCGCACGTGATGGCGCAGGCGCGCACGTTGCTGTGGGTGATCACCGCCGTGGGGCTGGGCTCCGCGCTGCTGCTCAGCGGCGCCTTGTTCCTCCTGCTGCGCCGGCAGGTCCTCAATCCACTGGCCGAAGCCGAGCGCGTCTCCTCGGACGTGGCCGCCGGCCGCCTGGACAGTGCCATTCCGCAGCGCGGCGATGACGAGCTCGGGCGCCTGCTGAGCGCCATGGCAGCGATGCAGCGCCAGCTGCGCGCGGTGATCGACGCGCAGGCCGACATGGCCCGGCGGCATGACGAGGGCCAGATGAGCTACCGCCTGGATGCGGCGGCATTCCCCGGCGAGTACGGGCGCATGGTCGCCGGCACCAATGCGCTGGTGGCCGGCCACGTGGATGTGCAGCGCCGGCTGGTGGAGGTGATGGCGCGCTACGCGCAGGGCGACATGAGCCTCGAGATGGATGATCTGCCCGGTGAGAAAGCCGCCATCACCGATGCGATGCGGGCCACCCGGGCGAATCTGCAGGCGATCAACCACGCCATCCTGCAGCTGGCCAGCGCGGCGGCGGCGGGCGACTTCTCGCAGCGGGGCGACGCAGCGCGTTTCGCGCATGACTTCCGCGGCATGGTGGATGGCCTGAACGTGCTGATGGAAACCACCGATGGCAACCTGGCCGAGCTTTCGCGGCTGCTGCAGGCGATCGCGCGCGGTGACCTGAGCGCGCGCATGCGGGGTCAGTTCCATGGGGTCTTCGCGCAGATGCAGCGCGATGCGGACACTACGGTCGAGCAGCTGTCGACCATCGTGGCCGGCATCCAGCAGGCCAGCGGTGCGATCAGCGGTGCCGCCGCCGAGATCGTCGCCGGCAACGAAGACCTCTCCCAGCGTACCGAGCAGCAGGCCGCCAGCCTGGAAGAGACCGCTGCCTCGATGGAGGAGCTCACCTCCACCGTGCGCCAGAACGCCGAGCATGCCCGCCAGGCCGACACGCTGGTGCAGGGCACCGCCGCAGTGGCCGCGCAGGGCGGTGCAGTGGTCAGCCGGGTGGTGGATACGATGGCCGGGATCGAAGCCGCTTCGCGGCGTATCGCGGAGATCATCACCGTGATCGACGGGATCGCGTTCCAGACCAACATCCTGGCCCTCAACGCAGCCGTCGAAGCCGCGCGTGCCGGCGAGCAGGGACGTGGCTTCGCGGTGGTGGCCTCTGAGGTGCGCGCCCTGGCGCAGCGTTCGGCCGGGGCCGCGCGCGAGATCAAGACGCTGATCGATGATTCGGTGGGGCAGGTGGAGCAGGGCGCCGGACTGGTGCGCACCGCCGGCGGCACCATGGACGAGATCGTCTCTTCGGTGAACCGCATCACCGGCCTCATGGCCGAGATCGCGGCCGCCTCGCAGGAACAGAGCGCGGGCATCGAGCAGGTCAGCCAGACGGTCGTGCAGATGGACGAGGCGACGCAGCAGAACGCCGCGCTGGTGGAGGAAGCCAACGCAGCGGCACGTTCGATGGAAGATCAGGCGCGAACACTGCAGGCGGCAGTGGCGATCTTCCGCCTGCGCTGAGCGCGTGGCACGCCGGGCACTGCGCCGGCAGGACCGGCGCAGTCTCCCAACGGATCAGGGGCGCAGCAGGACCTTGCCCTTGCGCCCGGATTGCAGGCTGGCCTTGGCGGCCCGGGCGACGTCTTCCAGCGCGAAGACCTGCTCCACCGGCAGCGTGAGTCCGCCGTCGGCGGCGCGCTGCAGCAGTTCGCCCACGAGTCGGCGCTTGTCCTCCACGGCCATTGCCTGGCTGACCTTGCTGCCCCAGAACCCCTTCACCACGAGCTGTTTGAAGATCAGATCGCCGGAGGGGATCTGCATCGGCTCACCGCCCATGGAGCCGAACGACACCAGCGTGCCGCCCTCGCCGAGCAGGCCGACCAGCTCACCACTGGCCGCACCGCCGATCGAGTCCACGGCCGCCGTCGCCAGGCCTTCGCCCAGCAACCCGCGGACGCGCGCCTGCCAGCCCTCGTTCGCGGTGGACACGGCGTTCTGGATGCCAAGCACCGCGAGTTCATCCACGCCGTCGTCGCGCCGCACCAGGTTGACCACGTTGATGCCACGAGCGGCAGCCAGCATCGCCAGGGTCTTGCCGACCGCACCGTTGGCGGTGTTCTGCACGATCCACTGACCCGTTTTCACCTGCAGGAATTCCAGCAGCATGAGCGCACTGAGTGGCATGGCGATCAGCTGCGCCGCCGTTTCGTCCTTGATCTGCTCCGGCATCGGGATGACCATGCGCGCCGGGGCGATGAACGCTTCGGCCCAGGTGCCATGCACCGATGCAGCGGCAACGCGCTGGCCTTTCTCCAGCCCGTCCACGCCTTCACCCACCGCGTCGATGATGCCCAGCGCTTCGCTGCCACCGACGGCAGGCAACGGGGGCTTGTAGCCATAGCGGCCGCGCACGGTCCACAGGTCGTGGTTGTGGATCGGTGCCAGGACGGTGCGGATGCGCACCTCGTCGCGACCCGGCTCCGGCAGGTCGGCCTCGCCTGCGGCAAGGACCGCCTCCGGCTCGCCGAAGCGGTCATGCAGGGCGGCGCGCATCACTTCACCAGCCCGAGCAGCGCACGTGCGGTGGCTTCGCTGCTGCCCGGATTCTGGCCGGTGACCAGCCGTCCATCCAGCACCACGTGTTCGGCCCAGTCCGCCCCGCTGCTGTACACCGCGCCGTGGCGCTTGAGCTCGTCCTCTACCAGGAACGGCACGATCTTCGTCAGGCCAACCGCTTCTTCCTCGCTGTTGCTGAAGCCGGTGACGCTGCGGCCTTCCACCAGCGGACGGCGGTCATCGCCGCGCACGTGGCGCAGCACGCCCGGGGCATGGCAGACCAGGCCCAGCGGGGTGTCGTTGCGCGCGGCCTGTTCGATCAATGCGATCGAGTGCGCGTCTTCAGCCAGGTCCCACAGCGGGCCGTGGCCACCGGGATAGAAGACCGCATCGAACTCGGCCACGTTCACCTCGGACAGGCGCACCGTCGTGGCCAGCACCTGCTGGGCGGCGGCATCGCCGGCGAAGCGGCGGGTGGCATCGGTCTGGGCGTCGGGTTCGTCGCTCTTCGGGTCCAGCGGCGGTTGGCCCCCTGCGGGGGAGGCCACGGTGATCGCGGCGCCGGCATCGACGAACACGTAGTAGGGCGCGGCGAACTCTTCCAGCCAGAAGCCGGTCTTCTTTCCGGTATCGCCGAGGCGGTCGTGCGAGGTCAGGACGAGGAGGATGCGCTTGGGGGTCGTCATGGGAGTGCCTGCGGGCGTTGCCCGTTGAAAAGGGAGCGCAAGCGTGTCAGGACGGATGGTAAGGGCAGGTAAAAAAACCGCATGACCCGCCCAGCGGCGGCCGACGCCGTTCATGCAGGCAGGGTGGCGGCCCGCCGGGGCCGCGACAGCTCAGCGCAGGCGTCGGAACGCGGCCGGCGTGCGTGCGCCGACCACGATCATGCGCACCATCGTGGACATCTGATCGACCAGTTCGTCGTCGCGTTCCGGGGGCAGGTCCATCGCCGTGGCGCCCAGCGCGAACACCAGCCGGGTGATGGCCTTGGCGGCCAGGGCCGGGGCGTGCAGGCGTACGCCATCCAGCGCCGCCAGGCGCACCAGGTCCTGCTGCAGCTCGTCTTCGAAATAGTGCAGCTCGCGCTCGACCGCAAGCTTGAAGTCGTCAGACCCCACCGCGCCTTCGCGGAGCAGGACGTGCAGCAGCTTGTCATCGGCACGCAGCTGCTCGACGAAGGTCTCCACCGAGACACGCACCACGCTGGCCGCGCTGCGGGTGGCACGGTGCCGGGCGTGCCCGATGATCGTGCGCAGCGAGCGCCCGGCCAGGTCGATCAGTGCGATGGACAGTTCGTCCATGTCACGGAACTGGCGGTAGAAGCTGTTGGGCGCGATGCCGGCCTCGCGGGCGACCTCGCGCAGGCTGAGCGTGGACAGGCTGCGATGCGGCCCGATCAGCTTCAATGCCGCGGCCATGAGGTCCTCGCGGGTCACCGAGCGGCGGGCCGGGAGAATGTCATCTGGCGGTGGCAGAACGGAGTGGGACATGGGCAGGCCGCTGGGCAATGCTGAATCATACCCTTTTCCGGTGGATATACACCTGTATACACAGGTGTGCATGCGCACGTATAGTTCGCCCATGAACGCTGTCACCCGTCCATCGCCCCTCTCGCCCCAACGCTGGCTGTCGCCTGCCCTGTTCGATTTCTGGGCGGGCCAGGTCAATCCGCTGTGGACGCTGCGCCAACCGCTCGCCCGCCTGGTGCGCCGCGAGCCGGCCGGCGAGGGCGCTGTCACTCTGGTGCTGCGGACCAACCGGCACTGGCGTGGCATGCAGCCCGGCCAGCACGTCACGTTGGGCGTGGAGATCGACGGACGCATCCTGCAGCGCAGCTACAGCCCCACCGAGATCGGTCCACGCACGCTGGCGATCACTGTCAAGGCGGTGGACGGCGGGGTGGTGAGCCGGCACCTGGTGCAGGTGGCACGCCCGGGTACGCTGCTGCAGATCGGACCGGCCTTCGGCGACTTCCATGCACCGGGCGCGGCGCCGTTGCTGCTGCTCGCCGCCGGCAGCGGCATCACGCCGATGCGGAGCCTGCTGCGTGCGCTGGCACGGCGACCGCTGGCGGCGCCGGTGGACCTGTATTACTGGGAGCGCAGCGCAGCCGGTTTCAACTTCCGCGAGGAACTGCAGGCGCTGGCTGCTTCGCAGCCTGCATTGCATGTGCATCTGCTGGCCACGCGCGATCCGGCAGCGCCTGCGCTGCGCGTGGGCGAGATGTCCTTTGACGATCTGCCTGATGCGCCCCTGGTACAGCGGCACGTGCTGGCCTGCGGCCCGGATGGTTTCGTGGCGGCGGCGCGCGAGCGCCTGCAGCACCGGGTGGCGGGGTTCCAGGCCGAAGCATTCACCCCGCCGGCCCGGGCCGGCGGCGCCGACGCCGAGGGCACCGTGCAGGTGACCCTGGCACGCAGCGGCCGGCAGTTGACCGTGCCGCGCGGACGCTCGCTGCTCGAAGGCCTGGAGGCCAATGGCCTGGCGCCCCGGCACGGTTGCCGCATGGGCATCTGCAACACCTGCACCTGCATCCGTGCCAGTGGCGCGACCCGCCACCTGCGTACCGGCGAGCAGCAGAACGAACCGGCGCAGCCGGTGCGGATCTGCATCAGCGCGCCGACCACCGACCTGATCCTGGATCTCTGAGGAGCCTGCCCTGATGAGCCGCTCGACCGACCGTGTGCTTTCCCCCTCCGAGTTGAATGCCTTCGGCGCCGAGCTGGACGCGATCCGCGACCGTGTGGTCGGCCAACTGGGTGCCGCGGACACCCGCTACATCCGCCGCGTGGCCGCGGCCGTGCGCTGGTCGGGCCTGCTCGGCCGGGTGCTGCTGTTCGCTGGCGCCTTCTCTCCGCTGTACTGGGCGCCGCTGCTGTGGCCGGCCTGCATCGCCGGTACGCTGCTGCTGGCGCTGTCGAAGATCCTGGAGAACATGGAGCTCGGGCACAACGTGATGCATGGCCAGTACGACTGGACAGGCGATCCGAAGCTCGACGGCAACCGTTACGAGTGGGACATCGTGGCCACCAGTGACAACTGGCGGAAGACGCACAACTTCAAGCACCACACCTATACCAACGTGCGCGGCATGGACGATGACATCGGTTACGGCCTGCTGCGCATCTTCCCGGAACAGCGCTGGCGCCCGTTCTACCTGCTGCAGCCGGTCATCGCACCGGTCTTCGCGCTGATGTTCCAGTGGGGCGTGGCGATCCAGGACCTGCGCATCGGTCGCTGGCTGAAGGGTCGCATGACCGGGCGCCAGCTCTGGTCGGAAACGCGGCCGGTGGCGCGCAAGATGGGGCGTCAGCTGGGCAAGGACTACCTGCTGTTCCCGCTGCTGGCCGGTCCGTTCTTCCTGCCGGTGCTGCTGGGCAACATGGTCGCCAATGGGATGCGCAACATCTGGACATACGTGATCATCTTCTGCGGCCATTTCACGGCCGAGTCGGAGACGTTCTCCAAGGACTGCCTGCGCAACGAATCGCGCGGACACTGGTACCTGCGCCAGCTGCGCGGCTCGTCCAACCTCACCGGCGGCTGGGTGATGAACGTGCTGTCGGGCAACCTGAGCCACCAGATCGAGCACCATTTCTATCCCGACGTGCCGGCCAACCGCTATGCGGCGATCGCAGTGGAAGTGAAGGCGATCTGCCAGCGTTACGGCCAGCATTACAACACCGGCTCGCTGCCGCGCCAGTTCGGGCAGGTGGTCTGGCGCATCATCCGCCATGCGTTTCCGAGCCGTCCCGCGCGCATGGCGGTCCCGCAGCCAGCAGGCTGACGCCTGTACGGCGGCCGTCATCGCGCTATGCAAAGCGGGAATGATGGCTGAGAATCCTGCGGATTGAATCGCAGCAGTCAAAGGTCACGTGTGAACAGTGCGGCACTCTCCGCGGTCTCCCAGGAGCCGCCTTCCACGCGTGAGCCTGATCTGGCAGCACCTGCCCTGATCGTCGCCGATGTCGGCGGCACCTTTGCCCGGCTCGCCTGGGCTGACGGTGACCTGGAAGCGCTCTCGGTGTTCCGGAGCTACCGCTGCAACGAGTACGCCAGCCTTGGCGCCATCCTCGCCGACTTCGCCCGCGCGCGTCCGCAGTCCGGCGTGCGTGCGGTGGTGGCCATCGCCGGCATCCTGCAGGGCGACACACTGGTCAATGCGAACCTGCCCTGGCCGGTGTCGCGCCACGCGACCGAACGCGAGGCGGGCCTGCGCGAGCTGCAGCTGATCAATGATTTCGAGGCCGTTGCACTGGCCATTCCGCATGTCCGCGCCGATGCACTGGTGCCGCTGCTGGGCGGGCCGGTGCATCGTTTCGCCTGGCCGGCGCTGGTCCTGGGCGCGGGGACCGGCCTGGGCGCCGCGCTGCGTTTCGCCGATGGCGAGCGGCCCGTGCTGCCCATCGAATCCGGGCAGGCCTCGCTGGCGGCCGGCACGGCACTGGAGCTGGACGTCCTGCGCGTGCTGCTGCAGCGCACCGCGCACGTGGAAAACGAACGCATTCTGTCCGGCACCGGCCTGCTCACGCTTTATCGCGTGCTGGCCGAGCTGCGCGCGGTCGCACCGCGCCTGACCTGCACCGAGGACCTGGTCGCCGCCGCCCGCGGTGGTGAGGATGCACTCGCCGTGGAGACCGTGCAGGTGTTCTGCGGGTGGCTGGGCAGTTTCGCCGGCGACCTCGCCATCGCGCTGGGTGCGCGCACGGTGTATCTCGCCGGCGGCATCGCCACGCATATCGCTGGATGGCTCGGGGACGGGCGCTTCACGGCGCGCTTCCTCGACAAGGGCGTGATGCGCCCGTTGCTGGAGACCGTGCCGGTATGGCGGGTGGAGCACGGGGCGCTGGGCCTGGTCGGTGCCGCGGCCTGGCAGCGGCCGTGCCCGGCGCAGGGCGACGGGCAGGCCACCCGGCACCCTCACGGCGCCGGCTGAGGCAGGTGCGCCGCCTGCCGCGTTGAAAGCCGCAGCAGCATCGCCGAGATGATCAGGGCCGTCGGTACGCCGTGCCACGGGTCCCGCAGGGAGTCCTCGTAGTAGCTGTCCAGGAACACCGAGGCGATGATCCACAGCCCGGTGACCTGGGCGGCGCTGAGCCAGCGCCGTGGCCGGATGCGGTCGGCCAACGGGGTCCAGCAGGTCACCACGAGCAGCAGCAGGGACAGGTAGCCGAACGACCCGGGCGCGTTGTCAAGGAACGTCCGTTCCGGCCAGAACGCGGTGTTGACCATCCCGAGCGTGAGAATGAAAAGACCGTGCACGAAATGGGAGAACGCAAAGCAGAGGCCGAATGTGCGGCGCTGGTCGACCAGGTAATCCGTGACCGGCCCCGGCCAGCGCGTGGCGAGCGCGGAGGTGGTGAAGACGATCAGGAACAGGACGAACGAGGCGCGCGCGGTGGCACGCAGGGCAACATGCAGCCGTTCGATCGGATCGGCGACGCTGAAGGTGGCCGCTGCCGCCAGGACCAGCAGCGCGGCGGCGATGGGGAGGAACAGGCGGGCTCCGCGGAGTGGGAGCAGGGTGTGTTCTGAGCTCATGGGGGTCCTCGTGGGTGAGTGCGCCGCAGGACTGGCACGGTTCACCCTCGCACTCCGGGTGCGCCCGGCGCAGCCCGGGGCCTGCGAAGTGGCCGTGTGCGCGCGTCGGCGTCGCTGGCACGCCTGGTGGGTTGCCAACAGCAGTGCCAGCTGCGGCTGGCCGTAGGGCAGGTCCGCGTTGAACGGCAGGCAATGTCTGGAGAGCGGTTTGCGGCTGGCAACGCGTATCACCGGTTGTTTATCGTTTATCAATATGGAATGATAAGGGCGATCGCCGTGACTGAAGGATTACCCTGTGTCGAGCCACGCCTGCCGCACCGATGCCACGCACGGCCTGTTCCGGTTGACCCGCGCGGCCATCGCGGCAGTTCTGGCGGCGTGCTGGGTGGGCATGGCAGCGGCGCTAGTGGCATTGCCGGTGGTGCTGCTGCAACCGCCACGGCTGCTCGCGGCGGTACCGCCTTCGGTGGTGGACGCGCACGGCGATGGCCCGCATCTGCTGCTGCACTTCAGCGCCGGCCTTTCGATGATCGTCGTGCTGCTCGCGCTCGGCGCGGTGTTCCTGCGCCACCTGCGGCGCTTTGTCGGCGCCGTCGGCCAGCGCCAGCCGTTCACCCCCGGCAATGTGCAGCGGCTGCGACGCATGGCCTGGCTGATGCTGGCCATGGAGCTGCTTTCGATCGTCATCGGACTCTACGCGGACTGGATGGGGCCCCCGTTTGGTTGGATGGAAGTGGGCGGCGGGATGTCCGTGACCGGGCTGATCGCCGTGCTCATGCTCTTTGTGATGGCGCGTGTGTTCGCGGTCGGTACGGCGATGCGCGAGGACCTGGACGGCCTGGTCTGATGGCCGTGGTCATCACGCTTGATCGCATGCTTGCCGCGCGCGGCATGACGCTGTCCGAACTCGCTGCGCGCGTGGACATCACGCTCGCCAACCTGTCCATCCTCAAGACCGGCAAGGCGCGCGCGATCCGTTTCTCCACCCTCGATGCCATCTGCCGGGAACTGCGCTGCCAGCCCGGTGATCTGCTCGGGCATGACCCGTCCCTCCCGCAGGACGAGGCCGGCTGAGCCGCCTTCTCCTCTACTGAAGAATCACACGCATGGAATGGTTGGCCGACCCCTCGATCTGGATGGGGCTTGCAACACTGGTGGTGCTGGAGATCGTGCTCGGCATCGACAACCTGGTGTTCATCGCGATCCTCGCCGACAAGCTGCCACCGCATCAGCGCGACAAGGCGCGGGTGATCGGGCTGCTGCTGGCACTGGTGATGCGGCTTGTGCTGCTGGCCGCACTGGCCTGGATCATGAAGCTCACCGAGCCGTTGTTCAGCGTGGCCGGCCAGGCATTCGCCGGACGTGACCTGATCCTGCTGCTGGGCGGTCTTTTCCTGTTGTTCAAGGGCACCATGGAATTGCACGAGCGGCTGGAAGGCCGGTCCCACGCCGATGAAGGCAGCCGGCCGCACGCGCGCTTCGGGCTGGTGGTGGCGCAGATCGTGGTGCTTGATGCGGTGTTTTCGCTGGACTCGGTGATCACGGCCGTGGGCATGGTCGAGCATCTCGGCGTGATGTACGCGGCGGTGACCATCGCGATGGCGGTGATGCTGCTGGCGAGCAAGCCACTGACCCGTTTCGTGAACCGCCATCCCACCGTGGTGGTGCTGTGCCTGGGCTTCCTGCTGATGATCGGCTTCAGCCTGGTGGCCGAAGGCCTCGGCTTCAAGATTCCGAAGGGCTATCTGTACGCAGCCATCGCGTTCTCGGTGCTGGTGGAATCGTTCAACCAGTGGGTCCGCTTCAATCGTGAGCGCGATGCCGCGCGCCTTCCGTTCCGGCAGCGCACGGCCGAGGCGGTGCTGCGCATGTTCGGCGCTGCGCAGGCGGACGCCGACGACGTGGCTGGCGAGCCGTCGGGGCGTGGCGATGCCGAGCGCCTGCAGCCGGCCGAGCAGGACATGATCCGCAGCGTGCTCACGCTGGCCGAGCGGCCGGTGTCCAGCGTGATGACGGTGCGCACCGACGTGCAGTGGCTCGACATCGCGCGGGCGCCGGAGGACATCATTGCCCGGCTGATCGCCTCGCCGCATACGCGGTTGCTGGTCGCCGAGGGGGAACTGGACCAGCTCCGCGGCGTGGTGCAGAGCCGTGACCTGCTGGCAGCGCTGCTGCAGGGAAGGTCCCTGCGGCTGGACGACCACCTGCGCGAGGCGCAGTTCGTGTCATCGTCGGCGAGCGCGCTGCAGGTGCTCGAACTGATCCGGCAGCATCCGGTGCCGCTGGCGGTGGTCGTGGACGAGTATGGCGGCGTGGAGGGACTGGTCACCGCCAACGATCTGCTGGCGGCGATCGCCGGCGACCTGGCTGACACGCAGGATGCGCGCTACGGCATCACCGAAGTGGCCCCGGGCCATTGGGAGGCCGATGGCGCGCTGACGCTGGAGGATCTGCAGCGACAGGCAGGCGTTCGTTTCCCGCGCGATGCGGACTACCGGACCCTTTCCGGATTGATCCTGCATGCCCTGGAACGGATGCCGCTGCAGGGCGACCGGATCGAGCACGAAGGCTTTGCGCTGCGCGTGCTGTCGATGCAGACGCGGCGGGTGGGACGGGTGGCGATCCAGCGACTCTGAAGGCGCGTGCCGATGGGCGCCCGGCGGCCGGCAGCGTGGTGCGCCGTCACAGACCGCCCTGGCGCGGCAGCGGGGCAGGCACGTTGAGCTGCCCGCCGGCCGCCACGTAGGCGGCCAACGCTTCGCCCTGGCTGAGCAGGTGGCGGTTCATGGTCTGCTCGGCAGCGAGAGCGTCACCCCGCCGGATGCAGTCCATCAGTTCGCGGTGTTCGGCCAGCGACTGGGCCATGCGCCCGGGCGTCAGCAGCTGGCGGCCGCGGTGCATCTTCAGGATGCGGTGCAGGTCGTGGGTGACGCGGATCAGCCACGGGTTTCCGGCATGCGTCTGCAGGGATTCGTGGATCAGGTAGTTGTTGCGGTAGTACTCGGCGAGATTGCCCACCGCCGCAGCGGCCTCCATGGCATCGTGCAGTGCCTGCAGGCTGGCCACGCCGGCGGCGTCGATGCGGCGCACCGCTTCGTGTGCGCACCGTCCCTCCAGCATGGCCATCACCGGGAACAGCTGGTTGAGGTCTTCCAGCGTCAGCCGGGTCACCCGGCTGCCGCGCCCGGCATCGATCTGCACCAGGCCTTCGGCGGCCAGCAGCTTCAGGCTTTCGCGCAGCGGCGTGCGGCTGATGCCCAGTTCTTCGGCCAGCGCCGGCTCATCGATCCACTCACCCGGCGGCAGGGCGTAGTCGTAGATCTTCTGCCGCAGCTGCTCGGCCACTTCTTCATAGAGCGGCACGCGCCTGCTGCTTTTACGGGGGCCGGGGGCCAGGGTCATCGGATCATGCCGTGCGGGGACCGCTCCATTCTACGGCCCGTACGCAGGGGTGACGAACGTGCGCCACCCCTGCGCCTACGGAGCCGCCTTACATCCAGCCCGGCACCACGAACAGCGCCCAGGCCAGCAGCGGTCCGAACACCACCACCAGGCCGCTGTAGACCAGGAAGCGGCGGAACAGCGCTTCGCGTTCTTCCTTGGCCGCCGAGGCCACCACAAGCGCGCCGTTGGTCGAGAACGGGCTGACGTCCACGACGGTGGAGGAAATCGCCAGGGCGCAGATGACGCCTGCAGCGCTGAGGTGTCCCTGCATCAGGAAAGGGACTGCCAGCGGAATCGTGGCACCCAGCACGGCGGCCGAGGACGCGAACGCCGAGACGATGCCGCCCACATAGCACACCAGCAGTGCGCCCAGCAGCGGGATGCCGATGCTGCTCACGCCGTTGCCGACGAAATCCACCGCGCCGGCTTTCTGCAGCACCGCCACATAGGTCACCACGCCACTGATGAGCAGCACCGTGGACCAGCTGATGCCATCCACCGCGCCTTTCTGCGCCGAGGGCGAGATCAGGGCGAGGATCACCGCCACGGTGATCGCCACCAGGCCGACGTTGAGATCGTAGGCCAGCGCCGCCACGCCCAGGCCCAGCAGCCCGAACAGGGTGATCAGGCGGTCGCGGGTAAGGCGGACCTCGTCGAGGGCTTCGGGATTGGTGGACAGCGTGCCACCACCAGCGCTCACCAGCGCGCCGTGACCTTCAATGGCGAACTGCCGCGAGGAGGCCTGTGCAGCGCCCGCCATCATCATGGCCGGCGCCGGCTCGTCCCGCGCGGGGGCACGGCGCATCAGCGCGATGCCACCGAAGGCGCAGAAGCAGATGATGCCCATCAGCAGGTTGAAGCCGAGGCTGGTCAGGAACACCGCCATTTCCGTGACTTCCAGCCCGGCCTTGGCCACCACCTGGTTGGTGATGCCACCGTACACACTGATCGGCGAGAAACCGCCGGCCTGGGCGCCGTGGATGACCAGCAGGCCCATCATCAGCGGATTGATCCGGTACTGTTTGGCGAAGCGCAGCGCGACCGGACCGATGATCGCCACCGCCGCCGGGCCCAGCGCCCCGAACGCGGTGAGCACGGCCGTGACCACGAACATCACCCAGGGAATGGCCACGATGTGGCCGCGCACCGCTTTGACCGCCCAGTGCACGAGCAGATCGATGGTGCCGTTCTTCTGTGCGATGGCGAACAGGTACGTGATGCCGACCAGCGTCAGGAACAGGTCGGCCGGGAAGCCTGCCAGCACCTCCTTGCCCTCCATGCCGACCCAGATGCCGCCGACGATGAAGGCCAGCGCGAAGGCGACCGCACCCATGTTGATCGGCAGCGCGGTGGCCACGATGAACATGACCACCAGGCCGATGATTGTTGCGATTTCAGGACTCATGCTCCCTCCCAGGATGCGTGCACTGCGGTGGTGAAACGGATGGCCACCCCCCATCCCGGGGTGTCGCGCCGCATGGCTGCGGTGTGCTGCTCAGGCCCGGGCGCATGCCGCTGCGACCCAGTCCGAGACGCCTTGCAGCGTCTGGAAATCATCAACGGATCGCGCCTGCAGGCGCGGTTGCAGGTCCAGCACGCGGCGCGCCAGCGCGCTGCCCGGGCCGAGTTCGAGAAAGACCCGGCCACCGCGCTCGACGGCCTGCGCGATCACGGCCTGCCAGTGCACGGTCTGTTCGATCTGCGCGCCCAGGGTGTCCACCACGGCCGCTGCGCTGCCAACGCGGCGGCCATCGATCCCGGCCAGCAAGGGCAGGGTGGGGGCCTGCAGGCGCTCGTCCGCCAGCACGCGGGAGAACTGCACGGCGGCATCGTGGAGCAGCGCGGTATGGGCAGGCACGTCCACCGGCAGGGGCACGCAGCGCGCACCCGACTGCATTGCCTGCGCCTGCAGCGCCTGCAGCGCCAGCCGGCGCCCGCCGAGCACCACATGATCCGGCCCGTTGACGATGGCGACGGCCACGCCGTGCGCGGTGCACAACGCATCGACGGTCCGGCGGTCCAGTCCCAGCACGGCGAGCAGGCCGGCATCGCCGGGGCTGGCGGCGTCCATCAATCGTGCGCGCTGCACGGCAAGCGAGAGGCACTGGGTGGCGCTGAAGCTGCCGGCGACCGCGTGTGCCGCCAGCTCCCCGGCACTGTAACCGGCCACGGCGAGGGGGCGCGGCAGGGCATCGCGCAGCGCCAGCCAGTGCGCCAATGCGCCGCCGCAGACCAGCGGCTGCGCACGCATGTTGCAGAACCGTTCCGCGCCCGCGGCGATGTCCGGCGCCGGTGCGCCCAGCACCGTGGCCAACTGCTGCAGCACCGGCTGCGCGGCGGCGTGCCCGCGCACGCGATCGAACATCGCGGGGTGCTGGCCGCCCTGGCCCGGGCACAGGAGCACGAGGCTCATGCCGTGCCCCCGCCATGCAGCCGGGTGGCACCGTCAGCAGACTGTTGCGCGAGCAGGAACAGCGCGCAGGCGAGCAGGTCGGCACTGCCACCCGGGCTCAGGCGCCGGGCTTCGAAGCGGCGCGAAATACGTGCCACCTGCGCACGCCAGTCCGGCTGCCGCACGCTGCCCTGCGCGAGGAAACTGGCCGCCTGCGCCTGCGCCAGCCGCAGGCCGGCCATGCCGCCGCGGTGCAGCAGGTTGAGATCATCGGTGACGGCAACCAGCGACATCAGCGCATGCACGCGGGCCGCCTCCTCATCACTGCCGTGCAGGCGCGCATCGCGCAGGGCCGGCACGGCGACCTCCCGCAACAACGGGAAGCCACGCGCGGCCTGTTCGCGGACGCCTTTGACGCCGTGCGCGCGGCAGGCGCGCTGACCCGGGCTGAGCGGATCCAGCGGGGCGCCGAGCAGCGGCTGCTGCCAGTCGCTGACCGCGCGGCAGATCTCGTCCGCGCACGCGGGACGGCCATACCGGGCCTCCAGGCGGGCGGCACGGGCGACCAGCAGGCCGAGGCTGAAGATCGCGCCACGGTGCGTGTTGACGCCGCCGGTGGCGGCGAGCATGCGGGCTTCGGCGGCCAGTCCCAGCGCCCGCAGGGGCTCGAAGTCCGGTGCGCGTGCGCCCTGCGCGGCAACGGCGGTGAAATAACCGCGCAACGCGAACAGGCTGCGCAGGAACGTGGCCGCGTCCATGTCGTGGTGGCTGCCGCGGCTGAAGGGGGTGACCAGGCCGGGTTTCGGGCTGCAGCTCAGTTCGGCGTGCAGACTGGCCACGGCCAGGCGCCCGAGCCGACCCGTAGCCGGTGTGGACAGCGCAGGTGCGCTGCGTTGCACCCACGCCAGCGGCAGGGTGCTCATGCGGTGCACCGTGGAGCGGGCAACGCGCTGCGCGGTGACAGCCAGCAGTCCGCATCGCTCTTGACCAGCAGCATGCGCGCTTCACCGGCATATTCGCGCCACTGCACGGCGCGCTGCCCGGGAAAGCGCAGCTCGCCATCGGCGCGCAGCGCGCCGGCCGCCTCCCAGTGGCGCAGTCGTGCGCATAGCGCGTCGGCCTGCACGGTGTCCTGCACCTCCCACAGCAGGTCGAGATCGGAGTCCGGACGCAGGTACGTGGCGCCCGTCAGTGCCTGCCAGGCATAGCTGCCAAACACCCGCGCGGGCGCGAGCTCGCTCGTGCTGGCCTGCAAGGCGAGCAGCGGCGGTCGCAGCGCAGCGGGCAGGGCCTGGATCACGGCAGCCAGCGTCGGCGGTGGGGTGTGCTTGACGATGCCGTCCGGCGTGCAGCGCAGTGCCAGGCGCTGCCGGCCTTCGGCCAGCGGCAGGGGTACGCCCAACCGTTGCTGCTTGCCATCGGTGCCCGGGTCGCGGCGCGCCACCACCAGCGGATGGCCTGCCTGCAGCCACGCCTGCAGCCGCGCACCCGCGCCGGGGGTGAGCGGCGTCCAGTCCGCTCGTGGATCCACCCAGACCAGATCGTGGCGGTGCATCGCTCAGGCCTGGCCTGCGGCCACGGCGGCGGCGATGTCATGCGCGAGCAGTCGCCCGCCGCGCGCCTTGCCGCGTTCACGGCGCAGGTCCGCCGGCACGGGCAGGGCAAGGGCCTGCTCCAGTGCCGTGGCGAGGTCACCGTCCCAGACCGCTTCCACCGCGCCCATGGCCACGTAATTGTCCACGCCGGGTGCGAACACCGGCGAACTTGCGCTGAGCGCCTGCAGCTTCTCCAGCGGTTGCTTGGTCACGCGCGCCATCGCACGCAGGTCCATCACGCGCACCTGCGCATCGGGCAGGGCGAAAATGCGGTCGGCCATCAGCCCGAACGACAGGAACCCGCCACTCACCGAATCGCCGTACACCAGGCTCAGCAGCCGCGCGCCGCGCTGGCGCGCGAGGTCGAGGCTGCCGGCCAGGTGGGCGAAGCAGCCGTTGATCCCCAGCAGTTCATCGCGGCGCGTCAGCCGCTGTCCGGCCGTATCGACCAGCATCACGATGGCCCGCTGCGGATGTTCGCGGGTACTGCGCAGCACGCAGGCTGACAACGCCAGGGCGTGGTCAACGCCTACTTCGAGCTTGTTGGTCGTGCCGATGACCGTCACCTCGCCGGCGGAGGTGGTTGCGGTGCCGGTCAGTACGTCATCGTGACGGGCGACCGCGTGGCCCTGCGGGAAGAGGGCATCGAGCAGGGTGTCGAGGGTCATGGCAGGCTCCGGTCCGCGACGGCCGCGAGAAAGGTGGGCGTGTCGAGCAGGGGCAGGCGCGCGGGCGCGTCGATGCCGAGGCCGGCCCAGACGTCCAGCCCATCCCGGCAATGGCCGAAGCGTTCGACGCGCGCTTCCAGATGGGACTGCGCCTGTTCCAGTGCGAGCAGTGGATCAGTGGCTTGCGCGGGGGTGGCCAGGGCCGCCGCGGCTGCTTGAGCGAAGGCGTCCATGTCGTCGGCCACCAGCACCTGCGCCTCGTTGATCAGGAAGCGGTGCTTGCCGCCGGTGACGCGCCATACCAGGCCCCGGTCGCGTGAGTCGAACTCCTCCACGCCACGCACGGTCTCGATCACTTCCGGCCCGGACAGTGAAAGGCGACCCTCCTCGGACATGATCACGGTGGTGCAGCAGCGCGCGACGATGCCCATGCCGCCGAACGCGCCGTTGCCGCTGCCGATCAGCGCCAGCACGGGCACGCCCGCCGCCCGCGCGGCCAGTGTGGCGCGCATGATTTCCGAGATCGCGATGAGGCCCGCGTTGGCTTCGTGCAGGCGCACGCCGCCGCTGTCGAGCAGCAGCAGCACGCCTTCCGCACGCGTGGCCACGGCCCGTTCGAGCAGGCCGACCAGCTTGGCGCCGTGCACTTCGCCCACGCCGCCGCCCATGAACTGCCCCTGCTGCGCGGCCACCAGTACCGGGCGTTGCCGCAGCAGGCCTTCGCCAACCACGATGCCGTCGTCGAAGGCGCCCGGCACATCAAGCTGGGCCAGGTGCGGGCTGACGGTGCGACGGCGCGGGCCGACGAATTCGTTGAAACTCCCGGCATCGAGCACGCCGGCAATGCGTTCGCGCGCGTCGGCTTCATAGTAGCTGTGGCTCATCGCACGTCTCCCGGCGAATCATCCTGCAGGCTCTCCAGCGCCTGCTGCAGGCGCAGGCTGACCACCGCCGGCGTCGCGCCGGCATCGTTGATGGACAACCGCACGTCGCGCAGGGGATGGCGGGCGGCGAAGTCGGTGAGCACCGCTTCCCAGATCGCGCCAAAGCCACGCGCGGAGGTGATGACCTCGATCTCCATGGCGCCCTCCAGCGCGGCCGGTTCGAGCATGACTTCCAGGTTGCCCGAGGCCACCACCCCGACCAGGGCGTGGCGTTGCGCATCGTTGAGGCGCTGGTGTCCGGGGAAGCGGTAGCGAAGGGTTTCCATGGTCGTCTGCCTTACCAGTTGCGGAAGCGTTGCGGCGGCTCGTACAGGCCTTGGGACCAGTGGACGAGATCCTTGACCGAGCGTGCGGCGAGCAGGTCGCGGGTGGCGTCGCGGGTGCGCACGCCAAGGTCCTCGGCGCGGCGGATCACCCCGCGGTCGCGCAGGTTCTCGACCATGGCCTTGTCACGCGCCATGCCCACCGCCGTATAGCCGGCGACCCCGCGGATGGCCTGTTCGCGTTCCTCCGGCGTACGGCACAGCAGCAGGTTGGCGATGCCTTCTTCGGTCAGCACGTGGGTGACATCGTCGCCGTAGATCATCACCGGCGGCAGCGGCATGGCCGCGCGTTCGGCCAGTTCCCACGCATCCAGGCGCTCGACGAACGCCGGTGCCATGTGCTCGCGGAAGGTCTCCACCATCTGCACCACAAGCTTGCGGCCACGGGGCATCTGCCCGGGCAACGCGGCCTGTTGCCCGGCCTTCAGCCAGGCTGGGCTGGCATGGCGCCGGCCGCGGGCGTCGGAGCCCATGTTGGGGGCGCCGCCGAAGCCGGCGATGCGGTCACGCGTGGCGGTGGAGCTGTTGCCCTGAAGATCGATCTGCAGCGTGGAGCCGATGAACATGTCACAGGCATACAGACCAGCGGTCTGCGAATAGGCGCGATTGGAGCGCATGCTGCCGTCGGCCCCGGTGAAGAACACATCCGGCCGGGCCTGGATGTAGTTTTCCATGCCGAGCTCGGAGCCAAAGGAATGCACGGACTTGACGAAGCCTGATTCGATGGCCGGAATCAGCGCCGGGTGCGGGTTCAGCGCCCAGTGGCTGCCGATCTTTCCCTTCAGGCCGAGGGATTCGGCATAGGTGGGCAACAGCAGTTCGATGGCCGCGGTATCGAAGCCGATGCCGTGGTTGAGGCGCTGCACGCCGTACTCGGCGTAGATGCCCTTGATCGCCATCATGGCCATCAGCACCTGGATCTCGGAGATCTGCGCCGGATCACGCGTGAACAGCGGCTCGATATGGTTCGGGCGCGGCGCCAGGGTCACGAAATCCACCCAGTCGGCGGGGATGTCCACGCGCGGCAGGGTATCGACGATTTCGTTCACCTGCGCGATCACGATGCCCCCACGGAAGGCGGTGGCCTCCACGATCACCGGGGTGTCTTCGGTGTTGGGCCCGGTGTACAGGTTGCCGTGGCGGTCAGCGGCCTGTGCGGCGACCAGCGCGACCTGCGGCGTGAGATCGATGAAGTAGCGCCCGAACAGTTCCAGGTACGTATGGATGGCGCCGATCTCGATCCGGCCCTCGGCGACCAGATTGGCCAGCCGGGCCCCTTGCGGTCCGGAGAAGGAGAAGTCCAGGCGCCTGGCAATGCCGCGCTCGAAGACATCGAGGTGGGAGGGCAGCGAGAGCACGGACTGCACCATGTGCAGGTCGTGCACGTGGGCCGCATCCAGCTCGGACAGGGTGTCGGCGAGGAAGTCGGCCTGCTTCTGGTTGTTGCCCTCCAGGCACACGCGATCGCCCGGTTGCAGCACGGCATGCAGCAACGCGCGTGCCTGCCCGTGGTCGACCTGGCGCCCCAGGCCGGCCTCGGCGACGCGCTGCAGGCGGTCCTGTCGCTGTTCTGCAAGGGTGTTCCAGCCACCGGTCATGCGCGACGCCTCTGTAATTACGTAGTAATTACGACGCTATCACCGCTGCGGCCGCCGGTGCAAGTGCAGCCGCAGCAGGCCCGGCGGGGTGCGGATGCGTATGCTGTAACGCCTTTCAGCCGCGCCGGATGCCCATTTGAACGCCGTACTCCCCCTCAGCCCCATGGGCCGCCTTTTTGCCTGGGTCGCATTCGCCGAGGCCTTCACCTGGGCCGGCCTGCTGGTCGGCATGTGGCTGAAATACGGCCTGGCCACGACGGAGATCGGGGTGTGGCTGTTCGGCCGCCTGCACGGCGTCGCGTTCATCGTCTACGCGGTGGTGGCGGTGCTGGCCGCCGTGCGCCTGCGCTGGCCGTGGTGGGCGGCCCTGCTGGCGGTCGCCGCTGCGGTTCCGCCGCTGGTGACCGTGCCACTGGAAATGTGGTTCCGCCGCCGCGGGCTGCTCGCTGCGCGATGAGGCCGGCGCCCGGGTGTGCCGCTCAGGGCGAGGCCAGGCGGACCCAGTGCGCCGTCGCGCCGACCAGCAGCAGCGACAGGGCGACCAGCGCCAGCGCCCACCCCAGGCTGCTGGCCTGCGCCGCAAAGCCGACCAGGGCCGGCCCAGCCAGCACGCCGGCGTAACCGAACGTGGTGACCGCCGGGATGGCGAGGCGTTCGGGCATCACGGTCTGGCGCCCGGCCAGCGAGAACAGCACCGGCACGATGTTCGCGCAGCCCATGCCGATCAGCACGCAACCGACCAGGGCCCAGCCCAGGCCCTGCCCAAGCAGCAGCAACGCAAAACCGCCCGCACCCACCAGTGCGCCCAGCAGAATCGCGCGTTGGCCCCCGACGCGGGCCACCACCGCATCGCCGAACAGGCGGGTCACCGTCATCGCCACCGAGAAGGCGAAGAAGCCCAGTCCGGCCCGGCCGACATCGACGCCCCGCACGTCGTGCAGGAAGACCGCGCTCCAGTCCAGCATCACCCCTTCGCCAAGGAAGGCCATCAAGCACAGCACGCCGATCAGCAGCACGATGCCGCGCGGCACGGCGAACACGGGCGCATCGGCCGGCGCCCGGTCAACGCGCCAGTGCGGGGCGGCCAGGGCCATCACCGCAAGCATCAGCGCCACCAGCAGCGCGGACGCCAGCCACGGCATCAACCCGAGCATGAGCAGGCCGGTCATCGCTGCGGCGCCCAGCGCACCGCCGATGCTGTACCAGGCATGGAATCCGGACATCATCGGGCGTGCCGCATCACGTTCCACCATCACCGCCTGCAGGTTCATCACGCAGTCACAGGCCCCGATTCCCGCACCGAAGGCGAACAGCACCGCGCCCAGCAGCCACGCCGAAGGGGCCAGCGCAAGCAGGGGCAGCATGGCGCAGGCCATCAGCAGGGTGGCCAGCATCACCCCACGGCAGCCCAGACGTGCGGCGGCGGCACCGGCCAGCGGCATGGCCACCAGCGAGCCGGCACCCAGGCAGAGCAGGGCCAGGCCCAGCGTGCCTTCGTCCAGCCCGGTGCGTGCCTTGGCGAAAGGCACCAGCGGTGCCCAGGCGGCAAGGGCGAAGCCGGGGAGCAGGAAGGCGGCGCGCGTGGCGTGCTGTTGCCGGCGGGCGACGTGCGCGGTGGTAGCGGAGGCAGGCATCGGGGCTCGCTGGCAGCTGGAATGGGAAGGTCGGGTCAGGCGGTCGCGGCGGGAGCGCGCAGGACCTGCAGGCCCCGCGCCTGCAGGGCGTCGACGAAGGCGGCGGGTGCATCGTGTTCGCAGACCAGGATGCTGCGCTCGTCGAGCTCACCGATCCGGAAGCTGGCCACCGCACCCAGCTTTTCGTTGGCCACTACGACCAGATGACGGTCGGCACGCGCGCGCATCTCACGCTTGAGCACCGCCTCCTCGGCATCGATCGCCCACAGCCCGCCTGCCACGTCGATCGCGCAGGCGCCGACGCAGGCGATGTCCGCACGCAGCATCTGCAGGGCCTGCAGTGCCTGCGCACCGAGCAGGGCGCCGGACCGCTTGTGCAGGCGGCCGCCGAGCAGGGTCACCTCAGGCCCCGGGTGGTCGAGCAGGCGCAGCGCGATGTCCGGCGCATTGGTCACCACCTGCAGTGCGGCGCCCGGCGGCAGCGCGCTGGCGAGGGCGCTGTTGGTGGAACCCGCATCGAGCAGCAGCGACTGCCCGGCGCGCAGCTGTGCCACCGCGCACCGGGCGAGCGCGTGCTTGCGGCAGGCCGCCTGGTCATGGCGTTCGTGCAGGGGCGCGTACTGCGGGGTGACGGGCAGCGCACCGCCATGGACCCTGCGGCACAGGCCCTGCGCGGAAAGGTCGCGCAGGTCGCGGCGGATGGAATCTTCGGACACGCCGAACTGCACCGCGAGCGCGGCCGAGAGCACGCGCCCTTCGTTTTTCAGCTGCTGCAGGATGCGGGCGTGGCGTTCGCTCGGTAGCGCTTCGGTGCTCATGGCGACCATTTTTCAGCAACGTGCAGAAGCGTGCAACAACACGCATAAAAGCGCATGCAGCATGAGGTGAGGCCGGCGATCCGGCGCGGAAGTCATGCCGCCGTCGCGCCGATCCCGGTAGGCTGCCTGCAATGAACACGCACGATCAGGGGCGGCCCGCACGGCCGGCACGAGACCATGACCAGCCGCTCTCCGTTGGAACGCACATGAGCCCACTCACCGATGGCTTCGGGCGCAGCTTCCCATACCTGCGCCTGTCGCTTACCGAGGCGTGCAACTTCCGCTGCACGTACTGCCTGCCCGACGGCTACCAGGCCGACGGCCGTCCGCAGTTCCTCGCCGTGGATGAGATCCGCCGCCTGGTGCGCGCCTTCGCCACGCTGGGGATGCACAAGATCCGCCTGACCGGCGGGGAGCCGAGCCTGCGGCGGGATCTGGACGAAATCATCGCCACCGTCGCGGCCGTGCCGGGGGTGCGCAAGGTCGGCCTGACCACCAACGGCACGCTGCTGCCGCGCCGCCTGCCGGGCTGGCACCGCGCTGGGCTGACGGCGCTGAACATCAGCATGGACAGCCTGGACCGGGGGCGCTTCCTGGCCATCACCGGCCACGACCGCCTGCCCGAGATCCAGGAAGGCATCGACATGGCCGCGGAGCTGGGACTTGAGGCAGTCAAGCTCAACGCCGTGCTGCTGCGCGGGCTCAATGACGATGAACTGCCGCAGTGGATGGCATTCCTGCGCACCCGCGCGGTCAGCGTGCGCTTCATCGAGTTGATGCGCACCGGCGACAACGAGGCCTACTTCAAGCAGCACCACCTGCGCGCCGAGCACATCACCCACCAGTTGACGGCGGCCGGTTGGCATGAACGGCCGCGGCGTGCGGACGCCGGCCCGGCGCGTGAATACACGCACCCCGATCATCGCGGCAGCGTCGGCATCATCGCGCCGTATTCCAAGGACTTCTGCCGGGGCTGCAACCGGCTGCGGGTGACCGCGCGCGGTGACCTGCGGCTGTGCCTGTTCGGCGATTTCGGCATCGCGCTGCGGCCACTGCTGCAGTCCGATGATGACCATGACGCGCTGCTCGCACGCATCACCACCCAGCTCGGCCTGAAAGCGGCCGGGCACGGACTGCACCAGGGCCAGACCGGGCTGACGCCCCATCTGGCTTCCATCGGAGGATGAAACACAGCATGACGGTTGAACCAGGCGCGGCCTTCCACATGGCCGATGTGCGCGACAAGCGCGTGACCCGCCGACGCGCTGTCGCTGTCGGTGAACTGATTGCCGGGCCGCTGGCCTTTCCCTTGATTGTCGAGCGCCGACTGCCGAAGGGCGATGCGCTGGTGATGGCGGAGATCGCCGGCCTGCAGGGCGCGAAGATGGCTTCGGCGCTGATGCCGCTGTGCCATCCGCTGCCGCTGGAGCTGGTGCGGGTCTACTGCGCACCGGTGCCGGAGCGGCATGCGATCCGGGTGTGGTGCGAGTGCGCGAGCGAGGCGCGTACCGGCGTGGAAATGGAGGCGCTGGCCGGCGTCAATGCGGCCCTGCTCACGCTGTACGACCTGAGCAAACCGGTCGAGCCCGGGCTGGAGATGTCCGGGATCCGCCTGTTGTTCAAGGAAGGCGGCAAGCGCGGCGTGTGGGAGCACCCGCAGGGCATGACGGTGGCTGAGCGCGAGCGGTTCCGCCCGCGCGCGCCCAAAGGGTTGCAAGGGGCACGCTGCGCGGTGGTGACGCTCAGTGATCGGGCCAGCACGGGGGGCTATGAAGACGCGTCCGGGCCGGTGCTTGCCGCCGGCCTGCAGGCGCTGGGCGGTGACGTGGTGCAGCAGGTGATCCTTGCCGATGGCATCGAGCCGCTCGCCGCTCAGCTGCGGACGCTGGCCGGTCAGGGCGTGCAGCTGTGCCTGTGCACCGGGGGTACGGGGCTGGGGCCGCGCGACCTGACGCCGGAAGCGCTGCAGTCGCTGGGCGGGCGCAGCGTACCGGGACTTGCCGCGATGGTGCGCACGCTCAGCGCCCAGCACACGCCGATGGCGTGGTTGAGCCGCGCCGAGGTGGTGCAGGTGCAGGACATGCTGATCGTCGCGTTGCCCGGCAGTCCGCGCGCGGCCGCGCAGTGCCTGGACATCCTCGCGCCCGTGCTGGGCCATGCGCTGGCGATGATGGCGGGCGGTGGCCACGCATGATCGCGTATGAAGAGGCGTTGCAGTGCCTTCTGGAACAGGCGCGCGACCACGGCATGACCGCCGTGGAGCAGCTGCCCACGCAGCAGGCAGCCGGCCGTGTCAGTGCCGCCGCCGTGCACAGCAGCCAGTGCCTGCCGCCGTTCGACAATTCGGCGATGGATGGCTTTGCGCTGTGCCTGCAGGGCCACGTGACAGCGCCGGGAACGGAATGGGCGGTCACCGGCTGGCAGGCGGCCGGCGATGCCGCCGCCGAGGGCGCCAGCGGCGCCTGGGAAATCATGACCGGGGCGCGGCTGCCAGCAGGCCTGGACAGTGTGGTCCCGGTCGAGCAGGTCGAGGTTCTCGTGCGTGATGGTGCGCGCCCGTTGCGCATCCGGTTGCGCGCGGCCGTGCAGCCGGGGCAGTTCGTGCGCCTGCGTGGCCAGGACGTGGCGACGGGTGAAGAGGTCCTCGGCACCGCCGCGCGGCTGGACACCAATGCCATCACCCTGCTGCACGCGCTGGGCGTGGGCAGCGTGCCGGTACGGGCTCGGCCCCGTGTGGCGGTGATCGCCACCGGCAAGGAACTGGTTGGCACGGCGGCGCAGGCACTGGAGAGCGGCCAGATCCGTGACAGCAACCGGCCTTACCTGGTGTCGCGCCTGCAGGCGGCCGGCGCCGACGTGGTGCTGCAGGACACGGTCAGCGATGAGGTGGCCGCCTTCGACGCGGCCCTGGACGCGGCCCTGGCAGCGGGCGCACGGGTGGTCGTGAGTACCGGCGCGGTCTCCGCCGGGCGCTATGATTTCATTCCCGACGCATTGCGTGCACGCGGTGCGCGCGTGTGCTTCCACAAGGTGGCGATCCGGCCCGGCAAGCCCATCCTGTTTGCCCGGCTGGAAGATGGCGCGCTGTACTTCGGTCTGCCGGGCAATCCCGTATCGACCGCGGTGGGGCAGCGCTTCTTCGTCGAACCGGTGCTGCGCGTTCTGCTCGGCCTGCCGCCGGAGACGCCGCTCACGGTCCCGTTGGCACACGCGGTGGAGCCGCCGGCCGGCATGCGCTGGCACGCGCGCGCGCAGGTCCGCCTGGACGCGCGCGGCCAGCTGAGCGCGCACATCGGCAGCGGACAGGAATCGTTCCGCCTGGCGACCACGCTACACGCCAATGCCTGGGCGGTGATGGAACCGCGCGAGGGTCCGGCGCCGGCGGGGACGCACGTGCAGGTGCTGGGCTGGGGCCATCACGAGCCGATCCATTTCGATTGTCAGGAGACGTGATGACACAGGTAACGCTGCAACTGTTCGGCGCGTTCTCGGACCTTGATCCGGCGCGCGAGATCCGCGTGGAGGTCGACGGTGGGCAGGTCGCCGACCTGCGTGCGGCCCTGCGCCGGGTGCTGCCCGAGCGCTGGCCGGGGTTCCGCGCGGGGCTGCTGGATTACTCCGCGTTCGCCGATTCCCAGCGCGTGCTGCGCGACCACGAGCCCTTGCCGGCCGATGGCCGGGTGGCGATCCTGCCACCGGTGAGCGGAGGATGAGCATGAGTGCGCAGTCACTGTGGAAAATCGTCGAGCGCGCCGAGGGGGCGATCGATCCGGCCGAGGCCATCGCATTCGTATCCGATCCGGGTTTCGGTGGCCTTGATGTGTTCATCGGCAAGGTGCGCGATCTCAACCAGGGCAGGGCGGTGCGGGGGATTACGTATGATCTGTTCGAGCCGCTGGTGATGGCCGGGTTCGAGCGCATGGCCGGCCAGGTGCAGGCCCGCTTTGGTCCACGCGTGAAGCTGTACATCGCACACGCCAAGGGTCGCCTGGCGGTGGGCGATGTCGCCGTGGTCGTCGCGGCGGGTACGCCACACCGCGGCGAGGCCTTCGCCGCCTGCCGCGAGCTGATCGAGGTGGTCAAGCACCACAGCCCGGTATGGAAACAGGAACACTACGAGGACGGCGACAGCGTCTGGAGCGAGGGCTGCACCCTGTGCCACGCCGAGGATCTGCCGGTGGCCCCCGAGGAGGGCGGCCAACCATGATCAGGCGTGCGCGGCTTGCATTCGCGTGGCTGTCCTTCGCGTTGCTGACAGGCGCCCTGCCGGCGTCGGCTGCCACGCTGACGGTCTCTGCGGCATCGAGCCTGACCGAGAGTTTCCGGGAGGTGGCCAGCGCCTACGAACAGGCCCATCCCGGCACCCGGGTCGACCTCAACTTCGCCGCTTCCGGCGTGCTCCTGCAGCAGATCGGCCGCGGTGCGCCGGTGGATGTCTTCGCATCGGCTGACATGCCCACGATGGACCGAGCCGGACAGCGGAGCCTGCTGTTGCCCGGCAGCCGCCACGTGTTCGCCCGCAATACGTTGTGGGTGGTGGTGCCACCGCGCGCCACCGCACCGCCGCGCCGCCTGCAGGACCTTGGTGCACCGGGCATGCAGCGGATCGCGCTGGGCAACCCGGACAGCGTGCCGGCAGGCCACTACGCGTTGCAGGCCCTGCGGCGCGCCGGCCTGTGGACTGCGCTGCAGAGCCGGGTGATCCGCACCCAGAACGTGCGCCAGTCACTGGATTACGTGGCCCGCGGCGAAGTGGATGCGGGCTTTGTCTACGCCACCGATGCGCAGGCGATGCCCGCTCGGGTGAGCCGGGCGTTCGAGGTGCCCGTAGAAGGCGGGATCGCCTATCCGCTGGCCGCGCTGAAAGACACGCGCCAGCCTGCCGAGGCGCAGCGTTTCATCGCCTTCGTGCGTTCCCCGCAGGGTCAGGCGATCCTGCGCCGGCATGGCTTCAGCGCCCCCTGAGCTCATGGACCTGGACTGGACCGCACTGGGATTGTCATTGAAAGTGGCCGGCTGGGCCACGCTGATCAACCTCGTGCTCGGCGTGGGGCTGGGTGCGCTGCTGGCGCGCCGTCGGTTTCCCGGGCGCGAGCTGCTCGATACGGTGCTGACACTGCCCATGGTGCTGCCCCCGACCGTGCTCGGTTACTACCTTCTGGTGCTGATCGGACGCAACGGACCGCTGGGCGGCTGGCTGCAGGCCACGTTCGGGGTCAATCTGGTGTTCACCTGGCAGGCGGCGGTGATCGCCGCGGCGATCGCCTCGTTGCCGCTGGTCTTCAAGCCCGCACGCGCCGCGTTCGAAGGTGTGGACCGCCAGCTGGAACAGGCCGCGCGCACGCTCGGGCTGACCGAAGCAGCGGTGTTCTTCCGGGTGACCCTGCCCCTTGCCTGGCGCGGCATACTGGCCGGCGTGCTGCTGGCCTTCGCGCGGGCGATGGGCGAGTTCGGCGCCACGCTGATGGTGGCCGGCAGCATCCCGGGGCGCACGCAGACGCTTTCCATCGCCATCTACGAGGCGGTGCAATCAGGGCAGGACGGGCGTGCCAACGCGTTGGTGATCCTGACCTCGGTGGTGTGCATCGGGGTGCTGTTGCTGGCGTCACGGCTGGTGGGCGGACGCCGCCGCGGGGTGCGTGATGTGGCTTGACGTGGATATCCAGCGGCGGATGCGCGCGGCGGGGCAGGTGTTCGATCTGCAGGTCGCGCTGTGCTGCACGGCGCCTCAGGTGGTGCTGTGCGGTCCCTCCGGCGCAGGCAAGAGCCTGACGCTGCGCGCCGTGGCCGGACTGCTGCGGCCGGACCACGGGCACGTCCGGCTGCACGGCGAGGACGTCTTCAGACGGACAGGGCAGGCACGGGTGGATGTCCCCGCGCGGCGGCGGCGCATCGGCTATGTGTTCCAGGATTACGCCCTGTTTCCGTTCCTGAGCGTGCGCCAGAACGTAGCCTTCGGCCTGCAGGGCGGGTGGCTCAACCCGTCGCCGGACCGGCGCGACGAACGGGTGGAGCGTTGGCTGCACGCGTTGCGCATCGACGGCGTGGCCGATTCGCTGCCTGGCGAGATCTCAGGGGGGCAGCGGCAACGCACGGCGCTGGCCCGGGCACTGGCGCCGGGGCCGCAGGCCCTGTTGCTGGACGAGCCCTTCGCCGCGCTCGACCACGCCCTGCGCGAGCACCTGCGCAGCGAACTGCAGGACGTGCTTGCGCAGGCCGGCATCCCGCTGCTGCTCATCAGCCATGACCCGCAGGACGTGGCGATGTTCGGCGGGCAGGTCATCCAGGTCGACCGGGGCAGGGTGGTCGGCACCTGAGGTGCCCGTGGGCGTGGGGCGCGGCACGCCCCTCACGCACCCTTGCCCTTCGCTTCGTGCATCATCGCGGCCACATTCGCACGAATCCCCCCTGCGGGGAGCAGCTATCCAAGGAGTCGAGGTGGGTCAGGAACGCAATACGCCAGGCGGTCTCAGTGGCGCGAAAGTGCTAGTGGCCGAGGACGAATACACGATCGCCATGTTCCTGGTGGATTTCCTGGAGATGAAGGACGTGCAGGTGATCGGGCCGGCCGGCAACCTGAAGGCGCTCGGTGAACTGCTTGATGCTGAGCAGATCGATGTCGCGCTGCTGGATATCAACCTGGGGGGCGAGCTGGTCTATCCGGTGGCCGATCGCCTGCGCGAGAAAGGCGTGCCGTTCCTGTTGACCTCCGGCTACGACGACAACGTCCCGGCGCGCTTCAGCGATGTTCCGCGCTGTGCCAAGCCGTACCGGTTGGAGGCCCTCGCGCGTGCGCTGGAAGAGACCCTGGCGCAGGGCCGGCGCCCCGGCCCGCACTGACGGCCGCGTCGATGCACGCCCCCTCTCCGCCCCCCGCCGGGAACGTTTCCACGCTCATGCCGACGGTACGGGCTGCGGGTGCCGGCGGACCTGGCAGTGCGCCCGCGGGCATGCGGGAACGCATAGCGCGGCACGATTGGGCGGCCACGCCTCTGGGCGACCGGACGGGCTGGTCGCCCGCGTTGCGGGCGAACGTCGACCTGATGGTGGCGCACGGCTTTCCCATGATCGTGCTGTGGGGACCGGAGCTGATCCAGCTCTACAATGATGGCTATGCCGAGATCATGGCGGACAAGCATCCCGGCGGCCTGGGCGTGCCCACGCAGCAGTGCTGGCCCGAGGTCTGGCACATCAACGGTCCGATCTACGATCAGGTCTGGACGGGACAGACGTTGACCTTCCGGGATAAATGCTACCCGCTGGTGCGCAACGGTGTGCTGGAGGAGGTCTGGTTCGCCATCACCTACAGTCCGCTGCACGGTGCAGACGGCGCGGTGGAGGGCGTGCTGGTCACCATGTTCGACACCACCGGGGAGCAGCGCCAGCGACGCGAGCGCAAGCTGGCTGAGCAGGAGCAGCGCCGCAGCGAGGAACGGCTCGCGCTGGCGTTCAAGATGCTGCCGGTGGGCATTGCGATCATCGGCGCCGACGGTGCGGTTGCGATGTCCAACGATGTGATGGACCGCTACCTCCCCACACGTCAGATCCCCTCGGACGATCCGGGCAACGTGGCGCGTTGGCGCAGCTGGGACGAGGCTGGAAACCCGGTCCCACCCGACGCGTTTCCCGCCGCCCGGGCGCTGCGTGGCGAGACCGTCGACCCCGGTGTGGAGTTCCTCTGCCGGCACCCAGACGGCCATGAGACCTGGACCCGCGTTGCCGCCGCACCGATGCGCGACGAGCAGGGCGCGATCACCGGCGTGTTCGTGGTCATCGTGGACATCGACGCGATCAAGCGCGCCAACGAGCGCCTGCGGGAGAAGGAAGCGCGCTTCCGGCAGTTCGCTCATGCCTCCTCGGACGTGCTGTGGATACGCAGCGCCGATACGATGCAGGCGGAACTGTTGAGCACCGCGTTCGAGACCGTTTACGCGGTGCCGCGCGAAGCCTGCATGGGTGACCTGCGCAACTGGTCGGCCCGGGTCGTGGTGGATGACCGGGAGGCGGCCATGAAGACGCTGGCCGAGGCGCGCGACGGCAACCGCCGCGTGCACGAGTTCAGGATCCAGCGCCCGGACACCGGTGAATTCCGTGTCCTGCGCGATACCGTGTTCCCGTTGTTCGATGCCCGCGGGCAGGTGACGCGGATCGCGGGCATCTGCAGCGATGTCACCGAAGAGCGGCTCTGGGCGCAGCGCCAGTCGGTGCTGCTGGGCGAACTGCAGCATCGCGTCCGCAACATCATGGCGCTCATCGCGTCCATTGCCTGGCGCACGCGCGAGAGCGTCACCAGCGTAGATGACTACGCCAAGCGGCTGTCGGACCGGGTGATGTCGCTGGCGCGGACCCAGGCATTGCTGACGCGCGCCGCCAATGCGGGGATCGCACTGCACGCGCTGCTTGAAGAGGAGCTGTCCGCGCAGGCCGAGCGCACCCAGTACACGCTGCAGGGCCCTGATGTGGTGGTGCCGCCGAAGGCGGCTGAAGTCCTTGCACTCGCGCTGCATGAGCTGGCCTCCAACGCGCTCAAGCACGGGGCCCTGGCCGACCCGGAAGGGCGCATCGTGATCACCTGGTCGCTGGCCGAGGCGGAAGGCGCGCCCTGGCTGGACATCCACTGGGACGAGCAACGTCCTGCGGTCGCCGGCTGGACAGCACCGGTGCGGCGAGGCTTCGGCACGGCCCTGGTCGAAGCGCGGGTGCCGTACGAACTGGGTGGCGTCGGCCGGATCGAGGTGCGGCCGGACGGTGTGACTGCGCGGATCGGGTTGCCATTGCGTGCCCAGGACAGCCTGCTGCAGACCGACGCACCCGTCACGCAGAAGGTCGGGGGCGGGTCCTGCGATCTGTCCCATACCCTTCGCCTGGACCAGCGGCGGGTGCTGGTGCTCGAGGACGATTTCTACCTGGCCCACGATACGGCGGCCGCGCTGCGCAGTACCGGGGCCGAGATCATCGGTCCGGTATCGAGCGTGGAGGAGGCGCTTGCCATGCTGGGCGAGGGCGGCGTCGACGCTGCGGTGGTCGATGTCAATCTCGGGCAAGGGGCCGCCTTCGAGGTCATCCGGGCGCTGAAGGCCGCCGCGCTCCCGTTCGTGGTCGTCACCGGCTACGACGACACGGCATTCCCTGCCGACCTGTCCAGCGTGGTGCGTGAGCGCAAGCCCGCGACGCCGGCCGCCATCGTGCGTGCGCTGGCCAACCAGCTGCCTGCCGCCGTCGAGGCGGCCTGAGTGCCCGGATTCTGCAAGCCTGCCTGACGCAACGCTGCTCTAATCGTTTTGCCCCTTCGGGGGTGTCCCAGATGCAGTCGTTGGCAACGGGTCATGGCTGTATGAAGCGAAGAGGAGGCGTTGCGGACGCGGGTTCGATTCCCGCCAGCTCCACCATCCACGCATTGGCGACAGTGCCGGGATGAAGGGGCTGCATCGGTTTCGACGTGGCGAGCAATCCAAGTGGACAGCCCGGGAGGCGACCGACGTTAACGGCGCAAAACCACAATCGCCAGCAATGACAGCGATTATCGGGTCCTGAAAGCGGCCTGATCCACGCAAGCGCACGTGGTCACCCAACGCGCATGCCACCCCACCGGCAACGGTGGGGTGGCTTTCCGTCTTTACGAACGCCGGTTTCGCACCGCGACAACGTGGACAGCGGCACGCTCCCACGGGTGTCTGGAGATGCCCGATGGAGACTGCATATGTGTGAGGAAGAACCTGACGCCCATGAGGTGACCGGCCTGACCGGCTGGACGTTGCTGGACTTCGGCACGGCATGGTGTGGTCACTGCCAGCGGGCGGCGCCGCTGGTCACGCGCTTCGTGGCGTCCCATCCCATGTGCCACGTGGGGGTGGAAGACGGCCGTGGCAGGCCACTGGGGCGTGCCTATCGGGTCAAATTGTGGCCAACGCTGGTGCTGCTCAAGGATGGCATCGAGCAGGCGCGCGTGGTGCGCCCGCAGGTTGACGCTGATCTTGCACCGCTCGCTGCGGCAATGGGCGCCCAGCGCCATTGAGGCGTTCCCCGCAGGCGCCGACGGGAACGGCGCCCTGCGGGGCGTGGCGGCTCAGCGGTCCGTGGGCAGCCGCTCGTAATCTTCCGGAACCGCTCCCTTCTTCTGTTCGGGCATGTCCTTGGAGGTCCACTTCGCCTCGTCGTTGCGCAGCTTGTCCGGCGTATGTCCCTTGGCCTGGTCGTCGGCATCGGTGGTCGGGTTGAGCGGGAGCTTGTCGTTCATGCGGTTCTCCTGAGGGAGGCCCGAGCATGCGGCGCGTCCGGTTAACGGCGTGGAGGTGCCATGTCAACGGCACCCACACATGCAGGTCACCACGGCCTACACCCGGTGGCGTATCACGGGACTGTCTTCCCACAGGAGTATCCCGATGCAGGCACTGACCTACCACGGAAAGAAAGACGTGCGGGTGGAAACCGTTCCCGATCCCATTCTTGCCGCTGACGACGACCTGATCCTGCGGGTCACAGCGACTGCCATCTGTGGCTCGGACCTGCACCTCTATCACGGCAAGATCCCCGATCTGCACACCGGTGATGTGCTCGGGCACGAGTTCATGGGCATTGTGGAGGAGGTGGGTTCCGGCGTGACACAGGTAAAGCGCGGCGATCGCGTGGTGATCCCGTTCGTGATCGCCTGTGGCGGCTGCTTCCATTGCCAGCTCGCCGAGTATGCGGCCTGTGAAACCACCAACCCCGGCCCCGGCGCGGCCCTCAACAAGAAGGGCATCATGCCGCCGGCCGCACTGTTCGGCTACAGCCACCTCTACGGCGGCGTGGCGGGTGGCCAGGCGGAGTATGTC
Organism: Xanthomonas sp. 60; assembly: GCF_011761925.1. Lineage (NCBI taxonomy): Bacteria > Pseudomonadati > Pseudomonadota > Gammaproteobacteria > Lysobacterales > Lysobacteraceae > Xanthomonas > Xanthomonas sp. 60. The sequence continues at coordinate 239,028 of NZ_JAASQW010000005.1, read as the reverse complement.
CGCGTGCCGAAGGCCAACGTGGGCCCGCTGCGGATCCCGGAGGGCATGCCGGATGAACAGGTGCTGTTCCTCTCCGACATCCTGCCGACCGGGTACCAGGCGGCGCTCAACGGTGGCGTGAAGCCGGGCTCCACCGTGGCCATCTTCGGCGCCGGTCCGGTTGGACTGATGAGCGCGGCCTGCTGCCGGCTGCTCGGCGCCGAGACGATCTTCATGGTGGATCACCTGTCGTACCGGCTGGAGTTCGCGCGGCAGACCTATGGTGTGACGCCGATCAACTTCAGCGACGTCGACGATCCCGCCGAATGGATTGTTTCCCAGACCAGCGGCCGCGGCGTGGATACCACGATTGAGGCGGTCGGCTTCGAGGCCGAGGGCAGCGCCCTGGAGACCACCCTGGCTGCGCTCAAGCTGGAGAGCAGCACCGGGATCGCGATCCGGCAGTGCATCGCGGCGACGCGGCGCGGCGGTACCGTCAGCATTCCGGGGGTCTACGCCGGCTTCGTGCACGGCTTCCTGCTGGGTGATGCCTTCGACAAGGGACTGACCTTCAAGATGGGGCAGACGCATGTGCAGGGCCTGATGCCGGAGCTCCTCACCGCGATCATGGAAGGCAAGCTGGATCCGGGCGTGATCATCTCGCACCGCATGCGGCTGCGCGACGCCGCCGAAGGCTATGCGACGTTCGATGACAAGCGCGACGATTGCCGCAAGGTCGTTCTCACCCCGTAACGCAAGGGCGGCGAGGGCAGCGCAGCGGCTGCCCCCGCCTCACTGGAAGACGGTTCAACGTACTAAAAAGGCCGCCGGCGAAATCGCCGGCGGCCACGTGCGTGCAGGTCAGGACGGATCCTTTCCCTGGTTGTTGGTCTGGCCGAAGTTGGGCTGGGTGCTGCCGTCGTCCTCCTGATGGCCACCGGGCTCGCCTTCGCCGAGCTTGCCGCCCTTGCCATGGCCATGCTGGTTGTAGCCGGCGTTCTCGACGGTGTCCGCGTCAGGCATGGCCGTACCCGGCGCGCGCTCATGCTCGGCGTTTTTCTTGCTCTGGGGGAGATCAGTCACGTAGATGTCCTCTCGATCGTGTCAGTTGCTCAATTCAGGGCCGGAGCCCGGCTCGTCAAAGCCCTGGTTGTCAGAGCGTTGCCGCACCACCGGAGATGGTGAGCAGGGCGCCGGAGGTATAACTGGCGGTGTCCGAGGCGAGCATCACATAGGCCGAGGCCAGCTCCACCGGCTGGCCAGGCCGCCCGAAGGGCGTCTGCGAACCGAACTCCTTCACTTCTTCGGCCGCCATTCCGGCCGGAATGAAGGGCGTCCAGATCGGGCCCGGCAGCACCGCATTGACCCGGATACCCTTGTCGGCAAGCAGGCCGGCCATGCCGATCGTCAGGTTGGCCAGAGCGCCTTTGGTCGCGCCGTAGGGCAGCAGGTTCGGTGTCGGCTTTTTCGAGTTGACCGAGGCGGTATTGATGACCGATCCACCCCCCTTCATCAGCGGCACGCACAGACGGGTCAGGTTGAACACGGCGTGGACATTGGTCTCGAAGTGGCGACGCCAGGCCTCCATGGTGATGTCGTCGAAGTTTTCGTAGAAGGCCTGGTAGGCCGCGTTGTTCACCAGCACGTCGATGCCGCCGAGTGCCTTGTTCACATGGTCCACCAGCGCGGCGGCCTGCTTGTCATCGCTCACGTCGCATGCCACGAGCACCGCCTTGCGACCCGCGGCCTCGATCAACCCGCCGATACGCGCCGCATCTTCTTCCTCGCCCTCAAGGAAGGCGATGGCCACATCGGCGCCCTCGCGGGCATAGGCGATGGCCACTGCGGCACCGATGCCGCTGTCACCGCCGGTGATCAGCGCCTTCTTGCCTTCGAGCAGGCCGTGGCCCACATAGCTGTCTTCGCCATGGTCCGGGCGCGGATCCATTTTCCCGGTCTTGCCGGGAAACGACTGCTGCTGTTCCTTGAACGGGGGGCGGGGATAATCGGGCAGGGCCATGCGGGTGTCTCCTTGGGAAGGGGGAAGCCGCAGTCTGCGGTTGACCGGGTAAACCACCTGCGCGCGTGGCGTGTCGGGAGTGTGCACGCCGCGGCACCGGCAGCGGCCCGAGCGCGGCCGAGCTCAGCCGGGTGCGGACAACGGGTGGGCGATGGTGGTCATGATGCTGTTGGCCGCCTGTCGCGAATCCAGGCGTGTGTGCTGGACGACGATGGGCCGGTCCGAATCGATCACGGTGGCGAAGGCCACGCCGCGCGGCACCGCCTCCGGCTCCTTCAGGTCGTTGAAGCGCAGATGGAGGCTGCGGCGTGCGGGCACGGTGACCCGGTAGGGACCCACAGGCTCGCGGTCCTCGAAGTAAAGCGTGAGGGTCACCGCTGCGTCTTCGTCATTGGTGTTGAGCATGCAGCAGGTCTCGTGGCTTTCGAGCTCCGGTTCGGGGCCGTTGCTCCACGACGGGATATAGCCTTCAGCCAAGGCCCAGCGTCGGGATCCGGTATGCAGGGTAGATAGTGTCATGGCGCCTTCTTAACGTGTGTGGTGTTGCCACGCTGTCCACGCCCTGCGCGTTTCTGGTGAGGGCAGTACGTCTTTCCTGCATCCTGCCCAAGGTAGATTCAGCGTGCCATTGCATCAGACTGCTCGACCCCGTCCCACGGTGTTGCCTGCGGGAAAGCAGCGCGCAGGGCGTCCACGCCCCGCTGCGGGCGCGCCAGCGGCAGCAGGTCGCGGCGGTTTTCGCGGCGCTCGGCGGTGGAGATGGTGCTGGCCCCATCACGCCGCGCGATGAGCGGCGGCTCGATCTCGCCTTCGCGGTTGAATGACCAGGCCAGCTGCGGCTGGCCCAGCGGCAAGGCGGTATCGCCGGCATGCCATGTATGCCAGGTCTTCCCGTAACTGTTCATCTTTCGCTCCATCAGCGCATGTTCCGCAGGCGGGGGCAGGTTCGGTGCAGAGAGCTGGCCAGAAAGGATTTCCCCATTATGCGGGTGCCAGAATTCGTGCTCCTGTGGCGGGAGCTGGGCGAACAGGCGCTCGGAGATGATGTACTCGATTCCCACCAGGCGTGCATCGTTGCGATCGCTGTCAAACAGCGCGCACTGGGCGAGATCTTCGTTGAGCTGATGGCAGTAATGGTGCGCCTCCATCTGCTCCCGTGGCGCGTTCTTCATCGGGTGGAAGCCCACCAGGTGGATATCCAGTTCGCCTGCGGGCCCGGCGGGCTGCAGGACTCGAGCGCCGGCCTGCAGCGCCGTGGTCGTGGCAGCCTTCGGCGCGCCCGCGACGGGCCCAGGTGGCGTCGTCGGCTGGCATGCCGCCAGCGATGCGGCGAGCACCAAGGGCAGGGCGGTGCATGCCGCGGCGGCGTGAGGTTTCCGCGCGATGTCAGCGCGCGGCGGGGGACGTGCGTTGGAAGCAGATCGCATGACGAAATCCTTTCTTGAACGGTTTACCCAACGTCGCAGATGCCGGCGCGCCCCCGCGTGGATAGCGTGTGCGGCTGCGATGAACACGTCACCCGCAGCGCGCTTCATGCATGAACCATGCCTTGTCACGCAGATTCCTCCGACTTTTCACGATGGGTTGATCGGGCAGGGGTATAGATTCCCTACACAGCACTCGCTGACGTCCCCCACGTCCATGCGCTGACCACTGCCCCGTCACTCGCCACACCTTCCGTGTGACGGGCCGGACCTGTTCAGGCCTCGATCGCCGAAGCCACCTGCCTGTGAGCACCTCCATGAACGCCGTCGTCGACCCCGTTATCGACCTGGAATCCGCCGCACTGCGCCTGCGCGGGCGCACGCCTGCGCGCGCGCGCGACACCCGGGGCCGCTTCACGCCCCAGCCGCTGGCCTACCGCGCCGGTGACAACGTGTTGTTCGTGGTCTCCGAAATGGCCGATTTCATCAAGGCGGGCGGGCTGGGTGACGTTGCTGCGTCGCTGCCACGTGCGTTGCGCAACAGCTGCGACGTGCGTGTGCTCATCCCCGGTTACCCGGACGTGGTGAGCCGTCTGCGTGGGCTGCGCATCGAGGGCGAGACCGCGCCGCGCGGCGACCTGCCGGCCTGCCGCATCGGGCGTGCGGTGCAGGAGGACGGGCTGCCGGTATACGTGCTGCTCAACGATGCCTTGTTCGACCGCAGCGGCACGCCGTACGTGGACAGCGTCGGCAACGAGTGGAATGACAACGCCGTGCGGTTTGCCACCCTTTCGCATGTGGCGGCGGAGATCGCTGCTGGACGCGCCGGCCTGGACTGGTCGCCGCAGCTGCTGCACCTCAACGACTGGCCCACTGCGCTGGCCGCGGCCTATGTCCGCTGGAACGGCACCGAAGTCGCCACGTTGCTGACCATCCACAACCTCGCCTACCAGGGTGTCTACCCCTACACGCTGGCCGCAGCGCTGGGCATTCCCCAGGCGCACCTGGACGAACTGCACTTCCACGGCAACATGTCCTTCCTGCAGGCCGGCATCAGCAATGCGACCCGCCTCAACACGGTCAGCCTGCACTATGCCCGGCAGATCACCGGACCGGCCGATGGCTGCGGCCTGCACACCCTGCTGGCGCGCCGTGCAGCGGGTGGCCACCTCAGCGGGATCGTCAACGGCATCGATGCCAGCTGGGACCCGCGCAACGATCGCCACCTCAGCTCGCACTTCAGCATCGACCGCTTTGACGGACGGCGTGCGAATGCGGACAGCGTGCGGCGGGCGTTCGGACTGCGCACCGGTGCCGGCCCGCTGTTCGCGGTGGTCAGCCGCCTTGTGCACCAGAAGGGGCTGGACATCACCTGCGAGGTGGCGCCGCAGATCATCGCCGCCGGTGGGCAGCTGGTGATCATCGGGGGCGGCGAGCCGCAGGTGGAAGCGCAGGTGCGCGCTCTGGCGCGCCGCTTCCCGGGCCAGGTGGGTGCATTCATCGGTTTCGAGGAAGGACTGGCGCGGCAGATGTTCGCCGGCGCGGACTTCCTGCTGATGCCGTCGCGCTTCGAGCCCTGCGGACTGAGCCAGATGTATGCACAGCGTTTCGGCTGCCTGCCCATCGCTCATGCCACGGGTGGACTGGTCGACACCGTGGAAGACGGCGTGACCGGCTTCCTGTTCAACGAGCCCACCGCCGACGGCATGCGCCGCTGCGTGGAGCGCGCCCTGCGCACCTTCCGCCGGCCCGAACTGCTGGCGGCGATGCGTCGCGCCGCCATGCTCAAGCCCAGCGGGTGGGACGTGGCCGGACAGCAGTACCTGGATCTCTACCGCGAAGCCTGCGGAGTGGCTGCATGACGGTGCTGGAGAACGAATTGAAGCACGACGTGCGATTCCTGCAAGGCAATGAAGTGATGGACAGTTCGAGCGCCGCCCCGCCGGCGCATGGCGACGATGCACGGCTCACCGCCCTGGCACGTGCGGCCCCCGCCGATGCATTCGCACTGCTCGGGCCGCACCCGCTGCCCGACGGTCGCTGGCGGTTGCGCGTACTCGCCCCCGGTGCCCGCGCCGTGCAGGTTCTGCACGAGGGCACGCAGGTCCCGCAGGCCTTGGCGGCCACGGCCTGTGAGGGCATCTTTGAAGCGATGCTCGCCTCCGACCCGGGCCGCCCGCTGCTTCGGATCGAGTGGTCCGAGGGTGTCGAGGAGGTTCGTGATGCCTACAGCTTCGGGCCCCTGCTGAGTGCGGAAACGCTGTGGCGCCTGCGCGATGGCGACGCGGCGGCGATGCGTGAGCTTGGCGCCGTGCCCATGCAGGTGGATGGGGTGGACGGTGTGCGCTTCGCGGTCTGGGCGCCGAACGCGCAACGTGTGTCGGTCGTGGGCGACTTCAACGGCTGGCACGGCGCGCGTCACCCGATGCGGCTGCGCCATGACGCCGGCGTCTGGGAAGTGTTCCTCCCCGGGGTCCCGGTGGGCGCACGCTACAAGTACCGCATCACCGGTGTCGACGGTGCGGTACTGCCCGACAAGGCCGATCCGATGGCGCGCTGGGCGGAGCTGCCGCCGGCGACCGCATCGCGTGTGGCGGACATGCAGCCCCTGGCATGGCACGACGCGGTGTGGATGGCCGGGCGCGAGCAGCGTCGCAACGCGCCCTTGTCGATCTACGAAGTCCACGCGGCGTCGTGGCAGTTCGATGAGCAGGGCAATGTCTTGGACTGGGATGCGCTGGGTGACCGGCTGATCCCGCACGTGCAGCGCCTGGGTTTCACGCATATCGAACTGCTGCCGGTCAGTGAGTATCCGTTCGGCGGGTCCTGGGGCTATCAGCCGCTGGGGATCTATGCGCCGACGGCGCGGCACGGCACCCCTGAGGCGTTCGGGCGCTTCGTGGATCGCTGCCACCAGGCCGGTGTGGGCGTGATCGTGGACTGGGTGAGTGCGCATTTCCCCAGCGACCCGCACGGACTTGCACGCTTCGACGGCACCGCCCTGTATGAGCATGCCGACCCGCGCGAAGGGTTCCACAACGACTGGAATACCTTGATCTACAACTACGGCCGCAATGAAGTGGCCGGGTACCTGCTCGGCAGCGCCCTGGAATGGGTGGAGCGGTTCCACCTGGACGGACTGCGCGTGGATGCGGTGGCCTCGATGCTCTACCGCGACTACAGCCGCGCCGACGGTGAGTGGGTGGCCAACGAGCATGGTGGGCGTGAGAACCTGCAGGCCGTTGCGTTCCTGCAGCGTATGAATGCCACCCTGCACACGCAGTGCCCCGGAGTGATGGTGATCGCGGAGGAGTCCACCGCGTGGCCGGGCGTGACCCAGCCGGTGGAACAGGGCGGGCTTGGCTTCACCCACAAGTGGAACATGGGCTGGATGCATGATTCGCTCAGCTACATGCAGCGCGACCCCGTGCACCGGCCGTATCACCACAGCGAAGTGACGTTCGGGCTGGTGTATGCCTTCTCCGAGCGCTATGTCCTGCCCTTGTCCCATGATGAAGTGGTGCACGGAAAGCGGTCCCTGCTGGGCCGGATGCCGGGCGACGACTGGCAGCGTTTCGCAGGCCTGCGCGCTTACTACGGCATGATGTGGGCGCACCCGGGCAGCAAACTGCTTTTCATGGGCGCTGAGTTCGGTCAGTCCACGGAATGGAACCACGACGCCGGCCTGGACTGGGCGCAGGCCGGGAACCCGCTCAACCAGGGGCTGATGCGCCTGGTCGGCGATCTCAACGGCGTGCTGCGCGCGCAGCCTGCCTGCCATGTCGCCGAGCAGGATGACCGCAGCTTCGAATGGAGCGTGGGTGACGACAGCAGCAACAGCGTCTTTGCGTTCGTGCGTCGTGACCCCAGCGGCCTCGCGCCGGATGTGCTGGTGGTGAGCAACATGGCCCCGGTGGTTCGCGAGGGCTACCGTGTCGGCGTACCGGTGGCCGGTCGCTGGCGCGAACTGCTGAACACCGACAGCCATTTCTATGGCGGCAGCAATGTCGGCAATGCCGGCGCTGCGGCGACCCAGCCTCTTCCCCTGCACGGTCACGCGCAGTCGCTGCAGCTGACCCTGCCGCCGCTGTCTACGGTGTACCTGCAGGTCCAGGCATGAATACCGCGCCAGCGGGCCGCTGGGGCGCGCAGGCGCTGGAAGATGGCCGCTATCGATTCGGCCTGTGGGCTCCGGCCGCCTCCGCAGTCGATCTGGTGGTGGACGGTGTGGTGCAGCCCATGCAGCGGCGGGACGCGGGGTGGTTCGAAGCGGAAGCCGCCTGTAGCCCCGGCTGCCCCTACCGGTTCCGCCTCGACGGGACCGACGAGGTGCCGGACCCGGCGTCGCGCTGGCAACCGCATGGCGTGGACGGCGCCAGCGCGGTGCTCGATACCCGGGATTACCCGTGGACGCAGGACACATGGCAGGGCCGCGCCTGGCAGACGCTGGTGATCTATGAGGTCCACCTGGGCAGCAGCGGCGGTTGCGCCGGATTGCAGGCGCAGTTGCCGGCGCTGGCCGCCATGGGCATCACCGCGATCGAGCTGATGCCCGTGGCCCAGTTCCCTGGACGCCGCAACTGGGGCTATGACGGGGTGTTTCCGTTTGCTCCCGCTGAAGCCTATGGCACCCCGGACGCGCTCAAGCGCCTGGTGGACGAGGCGCATCGCCACGGCATCGCGGTCCTGCTGGACGTGGTCTACAACCACTTCGGCCCGCAGGGCAACCACCTGCATCGCTACGCTCCTTCCTTCTTCGCGGCCGACACCCACACCCCATGGGGGGCGGCGATCGATTTCACGCAGCCGGCGGTCCAGCAGTTCTTCATCGACAACGCGCTGATGTGGCTGCACGAATACCGCTTCGACGGGCTGCGGCTCGACGCCGTGCATGCAATCGCACCGCAGGCCTTCCTGCAGCAGCTCGCCGATGCCGTGCGTGGCAGCGTGCCGGCCGGGCGCCATGTCCATCTGGTCCTGGAAAACGAGCACAACCAGGCCCATTGGTTGCGTGGCACGTTCGACGCGCAGTGGAACGATGACTTCCACAACGCGCTGCATGTGCTGCTTACGGGCGAGGACGAAGGTTACTACGCGGCCTACGCCGGGCCGGGGCAGGCCGCGCACCTGCTGGCCCGGTGTCTGGCCGAGGGATTTGCCTGGCAGGGCGAAGCCACGGCCGATGGGCGTGTCCGCGGCGAGCCCAGTGGTGACGTGCCACCGGAGCGCTTCGTGGTATTTGCACAGAATCACGATCAGATCGGCAACCGGGCATTCGGCGACCGGCTGATCACGCAGGTGAGCCTGGAGCGCTATCGCGCGGCGCTGGCGCTGACCCTGCTGACGCCCATGGTGCCGCTGGTGTTCATGGGTGAACCCTGGGGCGCCCGCCAGCCCTTCCAGTTCTTTACTGATTTCGAAGCGCCGCTGGACGAAGCCGTGCGCGAGGGGCGGCGCGGTGAGTTCGCGGCGTTCGCCGCCTTTGCCGATCCCGAGGCGCGCGACCGGATTCCAGACCCGAATGCGCGGGCGACGCTGGAACGCTCGCGCGTCGCACTGCCCGACCCGGGCGATGAGGACGCGGCCGAAGCCACGGCCTGGTTCAAGGCGGTGCTCGCCCTGCGCCGTGATCATCTGCAGCCTGGGCTGGCGCAGGCTCGGTCGCTGGGCGCAACGGCCCTCGGCGATCAGGCGGTACAGGCCGGCTGGCAGCTTCCAGGCGGCCAGTGGTGGGTCGCCCTCAACGCCGGCGACGAGCCGGTCCGGCACGGCATGCCGGAGGGCGTCACGCTACTGGGGCAGGGCGCGTCTGAGGATGCGGAGCTGTTGGCGGCCGGGGGCGGATTCATCGCACGCTGGATCGCGGCATGAACGTCCGTGAGGAGCGGCACCGTGCCGCGCGGCAGGCGGGCATCAAGGTGGAATGGACCGACGTCGCCGGTCGTCCCCGGCGGGTCGAGGATGCCGCCCTGGATGCGATTCTCGACGCACTGGGCCCGCAGGCGCATGCAACCGATGACGATGCCCCGGCCCTGCTGACGGCCATGGCGGGGGAGACGCTTGCGATCCCCGGCAGCGCCGCCGCCGAGGCCCAGTGGATCGACGAGAAAGGCGAGGCGCAAACGGCGGCGCGCGCGCGCGACGGCGGTTGGCAGGTGCCAAACGCGCCCGGTTACTGGCAGTGGCGGCAACGCGGACGCCTGCAGGCGGTCGCCGTGGCACCCGCCCGCGCGTGGTACCCCGATCCCACGCTGGAAAAAGGCGACTGGGGACTGGCGGCGCAGGTCTACAGCCTGCGCGCCACCGGCGATGGCGGTATCGGAGACAGCGCCGGCTGCCTGCCGTGGCTGGCCCGGATGGCGCGCGAGGGCGGCGGTGCCTTGGCCTTGAGCCCCCTGCATGCCTCGATGCCCGTGGGACCGGGATTCAGTCCCTACTCGCCGAGCGACCGGGCCTGGTTGGATCCGCTGCAGGCGTCTCCCCTGCAGGTGCTGGGTGATGCGGCCAACGCCGTGCGCGTGGCCGATCCGGACCTGGATGGGCGGCTGCGCGCACTCGAGCAGAATGTACAGATCGACTGGCCCGCCGCTGCGGCCGCGAAGTGGCAGTGGATCACCCGACTGCCGGCCTGGCTGCAGACCCATCAGCCGGAACGCTGGCAGCGTATCGAAGGCGAATTACGTGACGCGGGCGCGCCGCTGCAGGCGTGGAGCCGGGAAACGGCCGTGCTCTGGCACGACAGCGCGGGGCAGCAGGCATTCGCGCAATGGCTGGCGCGGCGTGCATGGCGTGAAGTGCAGCAGCTGGCCCGTGGCCGTGGAATGCGCATCGGACTGATTGCCGACCTCGCCGTGGGCTTCGACCCCGCGGGCGTGGAAGCGCGGCGAACACGTGGCGCCGTGATGCCCGGCCTGGAGCTCGGCGCGCCTCCGGACGCGTTCAATTCCAATGGCCAGGCGTGGGGCATCACTGGATACGCGCCCGGCGCCCTCAAGGCATCGGGGTACGCGCCGTTCATCGCGCTGCTGCGGGCGGTGATGGCTGATCGTGGTGGCATCCGCATCGACCATATACTGGGGCTGCAGCGGCTGTGGGTGCTGCCTCGCGGCGAGCAGAGCGGTGTCGGAGCGTATCTTCAGTACCCCTTCGACGACCTGCTCAATCTGCTGGTATTGGAGTCGTGGCGCCATCGCTGCGTGGTGATCGGCGAGGATCTTGGCGTGGTGCCCCCGGGCATCCGCGATCGTCTGGCGGCGCGTGGCGTGCTGGGCATGGATGTGCTGGCTTTCAGCCGCGACGACGATGGCTTCATTCCACCGGCGCGGTGGCGCAAGGGCGCAGTGGCGATGACCTCCACCCATGACCTGCCACCGATCGCCGGGTGGCTGGCAGGGCGTGACATCCAGTGGCGGCAGCGTCTGGGCTGGACCGACCATGCGGCGGCACAGGATGCCCGTACCGAGCGTGAGGCCCAGGTCGGGCAGCTGGCTGACCTGGCACGCGCCACCGGCGTGGCCACCGGTGATGCCCATACCGATGCGCTGGCACTCACCGCGCGCTCGCCGGCGGTGCTGGCCCTGCTGCCGCTGGAAGACGCACTCGCGCTCGATGAGCAGCCCAATCTCCCCGGAACGGTGGACAGCCATCCCAACTGGCGCCGCCGCCTGCCGACCACCGTGGACGAAGGCGGCGTCAGTACACGGCTGCGTGCCTTCGCCGCCGCCAGAACGCTACCTGGAGAATCTTGATGACCCCGCTGCGCGCTACCGTCCGCCTGCAGTTGCACGCGGACTTTGATTTCGATGCAGCCCGCCTTCAGGTGCCGTATTACGCGGCGCTCGGCATCAGCCACCTCTACCTGTCACCGATCGCCACGGCCAGTGCCGGCTCGACCCACGGCTACGACAACATCGATCCGACCTGCATCAGCCCGGAACTGGGCGGGGAGGCCGGGTTCGTCGCCCTGGCCGACGCGGCCCGGGCGGCGGGGATGGGCATCGTGCTGGACATCGTACCGAACCACATGGCGGCCGAGCCCGCCAATGGCTGGTGGGCCGACGTCCTCCGCCACGGCCGGCGCAGCCGCCATGCGGAGTGGTTCGACATCGACTGGCAGGCGCCCGGTTGCGGGGGCCGGCTGTGGTTGCCGGTCCTTGACCGACCGCTGGACGATGCCATCGCGCAGGGGCTGCTCGAGGTGCACGCCGATGACACCGGTCCGTGGCTTCAGCACCACGACCTGCGGCTGCCGCTGTCACCGTTGAGTTACCCCTTGCAGTCCGGCTCCTGGCCGGACTGGACGCGGCGCTGCAACAGGGCCCCCGAGCGCATGCACGCTCTGCTCGAGCGGCAGGCGTATCGGCTGGCCTGGTGGCGGACCGCCGCCGAACGGGTGAACTATCGCCGTTTCTTCGATATCAACGGACTGGCGGCCTTGCGGGTGGAGCGCAGCGACGTGTTCGATGCGGTGCATGCGCTGCCGCTGCGCCTGGTCAGTGAGGGTCGGGTGGACGGCCTGCGCATCGACCATGTGGATGGGCTGGCCGATCCGGCAGGGTATCTGCAGCGCCTGCGCGCCGCCCTCGATGACGCCGGCCGACAGCGTGGCCTGGCGGCCGGAACGGTAACGCTGCACGTGGAAAAGATCCTTGCCGACGACGAATCGCTGCCCGCCCGCTGGGCATGCGACGGCACCACCGGCTACGACTTCATGGACCAGGTAGGCGCACTGCTGCACGATCCGGCCGGTGAGGCTCCCCTGCAGGCACTGTGGCAGCGCCTGTCCGGACGGGCCGACGATTTCGAAGACATGCAGCGGCAGGCGCGCGTGGAAATGCTCGATGGCTCGCTGCGGACCGATCGCCAGCGCTGCCTGCGCGCGGTCGCTGCCTGCATGGACGGCCAATCCGGTGGCAATGACCTGACGCCGGACATGTTCGAGCGGGCGCTCACGGCCCTGCTGCGCTGCTTCCCGGTCTACCGCACGTACGGCCTGCGCGATGGCGATGACCAGCGTTACCTGCAGCAGGCGGTCGACGCGGCCAGGCGGACACTTGATGGGGCGGCCCAGGTGGCGCTGTCACGCCTGTACGATTGGCTGATCGATACCGCCGTGGATACGCCGTGTGCGGCCGAGCGCGCCAATCTGCGCGTGCGGGTGGAGCAGCTGGCGGCCCCGCTCAATGCCAAGGCGGTGGAGGACACCGCGTTCTACCGCCACGGCCGGCTGTTGTCGCGCAATGAGGTCGGCAGCGATCCCGCGTGTTTCTCATTGGCGCCGGCGGCGTTCATCGAGCGCGCGCGGCAGCGAGGCGACCGCCATCCGCAAGCCTTGCTGGCCTTGGCCACGCATGACCACAAGCGTGGACCGGACGCGCGCATGCGATTGGCCGTGCTGGCCTCTCATGTGGCCAACTGGGAACACGCGCTGCAGCAGGTGCAGTCGCTGGCCGCCGCGGCCGGCAGGCCGTGTCCGCTGCCGGAGGCGCACGCGGCCATGCTGGCGCAGTCGCTGGTCGCCAGCTGGCCCTTGGAGCAGGCGGCCGACCTGGACGCCTACGCCACGCGGATCAGCGACTGGCTGATCAAGGCACTTCGGGAAGGCAAGCAGATCAGCCGCTGGAATGATCCGGACACCGGATTGGAAACAGGCGCGACCGACTGGGTTCGCTGGCTGCTCACCGAACCGGCCGCGCTGCCCGCACGCGGTGCGATGCAGGCGTTCGCTGCGCGGATCGCCGCGCCCGCAGCGCGGTTGGGGCTGGCACAGCTGGCCCTTCAGCTGTGTTGTCCGGGCGTGCCCGATCTTTACCAGGGTAACGAAGGCTGGGATACCAGCCTGGTGGATCCGGACAATCGTCGGGCGGTCGATCATGCCCAGCGCGTGGCATGGCTGCAGGACACCCGCAGCTGGGCCGAGCTGCTGCGAAGCTGGCAGGACGGTGCCCCGAAAGCCCGCCTGCTGGCGCGGGGGTTGCAGCTTCGCCAACGTAACGCGGCGCTCTTTGAACGGGCGCCCGTACAGGCCATTACGCTGCCCGAAGCGGCAGCCGGTTGGTTGCTGATGACGCGCGTGATCGACGACCACGCGCTCTTCCTGCTCGTACATCTTCGCGCCACAGCGCTGGATCCGGCGCCCCCGGGCAGCGATGCCGAAGCCGATCTTTCGCGCGTGCATGACGCCGACAGTGTCACGCTGGCGCTGCCCGGCCTGCCGCGTGGTCGCTACCGCAGCGTGCTGGCCGAGGGCGTAATGGAGGTGTCGGACGATGCGCCGACGCTGGGGCGGCTGCATCAGGGCAGCCCGGTCGCACTCTGGGTAAAGGACGCAGCAGATGAACGTTGATGAGGCGGAGCGCAAGGCACGGATCGGCGCACTGGCACAGCAGATCTGGGAGGCCGAAGGGCGTCCTGACGGACAGGAGCAACGCCACTGGCACATGGCCGAACGCCTGGTGCAGGCTGAAATGACCGTGCTGCCAGTGGAACGTCGCATGGACGAAGAGGAGCCGATGGGTGGCAGGTCGTAAGTGGACACAGACCTCGCGCGTGCGCGAGGGCAGGCCGTACCCGCTCGGTGCGACCTGGGATGGCCTGGGGGTCAATTTCGCGCTGTACTCGCGGCATGCGACCAAGGTGGAACTGTGCCTGTTCGACATGCGCGGCCGCGAGATCGAGCGCGTTGTGCTGCCCGAATACACCGATGAGATCTGGCACGGCTACCTGCCTGATGCGCGGCCGGGACAGCGCTATGGTTATCGGGTCCACGGCCCCTACGCGCCGGAGGAGGGGCATCGGTTCAACCCCAACAAGCTGCTGCTGGATCCGTACGCCAAGCAGATCGTCGGCGAGGTGAAGTGGGCGCCGCATCTGTTTGGCTACACACTGGGCCACCGCGATCTCGACCGCAGCTTCGACCGCCGCGACAGCGCGGCCTACATGCCCAAGTGCGCGGTGATCGATCCGGCCTACACCTGGGGCAGCGAGAAGGCCCCCGGCACGCCATGGGACCGCACGGTGATCTACGAAGCGCACGTGCGTGGCTTCACCATGCAGCACCCGGACGTGCCGCTGATCGAGCGGGGGACATTCTCGGCCCTGCGCCACGACGCGGTGGTCGACCATCTGAAGCATCTCGGCGTCACCGCCATCGAACTGCTGCCGGTGCACGCCTACGTGGACGACCAGCACCTGCTGGAAAAAGGCCTGCGCAACTATTGGGGCTACAACACGCTGTGCTTCTTCGCGCCACAGCCGCGCTACCTCTCGCTCGGCATCGTGGCCGAGTTCAAGCAGATGGTCGCGCGTCTGCATGACGCTGGCATGGAAGTGATCCTGGACGTGGTCTACAACCACACCGCCGAGGGCAACGAGCTCGGCCCCACGCTGTCCTTCAAGGGCATCGACAACACCAGCTACTATCGCCTGGCCGAAGATCGACGCTACTACATCAACGATACCGGCACCGGCAACACCTTCGACCTGACCAACGCCGGCGCGCTGCGCATGGTGATGGATTCGCTGCGGTACTGGGTGACCGAGATGCACGTTGATGGTTTCCGTTTCGATCTGGCGACCATCCTCGGCCGTGAGCGGCACGGGTTCGACCCCTCCTGCAGCTTCCTCGACGCGGTGCGGCAGGATCCGGTGCTGAGCCAGGTCAAGCTGATCGCCGAACCGTGGGACATCGGGCCGGGCGGCTACCAGCTGGGCAATTTCGCACCGGGCTGGGCGGAGTGGAATGACCGCTATCGTGACACCGTGCGCGGACTGTGGCGCGGCGATGGTGGCCAGCTGCCTGCATTCGCTGCGCGGTTCACCGGTTCGGCCGATCTGTTCGACCACCATGGCCGTCGGCCGGCCGCCAGCGTGAATTTCATCACGGCCCATGATGGTTTCACCCTGCATGACCTGGTCAGTTATGCCGACAAGCACAACCTGGCCAACGGCGAAGACAACCGCGATGGCCACTCGCACAACCTCTCCTGCAACCACGGGGTGGAAGGCGAGACCGACGATGAGACGATCATCGCGCTGCGCGGCCGCCAGATGCGCAACCTGCTGGCCACGCTGCTGCTCTCGCAGGGTACGCCGATGCTGCTGGCGGGCGATGAGTTCGGCCACACCCAGCAGGGCAACAACAACCCCTACTGCCAGGACACGCCGCTGAGCTGGATCGACTGGGAGCGGGCCGCACTGCCGCGCGCACAGGCGCAGGCCGCCTTCGTGCGCCGCGTGCTGCAGTTGCGGCGCCGCTATGCACTGCTGCGGCGGAACCGCTTCCTGCACGAGGGCACCGACAATGAGCGCGGCGTCAGTGACATCCACTGGATGCGTCCGGACGGCGGGCCGATGGCACCAGAGGACTGGCATGACGGTGAACGCCGCGCGCTGACCATCGTGCTGGATGGGCGTGGCGCCGACAGTGGCCCGCACGTGCCCGCACGGCACCTGAGCCTGGCGCTGCTGCTCAATGCGGGTGATGAAGCGGTAGCGTTCGCGGTGGGTGATGATGCCCTGCAGTTCCGCCGCGTTCTGGTGCAGACGCCGGAAGCGCCCCTGGAGATGGATGCGGACGGCAACTGGTTGATGCCGCCGCACAGCCTCTGCCTGCTGGCGGCCAGCACCTCCTGAAGACATGCGCGACGTGGCCCGCCGCCAGATTTCATGCGGCGGCGACATCTGCCCGACAGCGTGCACACCAGGTCCTCACTACGGTGAAGCCTTCCCGAAACACTGGCGCGCGCATGCTCGACACCCTGCAGTCTCCCGGTCTGCCCGAGCTGGCACGCCGCTATATGGCCCAGACCCCCGACCTGCCTCACCCGGGCACGGGCCAGACGCTGCAGCGTTGGCAGGCGCTTGCCGCGCTGGGCGCCCGTGACCTGGCGCTGGCGAAGGTGCTGGAAGCGCATTACGACGCGCGGGCGATCCTGGTCGACCTCGGCCAACCGCTGCCCGCCGCGGAGACGCTGCTCGCGGTCTGGGCCGCCGAGACACCGGATTGCGTGCTTTCAGCGGACGCCTGCGGCACCCTCGACGGCAGCAAGGCCTGGTGCTCCGGCGCGAGCCTGGTCGACGCCGCACTGGTGACCGTGCGCGAAGGCCCGCAGCCCGGCCTTTATCTGTTGCCACGCTCCCAGGCGGTCACGCTGGACGAGGACGAGTGGCCAGCGCCGGGCATGTCGTTGATTCCTTCCACCACCATCCGCGTCACCGCAGCCGTCGCCACGCGGCTGGGCAGCGCCGAAGCGTATCTCGGGCGGCCCGGCTTCTGGCACGGTGGCGCTGGCATCGCTGCGGTCTGGCTTGGAGCAGCGGGGGCCCTCGTTGCCGCGATGCAGGCCAAAGCGGAGGGGGAGGTGCGCGCCCGTCTTGCCGGGGAGGCCGTGATGGCCCTGGCAGCAGCGACGGCGTTGCTGCGTGAGCTGGCAGTGCGCATCGACACCGACCCGTCGCAGTCGCATCGCGCGCAGGTGGTGCTCGTGCGCAGCGTCGCCGAGCGGGCCTGCACCCGTATCCTCGACCTCGCCGGACGCGCGCTGGGACCCGGTCCCATGTGTCTCGAGCCGGCTCACGCCCGGCGGTGGGCCGACCTCACCGTGTTCATCCGCCAGAGTCATGCCGACCGTGACTGGGCATGGCTGGGCGCTGAAACGCAGGCACTGGAATCCTCATGGCGCCTGTAACGCCTGGTGTGCATGCCGTGCCCAGCGGCGTTGCCACGGCACGTCGGCCGGAGGACGCGCCGCGCATCCACGGCGAGGGCACCGCCGAGTCCGCCTGGGAACAGTACAACGCGCTGTGGCAGCGGCCGTCGACGACGCTGGGGCAGTTGCTGGGCGATACGGTGCGCCTGGTGGTGATCGCTCCGCATCCGGATGACGAGGTGCTTGCCTGCGGCGGTTTGATGGCCATGGCCGCTGCAGCGGGGGTGACGGTGCAGGTCATCGCGGTGACCGATGGCGAAGCGTGCTATCCCGGCGAGGCCTGGTGGACACCAGAGCGCCTGGTGTCCGCGCGCAGGCAGGAGCTTGAGCAGGCGCTGGCCGCGCTCGGCGCCGCCGGCACGGGCGTGCGTCACCTCGGGATCGGCGATGGCAAGGTAGGCGTCCACGAACACGAACTGGAGCGCGTGCTCCGCGCCCTGCTGCGTGCCGGTGATCTGGTGCTCGTGCCGTGGCGGCACGACGGGCACCCTGATCACGAGGCCACTGCCCGGGCGGCGCTGGCCGCTGCCGCTCAGGCCGGCGCGCGCGCACTGGAATACCCGGTATGGGCCTGGCACTGGCTGCCTCCGGCGCAGGTGCAGCAGGTGTGGCAACGGCCCCTCCTGCTCGATATCAGCGCCAGGGCCGCGGACAAGCAGCGTGCCATCGCCTGCTTCGCGACGCAGACCGGTCAGGTTGCCCACCTCCGCGCGGCGCCCATCCTGCCGCCGCACGTACTGGCCCGTTTCGCGCGCAACCACGAGGTGTTCCTGGGATGAGCACGATTCCCGATTTCGAACGGCTGCACGCGCAGCCCGATCCTTTTGGTTACCACAGCCGTTGGTATGAGGCGCGCAAGCGCGCGCTCCTGCTGGCCAGCCTGTGTCAGCGCCGCCATGCGCGTGGATGGGAGCTGGGCTGCTCCAATGGCGTACTCACCGCGGCACTGGCCGAGCGCTGCGATGCGCTGCTGGCCACCGACCTCAGTGCGGCCGCGGTAGCGCAGGCCCGGCGGGCCGTTGCGGACCAGCCCCATGTGACGGTGCAGCAGGCTCGCCATCCCGGGGACTGGCCGGCAGGCACGTTCGATCTGGTGGTCTGCAGCGAGATGGGCTACTACCTGCGACCGGAAGAACTGTCGTCGCTGCGCCAGGGGCTGCATGGCGCATTGACGCCCGACGGGTTGCTGGTGGCGTGCCACTGGCAGGTTCCTTTCGCACAGGCGGCCAGCACGGCAGCCCAGGTGCATGCCCAGTTGGGGCACGGCCTGGCAGAGGTCTTCGTCTGGCGTGACGCCGACTTCGTGTTGCAGGGGTGGATGCGCGAAGCCCATTCCGTGGCGGCGCAGGAGGGGCTGCGATGATCGGCGTGCTGATTCCCGCGCACAACGAGGCCGAGCGCATCGGCGCCTGCCTGGCGTCGATCCAGCGGGCCGCGCTGCACCCGGCGCTGCGGGGTGAGGAGGTGCATGTGGTGGTGGCGCTGGACAGCTGCAGCGATGCCACGGCCTGGCACTGCGCGCGGGCGGGGGTGGAAACGCTCTCCGTGAAGGTGCGCTGTGTCGGCGCGGCGCGCGCGGCGGCGGCTGACTCCCTGATAGCGCGCGGGGCCAGCTGGCTGGCCAGCACCGATGCCGACAGCCTGGTGCCTGCGGATTGGCTGGTGGCTCAGCGTGAGGGTGGGCACGATGCGTTCTGCGGCGTCGTGGACCTGCACTGCGCCAACGCGCGGGAGCGGCGCCTGCGACGACGCTTCGTCGCGGGCGAACGCTGGGGGGATGGGCATGGCCGCATCCACGGCGCCAACCTCGGCGTATCGGCGGTGGCGTACCAGCGGGTCGGCGGGTTTGCCGCGGTGGCCTGCCACGAAGACGTTGGGCTGGTCGAGCGGCTGCGCGGTCAGGGCGCCCGGATCGCATGGCGGGGCGAGCCGCGCGTGCTCACCAGCGGACGGCTTCAGGGCAGGGCGCGAGGTGGCTTCGCGGACCATCTGCGGAACCTGCAGGATGTGGCGCTCGGGCGGGAAACGGAACGCGGCACGGCCATCCTCGCGGGCAGCATCGTTGCGGTGACAGTGGCCTGAGCGAACTGACGCCATCTTCACGTGCGTACGACGCCTTCACATGATTGAATATGGAGGTCAAGGGGAGGACACGGCGCAGTGTGGCGCAGTCGCACCGTCCCCATGCCCCGTCTCCCAAGGAATGAACGCATGTCCACGCTCCATCCCCGTACGATCGAACTGATCCGCGCCCACCAGTCGCAGCTCAGTGCCCAGTGGCGCACTACGCTGGACGCCAGTGGCCTGAAGGACGATCCCCGTGCGGCGACGCTGGATCCGGACGCCCAGGCCAATGCGTTCCTGCGCCTGCTGCTGCCCGCGCTGGGCTCTGGCAGCGCCGGCACGCTGCAGGGCGCGGAGTGGCAGGAGGTGCGCCGCTTCCTGGAAGACCTGTCCCGCCAGCGCGTGCTGAAGGGCTTCAGTTCCGAGGAGACCGCCTCGTTCGTGTTCTCGCTCAAGCGTCCACTGTTCGATCTGGTGCAGAACGGCTTCGCCGACGCGCCGCAGGACATGGCCGCGCAGCTGTGGGCGGTTTCAGAGATGCTCGACACCCTCGGCCTGCATACGGTGAAGGCCTTCCAGCGCACCCGTGAAGACGTGATCCAGCGCCAGCAGGAAGAAATGCTCGAGCTTTCCACCCCGGTGGTGAAGCTCTGGGACGGCGTACTGGCGCTGCCCATGATCGGCACGCTGGATTCACAGCGCACGCAGGTGGTGATGGAATCGCTGCTGCAACGGATCGTGGAGACCGAAGCGGAGATCGCCATCATCGACATCACCGGCGTGCCGACCGTGGACACGCTGGTCGCGCAGCACCTGCTGAAGACGGTCACCGCAATCCGACTGATGGGCGCCGATGCGATCATCAGCGGCGTGCGCCCGCAGATCGCACAGACCATCGTGCACCTGGGTCTGGACCTGCAGGGCATCGTGACCAAGGCCAACCTGGCCGATGCGCTGGCGCTGGCGCTCAAGCGTACCGGCCAGATCGTCACCAAGGTGGCCCGCTGAGATGGAACGCATCCCGGTCCTTCGGATGGGTGACCTGCTGCTGGTCACCATCCAGGTCGACATGCATGATCAGCTCGCGCTGACGCTGCAGGAAGACCTCAGTGAGAAGATCAGTGCCACCTCCGCACGCGGGGTGCTGATCGACATCTCGGCGCTGGATATCGTCGATTCCTTCATCGGACGCATGATCGCCACCATTTCCGCCATTGCGCAGGTGATGGATGCCACCACGGTGGTGGTCGGCATGCAGCCTGCCGTGGCGATCACCCTGGTCGAACTCGGACTGGATCTGCGCGGTGTGCGTACGGCGCTGAACGTGGAGCGTGGCATGCGCCTGCTGCAGCGCGCCCGGGACGAGGCATGATCACCGACAGTGGCGTCCAGCCGGTCCGTAACGAGCAGGACATCGTGCTGTCGCGGCAGAAGGTGCGCCAGCTGGCGGTCCTCGTGGGCCTGCGCCTGGTCGACCAGACCAAGCTGGTCACCGCCGCCAGCGAACTGGCACGCAACGCGGTGATCTACGGTGGGGGCGGTGACATGCAGTGGGAAACGCTGGCCGAAGGCCTGCGCAAGGGCGTGCGCCTGAGTTTCATCGATCAGGGGCCCGGCATTGCGGACCTGGCGCAGGCGCTCACCGATGGCTGGTCCTCGGGCAAGGGCATGGGCCTGGGCCTGTCCGGTTCGCGGCGGCTGGTGGACCAGTTCGAACTGGACAGCGCGCCAGGGCAGGGTACAAGGATCGTCATCACCAAATGGACATGAACTTCTGCGGCCACGTGACCCGCGTGGTGGCCGTCGAGGAAGTCTCCCAGGTGGGTCAGGCACGCCGCGAGGCGCTCGCGCTGGCCTCGGCGCTGCAGTTCGACGATGTGGATGCGGGCCGGGTCGCACTGGCCGCCACCGAACTGGCCACCAATCTGATGCGCCACGGCGGCGGCGGGCGGCTTTACATCTCCCGCGTGGAGGGTCGCGGCTTTCGTGGGGTGGAACTGCAGACGATCGATGCCGGACCGGGGTTCAACCTCGTCAGCTCACTGCCTGACGGGGTGTCCACCGGCGGCAGCCAGGGCCTCGGCCTGGGTGCGATCCGGCGGCAGTCCAGCCTGTTCGACGCCTGGAGCGATGCGCGCGGGTGCATCGTGGTGGCGCGGATCTATCCCTCCCGGGCCCCGGCCAACGTCGACCGCGGCTATGGCGCCGTGCGGCTGCCGATCCGTGACGAACAGGCCTGCGGCGATGCCTGGCACCTGGGCATCGAAGGCCAGCGCGTGACGCTGACAGTGATCGATGGCCTGGGTCATGGGATCGACGCCGCCGAAGCGGCCCAGGCGGGAACGGCGGCCGCAGCGGCCGCGGCGGCAAAGGGTCCGCCCGATGCCGAAGCGTTGATCGGCCATCTGCATGCGGCGATGTCCGGTACGCGCGGCGGTGCCGTTGCAGTGGCCAGCGTCGAGGAGGGGACCGTGACCTTCGCCGGCATCGGCAACATCAGTGGCAGCCTGATCACCGACGACGAGTCGCGTGGGCTGGCCTCGATGCCCGGTATCGTGGGCGCACGGTTCCGCAAGGTGCAGACATTCCGTCTTCACGCCGCGCCGGGCAGTCTGTTGCTGATGCACAGCGATGGGCTGCAGTCGCGCTGGAACCTGCGCGACTATCCGGGCCTGCTGTACCGGCACCCGGCGCTCATCGTGGCGGTGTTGCAGCGCGATTTCGACCGGGGCCGTGACGATGTCTGTATCGTGGCGGTGCGTACAGGCGCCACGGAGTGATGGAGTGACGGCAGTGGAAGAGCAGCACCTCGAGATGGCGCGGCTGGCGGCGGAGAACGCGGCGCTGCGCGCGGAACTGGACGAGACCAACCAGGGCGTGCTTGCGTTGTATGCCGAGCTGGACGAGCAGGCGGGTCAGCTGCGCGAGGTCTCCGAACTCAAGAGCCGGTTCCTGTCCTACATGAGCCACGAATTCCGCACGCCGCTGGGCTCCATCCTCAGCATGACCCGGCTGCTGGAAGACGGCATGGATGGCCCGCTCAATGAAGAGCAGCTGCGCCAGGTACGTTTCGTGAGCGCCTCGACAGTGGAGCTGCGCGAGATGGTGGATGACCTGCTCGATCTTGCGAAGATCGAGGCCGGCCGCATCACCATCTCGCCAGGCTGGTTCGACCTGATGGACCTGTTCGCGGCGCTGCGCGGCATGTTCCGTCCGCTGGTCGAGGGCGGGCAGCGCGTGGACCTGGTCTTCGAGGATCCGCCGCCCCTGCCGATGCTGTACACCGACGACAAGAAACTCGCGCAGATCCTGCGCAACTACATTTCCAATGCGCTGAAGTTCACGCTCGATGGCCGGGTGGTGGTGTCCGCCGCGCCGGAAGGCGATGACCAGCTGCGGTTCACCGTGCGCGATACCGGCATCGGCATCGAGGCCGACCTGCTGCCGACACTCTACGAGGATTTCGTGCAGGTGGATTCGCCGCTGCAGAAGCGCCTGCGCGGTACCGGCCTGGGCCTGTCGATCTGCAAACGGTTCGCCGATCTGCTTGGCGGACGGGTGGAGGCGGAAAGCGTGGTCGGCCAGGGTTCGGCGTTCCACGTGATCCTGCCGCTGCAGTTCAAGGGACCGGCGGACGCCAGCGGGCAGGAGCGCTCCGATGATCCTTGAGCGCGAGCGTGTATTGATCGTCGACGACAATGTTGCCACGCGCTACGCCGTGCGTCGTGTACTGGAACGCTACGGCTATGCGGTGCAGGAAGCGGGTACGGGCGGCGAAGGCCTGACCGCGCTGCAGCAGGCCGAATTCAGTGCCGTGGTGCTGGATGTGAACCTGCCGGACATGAGCGGTTTCGATGTCGTGCGCATCGTACGGGCGTCGGCACGGACCCAGCTCGTGCCGGTGGTGCACGTGTCGGCGGCCTCGATCGCCACCGGCGACCTCATCACCGGCCTTGAAGCGGGCGCGGATGCCTACCTGGTGCACCCGGTGGATCCCGGCATCCTGATCGCCACGCTGCGCAGCCTGCTGCGCGCGCGGCGTGCGGAAGAAGCGCTGCGCGAAGCCGATGCGCGCTTCCATGCCATCTATACCCAGGTCAACGCACCCATCGCCATGCTTGATCCGGACCTGCAGGTGCGCGAGTGCAACCCCGCGTTCCAGCGCCTGTTCGGCATGCAGCCGATGGACGCGCTGGGCCCTGCGCTGCAGGCCAACGCCGAGTTCACGCTGGACCTGCGCAATGCACTGGCCGAGCATGCTCCGTGGCAGGGCATGCTGGCCCTGGCCGTCAGTGGTCGCCAGCCGCGCGTCACCCAATGGCGGCTGACCCCGGACCGTCGCAGCGGCAACGGGCTGGTGGTGGTGGAAGACATCACCGAGTACCACGAGCGGGCGCGCGAGCAGCGTGCTGAGCTGGAAACCGCGGCCTCCGAGCTGGCCTTCCAGATCGCCGAGCGCGAGCGCACCGAGGGTGAACTGCTGCAGGCACAGAAGATGGATGCGCTCGGCCAGCTGACCGGGGGCATCGCGCATGATTTCAACAACCTGCTGACCACCATCATCTCCGGCCTGGACATGATCGAGCTGTCCGTGCACTCGGGAAAGCTGGAGAAGGTCCCGCATTTCACCGCGGTGGCCGCGGCCTCGGCCCAGCGCGCCGCAGCGCTCACCCAGCGCATGCTCGCCTTCGCCCGCAAGCAGCCGCTGGACGCACGTTCGTTCGAGGTCATCGAACGCGTGCGCTCGCTGGAAGACCTGCTGCGGCGTTCGATCGGCGAAAACATCGAACTCGAGTTCGAACTGGGCAGTGAGCCACTGGTGGCGCTGGCCGATCCGAACCAGTTCGAGAACGTGATCCTCAACCTGGTCATCAATGCGCGCGATGCGCTGCGGGGCAGCGGCCTGATCCGCCTGCGTGCCGAGGCCACCACGGTGGAGCGCGATCTGGAGCTGCTGCCGGGCCAGTACGTCAGCGTCAAGGTGATCGACAACGGTACCGGCATCGCCCCCGATCTGCTGCGCAAAGTGTTCGAGCCGTTCTTCACCACCAAACCGCAGGGCGAGGGAACAGGCCTGGGGCTTTCGATGACGTACGGTTTCGCGCGCCAGTCGGGCGGAGCGGCGCGCATCGCCAGCGAGCCGGGCGAAGGTACCGAGGTCGAACTGCTGCTGCCAACCGGCTCGCTGTCGGCGGTGCAGGCCTCCGAGAACACCGCGCAGTCGCCCCTGGGGCAGGCCGAGCGCATCCTGCTGGTGGACGACACCGATTCGGTGCGGATGATGGTGGGCGAGATGCTGGCCGAGGCCGGCTACCAGGTCATCGCCGCGGCCGAGGCGCGCCAGGCACTGCGGCTGCTGCGGTCCGAGCCGGATGTCGACCTGCTGCTTTCCGACGTCGGGCTGCCGGGCATGAATGGTCGCGAGCTGGCCGATGCCGCGCGCGAGATCAATCCGCAGCTGCCGGTGCTGTTCATCACCGGCTACACGGAGCGTGCCGCCGTGCGCGGAGAGTTCCTCGGCGAGCGCATGGCCCTGCTGCCCAAACCTTTCAGCCTGCACGAACTGCTGCGCGCCGTACGCGAGGCGCTGCACCAGGTCTGAGCCGCCCAGCGGCACCAGCGGCTTCCCGTCTAGGGGTCGATCAGGCCGCGTTCCCGGGCGTGCGCCAGGTCTGCCGGCGTGTCGATGTCCAGCGCCAGCGCGGGATCGTCGAGCAGGTGCAGGTGGGGCGCCGGCAGCGCACGCAGGCGCTGGCGGAACCCCTCATCGTGACGCCCCGCGCGGCCGGCATCGCCGGACGGGGAGCGGCCGAGCCCGATGAACCATTCGCCCGGGACCACGGCGGGCATCGAGGGCTGCCCTTCGATGCGTGTCGCCGCACAGCCGCTGATCGAGGCCCGAGCACCTGCCAGCAACGCATGCAGATGAGGCGCATCAAGCGCCGGCTGGTCGCAGCCCAGGATCAGCACGGGCGCCTGGGCGTCCACATGGGCGGCGGCCAGCTGCAGGCTGCTTGCCATGCCACTGCTGGCCGCCGTGTTGACCAGAGGCCGATGGTCGATGTCCTCGAGCAGCGTGTGCCACTGCTGGCCGCCTGGCGGCAGTAGCACAATCAGCAGGGCAGGGCATGTCCGTGCGGCGCACCGCGCTGCACGGTGCAGCAGGGTCTCGCCATTGCGCTGCAGAAGTTGCTTGGGCTGTCCCAGGCGCCGACTGCCACCGGCCGCAAGCACGATCGCTACGTGCTGCGAGCTCACCGCCGGTGCTGCTCCGTTCCGTGACGCCACGCCTGCAACTGCGCGGCGATGCTCAGCGCGATGGCGTCCGGGCCGCGGCCGCCCAGTGCCAGGCCGATCGGGGAACGCAGGCGCGGCATCAGTGCCGCGACCTTGTCGGCGGGCAGCAGCGAGAGCAGATCGTCGCGACGACGCACCGGCCCCAGCAGCCCGATGAAGCGCACGGGCGCGTCGGCCAGTGCGTCCAGGGCCTGCAGATCGAGCTCGAAGGCATGATGCATCACCAGCACCGCATCGGGCACGGACGCGTCGGACGGCACGGCGCCCTCCGGCGCACGCACGGCGGCGGCGATCCGCGCCCGCTCCCGCCACGCCGCGCGCGGCTCATGCACCTCGACATGCCAGCCCAGTCCCTGCAGCATCGGCAGCAGGGGATCGGCCTCCGGCCCGGCGCCCAGCAGGTGGACGCGCGGAGCGCGCTGCCATGGCAGCGACCAGTGCACACGGGGGCTTACCCATCCGGGGGAGTGCGCAAGGAGCTGCAGCTCGGCGTGGTCCGGACCACAGCGCAGCGCCACGCGCCCGTCGGCATGCAGGTCCCACAGCAGCCGCACCGGATGCTGCAGCCAGCGATTGAACAACCCGCCCATCGGCGCCAGCGCGGCCAGCGGCATCAGCACCAGGCGCTGGGCTCCGCGGCAACCGACCGCACTGCCCGAGAACAACGCCGCATCATCGCGCGTGTCGATCTCCATCCAGTCCATGCGCTGTTCCCCGGCAACCTGCAGCGCACGCCGCTCGATCTCCGGTTCGAGGCACCCCCCGCTGATCCACCCGTGGTGACCGGCGGGCGTGAACAGAACCGGCGTTCCAACGCGGGCGTAAGTGGAGCCCTCGGTCTCCAGCACCAGGGCCAGCGTGCTGCCGGCGGGAGCGTGCAGCAGCGGAACCATCTGCTGCACGACGCTGCGGACATTGCCGTCCTGGACCTCCAGTGGGCGAGGTACGGGAATGTCCATCAACCGAGCGCGGGCAATCCGTGCAGCAGCTTGTCCAGCGTGACCGGATACTCGCGCACGCGCACACCGGTGGCGTTGTAGATCGCGTTGGCAATGGCGGCGCTCACACCGCACAGCCCGAGCTCACCCACCCCCTTGGCCTTCATGGGCGAGGACACCGCATCGGCTTCGTCGAGGAACACCACCTCCTGGTGCGGCACATCGGCATGCACCGGCACTTCGTAGCCGGCCAGGTCGTGGTTGACGAAGAAGCCCAGGCGCGGGTCGACGGCCAGTTCCTCGCACAGCGCGCCGCCGATGCCCATGGTCATCGCACCGATCACCTGGCTGCGCGCCGTGATCGGATTGAGGATCCTGCCGGCAGCGCACACGGCGAGCATGCGCCGGATGCGGGATTCACCGGTGGCCACGTCCACGGCTACCTCAACGAAGTGCGCGGCGAACGTGGACTGCTGGTATTTCTCCTGCAGTTCGGCGAACTCGATCTTGTCTTCGCCGACCAGTTCGCCACCCCGCGTGGCCTCGTGCAGCGCCACGCTGCGGCCACCGGCGACCACGTGGCCATCCGTGAACTCGGCGGTCTCCGGGTCGAGTCCAAGCGTGCCCGCCACCTGTTCACGCAGCTTCACGCAGGCCGCATACACACCGGCCGTCGCGCTGTTGGCGCCCCACTGACCGCCCGAACCGGCCGAGGCCGGGAACAGCGAATCGCCCAGTTCCACGCTGACCTTGTCCAGCGGCAGGCCGAGCATTTCGGCGGCCGTCTGCGCAAGGATGGTGTAGCTGCCGGTGCCGATGTCGGTCATGTCGGTCTGCACCAGCAGCGTGCCGTCAGGCTTGAGCCGCACGCGCGCGCCGGAGGTCATCACCAGGTTGTTGCGGAAGCCTGCCGCCACACCCATGCCGATCAGCCAGCGGCCCTCGCGGCGCGTCGCCGGCGTGGTGGCACGCTGCGCCCAGTTGAAGCGCCTGGCGCCCTCGCGCAGGCAGGTCACCAGCTGCCGCTGCGAGAAGGGGCGCTCGGGCTTGGCCGGATCGACCTGGGTGTCATTGCGGATACGCAGCTCGACCGGGTCCATGCCAAGCTTCTCGGCCAGTTCGTCGATGGCGATCTCCAGCACCATCAGGCCCGGCGCTTCGCCCGGCGCGCGCATCGCGTTGCCTTCCGGCAGGTCCAGTGTTGCCAGGCGCAGGCCGGTCAGGCGGTTCGCTCCTGCGTAGAGCAGCTGGGTCTGCTGCACCGCCTCTTCCGGCGAGCCGCCGGGCAGGTTGCCCGACCAGGATTCATGACCGATCGCGGTCAGCGTGCCATCGGCCCTTGCACCGAGCCTAACGCGCTGCAGCGTTGCAGGGCGGTGCGTGGTGTTGTTGGCGATCAGGGGCCGGGCCAGCGCCACCTTGACCGGGCGCTTGGCCGCGCGGGCGCCAAGCGCGGCGAGCACCACGTCCGAGCGGATGAACAGCTTGCCGCCGAAGCCACCGCCGATGTACGGCGAGACCAGCCTGACCTTGTCCTCGCCGATGCCCAGCGTGGTGGCCAGGTCCTTGCGGCCCCAGGCGATCATCTGGTTGGAGGTCCAGACCGTCAGCTGATCGCCCTGCCACGCCGCCAGCGTGGCGTGCGGTTCCATCATCGCGTGGGACTGGTCCGGCGTGTGATAGGTCTGGTCGAGCTGCACCGGCGCCTTGGCGAAGGCTCCTTCGAAGTCACCCACGCGCACGTCCGGATCGGTGTCCTGCAGCGGCGCCTTTCGATCATGCTCGGCCTGCAGGTCGAAGGCGCCCTTGGCCGGGGCATAGCGGATGCGGACACGCTCGGCGGCCGCGCGCGCCTGCTCGAACGTCTCGGCCACCACCAGCGCGAGCGCCTGGTGGTAGTGCTCGATCTCCGGCCCGCCCAGCAGTGCGGCGGTGTTGCGCGGCGAGGTCTTCAGCGTGCCGGCGTTTTCCGCCGTGACAATCGTGATCACCCCCGGCGAGCGCCGCGCGGCGTCCAGGTCCATCGACTGCACGCGCCCCTTGGCGATCCCTGCGCCTACGACGCAACCGTAGGCCACGCCCTCCACCACGTCGTGCCATTCGTAAGCGTAATGCGCGCGTCCTGTGGTCTTGAGCGGACCGTCGATGCGCGTGTGCGGCTTGCCGACCACGCGCTGGCGGTCGATCGGGTTGGGGCCTGCCGGCGTGGTGAACTTCATGATGCGCTCCTTGTCGAGCCTGGGGCGGCGGGCCGGGCGGCGGCCTCCTGCAGTACGGCGGCCAGCGTGCGCTCGGCGAGCACGCGCTTGAACGCGTTCTGGCCGTGGCTGGCAGCACCGTCGAGCAGGCGCTGCATCACGGCGGCCGCGCCCTGCGGGAGGGCGGCATCCGCTTCCGGGGTGCGCCAGGGCTTGTGGGCTACACCGCCCAGTGCAACGCGTCCGGTGCCGTCGGGCTGGATGATCGCCGCCACCGAGACCAGCGCGAAGGCGTAGGACGCCCGGTCACGGACCTTGCGGTAGAGCTGCGTGCCGCCCACCGGCGCCGGCAGGTGCACGGCGGTGATCAGCTCCCCGCGCTCCAGTACGCTCTCGATGTGTGGCGTGCTGCCCGGCGCCGGATAGAAGGACGCCAGCGCGATCCGGCGTGTGGCGCCATCGCTGCGCACGGTTTCCACCACAGCGTCGAGAACCCTCATCGCCACCGCCATGTCGCTGGGGTGGGTGGCGATGCAGGCCGCACTGGTGCCGACGATGGCCAGCTGCCGGTCCACGCCGCCGATCGCGGCGCAGCCACTTCCCGGCAGACGCTTGTTGCAGGGCTGGGCGGTGTCGTAGAAGTACGGGCACCGCGTGCGTTGCAGCAGGTTGCCTGCGGTGGTGGCCTTGTTGCGCAGCTGGCCGGACGCACCGGCCAGCAGGGCGCGGCTGAGGACCGCGTAATCACGGCGCACGCGTGCATCGGCCGCGAGATCCGAATTGCGAACCAGTGCGCCGATGCGCAGGCCGCCATCGGGCAGTTCGTCGATACGGTCCAGCGCCAGACCGTTGACATCGATCAGGTGCATCGGTGTTTCGATGTCCAGTTTCATCAGGTCGAGCAGGTTGGTGCCGCCGCCGATGAACTTCGCGCCCGGGGTGCGTGCGGCGGCGGCGGCGGCCTGCGCCGGCGACGCGGCGCGTTCATAGGAGAAGGCCCTCATGCGCGGCTCCCCCGTGCGTCCTGGATCGCCTCGATGATGTTGGAGTAGGCACCGCAGCGGCACAGATTGCCACTCATGCGCTCGCGGATCTCCTCGTCGCTCGGCTGCACCGGGCCGTCCAGCGAGGCGCTGACGTGGCTGGGATGGCCGTCGGCGATCTCCTTCAGAACGCCGACGGCGGAGCAGATCTGGCCGGGCGTGCAATAGCCGCACTGGAAGCCGTCATGGCGCACGAACGCGGCCTGCATCGGGTGCAGGGCGTCGGGCGTGCCCAGGCCTTCGATGGTGGTGATTTCGGCGCCATCGTGCATCACGGCCAGCGACAGGCAGGCGTTGATGCGGCGCCCATCGAGCAGCACGGTACAGGCGCCGCACTGGCCATGATCGCATCCCTTCTTGGTGCCAGTGAGGTGCAGGTGCTCACGCAGCGCATCGAGCAGGGTGACACGCGTGTCCAGCTTCAGCACATGCGAGGTACCGTTCACCGTGAGGCGGATGTCGGCCATCACCGGTGCACGGGCGGGATCACCGGGCTGGACAGCGCCGAGGGCGGTCGGCGCGGCCAGGGTGGTGGCCGAGCCGGCGCCGAGCTTGAGCATCTCGCGGCGGGTCAGGTTGAGGGGGGAGGGCTGGGACATGGGTTCCTCGCTGGCGAATCGGGCCTGGCTGGCGGGTGGGCCGACGGGGAAGGCGTTTCCGCCCCGCGCGACACTGCCGGGAATCATCCCCAAGGCCGGGTCGTCATACGGTGAACCGCGGCCCGGCCACGCCTGCCCGGCCAGCCCGCAGGACGGCCGCAACGCCCGCCGTCAACCTGCCGTGGACGGGCCTTCGAGCGCAGCGCGGACGGCCCGCCCGAGGTCACTGCGCGTGAACGGCTTCGCCAGCAGCGCGACGTTGGCGCCCGGATTGCCCTTCATGCCGAGATCGCGCGGATAGCCCGAGGTGAACAGGATCCGCATCTGCGTATTGCGCAGCCGGACCTGCCGGGCCAGCTCCCAGCCCGACATGCCAGGCATCACCACGTCCGAGAACAGCAGGTCCACATGCACATCCGGGCGGTCGAGCAGGCGCAGGGCGGAGGGGCCATCGTGGGCTTCCAGCACCCGATAGCCGAGCTGGCGCAGGGACTCCACCGTGTACGCGCGCACATCGTCGTTGTCCTCGGCCACCAGGATGTTCTCGTTCCGTCCCTCGAGGCTTCCCATCAAGGCGCTGTCCACCTGGCGTGCCTCCGGCAGCGGCAGCAGGGAGCGCGGGAACAGGATGGTCACCAGGGTGCCATTGCCGGGACTGGACTCCACCAGCACCTGCCCCCCCGACTGCTTGACGAAGCCATACACCATCGGCAGGCCGAGCCCGGTCCCGCGACCCACCTCCTTGGTGGTGAAGAACGGCTCGAAGACCCGCTCCAGCGTGGCGCTGTCCATGCCCTGGCCGGTGTCGCGCACCCGCAGGATTGCGTACTCCCCGGCCGGTACATCGCGGTACTGCGCGGCCTGGTCTGCATCCAGGTGCACGTTGCCCACCTCGATGACCAGCTGGCCGCCTTCGGGCATCGCATCGCGTGCGTTCACGGCGAGGTTGAGCACCGAGGCTTCCAGCTGCGCCGGGTCCAGCTCGACGCACCACACATCCGCTGCGGCATGCAGTTCCAGCTGCACCAGCTCGCCCAGCGTGCGCTGCAGCATGTCCTGCATCGCGGCCACGCGAACGGAGAGGTCCACCGCCTCGTTCTTCAGCGGCTGCCGCCGGGCGAAGGCGAGCAGGCGCTGGGTCAGGCTCGCCGCGCGCATCACCCCCTTGAGCGCGTTGTCGAGCGCGCGCGCCGGCGCGGCAGCCTGATCTCCCAGCCGCTCGTTGAGCAGCATGGCGTGCTCCACGTTGCCGGCGATGACGGTCAGGATGTTGTTGAAATCATGCGCGATGCCGCCGGTGAGCTGGCCGATCGCCTCGATCTTCTGCGATTGGCGCAGGGCGTCCTCCGCCTGCCGGCGTGCGGTGGTTTCAACGGCCTCGGCCACGATGGCGGTGACACTGCCGGTAGGGTCGAGCAGCGGCCGGAACGAGAATTCGAAGCTGCGCAGCCCGGTCGGCAGGTTCAGTTCCAGCTCGTGCCCCGAGGCGTCGCCAGCGGCGGCCGCATCCAGGGCGGCGCGCACCCGCGCCCCTGCCTCCGGCGTGGCTGAAAACCATACCGAGTCGGCGAACAGGCGTCCGCTGACCTGCTCCTTGCTGGCCAGCACGGCCGCGAGCGAGGCCACGTTGGCGTCGATCACCACCCCGTCCGGCGACAGCAGGATCTGGTGCTGGAAACTGGATTCGAAGATCGTCAGCAGGCGGCCTTCGCTGCGCTTGAGTTCGGCGGTGCGCTGCTGCACCAGCCGCTGCAGCGATGTATTGCTGTCCCGAAGCGCGTTCTCCGCGTCCTTCAGGTCGCTGATGTCACGGGCCAGGATGAAATACCCGATGACGCTGCCATCGGCCTCCTGCTCGGGTACACCGTCCATCTGCACGAAGTGCGATGTGCCATCGCGATGCGGCAAGGCGGCCTGGAAACGCACGCGCTCGCCACCGAGCAGGGCTTGGAGGTGGGGCACCAGTTCGGCGAACGCCGCTTCGCCCACGGCGCTGGCCATGGGGTGTCCCGCCATGTCGCCAGGCGACAGGCCGAACCAGTCCTCGTGCGCGGCATTGGCGAAGCGGTAACGGTGGTCCGGGCCGAAGTGGGCGATCAACGCAGGCAGCGCATGCGTGATCAGCTGCAGCTGCGCGCCGGCCCGCTTCAGTTCCGTCTCCACTTCCACGCGACGGTTGCGCTCGGCATCCTCGCGTACGGCGCGCAGGATCGCGTCGGGCAGGCGCTGCAGGCGCTGCTTGACCACGTAGTCGCGCGCGCCGCGGGTCAACGCCTGCACCGCAAGTTCCTCGGTCAGCGTGCCCGACACGAAGATGAAGGGCACTTCGGGTGCGATGGCGTGCGCGATCACCAGCGCCGAATCACCGTCGAACCCCGGCAGGACATGATCGGCGAGGATCACATCGTGACGGCGCGCCTGCACCGCCTCGATGAACGCCCCGCGCTGCCAGACCCGCTCGTGCACGAAATCCAGGCGCGCACGCGTGAGCTGCGCCAGGATCAGCTCCGCATCCAGCGCACTGTCTTCCAGCATCAGGATGCGGATCGGCGGCACTACGCCCACGTCAGCCTGCGCCATGGGCACCGCGGTCGATGCTGCGCGGCGGCGGTGGCTGGTTGGTGAGGCCCCAGAACATGCCCAGGCCCTGGATGGCCTCGAAGAATTCCTTGAAGTCCACAGGCTTGACCACGAACGCGTTCACGCCGAGTTCGTAGCTGCTGGCCAGGTCCTGCTCCTCGCGCGAGGAGGTCAGCATCACCACCGGCGTGCTGCGCAGTGCCGGATCGCGGCGGATCAGCTCCAGCACTTCCAGGCCGTTGAGCTTGGGCAGCTTGAGGTCGAGCAGCACCACCACGGGCCCGCCGTGGTTGTCGCCGGCATACTTGCCTTCGCAGCGCAGATAATCGAGCGCTTCGGCGCCATCACGCACGTGGGTGACTTCGTTGAGCAGCTGGCAGCGTGCCAGCGCGGCCATCGTCAGCTCTGCATCCTTGGGATTGTCCTCGACGAGGAGGATGGGTCGCAGGTCCCTCATGAAACGGCTCCGGCAGAATGGGGCAGGGAGAAATAAAGGGTGGCGCCCGCCCCGAGCGCCCCCTCGGCCCAGGTGCGGCCGCCGTGGCGGCCGATGATGCGGCGCACGTTGGCCAGCCCGATGCCGGTTCCTTCGAATTCATCGGCGTGGTGCAGGCGCTGGAACACGCCGAACAGCTTGTCCACATAGCGCATGTCGAAGCCGCAGCCGTTGTCGCGGACGAAGAAGATGTCTTCCCCGTCCTCGCGCCGATACCCGATCTCGATGCGCGGCGATGGGCGGTCACGGGTGAATTTGATCGCATTGCCGATCAGGTTCTGCCACACCAGCCGCAGCATGGCCGGGTCGCCCTCGACGTGCGGCAGGGGCGGGATGTGCCAATCGATGCTGCGGCCCTCGTACTCCATGTCCAGCTTCTGGCGCACGTCCAGCGCCAGCGCGGACATGTCGACCTTGGAGCGGCCCATCGTGGAGCGGCCCATCTGCGAGAAGCTCAGCAGGTCATCCACCAGCGTGCCGGCGGACTTGGCCGACTCCACGATGGTATCGAGGAAGCGCTTCTCGGTGGCGTCCATGCGCTCGCCCGCAGAGCTGTTGAGCAGTTCGGCATAGCCGACGATGTGGCGGAAGGGCGCGCGCAGGTCATGGCTGACCGAATAGGAAAACGCTTCGAGTTCCTTGTTGCTGCGCATCAGCTGTTCGTTCAGCTCGGCCAGCTCTTCGGCCTTGCGCAGCACGATGTCGACGATGGCCACGCGCAGCTCCAGCGCGGCCTCGCGGTCTACATCGCTCCACGGCAGCGACTGTTCGACCACCGTTTCCTTCCAGGCCTCGAAGGAGGCGCGGGGCGACAGCACGCCGTTGTCCACCTGCTTGGCTGGCATGCCGCCCCAGCGCACCGTCCGGACCACTTCGGCGCGGAACCAGATGACATAGCTGTCGTGCAGCTGGGACACCGACACCGCCAGCACGCCGCTGGCGCGGTCGGCGATGGCCGAGCCACCGGACCACAGTGACGGCAGCGAATCGGTGCAGAAAATATCTTCGCCGCCACGTTGGGCGAGCCAGTCCACCAGTGCCAGCACGTCGTTGCGGGTCGGGCAGTCGCCGAGGAACAGGCCATCGCCACGGTGCACGATGGCCACGCCAGTGGCGTCAGTGAGCGCCATCAGGCGGGCCGGATCGCGACCGAGGGCGCCCAGGAAGTCCGTGTCACCGGCCATCCGCCCGAGCAGCTGCATCTGGATGGCCCGGCGTGCCACGCGCTCTTCTACGCTCAGCGCCCGCTCTTTCAGGGCCAGCTGCAGCGACAGGATCTGGCCGACGAACTCGCAGGCCGTGCGCACGTGGTACGGCACGCGGCGCGGGTGTGCGCTGTGGCAGGAAATCAGGCCCCACAGGCGGCCCTCGCGCATCAGCGAGACCGACATCGACGACCCGGTGCCCATGTTGCGCATGTACTGCAGGTGCACCGGCGAAACACTGCGCAGCACCGACAGGCTGAGGTCGGTCGGCGGCGCATCGGCACGGGCCGCACTGCGCAGCAGCGGCACCGGCTGGTAATCGTTGTCCGCGATGAGCCGGACCCGGTTGCGCTCGTACAGCGCGCGCGCCTGTGCGGGGATGTCCGATTCGGGAAAACGCAGGTCCAGGTACGAGGGCAGGGCGTCGTTGCGGTCCTCGGCGACCACGCGACCGTTCCACTCGGCGTCGAACTGGTAGACCAGCGTGCGGTCGAAGCCGGTCAGTTCACGCACGTGCCGTGACGCGATGGCGCACAGCGCGGTGGTGTCGGCGGCCTGCTCGATCTCGGCCATGAAGACCCGGATCGCAGGGTAGAGCTCCTCCAGCGAGCCGGGCTCGCCTGCGACGGGCTCTTCGAGCTCCACGATGACATGGCCGCCGCAGCGGTGCGCGATCACGTGGTGGCGCCCGAAGCTGGCGAGCGGCCAGGAGCCGAGAAACGCGACGCTGCCGGGCGCAAGATCGCGCAGCACCGGCACGGACGATTCAAGCAGCCCACCCAGGGCACGCTCGACCGGCTGGTCCAGCGGATCACCCAGTGCCTGCAGCAGCGCCGGCCGTGACACGGCGCGCTCGATCACGGCGAGCGTTTCCCCGTCGAGGACCAGGGCCAGTCCATACGGCTGGATGGCGCCGGGCGTGTGGATCGGTTCGCGCGCGCACGCGGAAAGGTCTCCTGCGATGTCAGCGTGACCTTGCAGCGTCATGCGTGCTTTCTCCTCTGCCTCAGTCAACGAAGTGCGCCCAGCGCGCCATGCCGGCCCCGAAGGGCGATGACAGGCGGGGCGATGATCTTCGTGCAGGAAGGATGAACGCCACGTGCAGTGTGTATGGTGCCGCATATTGTCGCCCACGCCCAGCGACGATTATCTTCGGCCGGGCATGGCCGGACGGCGGCGGTGCCTTCACCGGGTTGCTGCCCGACCCGCAGGTCAACAAATACGGTATGGAGCTAGGTCTGCATGGGGTGCGATATCACGAAGCCGCACGGCGGTGCGCGAGCGGCGGGGCGGCCCACGGGCATGCAGCGGCCAGCTCTGTCGGTGATGCGGACGCGGTGGGTGGGCCTGGTCGTGATGGGCATGCTGCCCTGGACGCTGATGGCGGCCCCCGTCATGCCCGCACCCGTGGCGCCGGCCCGGCCGGTCGATCTGGCCGCCGTGCAGGTGCGCGGCGAACAGCCCGGGCCCGGTCTCTGGAAGATCAGCAACGCGCAGGGGCATACGCTGTGGCTGCTGGGCACGGTCTCGCCGCTGCCGGAGGGGATCGAGTGGACCTCGACCGAGGTCCTGGCGGTGATCGCGGCGGCCGACCACCTGCTGATGCCGCCGGGCCCGCGCCTGAAGCAGGAGATCGGCGTGCTGCGCGGGCTGACGCTGCTGCCGGCGGCGCTGCGCGCCAAGCGCGATCCGCAGGGGCGCACCCTGGCCCAGGCGCTGCCACCGCAGACCTTCGCCCGCTGGCAGGCGCTCAAGTCGCAGTACATCGGACGCGATCGCGGCCTGGAACAGGACCGGCCGATCGTTGCGGCGGCCGCGCTGTACGGTGCCTTCCTGGAGCGCAACGCGCTGGTCACCGACCGCGACGTGCAACGGACCCTGCAGCGGGCGTACAAGGCGCGCGGCCTGGCACCGGAGGACGCACGCGTGGTGGTCGATGTCCCCGACGTGCGGGCTGTGCTGAAGGACCTGCGCACCACCGCCGTGGACGACACCGCCTGCCTGCAGGAGACCTTGGACATCGTGGAGACCGAGCTGCCGCTGCTGCGCGAGCGTGCCAATGCCTGGGCGCTGGGTGACGTGGCGGCGCTGCGGCGACTGGCACGCGCCGGCCGCCGGGCCTGCACGGTGGCGCTGGAAGACAGCGCGTTCGCGCGCCGGCACGGGTTCAACGATCTCCCGCAACGTGCGCGCCAGCACTGGGTGGATCGCGCGGCGGCCGCACTGGACACCCACGCGTCCACCTTCGCCGCCGTTCCCCTGCGCCTGCTGCTGGGCGAGGAGGCCTACCTGGAGGCGTTCCGGCAGCGGGGGTATACGGTCCACGCGCCGCCGGAATGACGGCGCGGCAGGGGGTCACATCACCCCGAGGGTGACGACGGCCAGCACCGCGTAACGACCGGCCTTGGCCACCAGCACCAGCGGCAGGAACGTGCGCAGGGGCTCGCGCATCACCCCTGCCGCCAGCGTGATGGGGTCGCCGATCACCGGCGCCCAGGACAGCAGCAGCGACCAGCGGCCATGGCGGCGGTAAGCCGCCTGTGCCTGCCGCAGGCGCGCCGCGGACACCGGGAACCAGCGGTGGTGCTGGAAACGCAGCACCTGCCGTCCGAGCCACCAGTTGATCAGCGCACCGAGCACGTTGCCGGCGGTCGCCACGCTTACCAGCAGTACCGGGTCGCCGCCGCCCACCAGCAGGGCCACGAGCACGGCTTCGGACTGGGCGGGCAGCAGGGTGGCGGCGATCAGCGCCGCAAGGAAGAGGCCAAGCAGGGACAGCATGCGGTCGACGGCAGCGCAGGTGGACGCCCTGCCGGCGCAGTATGCCGGAGCGGCCGCCGATCACACCTCGCCGAGCGTGCGCAGGTCCTTGAGCAGCACGGCATAGGCCGCCTCGCGCGCCGCGCCTTCGCCCTGCCGCAGCACCCAGGAGGGATGCACGGTGACCAGGGCCGGGGTCTGGTCATGCAGGGTATGCCACTGCCCGCGTCCTTCGCTGAAGCGGAAGCGCGCGCCCAGCAGCGCCGAGGCCGCGGTGGCGCCGAGGCAGACGATGCGTTCCGGGCGCACCCGCTGGATCTCTTCGGCCAGCCAGGACCGGCAGGTGGCCACGTGGGACTCGTCGGGACGCTGGTGGATGCGGTATTTGCCCCGGCGCTGGAAGCGGAAATGCTTCACCGCATTGGTCATGTACAGCGCCGGGCGCGGGATGCCGGCCTCGGCCAGCACACGGTCCAGCAGTTGCCCCGCAGGCCCGGTGAACGGGCGCCCGCTGAGATCTTCCTGGTCGCCGGGCTGTTCGCCGATGAACATCACCCGCGCGTCCGCCGGGCCTTCACCGAACACGGTCTGGGTGGCCGGCTCCCAGAGCGGGCAGCGGCGGCAGGCGGCGGCCGCTTCGCGCACGGCGGCCAGGGGCAGCGCGCTGTCGAGCGCTGTGGCCGGCGCGGTGGCCTGCGCGGCGGCGGGCCGCGGGGCGATGTCCGGGATCCTGCGGCGCGGCGCCTGGGCTTGGCGCTGGTGCATCTGCTCCACGCGTCCAGCGGCGTCGCGCACCAGGCTGGGCAGCAGGCTTACCTCGGGCAGATGCTTCCAGTATTTCACCGGCATCTCCTGGCGCATCATCCGCTGGTTCAGGCGCGCAGGATTGAAGATGTTGGCGTAGTACGCGCGCCACAACGATTCCTGCGCGTCTTCGGGAGGCGCATCGGCCTGGCGGGCCCCTTCGCCCATGCGCAGCGCCTGCCCATCCCACCATGCACTGCGCAGCGGAGTGAGGATGGCCCAGCGCATGCCGGTGAAGCGGCGCACGAAGAACGGGGCAACGCGGTCCACGATCGCATGCTCGGGCTCGAACCACGCGATGAAGGCATTGTCTTCGCCGGGCACCGCACGGAAGCGCACGAACGCCTTCATTTTGTGACTGTCGCGGCGGACGGCCTGGGCCAGCGCCATCGCCCGGACCACATCGGCGTCAGCCGGGTTGGACAGCACCTCGCGCTCGCCGTGGGTGATCCGCCAGAGCAGCCGGTACAGCAGGGGCAGGCGTTGCCGGTCGCGATGGCAGATCACCGTGGCGGCCAGCTCCATGAAGCCGCGCGGTACGCGCAGCGTGGCCGCGTCCCGGCTCGCGGGTGCGGCGTCCAGCCCCGGCGCATCGAGCAGGCTCGCCTCGGTGCCTTCCTGCCAGTCCAGCTGCGCGGGCGGCACATCGGCGGCCAATGCCAGCCGCGCCTGGGCCCGCCACGCGTCGCTGCACCACGACGGATCCACGCGCGCCGTCCAGCGCGCCGCCTCAGCCGGCATACAGCTCGCCGAACAGGGAGCCCTGGCGCGGCGGCGGCGCCAGCCGGGCGCGCAGGGTGGCCGGATCATCCAGCGCACGGCGCGGGTGGTGGTCCAGCAGCTGCACGAAGGGCAGCACCTTGCTCATCGGCGCTCGCAGGCGCGCCACGTCGGCCACGCGCAGGCGGCCATGGCGGCGCGCCATCAGCAGCCGCTTGACGTTGCGCACGCCGAGCCCGGGCACGCGCAGCAGCATTTCCTTCGGGGCGACATTGAGGTCCACCGGGAACTGCTCCGGATGGCGCAGCGCCCAGCCCATCTTCGGGTCGATCTCCAGGTCCAGCATGCCGTCCTGCGTGGTATCGGCGATCTCACCGACATCGAAGCCGTAGAAGCGCAGCAGCCAGTCGGCCTGGTACAGCCGGTGCTCGCGCTGCAGCGGCGGCGGCTGCAGGGGCAGGGCACGGCTGGCATCGGGAATCGGGCTGAAGGCTGAGTAATACACCCGGCGCATGCGGTAGTTGCCATACAGCTGGTCGGACGCGGTGAGGATGTCACGATCGCTCGCACCGTCCGCGCCGACGATCATCTGGGTGCTCTGGCCGGCCGGCGCGAAGCGCGGGGGTCTGGCTGCGGTCGCGCTGCGCACGGGTACCGCCGCCGGCTTGCGCGCTTCCTTGGCCTCTTCGATGCGCCAGCGCAGCTCACCCATGGCGCCGCGGATGGAGGGTAGCGTCTTCTCCGGCGCAAAGGCGGCCAGGCCGGCTTCGGTCGGCAGTTCGATGTTGATGGAAAGACGATCGGCATAGCGTCCCGCCGCCGCGAGCAGCTCCGGCGAGGCCTCCGGGATGGTCTTGAGGTGGATGTATCCGCCGAAACGGTGCTCCTCGCGCAGCTGCCGCGCAACTTCGACCATGTGCTCCATGGTGTAGTCGGCGCTGCGGATGATTCCACTGGAAAGGAACAAACCCTCGATGTAGTTGCGCTTGTAGAAATCCATGGTCAGCGCCACCACTTCCGCTACGCGGAAGCGCGCGCGCGGCACGTTGCTGGACACCCGGTTCACGCAGTACGCGCAGTCGTAGATGCAGAAATTCGTGAGCAGGATCTTCAACAGCGACACGCAACGCCCATCCGGGGTGTAGCTATGGCAGATGCCTGCGCCTTCGGTACTCCCGATGCCACCGGAGGCCGCCGAGTTGCGCTTGCCCGCCCCGCTGGACGCGCACGACGCATCGTACTTGGCGGCATCAGCGAGGATCTCGAGTTTCTGAAGGGTCTCCATTTGGAAAGGCTATAGGTGCAGCGTCTCAACCCGTGAGACTGGAACAGCCGCCGGGTGAATCATTCATGTCGCTGGGACATGGTGGGCCGGTGCAGCACTCAGCTGTCCGCGAGGGCGGCACTGCCGGGATGCGCACTGGCCAGCCTGATCAGGCCCTCCACGCCATAGAGGCGTTCGCCAGGGACCGACTTGCGGTTGACGAACCCGCTCCAGTCATTGCGGATCGCCGTGCGCAGCTGGTCCGGATCGGCCGGAAGCAGGTGCATGCTCCAATCCGGAAAATGCCGCCGCCCGATCCGCGCGCGGCCGAGTTCCATCAGACTGTGGTGGCTGGTTGCGCCGCGGATGCGTGCATAGGCGGCGTCCAGCCCTTCGTCGGGCCCCTCGATGTACTGCAGGAACCGGGTGCCATCAAACAACAGGACACCGGTGATACCGGCGCTCAGATTGAACGCGGCGGCGGCCTCGGTCAGTTCCTGGACGTGCGCCGAGGTACGGTCGGGAGAGATTTCGCTGGTGTAGGCGATCGCGCGAAGCGACATGGCGGGTCCTTGCTGGCGAGCGAAACGTACCGCCGGCGGGATCCTGCTCGGACACCTGCGGGTCGTGTGCATGATGCCGCTGGCGGAGGGGGGGGGCTAACCTCACTATGCGCTTTTCTGTGTACGACAGTGCCTAGGGCGTGTGAGGGGCAGGTGCGTGCAACTGAGGCGATGGTCGGAAGACGGCGCCCTCGCGCCGGATTCACGGCTGCGCGACGGGGCCGCACGCACGCTCGGGTCCGTTGCAGTGCACACAGGCGCTTCCCATGACCCTTGCCGACTACCGCCGCAAACGCCGCTTCGATCGCACCGCCGAGCCGGCGCCCGCACGCGCGCAGGCCAAGGGTAAACGGGCGATCTTCGTGGTCCAGCTGCATCACGCCAGTCATCGGCACTACGATTTCCGCCTTCAGGTGGGTGATGCGTTGAAAAGCTGGGCAGTCCCCAAAGGGCCAAGTTACGACCCGGCGGTGAAGCGCATGGCGGTGCAGGTCGAAGATCACCCGGTGGACTATGCCGGCTTCGAAGGGGCCATTCCGAAGGGCGAATATGGCGGCGGCCACGTGGCCCAGTTCGACCACGGCGTGTGGTCGACCGAAGGCGATGCCCAGGCCCAGCTGGACAAGGGCCACCTGCGCTTTGAACTGTTCGGCGAAAAGCTCAAAGGGGGCTGGCACCTGGTGCGCTCAGGCAAGCCGGCGCGCCAGCCGCAGTGGCTGCTGTTCAAGGACAAGGACGCCCATGCCGGGAACGTGGAGGCGGACGACCTGCTCGCCGATGTGACACCGCCGCCGGCCGCGGACCTCAAGCGTGCCGGCAGTGGCAAGCCGGCACGCAGGCGCCTGAAGGCGCCGCCGACGCCGAGGCGCCGGCGCCGCGTGGACTGGGCCGGCAAGGCCCTGGCGCTGCCCGGAGCGACGGCGGGGCAGATGCAGGAGGGGGCCTTCGCGCCGCAGCTGGCCAAGCTTGGCGACGCACCGCCGGCAGGCGAGGGCTGGCTGCACGAGATCAAATGGGATGGCTACCGCATCCTCGCCACGATCCTCGGGGGGGAGGTGCGGTTGTGGTCGCGCAATGCGCTGGAGTGGACCGATCGGCTACCGGAAGTCAGGGCGGCGCTGGAGGCCCTCGGCCTGGAGTCGGCGTGCCTGGATGGCGAGCTGATTGCCGGCCGTGGCCGCAAGGAAGACTTCAACCTGTTGCAGGCGACGCTTTCCGGCGAGCGCCAGGGTGCCCTGGCGTATGTGATGTTCGACCTGCTGCATCTGCAGGGGGTGGATGTCAGCGCCGCGCCGCTGCTGGAGCGCAAGGCGCTGCTGGGTGCCCTGCTGGAGGGGGTTGCCGCGCCGCTGGCGATGAGCACCCATGTGGTGGGGGGCGGCCTGGCTGCGTTCGACGCGGCGGCGGCACAAGGCTTTGAGGGCCTTATCTCCAAGCGCGTGGACCCTCCCTACCGGCCCGGCCGTAGCGATGACTGGCGAAAGACCAAGCAGCTGGCCAGCGACGAGTTCGCGGTGGTCGGCTACACCGCGCCCAAAGGCAGCCGCACCGGCTTCGGCTCCCTGCTCCTGGCGCGGCCGGACCCGACGGTCGGCTGGCGTTACGCGGGCCGGGTCGGCACCGGCTTCAGCGATGCCCTGATGCGCGAGGTCACCACGCGGCTGGCCAAGGGCGGTGCGCGACGCCCGAGCGTGCAGGTGGACGTGGATGACCCCGAGCTGCGCGCGGCGACCTGGTTTGCGCCGCGTTTCGTGGTGGAGGTGTTCTTTCGCGGCATCGGCGGCCATGACCTGCTGCGGCAGCCCTCGTTGAAGGCGATACGGGACGACAAGATGATCAGTGACCTGAAGAACAGCGACCGCGGCGATAGGCGTGGGGCCTCCGAAGCGGACGTCGGCGCAGGCGGGGCATTGCCCGCGTTGTCCAGCCCCGACAAGGTGATGTTCCCCAAGGACGGCATCACCAAGCAGGA
This sequence comes from Xanthomonas sp. 60, assembly GCF_011761925.1. Taxonomy (NCBI): domain Bacteria; kingdom Pseudomonadati; phylum Pseudomonadota; class Gammaproteobacteria; order Lysobacterales; family Lysobacteraceae; genus Xanthomonas; species Xanthomonas sp. 60. The sequence goes on along the minus strand of NZ_JAASQW010000005.1, from coordinate 196,393 downwards.
GGTGTGGGACTATTATCTCGCTGTGATGGACCACCTGCTGCCCGAGATCCAGGGCCGACCTCTTTCGATCATCCGCTGCCCCAGCGGGACGGGCCGTCCGTGTTTCTTCCAGAAACACCACACGGCCGGACTTGCGCTGACCCGCGCGGTGCCGCTGAAGGAAGAGGAGGGCGAGGAGGCGCCCTACCTGGTGGTGGACAGTGCGGCAAGCGTGATGGAACTGGTGCAGTTCAATGCGCTGGAGTTCCATCCCTGGGGCAGCCATGCGCAGGACCCCGAACGCGCCGACCGCGTGGTCTTCGATCTGGACCCGGGCCCGGGGGTGACGTTCGCCGAGGTCAAGCGTGCGGCGACGGACATCCGCGGGCTGTTGAAGCAGCTCGACCTGGTGTCGTTCGTGCGGGTTTCCGGCGGCAAGGGGCTGCACGTGGTGGTGCCGTTGAACCCCGGCTGCGACTGGTCGGTTACGCGGCGTTTCGCCAAGGGTTTCGCCGATGCATTGGCCCAGTCCGAACCGAAGCGCTTCCTGGCCACGGCCAGCAAGGAGCAGCGCAAAGGTCGCATCTTCATCGACTACATGCGCAACGGGCGCGGAGCCACTGCTGTGGCGTCCTATTCGCTGCGCGGACGACCGGGTGCGCCGGTGGCCATGCCGGTGAGCTGGGCCAGTCTTTCAAGGCTGAGTGCGGCCGATGGATTCACGCTGCATGATGTACCAGCCACGCTGCGCCGGCGGCGCAAGGATCCATGGGCGGACATCAACACCGTCAAGCAGGATCTTTCGCGGTGGGCGGAGGAGGCCGGGTAGCCTCTGCCCGGCACGTTCCGGCGCGTTGCTACAGGTCAATTGACCGGCGCAGGCTGTGCATGAACCCAGTCGCGCAGGCGCCGCAGCGCTTCGTCGGCGGCGGCCTGCGGTGTCACCGAGACCAGCGATGCCAGCAGGCGCGCGAACACCCCGTCGATTTCATACTCCAGCCACAGGGTGACCTCATTCCCCTGGCCCACCTCTGCCGGCAGCACGGTCAGTCGACTGGTGGCGCCCCACGGGCCGTCGCCCTCGATCGCATGCACCACCGCAGTGGACATGCGTTCGACAACGGTCACCGTGGCGGCAGGGTGGCGGCCGAGCGGCGCGTTGAGATGCCATCGCACCGCGCCCTGAGTGTCCAGCACGCGTTCGGCCGCTCCGGCGAACAGATGGTCCTGCACGACCGGATCACACCATGCCTCGAGTATCTGCGCGGCATCGCCTTCGATCCGGGCCGTGGAAGACACCTGGCCGGGCGGCAGGGCATCGGGCGTGGTCATTTGGAGCCCACCCGCACGATGTGGTCCACCTCGTCCAGCGCGAGCAGATGCACTCCACCGTCGCCGAGGTCGAAACGCAGCAGGCCGTTGGTGCCTTCGGTGCCTGCGGCATCGACCATCTGCAGTACCGCAGGACGTTCAACCACGGTACCGACCAGCACGCGGCCATCGCGCAGGTGGAGTTCGGCGACAAGCTCGGCATCGAGGGCCTGCTGCAGCGATTTCAGCCGTTCGATTTCTGCGGCGTCGGTGTGGACGCGGTCTACGATCTTGGTCATGGGAGTCTCCGGACTGGGAACCCCACAGTCGCGCGGAACGGGTCAACCCCGTGTCGACACGCTTGCAGGCGCCTTTCACGCCAGCCGGTGATCGCCCCTGCGCTTCGCGTGGGTGGGCGGTGCACGAGGCTCATCCCAGCACGGCTGGGTTGGCCTGCCAGACCGCCCAGTTCAAGGCTGCCGCGAAGGTGATCCAGGCCAGGTAAGGCAGCATCAGCACGGCGGCGAGCCGGTCGGCCCGCCAGAACAGCCTGACCGTCAGCAGCAACGTGGCCCAGAGCACCACGATATCCAGAAAGGCCAGCGCGCCCTGGTGCCAGGCAAAGAACAGCCAGCTCCAGAGGCCGTTGAGTGCCAGCTGCAGCAGGAAGATGGACAGCGTGCCGGCCTGTGCGCGCCACCCACCGCGGCGCCACACCCGCCAGGCCGCAACGGCCATGAGCGCATAGAGAACACTCCAGACGGGGCCGAACACCGACCCTGGCGGCGCCCAACGCGGTTGGACCAGCGAGGCATAGAAACTGCTCGCTGAAACCGAGGCGACGGCACCGAGCGCCGCCACCGCGAAACAGAGCAGCAGCCAGCCGAGGAGGGCGGGCAGTGGATGAGCAGGTCGGCGCGGCATGATGAGGGCTCCAGGAAATGCGCATCGAAGGCGCAGGCACGGGGGAGGGCCCGAGAGGATGGCAAACCATGTGTTTCCACGCCGTATGCACGCAGACGTACACCCACGCTGCACGGTGGCGCCATTACGCTGGATCCACTTCTTCAGGTGATGGACCCATGATCCCGAGTTCCTACTGGCGCAAGAGCTGGGGCGCGTTCGTCAAGCCCAACACCGGCACCTTCGAGATTCTCGATATCGCCTGCCTGCAGGAGCCTGCTTCGCAGCGCATCGTGCATCTGTATCAACTGGACGTGCGCTGCACCGCATGCGACCACGCATTTGCTGCCCGCGATGGGCGCGGTATGGCCACCGTGATTGGCGCCCGCGTTCTCAACTGCCCGATCTGCAGCAGCAGCCAGGCAGTGGCCAATACGGAACTTGCACGTTTTGTCAGCCAGGGCGCGGCCGGGAAGGGCCCGCGGGTGCCGCAGGATGCAGCGGTGCCGGTACACGCCGTCGCCTGAACACCAGGATTTGCGGCAACGTCGGCGAGCCTCTCCGGGGGCTTTCAACGTGGGCGTCACTTCAGACCTGACGCTCAGGCTGCGGGGGCGCTTTCAGATGTCCAGCAACGGAAAAGCCCGCCGGAAGCGGGCTTCTGCACGGGGCGGGAACACGGCCATCATGCCGTGGCGTATGTCCAGCTTGAATACGGATTCGGGCGCGCCACGGCGGGCGCTTCAAGGTGGGCCAGACGCGCGTTGCTGACCGCCTGATGGGCGCCGCAGCCGCTGCAACGGAAGACCGTTCCGCCCGGAAGATGCATCAGTTCGCGCTCGCCCGACGATGAGGTTGTCTCGCAACGCTGGCACTGCAACGTCAGCGCGGTGATGCGCGTGATCTGCCCCGCTGCATCGTAGGCGGCCTGGTAGTCGATGATCTGGAAGGGGCCAGTGTGGGTCATGCGGGCCAGCCATGTGGAGGGGTAGGGTCGAGAATCAGGGTTGCGCTGTGAAGCCCGCGCATCGGCGCAGGCGTCTTTCGTGAAAAAGGACTCACGCTGCGCGCTGCCGAAGGAGGGAGCGGCGGCTGGGGGCGTCATGCATGCTGCGCAGCTCGTGCTGCAGCGCAGCGAACAATCTCTCGGAGTATCAGCGACTTGGCACTTTCTCGGCAGCGCGGCGGCTTGGGGCAGGGCCAGAATTGACAGCGTTGTCAGGTGCCGCTTACAAGGGCAGTGTCCGTTCCGTCGCCATTCAAGGAAGTCCGCGTCCCATGACCACTCGCCTGCCGTCCCTCCCGCATTCCGTTCCGCGCCCGCACCGTCGGCTGCTCGCTGCCGCCCTCGCGCTTGCCTGCCTGTCCGGCGCGGCGATTGCCCAGCCGGCAGAGGGTGCTCCGCCCAGCGTGGTGCCCGCGCACTGGCCGCAGCCGCATTGGCCGCTGCCGGTGGATCCGGCGCTTCAGTCGCGCGTGGATCGTCTGCTGGCGAGCATGACGCTGGAAGAAAAGGTCGGCCAGATCGTGCAGGGCGACATCGCCAGCGTCACGCCCGAGGACATCCGCAAATACCGGTTGGGATCGATCCTCGCCGGCGGTGGATCCGATCCTGGCGGCCGCTACAACGCAGCGCCCGCTGAGTGGCTGGCCCTGGCCGACGCGTACTGGGAGGCCTCCATGGACACGCGCGGCGGCGGCAAGGCGATCCCCGTGATCTGGGGGATCGACGCGATGCACGGACAGAGCAATGTCATCGGCGCCACGCTGTTCCCGCACAACATCGGCCTGGGTGCCACGCGCAATCCCGAGCTGCTGCGCGAGATCGCGCGCATCACCGCCGCCGAGACCCGCACCACCGGCATGGAATGGACCTTCGCGCCGACGGTCGCGGTGCCGCAGGACGATCGCTGGGGCCGCACCTACGAGGGGTACTCGGAGGATCCGGCGCTGGTGGCGAGCTTTGCCGGCGTCTTCGTCGAGGGACTGCAGGGGCGCGTGGGCGCGGAGGATTTCCTCGACGACCACCATGTGATGACCACGGTCAAGCATTTCCTGGGCGATGGCGGGACCGCCAACGGCAAGGACCAGGGCGATACGATCGTCAGCGAAGCGCAGCTGCGCGACATCCACGCCGCCGGCTACGTGCCGGCGATCGCCGCCGGGGCGCAATCGGTGATGGCCTCGTTCAACAGTTTCCACGGCGAAAAGCTGCATGGCCATAAAGCGCTGCTCACCGACGTGCTGAAGCAGCGCATGGACTTCGGTGGTTTCGTGGTGGGCGACTGGAACGGCCATGGCCAGGTCAAGGGCTGCACCAACACCGACTGCGCGCAGACGTTCGTGGCCGGCCTGGACATGGCGATGGCACCGGATACCTGGAAGGGCCTGTACGAGAGCACGCTCCGGCACGCGCGCGATGGCACCCTGCCGATGGCGCGCCTGGATGATGCGGTGCGTCGCATCCTGCTGGCCAAATTCCGCATGGGGCTGTTCGAGAAGCCCAAGCCGTCCGAGCGCGCACTCGGCGGCCGGTTCGAGCTGCTGGGATCGCCGGCGCACCGCGCGGTGGCCCGGCAGGCGGTGCGCGAATCGCTGGTGCTGCTGAAGAACCAGAACGGCGTGCTGCCGCTGGCTGCCGATCAGCGTATCCTGGTGGCCGGCGGTGGCGCGGACAACATGACCCAGCAGACCGGTGGCTGGACCCTGACCTGGCAGGGCGATGGCACGCGCCGCGAAGACTTCCCCAACGCGCAGACCGTCTGGGACGGACTGAAAGCGCAGGTGGAAGGAGCCGGTGGACAGGCTGAGCTTGCCGTGAAAGGGAATTACACGCAGCGACCGGACGTGGCGATCGTGGTGTTCGGTGAAGACCCGTACGCCGAGTTCCAGGGCGACCTGCCAGACCTGATGTTCAAGGGCGGCCGCTCGGGCGACCTGGAGCTCATCCGCAAGCTGAAAGCCGATGGCATCCCGGTGGTGGCGGTGTTCATCAGCGGCCGCCCGCTGTGGATGAACCGCGAGATCAATGCGGCCGACGCGTTCGTGGCGGCGTGGCTGCCCGGCTCGGAAGGCGGCGGCGTAGCCGACGTCCTGCTGCGCGGCAAGGACGGCAAGCCACAGCACGATTTCAAGGGAAAGCTCAGCTTCTCCTGGCCGCGGCGCGCCGACCAGTACGCCAACAACGTGGGGCAGAAGGGCTACAGCCCGCAGTTCGCCTACGGCTACGGCCTGACCTACAAGGACACGGGCAATCTGCGGAAGCTTTCCGAAGAGCCGGGGATCGATCCCGATGCCGCGCGCACCAGCACCTGGTTCGACCGCGGCGTGGCCACGACGGGGCTGACGCTGCGGCTGACCGGGGCCGATGGCGAGGCGATGGATATCGTGCATCCCAATGCCACCACCTCCGATGGGTCGATCGCCATGACCGCGGTCAACACCGAGGTGCAGGAGGGGGGCCGCCAGTTCGTCTTCAGCGGCACGGGGCGGGTGGACCTGCGCGCGAACATGCCGCTGGACCTCACCCGCGAAACCAACGGGGACGTGATGGCCGTGGCCACCGTTCGCGTGGATGCACTGCGTGCGGGTGCGATGGTCACCTACCTGGCTGCATGCGGTGAGGGTTGCGGGGCCAGCGTGCCCTTGCAGGACGCCCTGGCGGCGCTGCCGCAGGGCCAGTGGGCACGGTTGGGCATCCCACTGAAATGCCTGCGCAGCGCCGGCGCGGACACTGCGAAGCTGGGCACGCCGTTCGCGCTGCGCGCCGATGCAGGTGTCACGCTGTCGCTGGCACGGGTCAGCATCGGCACCGACGCCGACCAGAAGGTCACGTGCCCGGCGCCATGACGCGGCGCTGAGAATGTCCCCCGGAGCAGGCGCGGCGCGCGTGGCATCGCGCCCGCTCCGGCAGCGCCGGCGCCGTCTCCCGTTCGCCACGCCTTCACTGCACGCAACCGCCCGGGCCACTACAAAGGAACTCACGACCGCGGGCCGTGCACTTCCGCATCCGGCCTGCACGGCATGGAGGTGGACGCTGCATGGGTAGGCTGATCGACGGAACATGGGAGCAGGGCACGGCGGGCAGCGCTGCGGCTGATGGGCATTTCAAGCGCGAGGCCGCCACCTTCCGGCGCTGGGTGACGGCCGATGGACAGCCCGGCCCGGACGGCGCGCCCGGCGTCCCTGCCGCGCCTGATCGCTTCCGCCTGTATGTCAGCCTGGCCTGTCCGTGGGCGCACCGGACGCTGATCTTGCGCGCGCTCAAAGGCCTGGAGGCGATGATCCCGGTCTCGGTGGTGCACTGGTACATGGGCGAGCAGGGGTGGAGCTTCACGCCGGGCGAGGGCGTTGTCGCCGACCCCGAACACGGGGCGCGGCACCTCCATGAACTCTACGCGGCGGCCAGACCGGGGATGACCGGCAAGGTGACCGTACCGGTGCTGTGGGACCGCCACGACGGCAGCATCGTCAGCAACGAATCGGCCGACATCCTGCGCATGTTCAACAGCGCGTTCGACAGCCTCGGCGCGCGCAGTGGCGATTACTACCCGGCCGCGCTGCGGGAGCGGATCGATGCAGTGAATGCCGAGGTCTACGAAGCGGTGAACAACGGCGTATACAAGGCTGGGTTCGCGTCGACCCAAGCGGCCTACGAGGAAGCGGTCGGCCCCTTGTTCGAGACACTGGATGCCCTCGACGCGCGCCTGCAGCAGCAGCCCTGGCTGGTAGGCGAGGGCATGACCGAGGCCGACATCCGGCTGTTCACCACCCTGATCCGGTTCGATGCCGTCTACGCGGTGCATTTCAAGTGCACGCTGCGGCGCATTGTGGATTACCCCGGACTGCACGCATTCGTGCAGCGCATGCTGGCAATTCCGCAGATCGCAGCGACGGTGGACATGATGCATATCAAGCGGCATTACTACGAAAGCCACCGCCACCTCAATCCGAACGGCATCGTGCCGGTGGGGCCGGCCCATCTGTACTGAGCACGCCCTGCCGGGCACGCGTGACCGGCCCGCTGCAGCGAGCAGGATGTCGTGAGCATGCGAAGGGCACCTTGGCGATGTTCACCGCTGTTCAACGACGGCACGGCTACAACGGTCCTGCCGCTTTGAGGGAGAACCGCGTGGAGCAGAAGAGTGCGATGGAGGGCGCCAGCGCCCGTTGGCCGGCACGGATGTGGATCGTGCGGCATGGACAGAGCGCCGGCAACGTGGCGCGCGATCATGCGGAGGCGCACGGTGTGGCATTGATCGACCTGGAGCATCGCGACGCCGACGTGCCGCTGTCCCGGCTGGGAGAGCAGCAATCGCAGGCGCTGGGTGCGTGGATGGCGGCACGACCGGCTGAGGAGCAGCCGCAGATCGTCCTCGTGTCGCCGTACGTGCGCGCGCGGCAGACGGCGCAGGCGGTATGTGATGCGCTATCGCCCGACCGGGTGCGGATGATCGTGGACGAGCGGCTGCGCGAGAAGGAGTTCGGCGTTCTCGACCGGTACACCTCCGCCGGCATCGTGGCCACGTTTCCGGAGCTGGCGGAGCAGCGCAAGCTGGTCGGCAAATTCTATTTCCGCCCGCCGGGCGGCGAAAGCTGGTGCGATGTCATCCTGCGCCTGCGCGGCGTGGTGGGTGACCTGCAGCAGAGCCACGCCGGTGCGCGTGTGTTGATCGTCGGTCACCAGGTGATCGTCAACTGCATGCGTTATCTGCTGGAAGGGCTCGACGAGCGCGCGATCCTGGACATCGATCGCGAGGGCGATGTGCCCAACTGCGGGGTCACGGAATACCAGGTGACCCCCGATGGCAATGGCCTGGACCTGGCTGCGGCCAATTTCGTGGCGCCCGCATCGTCACCTCTGACCTGCACCCGCGAGCCCGACGCGCCCGCCGGCGCACGCTGACCCCCGTCCGCCGAGAACCCGCTGACAATGCCGACCGACACGCCCATCGAACTCACGCCCGCCGTCCTGCGAGGCATCCCCTTGCCGGCCCCCGGGCAGGACAAGGAAGACCGCGGACGCGTCTGCGTGATCGGCGGCTCAGCACGCGTGCCCGGCGCCGTACGACTGTCAGGCGAAGCAGCGCTGCGCGCCGGGGCTGGAAAACTGCAGATCATCACGGCGCGCAGCGTGGCCTGCGCGTTGGCTGTCGCCGTACCTGAGGCGATGGTGGTCGGGCTGCGCGAGCGGGCTGATGGGGAGATCGCAGCCGGAGACAAGGCTCTGGATGCCGCGCTGGATACCTGTGGCGCGCTGGTCATCGGCCCCGGCATGCTGGGCAGCCGTTTCCTTGCACGTCTGACCGAACGGGCGTCGCAGGCGCAGGGGCAGATCGTGCTCGATGCCGGCGCCCTGCAGCGGGGGGTACGCGCGGCAGAGGGCGCGCCCTTCGTACTGACACCGCACGCGGGCGAGATGGCCGCGTTGTGTGACGGCGACAAGGATGCCGTGGAACACGATCCCCTCGCGCACGCCCGTCGAATCGCGGCGCAGACCCGCAGCGTGGTGGTCATGAAAGGACCGCTCACCTACGTGGTCGCGCCCAGTGGGCAGGCGTGGCGCAACGAGGGCGGCGGCCCGGGCCTGGGAACCTCCGGCTCGGGCGATGTGCTGGCCGGGCTCATCGCCGGCTTCGCCGCACGCGGCGCCAGTGCACTGGATGCTGCGCTCTGGGGTGTGTGGACACATGCCGAGGCAGGCCGCCGACTGGCCATCGAAGTAGGAGCGCTGGGCTTTCTCGCACGCGAGATCGCGCCGCGGGTGCCCGCCATCCTGCACGGGTTTCCCCTGCGTGGCCAGTCGCAGGGCTGAGCCCGCCCCGGCTCAGCGCACCGTGTCGAGAACCTCGCGCACGCGTCGTGCGAGCGCCTCCACGGTGAACGGTTTGCCGATCAGCTGCACACCGGAATCAAGCACGCCATCGTGGACCAGGGCGTTGCGGCTGTAGCCGGTGGTGAACAGGACCTTGAGATCCGGATAACGGTGGCGCGCGGCATCGGCCAACTGCCGGCCGTTGACTTCGGGCATCACCACGTCGGTGAACAGCAGCACGATGCCTGGCTGCTCATCCAGCAACCGCAGCGCACCGGCCGCGTTTTCCGCCGCCACCACCGGGTAGCCCAGCTCGGTCAGCGCATCGATGGAGAACTGGCGCACGGCCGGTTCGTCATCCACCACCAGGATCAGTTCCGCGCCCCCGCGCACCGACGCCGCGGCAGGGCCCTGGGTCACAGCGACAGGGCGGACCTCGTCGAGCAGGCGCGGGAGGTAAACCCGCAGCGTGGTGCCTTGGCCCTCCGTGGAGGACAGCCGCACGTGGCCGGAGGACTGCTTGACGAAGCCGTAGACCTGCGACAGCCCGAGCCCGGTGCCCTGGCCCACTTTCTTGGTGGTGAAGAACGGCTCGAAGGCCTTGGCCATCACTTCGGCCGACATGCCGCTGCCGGTATCGGATACGCACAGCCCCACGTACTGGCCCGGCGGCACGTCGGCCGCGCGCGCCTTCTCCGGGTCGCGCAGATCGAGGTTCGCCGTCTCGACCAGCAGCCGGCCGCCGCCGGGCATCGCGTCGCGTGCATTGACCGCCAGGTTGAGAATGAGGTTCTCGAGCTGGTTGGCGTCGGCATAGACGCTCCAAAGATCGGCGGCGAGCACGGTTTCCAACCGCACGCTGCCACCCAGCGAATGCACCAGCAGGTCGGACATGCCGGCCACCAGGCGGTTGGCGTCCACCGCCACCGGCTGCAGCGGCTGTTGCCGCGAGAAGGCCAGCAGGCGCTGGGTCAACAGTGCCGCACGCCGGGCGCCATCGATGGCCATGTCGATGTAGCGCCGCGCTCGCGGGTCGTCATCGCCGACCCGGGCCGACAGCAGGTCAAGCGGCCCGATGATCGTGGCCAGCATGTTGTTGAAATCGTGCGCGATGCCGCCGGTGAGCTGGCCCACGGCCTCCATCTTCTGGCTCTGCCGCAACGCATCCTCGACCCGCGTGCGTTCGGCCACTTCGGCCGCCACGCGGCTCTCCAGATGCTCGTTGAGCTCCTGCAGCCGTGCCTGCACGTGTTTGCGCTCGGTGACATCCACCACCACGCCAAGCACGCGCAGGCAGCGGTCGCCCTCGAACACACCGCGCCCCTTGGCGGCCACCCAGCGCACCACGCCGTCTTCGCGCCCGACCGTGCGGTATTCCACATCATAGAGCGCACGGCGCTGCGGATCGGCGGCGGCGGCGAAGGCGGCCAGCGTGGCGTCCTGGTCATCCGGGTGCAGGCCGGCCGTGAAGTCGGCGAACGTCACATCACCCTCGGTGGTGATGCCGAACATCCTGCGCGTACGCGGGGCCCAGATCAGGCGGTCACGCACCATGTCCACGTCCCAGAACCCGATGTCGGCGCCCTCGGTGGCCAGCCGCAGGCGTTCCTCGCTCTGCGCCAGCGCCGCCTCGGCGGCCTTGCGCCGGGTCAGGTCGAGCATGGCGCCGATCATCCGCAGCGGCTTGCCGCCGGGCCCGCGCAGCACGGTGCCACGATCCAGTACGGACGCGTAACTGCCATCGGCGCGCTGGAACCGGTACTCGCCCATCCATTCGCTGCCATCACCTTCGATCACGGCGTGGATCTCGCGGTCTATCCGGTCACGATCATCGGGATGGATGTGGTCGATCCACCACTGTGCATCGGTCTCGGCCAACGCGTGGCCGAACAGCTTGCGCAACGCCTCGTTCCAGATCACGTGGCCGTCCTGCATGCGCCAGTCCCAGATCGCGTCGTTGGTGGCGTGCGCGGCGAGCCGGTAGCGTTCCTCGATCTCCAGGTGCAGGGCTTCGGCCGCCTTGCGTGCGGTGATGTCCAGCGAGGTGCCGACCAGCCCGATCACATCGCCCTGTGCATTGCGTAGCGGCGCCTTGGTGGACAGCCACCAGGCCTGCGTGCCGTCGGGCAGGCTCACCGCCTCTTCGACCTGCTCGCCCAAGCCACTGCGCATGATGCGTTCGTCGTTGGCCATCACCGCGGCGGCCTGCGCGGGATCGCGCAGGACTTCGGCATCGGTGCGTCCCACGTAGTCTTCCGGCGGCATGCCGAGCAGTTCGCTGGTGCCGCGATTGCCGATCAGCAGCCGGCCCAGGCGGTCCTTGGCGTAGACCACGCCGGGCGCGGCCTCCATGAAGGAGCGCAGCAGCGTCTGCGCCTCATCGCGCTCGCTTTCCACACGGCGCCGGTCCTCGATGTCGATGATCACGCCGGGGAAGGACACCGCACGCCCCTCGGCATCCATGTCCACCCGGCCGATTGCTTCGATCCAGCGGTAAACGCCTTCGGCGCTGCGCGTGCGGTACTGGTGCGCGTAACGTCCACCGCGCTTCATGGCCTCGCTGATCGCATTGCGCAGGCCCGGCAGATCGTCCGGGTGCACGGCGGACAGCAACGCCTCCAGCGGCAGCTCGCTGTTTGCCGGCGCACCTTCCATCCCGAAGGCTCCGGCCAGTGCGGCGTCCATGGTGACGCTGTCGCGCGTGATGTCCCAGAACCAGGTGCCGACGATGGCACCGGCGGCAAGGGCCAGCTTGACCCGCTCGCTATCGCGCGCGCTCTGGTTTTCGGGCATTTCGGTCTGCTTCACGAACGTCTCGTCAGGGAAAGTCGATGCGTCGGGACGCATCACCGGCCCTGCCGGTCCTGCCCCCCGCCCGCATGCCCAATTTACAGGTAGTGCCGTCGCGCCATCCTCACGCGCCAGCGACCGGGCAGGCAGCGGCTAGCGCTTCACGCGCACCACGCGCGTGCGGTAGGCAGTCCCGTTCTCGCCGCGGATCCGCCGCTCCTGCGTGCCGGTAACCGTATCCACCTGCCGGTCCACACCGGCGATCGGACCGGCCTGCACGCGGGTTTCGCGTTCGAACGCATGCGATTTGTCGGTGTTGCGGTAATAACGGTACAGCGCCCAGTACAGGGCCGCCGCACCCGTGGGGCCGGAGAGCAGCAGCCACAGGCCAGTATCGTCGCTCATGAGGTCGCCACCAGTATCGAGAGTGCGAGGGCTTCGATCACCGTGCCGACGGCGAGTGCGGCCAGCAGCAGTTTCCATTTCTGTACGGGCACGCTGCCCATGGTCTCGCCGGTGCGCCCGTTGACCGCGATGTAATGCAGCATGCCGCCGTTGCGACCCGGCTGGTGGTACGAATACAGCCACACCGGCAGGTACATCGAGACCCAGCGCGTGCCGTGCACGTCCAGGGCTTCCTGTTCCCAGCGCACGCCACGGTCATAACGGCCCAGCGAGGGCGCCACCTGCGCACGGGCGATGGACAGGAGCTGGTCTTCCAGCCGTGGCCGCAGCGCTTCCACGTCGACGTTGCGCTTCTCCGAAGTAAAGCCGACCAGGTAGGATGCGTTCCACTTCAGCGCATTGGCGGTGTCGAACGGCAGGATCGCGTTGATGATGTTGTTGGTGTTTGCCGAGACATCCAGGTTGCCACGCTCGGCTGAAGATTCCAGGGGCAGGTCATCGACGGTGAAGTCGACGCTTCGCTCGACCTGGTAGACCGCCGCATCGTAATAGGTGCGCTTGTTCTTTTCGGTGCCGCGGGTGTACTGCCGGGTCAGGATCTCGCCCTTGCCGGCCACGCTGGCGCTGACATTGCCATCGACGATCATGTAGGGCAGGTAGACGCCCACCACGTTCTCCGGCGTGAACTCGGCCTTGAAGGCCTTGAGGGCGAACAGGCGGCGCTTGTCGACGAACTGGCGGATGCGCGAAACCGCATCGACCTGGCTGATCCGGAACGGCAGGACGGCATCGGGCACGGCGCCGTTGCTGACCTGTTCGTTGACGCCGAACACGTGACGGCACCAGTGGCAGCGCGCGGTCATCGACGTTTCGGTGTTGATGGTGACTTCCGCACCGCAGCCGGTGCACTTGAAGGTCATCAGGGTATCGGTGCCGGCCGCGATGTCGCGCGCACCGGAGGCGATCACCGTGCCGCGCAGCGTGTCCAGATCGTCGCCGAAACCGAAGGCCTCCTCGACGCGGGTGCCGTGCCACTCATTGCGGCAGTACAGGCACACCAGCACGTCCGTGCCGATCTTCAGCCGGATATCGGTGGCGCCGCAGCGCGGGCAGCGGTTGGCGCCGTCGGTGAGTTCGGCGCTGGACGTATCCAGGGCCGCGGGATCGGGCGCCCGCAGCTCCTCGCCGATCGGGTCGGGCAGGGCGGACGGGTCGAGACCGTGTTCGCCGGGCAAGGGCGGCACGTCCCGGGGGGAGCCCGGGCCCACCGCGGTGCGCGGCGGCGGGTTGAACGGCGGTGAGCCGCCGGGCAGCGGCGGCGGACGTGGCGTGTCGGACATGGTGTGCGGCTCGCTGCCCTGTTACAGGCCCAGCGCCTTGGTCTTCAGCGCGTTGTAGTCGTCTTCGGTGATCAGGCCGAGGTCCAGCATCTCCTTGGCCTTCTTCAGCCGGGCCACCGGGTCCTCGGCGGCGGGAGCTGCCGGCTGCTGCATCGCGCCGATGCCGCCCATCATGCCGCTGGCCATGCCCACCCCCACCAGGCCCGCCGCGCCGCCGGTCTCGCCCGCCGACTGGATGCCCTGGGCCACGCTGGCCTGCAGGTTGGAATTGCCACGGGCCCCGGACAGCGCGTCGGCGCGCTGCACGGTCTTGAGCAGTTCACGGGTGGCGGCGTCGTACTCGATCGAGACGATGGTGGTCTTGACGATGGCCAGGCCGCGATCCGAATGCCACTGGTAGGCCGTCTCCACCGCCGCCGACAGGCTCTGCGCGAAGCCGAGTGAATCCTGCTGCAGGCGCGTGATGCGGTTGCCCTTGCCCGGATCGTTGGTGTACAGGCTGAACGCCGGTGCCAGCGAACCCACCACCTCGTTGAACAGCTGGTTGGCCGCCGGGTTGTCCAGGTCGGTGAAGTCGAACACCTCGCCGGGCTGCAGGTAGCGCGCGGGCACGAAATTCTTCACGAACAGGATCGGATCGACGATCTTCAGCGTGTACGAGCCACGCGTCATCGCGCCGACCTGGGTACCCAAGAAGCCGTCGTCCCAGTAGATTTCCGATTGCGTGCCGAAGCGGTTGTCCGGCAGTTCCTTCAGCGAAACGAAGAAGGCCAGTTGCTGGGCGCCCGGCTGGCCACCGAACTTGAAACGTTCCCAGCTCTGCCGGATCAGCGGGCTGAGCAGGCCGTCACCGGCGAAGATCGACTGCGAGTTGAGATCGTCCGAGCGCCACTCGTAGCCGCCCGGCTCGGCCACGAACGCGGTGACCGCACCGTCCTGCAGGAGCAGCAGGCCGTAGCCTTCAGGCACCACGATCTTCGAGCCGTTGGTGATGATGTTGGAGGAGGCGCGGGTGTTGGACCCGCGGCCGGCGTTGGTGCCGTTGGGAACCGCAGCGAACAGCGCCGCCGTCGCCGGAAGACCCGCGGGCACGGTGAAGAAGTCCTTCCACTGATCCGCGAGAACGCCACCCACCGCACCTGCGATCGCCTGCCGAAGACCCATGACACCATCCTTTGATTGGCCGACAGGCGCGTTGCCCGTCGTGACCATCGGACTATATCAGGCGCGCCGGGCGCTGCTCACCAGTCCGTCGGTGCATAGTCCTTGAGGAACTGGCCCCAGACATGCTCGCCGCTGTTGAAGCCGTGGATGATCGGATCGACGATGCGCGCGGCACCGTCGACGATGTCCAGCGGTGGATGGAAGCGTTCCTGCTCGACCTTCTTCGCGGCGATCTCCACCGGATCCTCATCGGTCACCCAGCCGGTATCGACGCTGTTCATGTGGATGCCGTCGTTGAAGTAATCGGCCGCCGAGGTGCGCGTCATCATGTTCAGCGCGGCCTTGGCCATGTTGGTGTGCGGATGGCGGGTGGTCTTGAAGTTGCGGTAGAACTGCCCCTCCATCGCCGACACGTTGACGATGTGCTTGTCGCGCTCCGGCGAACGCAGCATGAGCGGCTTGAGCCGGGCATTGATGATGAACGGTGCCACGGCGTTGACCAGCTGCGTTTCCAGCAGTTCCACCGAAGACACCTCAGCCAGCAGAAGGCGCCAGGAATTGCGCCCACGCAGGTCCACCTGCTGCAGGTCCTGGTCGAGCCGGCCTTCCGGGAACAGGTGCTGCTGGCTGACCAGCTCGTCATCCAGCAGGGGCACCTGCGAAAGTTCGGCGGCACGTGGCAGCGCCTCCCCACCGCGCCCGGCCGCCTGTACGGCGGGCAGGGCGGTGGCCGAGGCCGCCTCGAGCAGCTCCGGCACGCGCAGGCCCTCATACTGCCCGACCAGCCGGCGGATGGTTTCCGGCAGCTCGTGCACCGCCGCGGTTTCGCCGGCCATCATGTGGGCGTAGAACTGCGGCGGCCGGCGCACGGTCTGGCAGGCATTGTTGATGATGAAGTCCAGTCGGCTGCGCGTGGCCAGCAGTTCGCTGCAGAACGCTTCCACGCTCGGGGTGTGGCGCAGATCCAGCCCGTACACCTGCAGGCGATGGCCCCACTCGGCAAAGTCCGGCTCCTCGGCGTAACGCGCGGCCGAATCACGCGGGAAACGCGTGGTGACGATCAGCTCGGCGCCGGCGCGCAGCAGTTTCAGGCCGGCCTGGTAGCCGATCTTGACCCGCCCACCGGTCAGCAGCGCGACGCGGCCGCGCAGATCGGCGGTTTCGGTGCGCTTGTGGAAATTGAGCTCGGCGCAGGCCGGGCACATCTGGTCATAGAAGTGATGCAGCTGGGTGAACTTCTGCTTGCACACGTAACAGTGGCGCAGCTCCGGCGAATGCGTGGGTTCCACGGCCGCTTCGGCGGCGCCGTCGTTGTGGGCGTCGTGCAGGCCGGCGGCATGCGGCGGGAAATAGTTCGGCGTACTGAACACCGGCTTGCGGCGCAGGGCGCGGATGCCGGTCTGTGCCAGCAGCGCTTCGGCCTTGGCGACCTTTTCCTGGTGCCGCGCCTTGGCCTGCTGCTTGAGCTTCGCACGCCTGGCCTTGGGCTCCGGATGGTAGACCTGCGCGACGACGCGGTGCAGCCGCGCGCGGTCGGCCTCGGGCAGGGCGTCGAGGACGCTGCGGTCGGCGTCGATGGTTTCCAGCAGGTCGAGGGCGTGGCGCAGGCGCTCGGCCAGCGGGGCGTCGTCGACGGCGGGGAGGGGCGGGGGAGAGGTGTTCAAGGCAGGTCCGGAAAAGCGGCGAGGCGGGGCGTTTGGCACAGCGCGATGACCGCGTTGTGCGGCGCCCGTGCTGCGGCCGGCCGCAGGGGCCGGGCCGCCCATTGTCTCCGATCCGGCGCCTGCTGCGCCAACCGGCGTTCAGCCCCCTGGCCCGGCGCCCGCGCGCCGCTGGCGGCGATTGCCCCTCAGCCCTCGGGCCAGACCAGCGAACGGTGGATCTGCGCGCCGGCCCACGCGCCATCGGCCACCGCCAGGGATACCGAGTGCGGCATCCGCGCGGCATCGCCGCAGGCGTACACGCCCGGCACGCTGGTCAGCTTGGCATCGCTGGTCTGGTACTGCGTGCCGAGGGGCGTCTCCATCAACGCGCACCCCAGGGCGTCGGCCACCGGTGTTGACGGTGCATTGCGCGAGGCGGTGAACAGGCCGGCGAAGGAGAGGCGGCGACCGTCAGCAAGCAGCACATCGGCGTGGCCCTGCAGGCGCGTGATGGCCTGCGTTTCCACGCTGACGCCGCGCTGCTGCAGCGCGCTGCGGGCATCGCCGTCGAGGGTGAGGGCGCCGTTCAACAGGAACGTGACGGTGCCCCATTCCGGCAGCAGCTGGGCCTGGTGCACCGACAGCGGACCGGTGGCGATGACGCCGATGGCGCCCTGGTCAAGCTCGTAGCCATGGCAGTACGGGCAATGGAACACGCTGCGGCCCCAGCGCTCGCGCAGGCCGTCGACCGCCGGCAGCTCATCGGAGACGCCGACGGCCAGCAGCAGGCGCCGGGCCTCGTACCGCGCGCCAGCGGCCGTGGTCACGATGAAGGCATCGTTGCGGCCGGACGCGTCCACCGCCGTATCGTCCATCCAGGTCAGCGTGGGATACGCCTGCAGCTGGCGCTTGGCGATCGCAGCGATCTCCGCCGGATCGCTGCCGTCCTGGCTCAGGAAGCCGTGCGAGTGCGACGCGAAGCGGTTGCGGCGCTGGCCGGCGTCGATGATCAGTACGCGGCGGCGCGCGCGCAGCATTTGCAGTGCGGCAGCCATGCCGGCGTAGCTGCCGCCGATGATGATGAGGTCGTAGGGGGTCATGATCGAGCCTGATTTGCGGAAAGGGTTGGCGCACAGTGCGCTGATTACGACGTAATGTTATAGTGTTTCATTCGCGCTGTGCAGGCGCCTGCCGTGCGTGGTGGGAGCCACTCCTCCAGACAGATGCCCGCCCATGAAAGCCCCCGCCCTTGCCGTTGCGGTCACCGCCGCGCTGCTCGCACCGGACACCCGTGCCCAGTCCTCCGATTCCGCACTCACCCTGGGGCGTGTGGATGTGCACACCCACCGCGAGGGCCAGCTCACCGCCCACCAGGTCCTCACCTCGGTGGACGTGCTGGGCGCCGACCAGATCGCTGACAAGAACGTGTCCCAGAGCTGGGAACTGCTGGGGCAGATGCCCGGCATGCAGCTCACGGAAACCCGGCAGGGCGCGGAGTCGGGCAAGGTGAGTTTCCGTGGCTTCAATGGCGAGGGTTACCTCAACGCCATCAAGACGCTGATCGACGGCATTCCGAGCAACGTCAACAGCGGCAACCAGCGCTTCATCGACATGCTGTTCCCGTTGGAGATCAGTTTCATCGAGGTGGTGCGGGGCACCAACGATCCGCGTTATGGCCTGCACAACATCGGGGGCAACGTGAACTTTGGAACCCGCCAGGGCGGCAATTACACCGACGGCCGGGTGGCGTACGGCAGCCACGCCACGCGCGACGCCCAGCTGGCCGTCGGACGCGAGGCGGACGGCCTGGCGCAGAATTATTTTGTCGGGGTGCAGGCCTCGCACGGTTACCGCGACCATGACCGTTCGAAGAAGTGGTCGGTGGGTGGCAAGTGGTTCCATGGCGATCTCGAAGAAGGCCTGCGGCTCGGGCTGACCGCGCGCGCCTACCATCACCAGGCCGACGAGCCGGGCTTCATGACCGCCGATGAGCTCAGCGCCGACCGCCGCGGCAGCGAACGCCGCAATGCCAACGATTACGACGACCGTGACATGCGCCAGCTCGGCCTGCACCTGGACATGCGGCTGAGCGACAGTGTGACGTTCGGCGCCCGGCTGTACCACAACCGCTACGAGGACGACCGCAAGGTCACCTTCAGCGACCTGCCCACCGGCAATGCGCCGCGCCAGCGCCGGGTCTGGGATGAGCGCCAGAGCGGCCTGCTGGGCACGTTGACCTGGCAGGCCCGCGCGGACCTTGCGCTGGAAACCGGCGTGAACTACGAACACCAGGACAACGGGTATCGCCGTGAGCGTTTCAGCCAGGGCGTACCGACCGATTTCACCGCCGCCCCGGCACGGATCCAGAACGATGACCGCCATACATTCGACAACTGGGGCGCGTACGCCCAGGCGGTCTACCAGCCGCTGCCCGCGCTGAAGATCGTGCCAGCGTACCGGGTCGACCGCTTCAGCGGCTCCACCCGCGTGCTGGGCGGCCCTGCCAGCCCGCTGCAGCGTTATGGCAGCATCGGCCAGCCCAAGCTCAGCGTGGTGTATTCGTTCTCGCCGCAGACCCACCTGTATGCCAACTGGGGACGCACGTTCCAGGTGCTGACCGGGTCAACGGCACCGGCCTATCTGACGCCGGGGCAGGGGCCGATGCAGCCGTCCACCAATACCGGCACGGAAGCGGGCCTGAAGTTCAGTCCCTTCGCCGGCAGCCAGGCGCGGCTGGCCGTCTGGCAGCAGGACGCGGCCAACGAAGTATCGAACATGCCGGCCACCGGCACCACGGTGACCCTGGGCAAGACACGCCGCCGCGGGGTGGATGCGCAGATCAACGCACAGGTGGGCGAGCGCTGGACGCTGTGGGCCTCGCATGCCTACCAGGAGGCAAAGATCGAACGCGACGGCCGCCCCGGTGCAGTGTCCCTTGCGGGACGCGAAGTGGCCGCCGTGCCGCGGCACATCAGTAATGTGGGGGTGGATTTCCAGGCCACGCCTGCGCTGCAGCTGGGCGTGCAGGGCAGGGCGCAGGGCGACTATTACCTTGAAGAACAGAATGTCACCGGCAAGTTCGGCAACTTCGCAGTGCTCGACCTGAGCGCGCGCTACGAGCTCTCGCCGCGATGGAGCATGGACCTGCAGGTCCGCAACGCCACCGGCCGCGACTACGCCTACGCGTGGTACGACAGCTTCTTCTGGGAACAGGCGCAGCCGATGTTCTCGCCGGCTGCGGGCCGCACCGTCCACCTGGGCTTCAACATGAAACTGTAAGTGCCCGGCGCGTAGACTCCGCTACCCACCGTACGACCATGGCCCGTCATGCCCGATCCGGACGCCCCGCTGCATACCCTGGTTGAAACGCTTTCGCGGCTGTGCGCGCTGCTCCTTCGTGATCCGGGCGGCCCCTGGTACCGGCATTTCGCCGCCTGCCTGCAGCAGGCCCGTGAGCAGCGGGCCGGACCCGGCGACCTGGCTGCGCTCCATGCGCTCGCCGACCGGGTCCTTTCGGTGTATGGCGGCATGGGCAGCTTCAACGATTACGTGCCGCGCCACGAAGGGCGGTGGATTGCCGGCATGGAGGAACTGGAGGCACTTTCCGTGCAGGTCTGGCAGGCCGCGCACGCGCTGCGCGCGGTGGCTGGCCCTTTGCGCGACGAACCACTAGTGTAGAGAGCCCGTCGCGGCGCTACCCGGATCGGAGACGGATTTCTGATGAGAAACGCTGGGCGTTCGGCGGCACAGACGGCGAAGTTCGATGGTGCCGCGCGCAGGGAAAAGGTCGGGGCGATCCTCACCCTCACCGGGGTGTCCTGCATCGTGCTCGGGCTCGGCTGGATGGCCTGTTACCTGTACTTCGACCGGGCGGGCCTGGCGATGGCCTTCACCGGCCAGATCGCCGTGGGCCTGCTGGCCCTGTCGCGCAGCAAGCGCTCGGACAGCACCTCGCTGCTGATCGTGGCGCACGGCATCTTCGTGGCCATCTGCGCGGTGGCGATCATCGATGCGCCCATCGCCTGGGTGCCGCGCTCGGCGCACCTGTATTTCCTGCCGCTGGCCGCAGGCGCGATCTTCACCTTCGAGCCGCGCGAGCGCTACGGGTCGGTCGTGTTTCCGCTGCTCTGCACGGCCACGCTGGTGGCCTTCGCCACCGGCCTGCTGGACGCCGCCGCGCCGGGCCGTTCGCCGCCGATCCAGGTCCGCGCGTGGGGCGCGATCCTCAACACCGTCCTGTCCATGGCCCTGCTTGCGGCCGTGTTCGTGATCTACCGGGCCGACATCGGACGCCGGCTGCAGCTTGAGCGCAGCCTCGGGAGGGCGGTGCGCAATGGCGAGATCGAAGTGCATTACCAGCCACAGGTACGCGCCGATGGCGGGCTGACCAGCGTGGAAGCCCTGGTGCGCTGGCGCCACCCCTCCGGCGTGCTCATCCAGCCGGACGGCTTCATCGCACTGGCCGAGGAAAGCCTGCTGATCCGCGACATCGGCCTGGAGGTCCTGCGCCAGGCCTGCGCCACGCTGAAACTCTGGGCACAGGATCCGGAGCGCCGACATCTGACGATCGCCGTCAACGTCAGCCCAGTGCAGCTTGCCGATGAACGTTTCGTCGGCGCCGTGACCGCGATCATCCAGGCGGCGGACGTGCGGCCGCGCCTGCTGGAGTTCGAGATCACCGAATCCGCGCTGGGCAGTGATCCGGCGCAGGCGTGCGCGACGATGCGTGCCATCGAGGCGCTCGGGGTGAGCTGGGCGCTGGACGACTTCGGCACCGGCTACTCCTCGCTCGCCACGTTGCGGCGGTTGCCGGTGCGGGTGCTGAAGATCGATCGACAGTTCGTGACCGACGCCACCACGCAGGAGGCCGCACGTCGTCTGCTGGGCAAGATCGTGGAGATCTCCGAGGTGATGGGCATGGAAGCACTTGCCGAGGGCATCGAGACCGCCGCGCAGAAGGAGCTGCTGCTGCGCATGGGATGCCGGCGCTTCCAGGGTTTCCTGTTCGGCCGCCCGATGCCGCTGGACCAGCTCGATGCGTGGATCAGCCACCAGGGGGTCACAGCGGCCGAAGCATGAGCACCGGGCAGGGCCCGGCGCTCGATGCCTGCGCGGATCAGCCAGGCAGCGCCCACTTGTCCGGGTCGGCGGGTTTCTCCTTGTAGATCGTGCCCGCGAAATCCACGTGCAGTTCGGTCCATCCGCCGCCGCCCCGGCGGGCCAGTACCTCGAAATGCTTCGGCTTGCGCCGGGGCTCGCCGCGGACCTTCCAATCGGCCTTTTCCACGGCCGCCAGCGCCACCAGCGGGTCGGCCGGCACGTCCGGATGCGCATGCTTTGGGGCATGGTGGGGCTTGGCGTGGTGCACCTCCACGAACCGGCCGCCTTTCCTGGCGATGCGCAGCACCTTGATTTCCGAGGGTCGTTGTTCGCCTTCAAGCCGGACGGTCAGCCCGGGCTCGAGCGCGAAGGCCTGCGCGCCCTTGGGGCCGAGGTCGGCCAGATGGACCGTGTTCCCGCTGAGCACCGTGAAGCGGTGTGCGAAGACGTGTTCGATGGTGCCGGCCAAGGCCAGCGTTTCGTGGTGCGGCATGTATTTCTCCTGAGAGCGCCCAACCGCGGGCGCAGCTGAAGGATGAGGCGCAACGCCACGCATTCAACCCGCCAGCGGCGCCTCACACGCAGGGATTCATCCCAGGGACAGTCGCCATCGCACGCAAAAAACGTGACGCGTCACGCCAATCCTGTTGCTGGAGCGCAGTGGGACAGCGAAAGGCGGCAAGGGTTCGGCCCCCGCGGCGTGGGAAACGGGGGGGGGGATGCGCCGAAGTTCAGCGGATGAAAGTGGGCCCTGTCCGATGGAGCGCTCCCGGAGGCTTGCCTACGCTCCTTTCCGTACGCCGCAGTCTGGCGTGCCGGGAAGGACCCTGCATGTGTCCGTTCCGTCAATCGGACCTCACCCGCTCCCGGGTGTGGTTTTTTCGCCGCCTGCGTGCGGATCACATCTGTGAAGAAGACAACGACCCCATGAAGCTCATCAAGTTTGCTTCCGCTGCAACCCTGCTGCTGGCCGCTGCCGGCGCCAACGCCCAGTCCTACGGCTCGGGCATCATCGAGTTCACCGGCGAAGTCACTGACCTGACCTGCACCATCTCCGGTGGCGCCGGTGCCATCGGCACCACCAACATCACCGTGCCGATGGATCCGGTGGAAGCCAGCACGCTGCCGGCCGCCGGCGCCGTCGCCGGCCTGCACCCCTTCCAGCTGGTCATCGGTGGCCCGGGCCAGGGTACCTGCCAGAACGGCAAGGTCGCCGAGCTGTACTTCGACCCGACCGCCGGCCAGGTGGACGCCACCAACGGCAACCTGCGCAACCAGGAAATCAACTCGCCGGCGGCCAACACCCAGATCCAGGTGCTCTACAAGAACGCCGTGGTGGATCTGCGTGACCCGTCGTTCAAGACCGATCCGGTGACCATCACCAACAACACCGCGACCATCGACATGGCCAGCCAGTACGTCGCCAACGGCGGCGCGGCCGCTCCGGGCTTCGTCCAGTCCTACGTCAACTACAAGGTTGTCTACAACTGAGTCGCAGGGGCCGCCGAACCTCGGCGGCCCCATCGGCCGGTCCCCACAGAGGTGTCCCATGAACGCTATCACCCGCATCGTCGCGGCGGGCGCACTCGCGCTGGCCACTCTGCTGTCCACCCCCGCACAGGCGTCGGTGGTGATCGGCGGCACCCGCGTGGTCTACGATTCGAAGGACAAAGAAGTCTCGCTCAAATTCATGAACGAGGGCGAGCGCGCCGCACTGGTCCAGGTCTGGCTGGACGACGGCGATGACCAGTCGACACCTGACACCGCCAAGGCACCGTTCGTGGTCGCCCCGCCGGTGTTCCGCCTGGATCCGAAGAAGCAGCAGACCACGCGCATCATGTTCACCGGCGCTTCGCTGCCGACGGACCGCGAAACGCTCTACTGGCTCAACATGCTGGAGATTCCGCCGAAGATTGGCGAGGCCGACGCCAACATCCTGCAATTCGCCTTCCGCACCCGTATCAAGGTGTTCTACCGGCCAGCCGGCCTGTCCGGCGATGCGGTGCTGGCGCACGAGAAGCTGCGCTGGACGCTGGTGTCCGGCCCCAAGGGCCTGGTGCTCCGCGCCGACAACCCCACGCCGTACTACGTCAACTTCGCCAACGTCGCGCTGTCGGCAGGCGGCGAGGTGAAGGGCGGGCAGGGCGGTGGCATGGTCGCGCCCCTGTCGCAGGCGGAGTTCCTGCTCAACGGCCTGACCACGCGCCCTCCGGGTGAGGTCAAGGCGGCCATCACCGTCATCAATGACTTCGGTGCATTGGTGGACACCCAGGTCGCCCTGCAGCCCTGATCAGCGCCTTCACCTGCGCTCCGCCTACCACCCGGGAGAGACACGATGAATGCTCATCACCGGGCGCCCACCCACGGCGCCCGCCGCCTGCGGCATGCCCGGCTGCCTGCGCTCGTCGCGGCATTCGTTCTTGCCCATTCGGCCGCTGCCGAGTCTGACGACCCGGCACCGTCGGTCGAGTTCGACGCCGCCTTCCTTCCCGTGGGCGCGTCCTCGCGCCTGGACCTGGAGCGCTTCTCGCAGGATGGCTATGTTGCGCCAGGTACCTACCGCGGTGATGTGCGGCTCAACGGACAGTGGCAGGCCCGCACCGATATCGTCTACCGCGAGATCGACGGTGAGTCACGCCTGTGCCTGGATCCGGCTGCGCTGGTGCGCTACGGCATCGCGCCGCTGCGCCTGCAGAGCGATCCACAGCATCTGCCGCGCGTGCCGTGGCCGGAGACGTTGTACTGCGGAAACCTGGGCGATCTGATCCCCGGTGCGACGGCGACGTTCGACGCCGGCAAGCAGAGCCTGGACCTGGAGGTCGCGCAGCTCTACCTCAGCACCGAAGCGCGCGGCTATGTGGATCCCAGCCAGTGGGACCCGGGCATCTCGGCGCTGGCGCTGAGTTACAACGCCAACGTTTACCGTTACCAGAGCAACGGGGCGACCCGCTATTCCAGCTTCCTGGGCCTGAACGCCTCCGGCCGCGTGGCGGGCTGGCAGTTCTTCCACCAGGGCGCGCTGACCCGCAGCGGCAGCCAGCCGCAGCAATACCGTTCCAACGCCGCCTATCTGCAGCACGATATCGTGCCGTGGAAAGCGCAGCTGCTGGTGGGCGACACCACGACCCCGGGCGACCTGTTCGAAAGCGTGCGTCTGCGGGGGGCGCGGCTGGGCAGCGACGACCGCATGCTGCCGCAGTCGCAGCGTGGCTTCGCGCCGGTGGTGCGGGGCGTGGCGGAGACCAACGCCCGGGTGATCGTGCGCCAGCGCGGCAACGTCCTGCTGGAAACCAGCGTGGCACCGGGGCCGTTCGAGATCACCGACCTGTACCCCACCGGGTACGCTGGCGACCTGGACGTGGAGGTGGTGGAGGCCGATGGGCGTTCGCGCACGTTCACCCTGCCGTACTCGGCCGTGCCCCAGCTCCTCCGGCCTGGCCAGTCGCGCTGGGGTGTCGCCGCCGGACGCGTTGATGAAACCTCGCTGCGCGATGCGCCGGACCTGCTGCAGCTGCAGTACCAGCGCGGCCTGTCCAATACGGTGAGCACCTACGGTGGCGCCGTGCTGGGCCAGGACTATCGCGCGATGCTGGCGGGCACGGCGGTCAACACGCCCTTCGGCGCACTGGCCGCCGACGCCACCTGGGCGCGCACGGATGTGTCCGGCCTGGCGTCGATGTCCGGCAGCAGCTTCCGCGTGGCCTACAACCGCAATGTGGTCAGCACAGGCACTACCTTCGCCATCGCGGCCTACCGCTATGCCACCGACGGCTTCGTGAGCGTGCGTGACTGGGCCGCACTGCGTGATGCGCGCGCGCGGGCATTGGGTGTCGATGCGGTGGCGCGACAGCGCAACCGGATGGACCTGAGCATGAACCAGCGGCTCGGCGAGCGCGGCGGCCAGTTGTTCGTGATCGGCACGCGTCGCGATTACTGGAATGCACCGGGGCGCCAGATCGATCTGAGCGTGGGCTACAGCAACCAGTGGAAATCGCTCAGCTACAGCCTGAATTTCCAGCGCACGCGAGATTCGATCGATTTCATCGGCTCCCGGTTCGACCCGCTGCCCGCCGAGGCGGCAGTGCCGCGGCTGCCGACCCCCACGCGAACGGACAACCGCCTGATGCTGATGGTCTCCATGCCGCTGGGTCGCAGCGTACGTGCACCGACCGGCAATTTCATGCATACCCGCAGCCGCAACGGCGAGCCGTCCACGCAGCTGTCAGCCAACGGCCTGCTGGCGCGCGACGAGCGGGTCAGCTACGGCGCAGCGGTGTCGAGGATCTCCGGACGCAACACCGTCGATGCCAACCTCGGTTTCCGTGGCTCGCGTGGCCAGGTGTCGGGCAATGTGACCCGCGGCAGCGACTATACGCAGGTCGGCCTGGGCGCCTCCGGTGGCGTGGTGCTCCACGAAGGCGGGGTGACCTTCGCACCCCCGCTTGGCGAGACCATGGCACTGGTCCATGCGGCGGGCGCGCAGGGTGCACGCGTGGAGAACAGCAGCGGAGCGAAGATCGATCGGCGTGGCTACGCCGTGGTCCCTTTCCTCACGCCGTACCAGCTCAATACGATTTCGATCGATCCCAAGGGCACCGGCTACAGCGTGCAGCTGGACGAGACCGCACGCATGGTGGCCCCGCGTGGCGGCGCACTGGTGCGCCTGGAATACGGCACCACGCTCGGCCAGAGCGTGATGGTCGACGCGTTGACCGACGAAGGCCTGCCGCTGCCGTTCGGCGCGGAGGCCACCACGGCAGACGGTACACCGGTCGGCGTGGTAGGGCAGGGCAGCCGACTGCTGCTCAGCGGGCTGAAGGGCTCCGGTACGGTCCAGGTGCAGTGGGGCGCAGGCCTGGACAAGCAGTGCGTCCTGCCCGTGCAGCTGCCTGAGGTCACCGGCGCCGACGGCTACACCGTCATCAAGGGACGTTGTCGCGCCCTGACCGCCCTGCCGCCGGCAGAGGCCGATCCGCATGCCCGCACGACCGCCCTGGAGAATGCGCCATGAACCTGCTGCAACGTCTCGCCTCCCTGCTCGTGATGGGCCTGCTGCTGCCGGGTGCGGCATGGGCGCAGAACTGCGTCTACCGGCAAGGCCAGGGGCCATTGGTGAATGTGGCCAATCTCAATGGCTCGATCACCGTAGGACCCGATGTGCCGGTAGGCACTGAGATCTACAACACCACCTACTATGCGGGACCGACGAACGAGGTGGCCTGTACCAAGGGCGACATGAGCCGATCACGCCGGTACGTGACGCTGCCGTTCCCGAAGTCTGCCTACGTATCACCGCGCTTCGGCAACAACGTCTACGACACCAACGTGCCGGGAATCGGCGTGGTCGTATGGTTCAGTGGCACCCCGTTCCCCTCATCGGTCAGCGATGAGTTCAATGGTGACTACGTCAACGTCTTCCTTCCCAACCAGAGCTACGATCTCAGCTTGATCAAGACCGGGCCGATCGCCGCCGGCACGCTGACCGGCGCCAGCCTGCCCACCTTCGAATACCGGATGGATGGCGTCAACAGCGGGGTGGTCCTCTGGAGCGGGCGCGTGCAGGGCAGCCTGAACATCGTCTCGCGCACCTGCACCACGCAGGACGTCACCGTCGATCTGGGCATCCATCAGCTCAGCGAGATCCCTACCGTCGGCAGCACGACCGCGTGGGTCGATGTGCCGGTGGTGCTGAGCAACTGCCCGGCGTTCTTCGGCAAATGGCGGCGCTGGGTGACCACCGGCACCACGCAGACCGAGACCGGCCGCACGTCCAACCAGATCCGTTATCGCGTCGACCCGGTAACGCGCGTGACCGATGCGGGCCAGTCGGTGATGGCGCTGCAGGACGATGGGGTCACGGCCACTGCAACGGGCGTGGGCATCCAGATCGGCACGGCCAACGAGGACTCGGTCGGGTTTGGTGCGGCGCGCGATTCCGGCCTGGCCTTGAGTGAAACGAACAATGCCAGTTACACCATCGCGTTGCGCGCACGCTACATGCGCCAGGCGGCGCAGGCGGCGGCCGGGCAGGCCAACGGCGCGGCCACCATCACCCTGGAGTACAACTGACATGCGCGCCTGGCCATTACCGGCACTGCTGCTCGTCCTGGCTGCCCCGACGGTGGAGGCCGCCGATCTTACAGTGCGCTTCACCGGCCGCTTCCAGCCCGGAACCTGCCAGATCAGTGTCGCGGACGTGGACGTAGGCACGTTCGAGGCGCCGTCGTTCGACAGGTTCGGTGCGCCCACGCCGGTCCCGTTCGAGATCAAGCGCAGCCGCTGCCCGAATGAACTGCTGACCCTGCACGTCATGCTGACGGGGGCGGTTGATGCAAGCAGCGCGAATTACTTCGCGATTCCCGATACGGGCGGCGTGACCGGCCTGGCCGTCCGCATCAGCGACACGGCCAATCGCCCGGTCCGACCCAACCAGCGCGCCGCTGACTGGTTCACCAACGGTACCGAGCAAGGTGTCTATGCGCTCAGGGCCGGCCTGGTCAAGCTCGGCACTGTCACGGCAGGCACCATCCGTACGCCCATCACCGTCCAGATCACCTACAACTGAGGTCACTTCATGATCCGTGCCATTCTGTTCTCCGGACTGCTTTGTGCCGCTGCGGGGGCTCAGGCGCAGGACAGTCAGACGTTCACTGCCTCCGGTGAGATTCTGCCCGGCGTGTGCAAGATCGCGTTCCCCGATGTCGACCTCGGCTCGCACCAGGCATCGCTGTTCACCGGCAGCTACGGCACGCCGTACGTCGATTTCAACGGCACCGTCAGCGACTGCGATCCCCTTGTGCTGCGCGTGGCGATGACCTTCGTCGGCAACGCCGATCCGAACAACGCGTCCCTGTTCCAGGGCGTTCCCGGGGTCGGGATCGAGCTGGTCCGTGCGGTCGGCGGGACCAACATACCGATCGCCCCCGGCGGGTCCACGCAGTTTGTGACTGCAGCGGGGGTGTACCCGTTCCGGGCCCGTTTCCTGCAGTCGGCCGCGTCCGTGTCGGCAGGACGGGTGACACGTCCTGTCACGGTCACTCTTTCCTACAACTGAGGATCTTGCGATGGCTCTGTATTCCGGCCGGCCGGCCGCCATGCTGCTGGTGTCCTGTCTGGGTGCGGCGAGCGGCGGCGCGGCCGCGCAGTCCACGGCCGATTTCCTGGTGACCGGGACCATCCTGCCGGGCGTGTGTCGGATCGCCATCGATGATGTCGATCTGGGGACCTACCGCGCCACACAGTTCACTGGCGCGTACGTCACGCCGTTCGTGCCGGTGAACGTTGTAGTGAGCCAGTGTGATCCGTTGGTGACCCGCGTGGCACTGCGCTTCGACGGCGCGACGGATGCAGCCGATACAAGCCTGTTCCAGGGTGTCGCCGGCATCGGGATCGAATTGCAGGAAACGGATTCGGGTCAGCGGGTGAGTCCCGGCATGACGGTACAACGTGCCACCGCCGCCGGGTCTCATCCGTTCCGGGCACGTTTTGCACAGAGCGCATCGACCGTAGCGGCCGGGCAGGCCAGCCGGCCGATCACCGTGACGATGACCTACAACTGATCGCACCTCATGCAGGGCCGGGCTCGCAGGGCAGTCGTGCCCGCACGCGCCGTCTATCGACACACGTGTCGTTTAAGACCAGTCCCATGGTTCCAAGGCCATGCCGACGGGAGCATTGACCTCGAGCAGGACGCATCGCGCGGCCACCCCGGCCGCAACGCGAGCACGTTATCCACTACGAGGAAAGTGCAATGAACAAGATCTATCGAATCGTCTGGAATCAGACGGCCCGCCGTTGGATGGTCGCGTCTGAACTGACCCGTGCACGCGGCAAGAGCACGGGTGGCCGTCGCGCCGTGCTGGCCGTCGCGCTCAGCCTGGCGGCGGGTACCGCGCTGGCCGGTGAGGCCTGCCGTACCGAGGATGGCCTGGCGGGCGAGCGCGACGCACAGGGGCTGTGCGCCGCGGCAAACAATGAACATGCTTCGGCACGCCAGATCGGCACGCTTGGCGGGCTTGACGGCGGCACCGCATCGGGCGCCGATTCGGTGGCGATTGGCCCCGGCTCGCAGTCGCTGGGTCCCCGGTCGGTCGCGATCGGCAATGGAACCATCGCCAATGGCACCGCCAACGTCACCATCGGTGACAGGTCCAGGACCGACGGGTTCAACTCCGTCGCGCTGGGCTACAACGCGGCTGCCACAGCGCACTACAGCCTGAGCTTGGGCGGCGGTTCCACTGCGACAGGCGTGCGCGCCACGGCGCTGGGTACTGACGCGGCCGCAACGGCCGATACCGCGACAGCCATCGGTGACCGCGCCAAGGCCGCTGCCGTCAACGCTGCCGCATTCGGCGAAAATGCCAATGCCGCCAGCGTGGCTGCCACCGCCCTGGGCACAGGCGCCACCGTGGAAGCAGGCGCAGACAATGGCGTGGCGGTAGGTTCGCAGGCACGCGTTGCCGCCTCTGCCGTCGATGCCGTGGCCATCGGCCGCGGTGCGGTCGCGGACCGGGCCAACACGCTGTCGGTTGGCGCGGCGGGTAGCGAGCGCCAGGTCGTCAACGTGGCGGCCGGAACCCAGAGCACTGACGCGGTCAACGTAGCCCAGCTGGCGTCCGCCGAGCAGGGGATCCGCGATGACATGGGGGTGATCAGTGACACCCTCGACGGCGCCGTGGTCTATGACGGGGCCGACAAGTCTGCCGTGACCTTTGGCGGTACGTCCGGCACGGTGCTGAAGAACGTGGCCGCCGGGGATGTCTCGGCGACCAGCACCGAGGCCGTCAACGGCAGCCAGCTGCATGCCACCAACGAACAGGTGGCGCAGAATGCGTCCGACATCGTCACCGTCGATGGTCGCGTCACCACCGTCGATGGCCGTGTGACCCAGCTCGTGGGCGACCTCAATGCGGGCAGCGTGGGACTGGTGCGCCAGGATGCCACCACCCGTGCGATCAGCGTGGCCGGCGCAACCGACGGCACCTCGGTGAGTTTCACCGGCACCGCCGGCGACCGTGTGCTTAGCGGCGTGGCCAATGGCACGGCTGCCCATGACGCAGTCAACGTGTCCCAGCTGGAATCCACCGAGCAGGGGATCCGCGATGACATGGGTCTGATCGGTGATGCCATCGACGGCGCCGTAGTCTACGACGGGGCCGACAAGTCCGCCGTGACCTTCGGCGGTACGTCCGGCACGGTGTTGAAGAACGTGGCCGCCGGGGATGTCTCGGCGACCAGCACCGAGGCCGTCAATGGCAGCCAGCTGCATGCCACCAACCAACAGGTGGCGCAGAATGCGTCCGACATCAGCACCGTCGATGGTCGCGTCACCACGGTCGATGGCCGTGTGACCCAGCTCGTGGGCGACCTCAATGCGGGCAGCGTGGGCCTGGTGCGCCAGGATGCCACCACCCGTGCGATCAGCGTGGCCGGCGCAACCGACGGCACCTCGGTGAGTTTCACCGGCACCGCCGGCGACCGTGTGCTTAGCGGCGTGGCCAATGGCACGGCTGCCCATGACGCAGTCAACGTGTCCCAGCTGGAATCCACCGAGCAGGGGATCCGCGATGACATGGGTCTGATCGGTGATGCCATCGACGGCGCCGTAGTCTACGACGGGGCCGACAAGTCCGCCGTGACCTTCGGCGGCACGTCCGGCACGGTGCTGAAGAACGTGGCCGCCGGGGATGTGTCGGCGACCAGCACCGAGGCCGTCAACGGCAGCCAGCTGCATGCCACCAACGAACAGGTGGCGCAGAATGCGTCCGACATCGTCACCGTCGATGGTCGCGTCACCACCGTCGATGGCCGTGTCACCCAGCTCGTGGGCGACCTCAATGCGGGCAGCGTGGGCCTGGTGCGCCAGGATGCCACCACCCGTGCGATCAGCGTGGCGGGTGCGACCGACGGCACCTCGGTGAGTTTCACCGGCACCGCCGGTGACCGCGTGCTCAGCGGCGTGGCCAACGGCACGGCCGCCCATGACGCGGTCAATGTGTCCCAGCTGGAATCCACCGAGCAGGGGATCCGCGATGACATGGGTCTGATCGGTGATGCCATCGACGGCGCCGTAGTCTACGACGGGGCCGACAAGTCCGCCGTGACCTTCGGCGGTACGTCCGGCACGGTGTTGAAGAACGTGGCCGCCGGGGATGTCTCGGCGACCAGCACCGAGGCCGTCAACGGCAGCCAGCTGCATGCCACCAATGAGCGCCTCGGGGTGACGGAAAACAGCATCAGCGTGCTGCAGGGGGATGTGGTGAACCTGGATACGCGTGTGACGACCAACGAGGGCGACATCAGCCATCTGAGCACGCAGGTCAACCAGCTCGCCGCCGGTGGCATCGGCCTGGTCACGCACGACGCCAGCACGGGCGTGGTCAGCGTGGCGGCTGGCCAGAATGGCCGCGTCGTCGACGTGGGCGGTACTGATGGCAACCGGGTCGTGACCCACGTGGCCGCTGGACGCCTGGCTGATGACAGCGACGATGCCGTCAACGGTTCACAGCTGAAGGCGACCAATGATCGCGTTGGCGCTGTCGAAGGTGACGTCGTCAACCTTGATGGCCGCGTCACCCTCAACGAGGGCAGCATCACGCGGCTGGATCAGCAGGTGACCAACCTCTCCAGCGGCGCGGCGGGCATCGTGCAGTATGACAGCACCGCCGGAACGATCAACGTGGGCAGCGCACAGGGCGGTGCCCGGGTCGACATGGCCGGCACCGAGGGCCCGCGTCGCGTCGGCGGCGTGGCCAACGGTACGGCGGATACCGATGCCGCCACCGTGGCCCAGCTCAAGGCCTCCGGCCTGGTGGACCCGAACGATGGCCGGGCACTGGGCGCCATTGTCTACGACGACATGTCGCTGGACCGTGCCACGCTGGGCGGTACGCAGGGCACCGTGATCGGCAATCTGGGCAACGGCCTGATCGCCGCTGGCAGCCGCGAAGCGATCAACGGCGGCCAGCTGTGGCAGGTCCAGGCGGACTGGGAAACCCGTTGGGCGGCGCTGGATGGCCGCGTGGGCGTGGTGGAGCAGCGCCTGGATGATGGCGCTGCCGGAAACCCTGGCACGGGCGGCCCTGGCACCTCGCCGGGCGCAGGCCAGGGATCGGTCGCCATCGGCGACAACAGCAAGGCAGAGGGCACGGGCGCCATCGGGATCGGCAGCGGTGCCGGTGCGATCGGCGAAGGCTCGGTGGCCATCGGTGACGGCGCGTCGTCAGCCAACCGCGACTCGGTCGCCATCGGTTCCGGCTCCACCACCGACCGCGACAACGAAGTGTCGGTCGGCTCGCCGGGACACGAGCGCGTGATCGGCAATGTGGCCGCCGGCACGCGGCCCACCGATGCCGTCAACCTGGGCCAGATGGAAGACCGCTTCCAGGCTGAGCGCGATTGGTCCAACAGCCGCTTCCAGGCCGTGGACAAGCGCATCGACCGGATGGGTGCGATCAGCGCGGCCTACGCCGGAATGGCGTTGAACACGGCAGGCCTCAGCGGTGACAACCGCGTCGGCGCCGGCGTCGGCGCGCAGAACGGCCGCACCGCCCTGGCCGTGGGCTACCAGCGCATCCTGGGCGAGAAGAAGAACGTGTCTGTATCGCTGGGTGGCGCGTTCAGCGGCAGCGATCAGAGCGTTTCGGCCGGTGCGGGCTTCAGCTGGTAACGCCCGCAATCCCCGCATGGACGCTGAAGGGCTGGCACGTGATGTGCCAGCCCTTCGTTTTTGTCAGGCGCTGCAGTTTTCACTGCACGGGGAGACGGTTCAGCTCGTTGCCGGCACAACGCCTGCCCGGCCTGGGAGCGCTGGCAAGGGCACGTGCGGCACCGGCAGCGGCATGGGCGCGGTTCTGGCGGCGGTGCTGCGGACGAACTGCCACGAATCGGCGCACATCTCGGCCACGCCACGCTGGGCCGACCACCCGAGCAGGCGCAGGGCACGCCGTGTATCGGCGTAATAGCACGCCACGTCGCCGGGCCGTCGTGCCGCCACCGTGTAGTCCAGCGCATGGCCGCACGCAACTGCATAGGCGTGGACGAGTTCGAGTACGGAAACACCCGCGCCCGTGCCGACGTTGGCCACCCGCAGTCCGGGCGCACGCAACGCCAGCCGTACGGCCGCCACGTGCGCCTCGGCCAGGTCCATCACGTGTACATAGTCGCGCACGCAGGTGCCATCCGGTGTCGGGTAATCATCGCCGAACACGCTGAGCAAGGGCGCGGCGCCACTGGCCACCCGCCCCAGGTAGGGCATCAGGTTCTCCGGAATGCCCAACGGCGATTCGCCCAGCCCGCCTCCCGGATGCGCGCCAACCGGATTGAAATAGCGCAGCGTGACCGCCGAGGCAAGCGGGTCCGCCCCGCAGACATCGCCCAGGATCAGCTCCACCATCATCTTGCTGCGCCCGTAGGCACTCTGCGGGCGCAGCGGATGGTTCTCCTGCAGCGGCAGCGCGTCCGGCTCGCCATAAACCGTGGCCGACGAGCTGAAGACGATGCACGGCGGTCCACACCGCGACATCGACGCCAGCAGCGCGAGCGTTCCGTTGACGTTGATGTCGTAGTACTTCAAGGGCGTGCGCACCGATTCACTGACCGACTTGACGCCCGCGAAATGGATGGCGGCGATGGGGCGGTAGCGGTCAACGATTGCATCGATCGCCGCTGCATCGCGCACGTCGGCCCATTCGAACGCCGGCCGCGTACCGCTGATGGCCGCGATGGCATCAAGCACGCCCTCATCGCTGTTGCTGAGATCATCCACCACCAGCACCTGATAGCCGGCGGCCTGCAGGCACACGCAGGTATGCGAGCCGATGTAGCCGGTGCCGCCGGTGACCAGGATCAGCGGAGCGGGGGTGGCACCGTCGGCGAGCGCGCTCATGTAGCCCCCGCCTTGCGCTGCGCCAGTGACGTGCGCACGTCCGTGGCGGCGCGCCGGCCGGCGAGGAAGGCGTGGTCGGAGTTGTAGTATTCCCATTCGCTGTAACGTCCGGCGAGCACCACGTCGTAGGTCAGCAGCCAGCTGCGGATGGTCTCCACGTTGGCCGCGCGGGCATGGTCATACAGCACGTACGCATAGGGCATGTCGACAATGGAGGCGGTCAGCACCGGATCGTCCGTGCGCATCATGCCCACGTCGATGCACTCGCGGATGCAGCGTTCGATCAGCGCATCGCCGTCCACTGGCAGCGGCTTGGTCGGTGAGTACGTGATCTCGCAGGTGAGCCCGAAGCCGCCCGGCGGGTTGTTGTGCGGGCTGGCATTTCCCTGCACGAAGATGCGATGGAAAATCGTGTCTTCCGGGTAGTAGATCCAATGCTTGTCGGTGAGGTGCTCGCGGCCGATGCCCAGGTTCACGCAGCGGACCGAGATGTGGCGCAGGCCCGCCGCGGCCTGGCGTACGCGTTCGGGCGCTTCATCGCCGATCAGCCGCACGAATTCCGGCAGCGGCAGGGTGCTCACCAGATGCTGCCAGCGCATGCGCTGGCCGTCGGAGAACGTCACCTGGCGACGTCGTACGGAGATGGCCGTGGCCGTCTTTTCCAGCGCCAGCCGGCCTTCCAGCAGCGGCAGGAAGCCATCCATCAGTGCCTGGAATCCACCGTGCAGCGGATAACCGAAGCGCGCGTTCGGGCCCACCGGTGCGGAGACCGGCTCGAGCGCGCCTTCGATCATCTCATCCAGGTTCGGCATGGGAACGCGGCCACCGAGCCAGGAGGTCTCCATTTCACGCAGGGGCACCGTCCACAGCTTGGTGTTGTATGGCACGGCGAAGTGCTTGGCCACACCGGCACCCCACACCTGGTAGATGAACTCCTCGAAGTTGGCCGGTGCGCCACGCCGCGCGAAGGGGGCGACCGACCCTGCCGGGGCGGCGTCCTTCGGATCGCCCGTGCCGGCCATGTCCGGCACGGCACCGTCCGCACAGCAGTCGCCGGAATCATTGGCGGCCTGTACGCCCAGCGTGCGCGGGCTGGCCGGAGCAGGCCTGGCGGACGCGGCCGAGGGCGGGGTGCCTCCGCCGTCGAGGGCACCGAAGCGGGCTTCGATCGCGCCGACCAGGCACTCTTTCAGGACTGCCGGCGGCAACCCGTACAGCGCACCCTGGAACGGATAGCGGGTGTGCACGCCTTTGCTGTAGACCCACGCCTCGCGGTTCTGCCAATGCAGGTTGTCGCCGAGCAGCGTCTGGTAGAGCGCAAGCACATCCGCATCATTGGAGAACATGATGTGGCCGGCATGGTCGAAGCGGAAGCCCTGGTCGTCCAGCGAGCGGCACCAGCCTCCGACGGTCTTCTCACGCTCGACCAGCACGCTGCCGGCACCGTAGTGGTAGGCAGCGGACAATCCGGTCGGTCCGGCACCGAGGATCAGGCACGGTACCGGCGGCTCTTCCATGCTCAACACCTGGTCACCTGCCAGGTAGGCCCTGGCGCGCGGATTGAGCCCGGCGGCCATCGCAGCGAGCACGTGACCGGCCATGGCAACGGCCGTCTGGTCCCAGGACGTGGCCGCGGTCAGCCGGTCCTGCACGGCGATCCGCTCATCGCGCGCGGCAGCGTCTTCCTGGAGTGCACGCTCACAGGCGTCGATGAAGGCGTCCACCGTCCCGGCGACCTGCACGCCGTCGGCATACAGGCGGATGACATCGCGCACCGGCGTGGACACCACCGGCTTGTGCGCAGCCATGTATTCAAGCGTCTTGGTGGGGCTGATGAAGGCGGTGGCGGCATTCATGGCGAAGGGCAGCAGGCATACGTCCCACTGCGCGATCAGTGCCGGAAGTTCGGTGTAGTCGCGTTGCCCCAGGTAATGAAGGTTCGCCGCACGGGGCAGGGTTGCCGGGTCGATCTTGACGACGGGCCCGACAAGCTCGACCTGCCACTCCGGATGCGCCCGGGCAAGCGCTTGGACCAGTTCCAGATCCAGGCGTTCGTCGATGACTCCGAAAAAGCCCAGCCGCGGCGCCGCAGTGCCGCCCGCAGCCAGCACCGGGCGCCGGCCCTGTGCGAAATGGGCGACATCCACGCTGCTCGGGAAGCACAGCACGTTGGGATTGCGCGGGGCCTTGGCGTCCTGCAGCGACGGCCCGCCGGTGAACACCACATCGGCCATGTCCAGCAGCGTACGTTCGCGATCCATCAGGCGTTCGGGGGCATTCTTGAACGCCCCGAGCTGGTCCATGCAGTCGTACACGACCGCATCGGGCGCCAGGTCCTGCACCAATGGCAGCGCCATCGGGGTGTACAGCCACACCGCCATGCCCGGCTCGCGGTGTTCGTCCAGCCAGGCATGCAACAGCGCGCTGAGGAGCGGGAACTGCGCGTCGGCGAACCCGGGCTCGTTGATGGGCGTATGCGCCCGCAGTACCGTCACCCCGATGCACGGATGCAGCACCTCCAGCCACGGAGCCTGGTCAGGCGCGTACACCGGCTCTTCGAAGAACACGACCGCGCAGCGCTGTCCGAGGCGCGACAGCAGATGCTGCGGGCGCTGGTAGACGAAATCCCAGCGGAGGTGGGAAAAGACGAGGAGTTGGTTCATGGTGGGATTTCCAGTGAGGAGGGGAGCGGGCGCGGCCAGCAGCCGGCGCGATTCAATGAGGGCCTGCGCGTAATCGCGCACGAGCCTGGGCGGCCTGAAAATGGCCTGCGGATCGATGTCCCACAGGCCGCTGCGGTGCCAGTGGGACGCGGTTTCCCAATCCGGTCGGTCCACGACCGGGTACAGGCAGATCCCTTCGACGACGATGCCGCGCTCGGCGGCCAGACGGACCTGGGCGGTGATCTCGCGCAGCCACGCGGCACGGCCTCCACCGACGTGGCTGGTTTCACTGAGGGTGATGGGAAGCTGATAGCGCTGCTGCACCTGGGCCAGCAGACGCGAGAGCGGAACGCGGTGGGGATCGGCGTGATGCCAGTGCAGCGGGCGGTGGCTGCCCGCTTCCCACTGATTGCCGTGGTAATAGTTGACGCCCACCAGGTCCACGCACCCGGAACCGCCACCCAGCTCCGGCCGCGACCTCCCGGTCAGCGCATCGAGTACCTCGAACTGGGCCTCCCGCCACGTCTTCGCCTCGGCACGCAGGACGGGGTCGCCCTGGGGCGCACTGACATGGATGAGCGGTTCCACCCACATCATCCGTGCGGCCGGGTCGATGCTCCGGTAGGCGCGGCACCCCGCCAGCGCGGCCTTGATCAGGCGCGTCTTCAGGCGCGGGGCGTCCGCACTGCGGTTCCCCGTGCCAGGCTGGAACAATCCGGTGTGGGTCGCTGCCCATGCCAGGAATGAAGCTTCATTGATGGGCGTGATGATTCGCGGTGCCGATGAGGGATACCGCTCCAGCGCCTGCGCGCAGGCCCTGCAGAAGCGCTCGAACCGGTGGATGAACGTGGCTTCATCGCCGTCCAGCAGATCCACGTCAGCGGGTACGCCGTAGTGCATCAGTGTCCAGCGGATCTGCAGGCCCTGGCGCTGCGCAGCCTGCATGCGGGCGTGCAGCGTGCTGAAATCAAAGCCTGCTGCCGTCTCGCACAGGCGCCAACCGATGCTTTCGCGCACCGCCGTGAAGCCCAGTCGGCGCAGGCGGCGATAATCCACATCAAGGCGCGCCAGGTGGCCGCTGTCGCGCACCATGTCCAGCGCGACACCCTGGCCGTTGATGTGGTCCGCGCCCTCGAAGCCGCCCACCCACCTCATGTACCAGCCCGCCTTGCGCGCATGGCGTGCACCGCATGCACCGGACATGTCACGGAAATCCACATCGGGAAGGCTCCTGCAACGCAGGGCGAGTGGTGCTGCGTGTGAGGAATCACCTGTTACGCGAACACACCTGCCGGCCCGGAAGTGGGCATCGTTCGGCGATCTGATGAGTCCACGCTACGCGCCTGGCCGTGAGGGCAGGCACCCTGTGGAGTGAGGGTCACGCGAGGGGTGCCCATACAGCTTGCACTGCGCATGAAGAATTCAGCGCCGCACGCGATGCCGCACCGTGTTCAACGGTCGCTGCGGGCGGCCAACTGTTCGCTGAGCAGACGGGTGAGCTTGCGCCGGGCGAACCAGCCCTGCTGCTGGCGTGCCTTGATGGTGCGGGCGAACAGGCGCCGCGCGCCGTCGTCCCGGTGCTCGATGCGATACGCACGCGAGGCACCACAGAGCTCTGCCTGGCTTGCTGTGACAGCAACCACCGTGACCTCCAGGCCGTCGAAGCGGGCCTCGGCCCGGATCGCGGGATTCTCGGTACAGGCGCGCTCGATGAGCGTGCGGAAGCGCCCCAGGTCGCGCTCGCCGCCACTGGTCAACGAGCCCACGTTGGTGGCGCGGCGGATGTCCTCGTCCTCAGGCGCCGGGTCAGGCGTGCGGTGCTCGGTGCGCTCGGGGATCACGGCACGCACCACGCGGCCATCGGGTTCGATGAGGTCGATCACCACGTCAAGCAGATAGACCGGTTCAAGCCCCAGGTTGGTGACGAAGCAGTGTGCCTCCAGGTCCCTGCCGGCGCCGGAGGTGATCAGGATCGAGGGCCGCTGCTGCCGGCGGTAACTGCGCAGGAACACGCTCAGGTAGACAATCCAGATCAGCGCGGTCACGCAGGTCATGGCGGCGGTGATCAGCGGCGCGTTGTGGAGCAGGGTGGGGAGCATCGTGTACCTGGTCGGGTGGGGCGTACGGCGGCACGCAGGGGCGCTGGCCCGCGCGTGCCAGCCGTCGGCATGATCCCGCGCGGTGCGCTTGGTCACCGTGAAGTGCCATCCGCAGCGCGGCCACGGCCAGGCCCGGGCGAAGTCACGGCGCGTGGACGAGTGATCTTGTATCCCTCCGCACACGTGCCCGCAGGAGAGCCCCGTGACCCCTCTGTTCGACCTTGGAATGCCTTGGTATGAGTTCGTGCTGCGCGCCAGCGTGGTCTATGTGGTGGTGCTTTCGCTGACCCGGCTCAGCGGCAAGCGGTCCATGGGCCAGTCCGCACCGTTCGACATGCTGGTGATCGTGCTGCTCGGCACCGCCGTCCAGAACTCGCTAATCGGGGAGGACACCTCGCTGCTGGGCGGCCTGATCCTTGCGGCAACGCTGCTCACGCTGAACTGGCTGGTCGGTTTCGTGACCGCCCGCAGCCGCCGTGCCCATGC
The DNA here is from genome assembly GCF_011761925.1 of Xanthomonas sp. 60. Lineage (NCBI taxonomy): Bacteria > Pseudomonadati > Pseudomonadota > Gammaproteobacteria > Lysobacterales > Lysobacteraceae > Xanthomonas > Xanthomonas sp. 60. Next base: position 156,810 of record NZ_JAASQW010000005.1, on the reverse strand, counting down.
CTGGGTCGAGGGTGCACCCGTCGTGCTGGTACGCGATGGCAAGGTGTTCTGGCAGCAGCTGCGCCACTGCAACGTGGCCCCGGAAGATCTGGACGTGGCCATGCGCGAATCCGGCTGCGACGGGCACCAGGACATCGCCCTGGCGATGCTGGAGACGTCGGGGAAGATCAGCGTGGACAAGCGCCGCGATGCCTGACGCGCCTTCCTGAACGGTACACCCGCAGCGCCCAGCGGCGGCTTCGGTTTTCCCGCGAGGGGCCGCTATCCAACATTGGAACTCCCTCGACCGGTCGCCCTGCGGCGCTGCCGGGCGGGGCGGGCCATTGTCCCCTGGAGCGCTGAACCTTGTTCGATCCCCGCAACTTCCAGCATCTGCTCCAGTCCAGTCCCCTGCCGATGTGGGTGTACGACGTCGCCACACTGCGCTTCGTCTGGGCCAACCCCGCGGCGATGGCGCGTTACGGGCACACGCTGGAGGGCTTCCAGCAGATGACCATCCTCGACATCCGGCCGCCGGAGGATTGCGTGGAAGTGGCCCGCCTGACGCGCTGCAGGCAGCGCGATGCCGCCAACCAGCCGCGTGTGTGGCGGCACATCGACAGTGCAGGTGCCCAGTTGGAGGTGCGCGTGACCACGGTCGACCTGCTGCCTGCCGGCTGCGGACTGCGGTTGGCGCTGGTGGAGGACGTCACTTCGTTCACCACGTTGACCAAGACCCTGGCGTACATGGCGCGACACGATGCGGGCACGGGCCTGCTCAGTGCGCAGGCGCTGGCCGAGACGCTGGACGACGGCGGGCTGGCGCCTGGCTATTCGCTCGCTTTCCTGCGCCTGCAGGGGCTGACCGAGCTCGCCGACCTGTATGGCAACAGCGTGTCCCGGGAGGTTGCCCGTGCGGTCGTGGCGGCATTGCAGCCGCTGCTGCCGGGAGGGCTGTGGGGTTTCAAAGCCCCCAATGCCATCCTGCTGGCGCACGCTGACCTGCCGGCGGTGGAAGCGTTCGTGGCAGAAGCGGCGCAGCTGCTGGAGCTTCCCGTGATGGCCGAAGGCGCGCAGTGGCAGCTTGCGCTGCACACGGGTGTTGCCCGGTATCCGCAGGATGGCCACGAGGCGGAGCAGGTGCTCGCCTGCGCCGCGCTGGCCGCCCGCTCGCGCGGCAGCGAGAGCGATCCGGCGCAGCCGACGCGCTACGAGGCCTCGCTCGGCGAGCACTCGCGGCGCCGCCGCCGGATGGCGGTCGAGCTGCGGCGTGCCATCCGCGAAGGCGCGCTGCAGGTGCACTTCCAGCCCATCGTCCCGGCATCGACCGACCCCGGTGGCACGCCGATGCGCAAGTTCGAAGCACTGTCACGCTGGCAGCTCGACGGCGAACCCGTATCGCCTGCCGAGTTCATTCCCATCGTGGAAAGCGCCGGCCTCAGCGGCGCGCTGCTGCGGCTGGTCATCGCGCGCGCGTGCGAAGCGATCGTTGCGCTGCGCGGCCAGGGCACCGACTGCACGGTGACCGTCAACGTGCCCGCCGTGGCCTCGGTCATGCGTGACCTGCCCGATGACCTGCGTGACCTGTGTGCCGCCCATGGCGTAGCGCCGTCATCCATCGGAATCGAGATCACCGAATCCACCTTCTTCGACGACGATGGCAGCTGGCGCGCGCCCTTCACACGGCTGCGCGAGATGGGCGTGCAGGTGGCCATCGATGATTTCGGCACCGGCTTCAACTCCTTGGTCTGCCTGGAACGGCTGCCGGCCGATGTCATCAAACTGGACCGCACGTTCATCGCGCAGATCTTCTCCAGCAGGCGGCAGGCGCGGATCTGCGCCGCGCTCATCGGCCTGGCCCACGAGCTGGGGCTGAGCGTGGTGGCCGAGGGCGTGGAGGAGGAGGCGCAGCGCGCATGGCTCTGCGAGCAGGGCTGCGACGAGCTGCAGGGCTACCTGCTCGGCCGGCCTGCGCCGCTGGCTCACCTGTTGCAGCCGGCAGCGTGGACAGCGGGCAGGGTGGCGTGACACGTTCGGCGACCGTTCTCTGACTCGACAGCAAGCCTGCATCCCGGCCCTGGCCTGCCGCAGGCGGCGTGCTGCAACCCCGCCCAGAATAGGCCTCGTCCGATACGTCTGACGCATCTGCCCACCTAGCATTCTCTCCGTGGAAACGGCTTCGGCCCTCCCTCGACCTTGTCGACCCATCGGCCCCCGCGGCCACGGAGAAAATCATGAACTGCATCTACCGCATCGTCTGGAACGCAGCCATCGGCAAGTGGGTGGTGGCCTCTGAACTGGCGACCGGCCGCCGCAAGAAGGCTGCTGGCGCCCGCACCCTGAGCCGCCTGGCCGCCCTCGGCCTGCTGGCGCTGAGCCTGCCGTCGTTCGCCAGTGACGCTGAAGCCCCGGCACGCTGCGAGCGCGCCGATGGCGTACAGGGCGTGATCAACGCCTCGGGCGACTGCGTGCCCCAGGCCGACGTGGCGGCGGATGCGCGTCCGCAGGCGCGCACCATCGGCACGCAGGCCGTGGTCGACGACCGGTATGTGAAGATCAATGCCAGCGGCGCGGCAGCCAGCGCGGACGGCATCGGATCGATCGCCATCGGCGGCAATGCCCAGGCCCTGGCCGATACCAGTGGCGGCATGAGCAACGCCGTGTCCGTCGGCACCAATGCCACCACCCGCGGCGACAATGCCGTGGCCATCGGCTATGGGGCGCGCGCCACGAGCCAGAGTGACAAGGGCGTCGCCGGATCGGTCGCGCTGGGCGGCAACAGCAGCGCCCTCGGCTGGAACGCTACGGCGGTGGGTTTCAACGCGGCAGCGGCCGGCGACGGTGCAGTTGCCCTGGGCCGTGGTGCGGGCGGCACCGCCGACGCCACGGTCGCCCTCGGTGACTCGGCCAACGCCTCGGCCGAGGGCGCCATGGCGCTGGGTGGCTCCACGTCGGCCAGTGCCAGCGGCGCGGTGGCGCTGGGCCGCGGTGCCTCGGCGACCCGGGCCGATACGGTCTCGGTTGGCAACTCGACCCTGCGCCGCAAGGTGGTCAACGTGGCCGCAGGCACGCAGGCCAACGACGCCGTCATCGTGCAGCAGCTGCGCGCGAGCGTGCAGACGCTGGGCGGCGGTGCCACGGTAGCCGCCAATGGAAGCATCACCGGGCCGGTCTACAGCATGAACGACGGCAGCACCCAGACCACGGTGGAAGGCGCACTGACGTCCATCGACAACGGCCTGACGCAGAGCCGCACCACCCTGAGCCGGCTCACCACCGACATCGATGCGGGCCGCATCGGCCTGGTGCAGCAGGCCGCAGCAGGCGCCGATCTCACCGTCGGTGCGGGCACCGATGGCGGCGCGGTGGACTTCACCGGCACCGCAGGCACGCGCCGCCTGGCCGGCGTGGCAGCGGCCACCGCCGACGACGAGGCCGTCAACCTGGCGCAGCTCAAGGGCACGGCCCAGTCGGTTGCCAGCGCCCTGGGTGGCGGTGCGCGCGTTGCTGCCGATGGCACGGTCATCGCGCCGTCGTACGCCATTGGCGGCACCACCTACCGCGATGCGGGCTCGGCGCTCACCGATCTGGACGGTCGCGTGACCGGCAATGCCCAGGACCTGAGCGACATCCGCGACGCGCTCGACGAGGGCAGCCGCTATTTCAAGGCCAACGGGTCCGGCGTCAATGACGAGGCGAGCGCCTCCGGTGACCGTGCCATCGCCGTGGGCAGTGGTGCCCGTGCAACGGCCGCGCAGGGCCTGGCGATCGGCTCCGGAGCACGTGCCGGCACCGGTGAGAATGCCATCGCCATCGGCGCCAACGCCAACGCCACCGGCGCCAACTCCATCGCATTGGGTGCGCAAGCCACTGCCGACCGCGACAACGTGGTCTCGGTGGGCTGGGGCATGGGCGGCAATGGCACGCGGCAGATCATCAACGTCGCCAACGGGACCGAGGCCACTGACGTGGTCAACGTGCAGCAGCTGAAGCCGGTGGTTGCCGGGCTCGGCGGCGGTGCCGCCCACGATGCCACCACCGGTGCGGTGACCGGCCCGCGCTACAGCGTGCAGGGCGGGCAGTTCGACAACGTGGGCGATGCGCTGGGCCAGCTCGATGGCTCGCTGACCTCGCTCGATGCCACCGTGACCCGTCACGAGGGCAGCCTGGTCAGCCTCCGCGAGGACCTGCTGCAGCTGGGCGAAGGCAGCGCCGGGCTGGTCCGCCAAGCCACGCCGGATGCCGCGGTCACGGTGGCCGCAGGCACCGGGGGCACCGCCGTGGACGTCCGCGGCACCGATGGCATGCGCCAGCTCAAGGGCGTGGCTGACGGCAGCGAAGACAACGATGCGGTCAACGTGGGCCAGCTGGCGACCGCTGTCGAAGCGGTGCGCGCCGGAGGCAACCGCTACCTCAGCGTGCAGGGTGCCAATGACGGCAGCGACGATGCACAGGCAGGCGGCATGCAGGCCGTGGCGGTCGGCGCCGGTGCCCGGGCCGATGGCCAGGCAAGCGTGGCACTGGGGCAGGGCGCCCAGGCCGTGGCAGACAACAGCGTGGCCCTGGGCGCCGGCTCGATCGCCGATCGCGCCAACACTGTGGCCATCGGTGCGGCCGGCAGCGAACGCCAGCTCACCCATGTAGCCGACGGTACCGAAGATACCGATGCGGTGAACCTTCGCCAGCTCAAGGCCGCCGGGCTGGTCGCGGACGACGGCAGCCTGCTCGATGCGGTGACCTACGATTCGGGCAGCAACCGCGGCGCGGTGACCTTCGGCGGGACCAACGGTACCGTGCTGGGCAACGTCGCCGACGGCCGCATCGCCAGCGGCAGCCGCGAGGCCGTCAATGGTGGCCAGATCGCCACGTTGCGCGACGAACTGCAGGGGCGGATCGGCGATCTGGACGCGCGCGTGACGGGCCTGGAGTCCGGTGCGGGAACGCCCGGCGCCGGGGCCGGGGCGGGCCAGAATCCGCCGTACTACGACGCCAAGCCCCAGCCGGGCGAGGCAGACGGCGAGCAGCCGGCGCAGGCTGCCGGCCATGGCGCCGTCGCCGCAGGTGCCGGTGCACAGGCCACTGCTGACAACAGCGTGGCGCTGGGGGCAGGCTCGGTGGCCGATCGCGAGAACACCGTGGCGGTGGGCCACGAGGGCGGCGAGCGTCAGATCACTCATGTGGCAGCCGGCGTGCAGGCCACGGATGCAGCGAACGTGGGGCAGCTGCAGCAAGGTATCAGCGACGCCAAGGGCTACACCGATGAGCGCGTGCAGGATGCGTGGAATGGGCTGGAGCAGCGCCTGAACCGCGTCAATCGCCAGGCCAACCGGGGGATCGCCGCGTCTGCTGCCCTGGCGCCGATGACGCCCTACCTGCCGGGCAAGACGACCCTCAATGCCAACATCGCCAACTACCGCAGTGAAACCGCGATGGGCGTCGGTGTCTCGCGCTGGAGCGACGACGGGCGCCTCAACGTCAACGGGGGCGCCTCGATGGCCCGCGGCGACAAGCCGATCTTCCGCATGGGCGTCGGCGTGGTCCTTGGCGACTGATTCGGACCGGCGGGCTGCGCCGGACCGGGCAGGACCGGTCTGGAAAGCGGCGACCGTCTGGTCCAGAGCCCTGATTTCCAGATCCTTTGTACGCGGCGCAGGCGGACCGGTTCCAGACCCGTCCTATACGCCGACGAGGCGCGGCTGCCTAGCATTCACTCATCACCTGTGTGTCGCAGTCACCCCTTGACTTGACGCTCTGCGCGAATGGAGACAACCCATGAACTGCATCTACCGCATCATCTGGAATGCTGCCATCGGCAAGTGGGTGGTGGCGTCCGAGCTGGCCACACGCCGCCAGCGGACCCGCCGCGGCCGCGCGCTCGCCGTCGTCGGTCTTGCGATGCTCAGCAGCAGCGCCCTGGCCCGCGATATCAGCGAACAGCTGTGCGTCGCGGCAGAAGGCGCTCCCTCGTGTGTCGCCGACTCCGCTGCCGCATGGGGCATCCAGGCCGCCGCGGACACGACCTACTTCGCGGTCTCGGCCGGCGCCAATCCGACGGACGCCGCCGTCAGCGGGAGCAACATGACGGCCATTGGCAGCAATGCGCAGTCTGGCCCGACGTCCGGTGGGTACAACAACTATACCGTGACGCTCGGCGCCAACGCCTACGGGCGCGGCAGCAACGCACTGGCCATCGGCTACGGCGCCAGCGCCGACAGCCAGAACGGCAGCGGCACCAGCGGCGCCACGGCGTTGGGCGCGTCCTCGCGCGCCCTCTGGAACGGGACGGCGGTGGGCTTCCAGACCGATGCCACCGGCATCGTCGTGACCGCCCTCGGCGCGGCCGCCAGCGCAACCGGCGAACGCGCCGCGGCGCTGGGTCGCAATGCCTCAGCCAGCGGGCGCTACGGCATCGCGCTGGGCAATGGGGCCCGGGCCACCCATACCAACAGCGTAGCGATCGGCGATGGCTCGGTCAGCCGGGCCAACGACACGGTGTCGGTCGGCTCCACCACGCGCCTGCGCCAGGTCGTCAACATGGCCGACGGCAACTGGGACTTCGATGCCGTCAACCTGCAGCAGCTCGGCGGGGGGCTCGATGCATTAGGCGGCGGCGCCGCGCTCGATGCCGCTGGAAGGGTCGTGGGCCCTACCTACAGCCTCGCCAATGGCGGCGCACAGACCACCGTAGGTGACGCGTTGAGCGCGCTGGACGGCGGCGTGTCGCGCCTGGATGCCGCCATCGACGATGTCGCCGTCCGGTTCGGCGCAGGCTCGATGGGCCTGATGCAGCAGGCAGCCAGCGGCGACGCCCTGCGTGCCGGTGCGCAGCAGGATGGCGCGGTGGTGCGCTTGGCAGGCACCCTCGGCGCCCGCCGCCTGCGGGGCATGGCCGCAGGCACTGCGGACACCGATGCGGTCACGTTCGCGCAGCTCAAGGGCAATGCGCAGTCAGTGGCCGATGCCCTCGGCGGCGGCGCCCAGGCAACGGCGTCCGCCGTGGTGGACGCACCGTCGTATGCCATAGATGGCACCACGCACGCGACCCTGGGCGATGCGCTGCAGGCACTGGACGGACGCGTTGCCGGCCAGCGCGAGGCGATGGAAGATCTCAAGCAGGACGGCGCGACGCAGCAGCGCTACTTCCAGGCCAGCGGCACCGGCAGCGATGCGGCTGAACTGCACGGCATCCGGGGCGTGGCCATGGGCAGCAACGCCGAGGCCGGTGCGGACATGTCGGTTGCGATCGGCGCCGATGCGAGCGCGGCCGGGGAGCAGTCGATCGCCCTCGGCGCGGGCGCCAATGCCAGCGGCGACAACGCGATCGCGCTGGGGGCAGGTGCCACGGCGGCCCGCGATCAGGTGCTGTCGGTGGGTAACGATAGCGTGCGGCGCCAGATCATCCAGGTCGCAGCGGGTACCCAGGCCGCTGATGCTGTCACGCTGGGCCAGCTGCAGGCAACGCTGGCTGCGCTGGGCGGCGGTGCGCACGTCGATACGGCGACCGGGCAGATCATCGGCCCGCAGTACGACGTGCAGGGCAGCCATTACCAGGATGCGGGCAGCGCACTGGGGGCGGCCGATGCCAGCCTGCTTGCCGTCGACGGCCGCGTGCGCGTCAATGAGGGCGACATCGTCGAGCTCCAGCGGCAGCTGGGCGAATGGGAAGACGGCCAGGTGGGCCTGGTGCAGCAGGCCAGCCCCCGGGCCGACGTCACCGTAGCGGCGGACCGCGCGGGTCGGGCGGTCGATGTCACCGGCACCGACGGCGCCCGCCAGCTGAAAGGCGTCGCCGATGGCGCGCAGGCCAACGACGCGGTGACGCTTGCCCAGATGAGCAGGGCCCTGCAGGGGGCGCAGCCGGAAGCCGCACGCTATCTGAAGGTGAACGGCGCGGCCGACGGTACCGACGATGCCTCCGCACAGGGCGTGGGCGCAATGGCGTTGGGCGCTGCGGCACAGGCCGATGCCAGCGGGGCGACCGCGCTGGGCCACGCCGCACGCGGCAACGGCGGGAACAGTGTGGCGCTGGGTGCCGGTGCAGCGGCCGATCGGGACAACAGTGTGTCGGTGGGTTCGGCCGGCGCCGAGCGACAGGTGGTTCACGTGGCCGACGCCACCGCCGACACCGATGGCGTGAACCTGCGCCAGCTGAAGAACGCCGGCCTGGTCGGCGGCGCGGGCGCGGTCAATGATGGCATCACTTACACCGCCGGCAGCCTGCGCGGTTCGGTCATGTTCGCCGGGGCGAACGGCACCCTGCTGGGCAACGTGGCCGATGGCCGCATCGCCGGCGGCAGCCGCGAGGCGGTCAACGGCGGTCAGCTCGCCGCGCTGCGCGAGCAGTTCGAGGGTCAGCTGGGCGGACTGGACGCACGCGTCGACCCCCTCCAGGGAGCGGGGCAGGGCGGTGGCGGCGGCGCGGACACGGCCCCGCCGTACTACGACGCCAGTGCCGATACCGCCTTCGTCGGCGACGGTGCAGCGGCTGACGCGAGGGGCGAAGGCGCCGTGGCCGCAGGCGCTGGCGCCCAGGCCGATGCGGACAATTCCGTCGCGCTGGGCGCTGGCTCGGTGGCTGACCAGGCCGACACGGTGTCGGTCGGCTCGGTCGGTGGCGAGCGCCAGCTGACCCATGTGGCCGCAGGCCTGTACGAGAACGATGCAGTCAACGTGGGCCAGCTGCGTGAGGCGATGGCGGACGTGAACAGCTATACCGACCAGCGCGTGGAGGCGATGGTGGACAGCCTGGAAGGCGAGATGGGCAGCGTCCAGCGCCAGGTCAACCGGGGTATCGCGGCGGCGGCCGCGCTGACCCAGGTCACGCCGAACCTTCCCGGCAAGGTCACCCTCAATGCCGGCGTGGCCACCTACCGGGGCGAGTCCGCCTTCGGTGTCGGCCTGTCCCGCTGGAGCCGCAGCGGCCGCTACAACGTCAACGCCGGCGTCTCCGCCGCACGGGGCGACCAGCCGCTGTTCAACGTGGGCTTCGGCATCGCGTTCGACTGATCGACGCGCACTGCGCAGACGCAGAGGCAGGGACGCCTCTGACGCCTGTCCAGCCCGCTGCCCGCATTCATCGCTGCGCGCCGCGCGCCGCGCGCCAGCCGCTACTGGCAACGAAATCGAACAGGCCCACCAGCAGCAACGAGGCACCGACCAGCGGGAAGACCACCCCGCCGACGCACAACAGCGCGAAGACGACGGCGACCTCACGGCGGCGGGGCGGCAAGGGCGGCACGCCGAGCCCACCCGCCGGACGCCGCTTCCACCACATCACCGCGCCACTGGCACACAGCACCAGGATCAGCACGCAGCCCACGATCAGCAGTACCCGATTGATCGTGCCGTACTCCTGGCCCAGGTGCACATTGATGCCCCATTCCAGCCCGCGCCCCAGCGGCCCATAGTCCGCATGCCGCATGTCCAGCAGCGGCCGTCCGCTGTACTGGTCCAGGTGCACCACACGCTGCAACGCCAGCTGCTCCGGATACACCGATCCGGTGTACACCCCGCGCGTCCCGCGCGGCAGGGCCACGCTGTATCCGGGCGCCAGACCCAGCGCGTTGAACCGCGCCACCGCCGCATCGATCCCGATCGCACCGGGCTGCGGGGCAACATCCCCGAGCCCGCCGCCCCCGTGACCTGCATGGGGGGTCGGGCCGGCCGCCGCGACGGGGTGCGCATGCGGCGGGGTGGACACCGGCACCTGCGCCTGCTCCAGCGACCAGGACGGTGGGCTGGTATCGGCCAGCCGCTGCGTGGACATCGGCACGTCCACGCGCACGCCCGCGGGGTAGCCATAGTCATGGCCGTTGACCAACCGGTTGACCTGGCTGCCCCAGAACACCGACCACGGCATGCCGGTGAGCGCGAGGAACAGCAGCACAACGCCCACCCACGCGCCCACCACCGCATGCAGGTCGCGCCAGAACAGCCGCTGGCCCGGGCGTCCGCGTATGCTGCAGACACCGCCCTTCCGGCCACGCGGCCACCACAGGTAGAGACCGGTGAGCACCAGCAGGATCGCCCATCCTGCGGCGATCTCGATCAACGCCCGGGCGTAGTCGCCGAGCACATCGAGACTGTGGAGGCGCCGGACAGTACCGGAGAACGTCCCTTTTTCCGGCAGATGGCCCAGCACGCGACCCGAGCCGGGGTCGATGTAATAGCTGGTGCGGCGTCCGTCCTGTTCCAGGACGCCGATCTCCGCGCTGGCGTCATCGCGGTCGGGCAGGGTGTAGCGGAACACGCTGCCGCCCGTCAGCGCCCTCACCGCCGCCAGCTGGGTGCTGACCGGCACCGCCCCGGCAACGGAGGGTGTGACGACCTTCAGTTCGTGGTGCACCCAGCGATCGATCGGCTTCTGGTACACGTACACCGCGCCGGTCAGCGCCAGCCACGCAATGAACGGCAGCACCAGCAGGCCTGCATAGAAATGCCATCGCCAGACGGCCCGGTAGACGCTCCAGCGTTGCCCCGTGCGTGGCAGGTCCGTGGTGTCCATGTCAGATCTCCCGGGTCCAGGTCAGGTAGAACGCGCGTCCGTCGCCGGGCGAGTAACCGGAGGAGCCACTGTCGTACCACGCGTAGAGGTAGGCGCGGTCGGCGGCGTTCTTCAGTTGCAGCGTCAGGCTGTCGCGCTCAGTGAGACGCCAGCGGGCACTGAGGTTCAACAGCGTGTAGCCGCCGTATCGGCCCAGGGTATTGCTGCGATCAACGAAGTAGTCGCCCTGGCCATTGCCCCACGCACTGAACGTCCAGTCGGCATTCGGGAGGTAGTCCACGCCGGCACTGGCGAGCCAGCGCGGAACATTCTCGATCTCGCGTCCGCGCGTCTGCGGGGCGCTCGGATCCGGCACTTCGATCACCGCTTTCTGGCGTGAGTACGAGGCGCGGACACGCCAGTGCGTGCCGGCCTGCCATGCCAGCTGCGCATCCCACCCGCGGCGCTGCGTGGCGCCCACGTTGCCGACCTCGTTGCTGCCGATGGCCCCGTTCACGCCCAGGATGGTGGCCACCTCGTCCGTGGCCCGCTGCTCCCAATACGCCAAACGGGTGTCCAGGCCCTGCAACGGCGCCCATCTCAGGCCGGCTTCCCAGCCCTCGTTGATCGACGGCGCAAGGCTGCGGGCCTGGGTGCGATACGCCCCGTTGCCACTGCCGATCTGGAACGTGCGCCCCCAGTTGGCGTAGGCAACCACGTCCTGTGCAAGGTCGTAGGACACGCTGAGCTTGGGCTGCTTGACCAGCCCGTAATCATTGATCGGCGCGCGCGTCGCACTGGCTGCATTGAGGAAGTGCCCATCGATGTGATCTATGCGGTAGGCCGGCACGATCTTCAGCGCGGTGGTCGGCCGGACCACGGCCTGCACGTAGGCGCCGCGCGTATCCAGATCGAAGGTCCAGTCGCGCAGGGTCGCCTGGCGCTGGCGGGCCACGGTCCGGTAGCGCCGTGCCGTGTTGTCCTGCCACTGCCCGTCCACGCCGGCATCCAGCACGAACTCGGCCAGGCCGGTCATGGGCCGCCAGGTCGTGGCCAGGATCAGCCCGCGGTGCGTTTCATCGTTGAACCGTTCCTGCTGTGCGCCACCGGCGGTGAAGGTCACCCAGCGCTGGTTGCGGTAGTCGTTCTGGTAGGCCTTCGCAGTCCATTGCCAGTCGTTGCCCAGCGTGCCGTCGGCATGCAGCGCGGACTGCCGGGTCTCACGCTCGCTGCGGTCATCACGCGCATAGGCCGGTGAGTGCCGGGGATCGGCGACCACCTCGGCATGACTGAGATACCCGGCCTCCAGCGCACGGTTGCGGTAGTAGCGCGTGCTCAGTCCGGCACGCCAGCGGTCGCCGGGATCGGTGTAGAACCATTTGCCCGAGAAACTGCGCTGGATGCCGTCGGCATGCTCGCGCTCCCCCTCACTGCCGCGCCAGCCGATGAAGTAGTTCTGTGACCAGGCACCGCGTTCGACGCCCTTGGCGAGCTGCACATCGCGGGTCCCGAAGCTGCCGGCGGTCACGCTGATCTGTCCGTCATTGCCGCCCTGCCGGGTCAGCACATCGACGGCGCCGGCGATGGCATGCAGCCCATGGCGTGCATCGTTGGTACCGCGCACGATTTCGATCGCGCTGATGTCCAGCGGAAACACCGCGTCGAGGTAAGGCATGCCACCGGCGTTGTCATTGCTGGGTACGCCATCGATCAACAGCTTCACCGCATTGACGCGGCCTTCGCCATTGAACCCACGAAAGGAGAAACGGCCAGCATCCGTGCCCATCTTGAACTGCGTCACCTGCACACCGGGGGCGGCCATCATCAGTTCCCAGGCGTGGTCCACGCGCTGCGGCTGCAGCAGATCGCCACCCAGAACGTCCACCGAAGTGAAGACCGAGTGCGCCGTCAGCCCGCGCTCGGCGGCCGAGCGCGCGTGCACGGTGCCCAGGGTCAGCACCGTGCCGTCGCCGGCGGATGCGGAAAGGGGCGCGATGGCCGCACACGCAAGCGCGAGCGTACCCGCCCCAGTACGGCAGGCCTTGTAGAGAAGTGTATTCATTGACCACGACATCGAAATGCTCCAACCCGGCGGGGGTCGGAACGATCAGAGGATCCGCACGTCAGGCGGGCGTCGTCACGCGCATGATCCTGTCCCTGCCAGGCACTCCATGGCCCTCCGCGCCTGGCAGGCGCGGGCCAGCAGCAGCACGCAGTGGCGGGCTGCCTGCGCAGGCAGGAGCAGGATCAGCGGGCGAGAGCGTGCGGCGGTCCCCGCGCACCGAGCGTGCCCGGGACAACAACGCGCAGGGCAGGTTGCCGTGCGGGGTCGCGGTGAACCATGGCCGGCCATGCGACCAGCACCAGCAGCAGGGCCACCAGCAGGCCGATCATGCGGGCGGCGATCAGGCAGTAGTCACAGTCCACGCCCATCTCGTGCGACGCATGCGGATCCACCGCGGTCGACGGCGGCTCCTGATGCGCGACGGGCGTGGCCGCGTCATGGGCTGCCCCCACCGGATGGGCAGGGTGGTGGTGGGCGTGCATTCTCGCCCCAGCGGGTTCCGCCGCTGCACTCACGTGCCCGCTCATCGCAACGGCAGCGGATGCGGCGCTCCCGGCAGCGGGAGGCAGGGCGCGGCTGACGAGCGGCGCCAGCACCAGCAGCGCGATGGCGAGCAAGGCCAGGGCAGGGAGCCAACGGGGGAGGAGACGCGCGCGCACTGGTTTGATTCTAGGCCACCGGATGGGTCGATAACGAACGCACTGGGTGCTGGCGGCCCTGCTGCGACGTAATGTCACAGGTCAGGTCTGCTCGATGGAGCATTCGCTGCACCCGACTGGAGAGCAGGCGACGTAGTCAGCGTTCTGATGTCGAGCGCCGGCCCTCTGCACGCCGCTGGCAAAATGTAATGTCATAACGTTACACTCACAGGGTCGGATCCGCTTTGGGGGACGGGGCACGTGCGGCGCCCTCCGACAGATCGCCTGCACGTTCTTCCAGTGATGATCAATGACGCTTTCCATACCTCTGCCCCTGCGGCGACGCCCGGCTGCCCGACGTGCGGCACCTCTCAGTCTTACGATTCTCGCTGCCGGTCTCTCCGTTGCCTGCCATGTCCATGCGCAGCAGGGCACCTCACCGCGCAGCGCCGTCGCCGAACTCGACACCCTCCATGTCCAGGCGCGGCGGCAGGCCACGACAGAGGGAACCGGCGCCTACACCTCGCCCGTGGTGACCTGGGGCGGCAAGGCACCCGTCAGGCTGCTGGATATCCCCAGCTCCGTCAGCGTGGTTACCCGCCAGCGCATCGAGGACCAGAATCTGGTCACCGTGGAAAGCGCACTGCGCGAAGTCACCGGCGTCACGGTCACGCCTTGGGACGGTGCAACGAGCCAGATCCGTTCGCGGGGCTACAACCTCGAAGCGTCCTACGACGGCATTCCCGCCTATGGCGCACTCTCGGCATTCCAGCAGTTCGATCTGGCGGTCTACGACCGGGTGGAAGTCCTGCGCGGCCCGGGTGGCATCTTCCAGGGGTCCAGCCAGCCGGGCGGCGTGGCGAACTTCGTGCGCAAGCAGGGCAGGGAGGTCTACGGCGGCTCGGTGGCACTGTCCGCCGGTTCATGGTCGAACTACCGCGCCGAGGTGGACGTCGGCGGCCCCGTCAACAGCCTGGGCACCCTGCGCAGCCGCGCGGTCATCTCCGCCCAGCAGCGTGACTACTTCTACGACAACGCGGATTCGGAAAAGCAGCTCTACTACGGCACGCTCGATTACGACCTCACGCCGTCCACCGTGGTCTCGCTCTCGGCCATGCAGCAGTCCGACGACGTGATGCCCTACATGGGTCAGCCGGCCTATACCGACCAGCGCTTCCTGGACGCGCCGCGGTCGCTGTATCCCTATCCGGACTGGGTGATCCAGCGCTGGGACAAGCAGTCCCTGGCACTGGACCTGGAACACGCCTTCGACAATGGCTGGTCGATGAAGGCGCGTGCGAGCCGACAGCGCCTGGACTGGTTCTACAAGGACAGCTACCCCACCGGCGGGGTGGATCCGCGCACCGGCACGGTGGCCAGCTACGCGCGCCGCCAGAGTGACAATGACGAGGTCCGGCAGGGACTGGACGTGTTCCTCTCCGGCCCCTTCGCACTGCTTGGACGGGTGCACCAGGCCACCGTAGGAGCGAACGTCGAAGACTACGAGAGCACCAGCCGCTATGGCCAGGGTGCGGCAGTGCGCAACGTCCCGGTGAACGCACCGGACGCGGTCGAAGACATCGCCATCGTGCCGACCTCCGGCTATAACGGCGTCACCCGTCAGAGCGGGCTCTATGCGCAGCTGCGTCTATCGCTGACCGAGCACGTCACCGGCGTCGCCGGTGGCCGTTGGAGCGACTTCGAAGCCAAGAGCCGGACCGTCGCACCGCAGCCGTTGACGGCCTGGAAGGCAGGCGCTGAAGCCAACGGCGAGTTCACGCCTTATCTCGGACTGGTGATCCACCTCACCGACGCGCTGACCGCCTATGCCAGCCACGCCGACACGTTCATCCCGCAGACGCAGCGCAAGGTCACGGGCGAGGCTATCGACCCGCGCGTGGGCAAGCAGGTCGAACTGGGAACCAAGGCCAGCCTCCGTGGCGGCGCGCTTACCCTGGCCGCATCGGCGTTCCGCACGCGCGACGTGAACCGGTCCTACCCGGATCTGGCGAATCCCGGATTCTTCCTCCAGGCCGGCGAAGTGGAGGTCAAGGGCTGGGAAATGGAAGCCAGCGGAAGTCCGTTGCCCAATCTGGACCTGACCGCCGGCTATACACGCCTGCTCACCCGCTACGTGCGGCACCCCACCTTCCAGGAAGGCGCGCCGTTCACCCTGTTCGAGCCCGACCACACGCTCAAGCTGTTCGCCCATTACCGCTTCGAAAAAGGCGCCCTGCGCGGCCTTTCGGCGGGCGGCGGCGCCCATGTGTCCAGCGGCCTCCTCGGCAGCGGAGTTGCCGGCGTGCGCGAACAGAAGGGCCATGCGGTCGTCAGCGTGCAGGCCGGGTACCGGTTCACGCCATCGCTGCGCATGACGCTGGCGATCAACAACCTGTTCGATCGACGGTACTACGAGCGCGTTGGAGCACTGAACACCTACAACACGCCGGGCGAGCCACGCAATGTCGTGCTGACGCTGCGGTCGCAGTTCTGACGCGCTGCGGCGACCGGTCACCGTGAAGCTCTCAGCGCGGGAGGTCTGGCGCCTGGTCCGCCCGTGGTGGGTGTCCGAGGAGCGTGGGCGCGCCTATGCGCTGCTCGGCGCCATCGTGGCCCTGGATCTGTTCCTCACCTACATCGGGGTGCGCCAGACCTACTGGCAGAAGAACTTCTTCGACGCACTGGTCGAGCGCGATCTCAATGGATTCCGGCGGCAGATGATGGAGCTGGCCCTCATCATCGCCGGCATCGTAGGGGCGGGTACTGCACGGGTCTGGCTGGAACAGGAACTGCAGATGCGCTGGCGCAGCTGGTTGACCTCGACCTATCTGGCGCGCTGGCTGGGTGATCGTGCGTACTGGCGCCTGGAGTATCCGGGCGATGCGCTGGACAACCCCGATCAGCGCATCGCCGATGACCTGCGGCTGATGGCCACCGACACCGTGAGGCTTACGGTGGGCGTGCTGAACTACGTGGTGGATTTCTTCACCTTCGCCGCGTTGCTGTGGGGCCTCTCCGGTGCGCTGCTTTTTTCTGTGGGGGGCACGCCGATGCAGGTGCCGGGCTACATGGTATGGGTGGCCATCGGCTATGCGCTGATCGGTTCGGTGATCATCGAAGGGATCGGCCGCGGGCTGGTTCCCGTGGATTACCAGCAGCAGCGGCGCGAAGCGGATTTCAGGTACCTGCTGGTGCGGGTGCGCGAGCATGCGGCGAGCATTGCATTGTGGCGGGGTGAACAGGCCGAGCACCGCGGGCTCGACAGCGCGTTCCAGGGGATCCGCAGCAACTGGCGCGAGGTCATGCGCTACACCAAGCGCATCACCGCCATGAATGCGTTGTACGTCCAGTCGTCGATGCTGCTGCCGTATCTGGTCACCGCCCCCCGCTATTTCGCCGGGGACATCACCGTGGGAACGGTCATGCAGCTCAACAGCCTGTTCAACCGCGTCCGCGGCGCGCTCTCCTGGTTCGTCTACCGCTACAAGGACCTGGCCCTGCTGCGTTCGGTGTTCCAGCGGCTTCACCAGTTCGACCAGGCGCTGCAGCAGCCGGTACGGGGCGGATTGACCCGCACCGTCGAAGGCCAGGGGCTGCGGATTGCGGGCATGCAGGTGGAGCGCCCGAACGGGAGCGTGCTCGGACGGATCGAGCGGCTGACCTTGGCGCCAGGCGAGCGCCTGCTCGTGCACGGCCCGTCCGGCTCGGGTAAGTCGCTGCTGCTGTCCGCCCTGGCCGGGCTCTGGCCATTTGCCACGGGCGATCTGGTGCTGCCGCAGGGCCGGGTGATGTTCGTTGGCCAGCGCAGCTACCTGCCAGACGGGACGCTTCATGCCAGCGTCGCATATCCCGGCACCGCGGACCAGATCAGCGTCTACGCCGTGCGCGAGGTGTTGCACGCCGTCGGCCTCGAGGCGCATGTCGCGCATCTCAACGCAGACACGAACTGGTCGCAGCGTCTGTCGCTCGGCGAGCAGCAACGCCTGGCATTCGCCCGGGTTCTGCTGCACCGGCCGGTGCTGGTCGCCCTCGATGAAGCAACTTCCGCGCTGGATGTAGCGGCCGAGTCGTTACTGTATGACCTGCTGGCCGAACGGCTGCCCGAGTGCACGGTGGTAAGTGTCGCTCACCGGCCCAGCCTGCAGACATGGCACGGGCGGCACCTGGCGTGGCCAGGATGAACGACTCCCGCGCGATCCGCGGCCTGACCTGCATAGGTGCGAGCCTTGCACGCGCGGCGGTCTAGCGCATCCGCCGCGCGTGGCTCGGCCTCGCCGGACGTCGCTCAGCGCGCCGGCGTGCGCGCCGGCGTGTTGCCGGCGCTTGCGCCCTCCATCTGCGCAAGCAGGTCCTGGGCCTCCTTGAGGTGGTCTGCCACGTGGCCGCGCGTGGTGCGCAGGAAACTGGCGACGGGGGCATCAGTCGCAGCAGGAATCAGCGTGGTATCCAGCGCCTGCAGGGCGCCCTGGTGATCGCGCACCATGGCCTGCAGATAGGCCTTGTCGAACGCAGCCGCCTTCATTGGCTGCAACATGGCGAGCGTTTTTTTGCCTTCTTCCATTTTCGCGCGGGCCGGCGGAGCGCTGGCATCGGCGGTCCACTTGGCAACCTGCTGGTTGTTCCGGGTGTGCTCATCGATCATGCGCTGGGCGTAGAGCTTGGTCGCTGCATCGCTGGCCTGGGCAAGGGCAAGCCGGCCAGCGTTGATCTCACCGGAATTGACGGCTGACAAGGTGCCCAGCGCGGCGGCCTGGGTGACGTCGGCGCGCGCTGCGGTGGGTGCCTGCGCAGGCGCACGGTCCGGGCCGGCGGCGGATTGGGCCATGGCCGAGGTGGCGGCCAGTGAGACGGTCACGGCGACAGCGAGCGTGCAGAGTGGACGAAGCTTCATCGGGGGTATCTCGAAGGTGTGGACCCCTAGGCTGTGCCATGCCACCTGATGCCAGCGAGAGATTGCGGTGCAGGTCACCTGCAGTACGTACGACGCGATACTGACAGCGGATTAACACTTCGCCGCCCGGCGGCCGATCTCACTCGCCTTCAAGTGACCCCTGGAGCGCGGCGGCGAGTGCGGCGTCCCCATTGACGAGGTCGGCCCAGCGCAGGTGGATCCCTTTGCGGCGGCCCTTCACGGTGAGCTTCAAGCCGTCTGGATCGATCGTCAGGGTGTGCGCCACGCCCTCGATCAGGACCTCGCGACGGACAGGTTTATCAAGCGGGGTCATGGGGGCCATCCGAGCAAGGGGAGGGCGGCCGCGGCCGGAGGACAACCAACGGCGGCGGCCACGCAGCGGACGTTCGACCGATCACTCCCGTGGTTTCGCGCCGCCCGCCGCACAGCGGGTGATCAGAGCCGCACTGCCCACCGCGAGGGCATCCTCCACCGCGCCGGTGCGGGTCTGCCCATAGCGGGCGATGGCCCGCATGCGCAGGTTGAAGGTCACATACGCCATGCCCACGGCCGCGCCCGCACCCAGCGCGGCGCCCAGGCCGCGCTGCCGGTGCGGTGCCAGTGCCGCACCGGCGATCATGCCCGTGGCCACGCGGGCGATCATGCCGGCCGGAACGATGCGATCCGGCGCAGTCTTCATCTTGTCGCCCATCAATTCGCCACCGGCCAGCGCCAGCATTCCAGCCGAGGCCAGCGGGTTGGCCAGAATGCGGGGCGCACCGTTGTCGGCAGGCAGGTTGCCGCTGCGGGCCGCATTGGTGACCGCCGCCAGGGGCGTCATGGCCCGCATGCCGGCGACCGCTCCCATCAGAATCGAATGAATCAGGGCCATGAAGTGTTTCCTGCAGTGGGTGGATTCGGACCCCAACGCTAGGCAACGGCGTGTCAGCGTGATGGCAAGACGCGTTTACGGATTCACTTCGCCCCAAGCGGGCGCGGTCGAGATTCAACTTATTGCATCGATAAAGGCGGACTATCAGACCAATACTAGTCACATCGCAGGTAACTGCTCCGCCCGAGAAACTCCCATGCACCGTTCAGTCATCGCCGCCGGCCTGCTGACCCTCGCAGCGGCCAGCCAGGCGGCATCGCCCAAAATCAATGTCGGACCGTTGTTCGATTATATGCCTTCGGACAGCAGCCAGCTGCTGAAGCGCGTGCGGAACAGTGGCGATGCCACCGCCTATGTCCGGGTGGAAGTCACGGAAATGCACTATGCGGAAGATGGCTCGGCCAGCGAGTCGCCCGTGGATGCGGTGTCCCTTGCGCGCAACGAAACCGGTGCAAGCGGCCTCATTGCAAGCCCCGCGCGGATGATCATCCCGGCGACCAACGGACAGCAGGCAACGCGCCTGGTGTACCGCGGCCAGCGGGATGCCGAGCGCTATTACCGTGTGCGCTATGTGCCGGTCGTGCCGGACACCGAGGAGTTCTCCCTCGATGACGCGCAGAAAGCCGATTACAAAAACAGTGTATCGGCCGGCGTCAATGTGTTTACCGGCTACGGCACGGTAGTTTTTGTTGCCCCTTCCAATGCCCATTACGATACCGCTGTCATCGGCGGAAACATAATCAACAAAGGCAACGCGACAGTGGTGCTGGACAACCTGCGCCAGTGCCAGCGCGCTGCGCCCGACCAGTGCAGTGCGGGAATCAAAGTGCACCTTCGCCCGGGGCAGAGCCATGCGTTGGCCAACGACGCGCTGACCTTCCACCGCTACAACCTGAAAGAAGGCACTGTCGTCCGCGCCGTCGACACCCGCGCTGACTGATCCGCCGCCGCGTTCACTTGCCTGCCCAAGTTCACTTCGCCGGGCCCTGCCGGGGGCCCGTGGTGAAGTCACGTCCCACGCCCGGCGATTTCACTTCCAAACCCCCTTTCAACAAGGATTGACCACCATGAGCATGAACAAAACGCTGCTGGCTGCTGTTGCCGCCCTGATGCTGACCCCGGCTGCGGCCTTCGCCGAAGACTTCCCGATCACCGTCTCGGTCGAGGCCAAGGTGCCCAACGCTGACGGCCTGCAGATCAGCCCCGTCAACGGCTGGGATTCGCTGACCCAGCGGATGGGCTGGGATCTTGCTGCGCAGACGCTGATTCCGATCCGTCGCCAGATCGACATGAAGAGCAGCGCCTCCATCGACGCCTACCTGATCGGTGACGCGGTGCTGACCTCGGCGGCCAACGCGCTGCCGCTGAGCATCGAACTGCATGGCAAGCCGCTGAGTGCCGGCGTGGCCAACAAGGTCGAGATCCTCAACCAGACCGAAGCGGCGGCCAGCCGCCGCGTGGACCTGAAGATCGCCACCACCGCCCCGACCGGCGGCTACGTCGAAGGCGACTACGCCGGCCAGGTCTACATGATGTTCGAAAGCAACCCGTAATTGTCGTGTGCGCGCGCGGAGGGGCCCCGGCCTCTCCCGTGCTTCTCATTCCTTCAACTACTGGAGCTGCCGCCGTGTCGGGCTTTCCTCGTCCCAACCTGCTTGCCCTGGCCACCGCCACCGCCTTGCTGACGTTGGGGGTCCTGCCGGTGTCCGCGTCCACCCCCGGCGGCACGCAAAGCCTCCTGCAACAGCGCCTGCAGATGCCGGCCGAGTTCCGCGAGCATCTGTTCGGCACGCCGATCAGCGTTCGCGTGGAGCTCGATGGCGTGCACCTGGGCGATGCCGATGTGCTGCTGGACGAGGACAACCGCGTGCAGGTGCTGGGATTCGGCGACAGTCTGGACAGCCCCCTGCCGCGGCATGACCGCGAGCGCTGGGCGTCACAGCTGGCCGAGCCCATTGCCCTGGGTGTCCAGGAAACTCCCACGCGTGGCCTCAAGGCGATCCACTACAGCCTGGAGAGCTCGCTGCTTACGCTTCTTTCGGTGCAGGGCGCTGCGAGTGAGCAGCGCTACATCACCCAATCGACCTCCGGCAGCAGTGGATTGCTGCTGCGCAATACCTTGGCCTACAGCGGTGGCCGTGACCAGGAAAGCGCCCTGCGCTACGGTGCCGAGCTGCAGGGCAGCGTGGGCCTGTGGTCAACCCTGGGTAATTACCACTATTACCATTCAAACGTCGCCAGCGATGTCGACGGCCACTACATCAGTGCGCTGCACGCGCAGCGCGAGTTCCAGGACCAGTTCCTGAGGGTCGGCTACTTCCTTCCCAACTTCCAGGGCGTCACGCGCCAGCCGCGCACCCCTGGCACCCAGAACGACACCACCCTGGGGATCATGGTGGGCTCCTCCGATGCGCTGCGCGTCGACACGGGCGGCGCTTCGGTGTACCCGGTGTACGTCACCGCAGGGCGCGACGGCGTGGTGGAGATCTACCGCGACGGTGCGCTGATCGCCACGCAATCTGTGGTCGCCGGCATGCAGGAGCTCAACACCCGCCGGTTGCCCGGAGGCATCTATGACGTCGAGCTGCGCGTGCTGGAAGATGGCCGTGTGGTCTCGCAGGAAAGTGCCACCATCCACAAGCCCGGGAACTGGAGCGACCCGACGCGGCGCTGGCGCTACAGCGCCTTTGCAGGCCAGCAGCGTGGCCTGCTGGACAGCGGTGGCGACAGGGGCGGCCAAGAGGGCAGACTGGCGGTGGGCGCCGTGGTCAACCGCCTCGTCCACCCCAGGGCGGTAGCAGGGCTTGCCGTACAGAAGGTGGGCCAGTCGCGCACTGCGGGAGCCTCGCTGGACTGGCAGGTCAGCGACCGCCTCAATTTCTACACGAACCTGTACGACGCCACCGATGCCGGCCGCGGCGCCGATGTACTGGGCATGTACCGCTATGCCCAAGGCTCGATCGGCGTAGCGCACGCGCGGAACTGGGTCGAGCGGCGCCAGCTGCTGCCGGCCGAAGAAGGCTTTCCGCAGCGGTGGCAGACCGATGGCGGTTGGCAGGACAGCAGCAGTGTCTCGCTCAGCCATCGCTTCAGCAATCGCGACAGTGCCAACATCCGCCTGGCGCACAACCGCGGATTCAACGAGGGACTCAGCTTCGATGCATCGTGGAGCCGCAGGCAGACCCTGTTCGGCGCCGAGGCGAGCTGGCGACTCTCGGTCTATGACCGCCCGCCGATGTCCTATGTGGGGGCGGGGCGACAGCGTGGGATCGACTTCACGCTCAACCTGGCCCTCGGCGATGATCGCCGGCGTTACAGTGGCAGTGTCGGCAGCGCCGCGCGCGTGGACCGCCACCGCGACGTTTATGCCAGCGCGAGTGTTCACCAGCAGGTCGATGCCGAGTGGCTGCAGAGCATCCAGGGTACGGTGACGGCGGACCGTTCCGGCCTCGGGGTCGGGGCGGCGGCGTCCTTCGATCAGCAACAGCTGCAGGGCGACGCGCAGGTCATGCGCACTGCTGAAGGGTCCACGGCGGGCAGCGTGAACCTGGAAAGCACACTGGCCCTGGGTGGCGGCGCGGCAGCGCTGTTGGGACGCAGCCAGGCAGCGAACGCGACCACCGGCATGATCGTGGACGTGCGTTCGGACTACCCCGGCCTGCAACTGCGTGCCGACGACAGCAGCAGTGGCGGTGTGGTGCTCAAGGCCGGGCGCAACTTCGTGCCCGTCACGGCCTACAAGCCCGGTCATATCAATTTCGATTTCGAAGGCAATGGCGCACCCGCTGCCATGATCCAGCCGGCGACGCTGAGTTACCAGCTCAACAAGGGCGGCGTGCAGCACGCCAGCGTGGACGTGGTGCGCACGTTCACCGTCATGGGCCAGATCGTCGGTCCTGACGGCACCGGAGTGCGAGGCGTCCACGCGGTCAACCACGTCGGCCGTAGTGTCAGCCAGGACGAAGGGTTCTTCACCCTGCAACTGAGTGCGCGGGAGCCGGCGATAGAGCTGCAGTTCCCTGACAACACGCACTGCGACATCACCTTGGACGAAGGCCGTTTTCCACGGGAAGGCGATGTGCTGATGGTCGGTGCGCTGCAGTGTCCTGCGGATGCCGCGCCGCGATGACTCTCCAATCTCAACGGGGTACCACCATGTTCATTGGACCGCTCCTTTCCGCGTGTGGCCGCCGGATCGCCCAGGCGCTGACCCTGGCCCTGGGGCTGGGCGGCGTCACGGCAGCCTGCAACGCAACCTCGATCTACGTCTCGGCGGAGTTTGCCCCGTCGGCCACCGACCCAGGACGCAACACGTTCGTCAATACCACGCCATGGTCCGGGGTCTGCAACTCCGTCCACCTTGCCACATGCAAGGCCAACAATTGGTGGAGCATCGACACGGGCATCCGGGGCACCAAGATCGGTACGCGGACCAGTTCCTACGGGCCTGGATCGCTCTATGTCGAGATGCCTGCCATGCGCACAGTGACCGTCACGTCCGAAACAGGGCGCAGCTATACGCTTGAACTGCACATCATTGGCACCGCCTTGCGCGTAACCGACTACGAACGCGACGGCTCACGGAATCCGGCCAGCCTCGGGGGACCCAACGCGGGGTGCAGGATAGGGCTCACCAACGGCAGTGCGAACAATTACAGCGCCATGCGGATGTTCCTTCGCACCGGTGGTGCGGAGAGCCGCCAGGTGTGTGCCGCGCCCTGGCTGGAGAGCAATAATTTCGCCCTCGAGGAGTTCGACCTGACCTATAAGCTGGTGACGCCCAACCCCCTGTCGATGCTGGCCGGCACGTACACCGGAAGTACCATCTACACTACCGGCGGCACCGGATCGGGTGCGGATTTCGACCTCGGCGACGGCGTGACGCTCACTGACAACCAGGTCGAGGTGAATTTCACGCTGACCGTTGACCACGATTTCCAGGTCTATTTCCCGGAGGCGGCGCCCAAGGTCAGCCTGGCGCCGGTGGGCGGTTGGACCCAATGGACCGAGCGCGGCGTGCGGCCGACCCGGCTCCAGCAGGAATTTCCTTTCCTGCTGACCAGCTCCGGCGAGTTCAGCGTCAAGATGCGCTGCGGGCAGGAGGTCGAGGGCCGTTGTGGCATCGAGGATCAAAGCGCTGGCACCGTGGTACCGATCGATGTGGATGTCACGCTGCCAGGCATGTCCGAACTGCGCAGCGGCGCCTCGGCCCGGAATTCGCCCCTGGTCTCCGAGCAGTCAGGCGTCGAAGCGCCGCGGTTCGCGCCTGAGACGTACATCATCAACCGCGGTGCGCGGCTGCGGTTCAGCGCCAATGGTACGTCGGTCAGCCAGATGCTGGACGCGCCAGGTTCCTATTGGCAGGGAGACGTCACCGTGATCTTCGATTCCAATCCCTGAAAAAAATCGCGCGTGATCCTGCGGCGGTGGGCGGACTGGCCGGGCATGGTGCGCGACCGTACCCGGCGCTATGCTGCGAAGCGTATCGCGACAGGAGCAGAGGATGCGCAACAGCTGGATCCGGATGGGCGTGCTCACGCTGCTGTGCATGGTTGGTATGGCGAATGCGGACGTCCCGGACCGGCGCATCGCGCTCACCCTCGACGATCTTCCCTGGCAGCGGCTGGACGAGCGCGCCGAGCCCGAGCTCGCCGCAATGCACGCACAGTTGATCGCGGCGCTCAAGCAGGCCGAGGTACCGGTGGTGGGCTTCGTAAACGAGTCCAAGCTCGAGTCAGAAGGCAGGGTGCAGCCGGCACGTGTGCAGATGCTGCGGGACTGGCGTGATGCGGGGTTCGAGCTCGGCAACCACACCTTTGGCCACGTCGACATGCACGCGATGCCGCTGCACGCCTACCAACAGGACATCCTGCACGGTGAAGCCACGCTGCGCCCGTTGCTGGCGGAAACCGGACATGCCCCGCGCTGGTTCCGGCATCCGTATCTGCGTACAGGCAGATCACCGCAGGCACGGGCCGCGCTCGGCGCGTTCCTGCGGGCGCACGGCTATGAAGTGGCCCCGGTTACCGTCGACAACAGCGAGTGGGTCTGGGCATTCGCCTACGATCATGTGCGCGACACCGAGCAGGACCCGGCCAGGCGTGCTGCGCTGCTGTCACAGCTGCGTCGCGGCTACGTCCCTTACATGCTTCGCAAACTGGACTACTACGAACAGCGTTCTCAGCAGCTGCTGGGGCGCCTGCCGGCCCAGGTCTGGCTCATCCATGCCAATGCACTCAATGCCGACTGCGTCGGCGAGCTGGTGGCGGCCACGCGGCGCCGCGGCTATCGGTTCGTTTCTCTGGAGGCAGCACTGCAGGATCCGGCCTATCGGCACCCGGAGGGCTACAACGGGGCAGGTGGCATCAGCTGGATCCAGCGGTGGGCGATGGCCGCGGATGTGCCCCGGTCGTTCTATGCCGATGAGCCCGTTGTTCCGACCTGGGTGATGACCCTGGCGGGGCAGGGCGGGGAGTAGGGCGAGGCACGTTCGGCCGATGACAGGTGTCACTTGAACGGCGCCGCGTTCCAGCGATGATGGGGGCGCCCCGGCCGGCTGGATGGACGGGCCTCTCACCTCTTCAAGGATGTGTCGTGCAGACGCTTCAACTCATCGTTTCGCATACCCCGCTCTGGGTCTGGGCGCTGCTGGCGTTCCTGGTGTCACGCGGCGTCGCGGCGTTCAAGCCGCAGCCAACATCGCTGGGACGTCTTGCCGTCGTGCCGGCACTGTTCACGGCCTGGGGCGTGTGGTCGCTCACTGCGCGCTACCCCGATGCGTGGCAGGCCTGGGCGCTGTGGCTGGTCGGCCTCGCCCTGGGTGCGTGCATCGGTTGGATGCTGCTGCGTCGCGTGCGCATGCATGTCGATCCGGCCTCCGGCGCGCTGTGGCGTGGCGCGGATCACAGCCTGCTGCCGCTGCTGCTGGTGACCTTCCTGGTGAAATATGGATTCGAGGTGGCCTTTGCGATGTCGCCCGCGCTGGTCGCGGATGCCGGTTTCCGGGCAGCGTATCTGCTGTTGTCCGGCGGCTTCAGCGGCATCTTCGTCGGCAAGTTCTGCCGGTACCTCAGCGCAGCCCGGCTGCTGACGATGCGCGGCAGGCAAGCGCCGGCAAATTGACGCAAGCGTGGTGGTTTCGCCCGGTCGTTTGCTCGGGCTACCATGCTGGCCGGGTTTACTGGCCGGGTAGAGGCACGAATATGGATGTTCGAACATTGATGGTGGGACTTCTGCTGGTGCTTGCCTGCCCAGTGGCGGCGCAGCAGATCCGGGCGGCGATGGGCCCTGCCGCCAGGCCGCTGCCCGCCGCGCCCAAGGCGGCCTACAACTCGATGGCCAACGGCACCACGCCGTTCAATTGCGAGCAGTACCGCTGGCCCAACCACCCGCACCCGTCCATGAAAGCGTATTGCGAGCGAACCGAGGCCCGCACGCTACAGAATGAGGCGCGTCGCGCAGGCCGGCCCGGCCCTTCCAGCAGCGTGATCGGGTTGCCTGCACTGGGATCAGACGCAGCACGGCGCGCCGGGCAGGCCTGCGTGGGCGGGCAGGCGATGCGCAAGCTGCCCAATGGGTGGGAGCAGATGGGCTCGCCGTCCGGCGGCTGGCAGCGATGCCGCGAGCAGTGAAGGCAGCTCAGAGGGACGACATGGAAAGCCCGCGCAAAGGACTGACAACGGCAGAGGTGGCTGCCTGTGGCTCGGCAATCGTCACTTTCGGGTTGGTCCAAGGGGCTCTTTACCTGCGAGCCTATTGGGGCCACTTCGGCATTGATCCGTTTCAGTTCGTTGCCGTGAGTGAGCTGGCATTGACCGGCCTCACGTCCATCGGGCTGGTGTTGTGTCTTGCGCTTCTCGCTGCGCTGTTTGGCGACTGGCTGCAGGCCAGGCTGACAACGGGAAGCAGCAAGGGCACGCTGATGGCCCGGCTGGCATGCGTGTTGATATTTGCCGCATTAGCCTGGCTGTCCTGGTGGTCGAACGCTTGGCCCATCCTGATAGGTGTCATCCTGACGCTCCTGTGCGCGTTGATTGTGAACCTCTCGCCCGTAGTACCCTCCGCCGTAAAGGATTCCCCTTGGCTTATCTTCGCCTTGGTGATGCTCGTCTACATGTCTGTCATTTCGGGCTGGCTTGGCGCGATGCGCGCCAAGTCGATTTCCGCTGCGGAGAGTACGTTGACCACTACGCTGACTTACGAAGGTAAGGTGCAGGAAGGCGTGATACTGATTGGCCGACTTGGTGATTGCTACGCGCTTTGGGATCCCGTCCGAAAAGCTGCCGTGCTTCTACCGGTGAGCGACGTTCAGCGCTTGGATATCGCGCGCAGGAGCACGATGTCGGCCCCGGTGGGACGCTGAGGTCCTGGTTCAGAGTGAGAGTTGAGGAATGAGCAGTAATGCCGAGGAAGCTCGATTTCGCGCCATCGGGTGACTTTGGAGTAGTGCAATGGATTGATTAAGGATGCGTATCACGGATAGGGCTGATGTCTGCTTCTGGCCGAATCAAGGCAACGCGCGCGGCCGGCGTGTCGCGCCAGGAGAGTGCCCGATGACGCGCTTGTAGGCGCGACTGAACGCCGCCTGCGACGCGTAGCCGAGACGCTCTGCCACGGCCTCGATGGAGAGGCTCTGGTGGGTCAGCCACTGACTCGCCAATTGCATTCGCAGCTCCGTCAGGTACCGCAGGGGCGCGGTTCCAATAACGGTCTGGAACCGGTCTGCAAAGACGGAACGTGAGATGTTGGATTCTGCGGCCAGGGCTTCGACGGTCCAGTCACGCCCGGGATTTCTGTGCAGGGCAAGCAACGACGGCGATAGACGCGGGTCGCGCATGGCCATGACCAGGCCCGATGCGCCGTCGCAACCGCGCTCGACCCAGTCACGAACGATCATGGCGGCTACTGCATCCGCCAATCGGGCGAGTATTCCTGCATATCCGATACGTCCGGAGCAGACCTCGCGCTTCATCGCGTCGACCATCGGCAACAGCCCAGGGAACTGCGTGCCGTTGCCGTCGGCCAACATCACCACCGGCATCACCTTGCTCAACCCTTGCATGCCGCCCAGATCGAACACCATGCAGCCGTGGAAGAGCACCGCGCTTGGCACGGCATGTGTGCTCGGGCATGTATCTATCCCGCTCACCGCGTCACCCAGCGGGGCTGCGTCTATCGTCTCCAGGCACTGGACGGGATGGTCGTCGGCAGACAGCAACGCGTGTTCTTCTCCGCGGGGAAGAAGCGCGACATCCCCGGCAGATAGGCGGTATCGGCTACCGTCCGCGCCACGAAGAATGGCAGTGCCCACTGCCAGGTAATGGAAGTAGGCATGGCCTGGCTTCCGAGGAAATCCAAGCCCAAAGGTCGGCCCGGTCTGAATGCGTCGGTATTGAACGCCGTGCAGCCGCATGCCAGTCAGCAGCTCGCTGATCAGGTCGGTCGGCTTGGATGGAGCGTGGCTCATGAGACGACCCGGGGTTTCGATCAAACATACAGGTCAGGCAATCATAGATCATCCGGGTGTGGCTCCCTAGACTCTCGGCTGCACGATTGCACTGGGATCTTTGATGAGTAATAAAGTAGCTGATGCCGCAGACGTAGCTGATTCTGTGGCCTGGAGTAGCGGGGAGCCTTCTTCATCGGCATGGGTGGCCGTGTTTTCGCTGGCCATGGGCGTCTTCGGGCTGCTCACGGCCGAATATCTGCCTGCCAGCCTGTTGACGCCGATGGCGTCGGATCTGGGAGTGTCGGAGGCGCTGGCCGGTCAAGCCGTGACGGTCACTGCTGTGGTGGCGCTGTTCGCTGGCCTGCTAGTGCCTCGGCTGACCCGATCGATAGACAGACGCCTGGTGTTGTTGAGTTTCACGGGCCTCATGATCCTCTCCAACGCCTTGGTGGCACTCTCATCCAGCATCGGCGTCCTGCTGGTGATGCGCGTCCTCCTGGGCATCGCGCTGGGCGGTTTCTGGAGCATGGCAGCGGCCGTGGCCATGCGGTTGGTGCCGCCGCAGCGCGTGCCTCGCGCCCTTTCCATCATCTTCAGCGGCATTGCGGTCGGTACGGTGGTGTCGGTACCTTTGGGCAGTTATCTCGGTGGGCTGCTGGGCTGGCGCAGCGCCTTCTGGGCGGCGACGGCGGTAGGAGGACTCACGTTCGCGTTTCAGTGGTTCACGCTGCCCCGAATGGCCCCGCGCAAGGCGGCAGTCCCGGAGTCGGTGATTGGGCTCCTGTGCCGGCCAGGCGTTGCGGTCGGCATGCTGGGCTGCGTTCTGGCGCACACCGGTCAGTACTCGCTCTTTACCTACATCCGCCCCACGTTGGAGAGTTTGGGACCGATGGGCGCGGATGGCCTGGCGCTGATTCTGCTCGGATTCGGTGTGGCTAACTTTGTCGGCACACTGCTGGCCGGCTGGCTCATGGAGCGCAGCTTGAAAGTCACGCTGGTGATCATGCCAGCCTTGGTTGGCGCAGCCGCTCTGGGCATGCTCCTGTTGCCCCTGGGGGTCGGCGGGCTGTCGATGCTGGTCGCGCTGTGGGGCTTGGCCTTCGGTGGCGTGCCCGTTGCCTGGTCGAGCTGGGTTGCACGGGCGGTACCCGATCAGGCCGAGAGTGCCGGCGGAATGGTCGTCGCCGCTGTGCAGTCCTCCATCGCGACTGGGGCCGCCTTGGGTGGTCTGGTGTATGGGCTGGGGGGCATCAGTGCAGTCCTCTCTGTCGCTGCGACGGTGATGCTCCTCGCAAGCCTTCTCATTGCCTTCCGAGTCAGGGTTCGCTCGCCGACATTCTCGCCACGCACGGTGTCCCACATTTAGATGCCATCAGCCATTAGCGCAACTCTGGCCGACGTCAACGAGTGCACGATCTCACCTACGTCGGCCGGGGACAGGGCAGGGCCAATCCGCTGCTTGGCAGGCCCTCGGCGAGGCCTGAGGCCTGAGGCCTGAGGCCTCCAACGAGTCCTTGAGAGCGAGGACAGCTCGATCGAGCACCGGTTTGTCCGCCATCGAGTTGGCCGTAATGCTGGCCTGCTGGGTCTTGCTGTGCTCCAGCCGGTAGGAGCAGCGGGATCTGGGGCTTTGAAGAGCCGATCGAACTGAGACGGCAAGACAGCAACCTGATGGCCGGCGTCAAGAAGCGCCGAAGACGGCGAAATCTGATCGCGAGGACTGCGGCAAGGGCGCCAGATCTGTCGAAAATCGAACGCACAGCGACGTGGGCCGATCTAGCCTGGAGGCGAAAAATCTCCAGGCTAACTGCGACAACTTTCGGCGCAGCTCGAGGCAGCGTTTACCGGCCGAGAGTCCAGCAAAGTCGGCACCGCTTTGGTTAGGCGAATGTTCGTCGCAGAGATTTGACGGCAAGCTAAGTCACTGATTCCTTGGGTCATAATTCTATCGCAACGCCACAATCTCCATGATCCAACGCAGATCTTTCTGGGCCTAGGATGCCAGTCGCAGACATTCCTTCCACTGGAAGGACAGATGCCGACAATTCCGCCCTTTGGAGATCCGATGCAGACAATTCTGCATCTCAATCATTTTAGTGAGAGGCGGTCCAAGTTTGGCAGGGAAGGACCCTCGATCCATTACATCTGACCGGCACCTCTGTTTCGCACCTTGCCGGCGCATCCCAGCCACGCCAGAGTCAGAAAGCACGAGCTCCTTCTATGTCTGATCATGACCACTGGTCGGATTGAATCGCCCAGGGTTTTGTAGACAGTCGTCAGCCGTTTAGTGCGTACTGCTTTTCGAACTCTACCGGGGACAGCCCGTCGTTGAAACTGTGGCGCCGCTTTGGGTTGTAAAGCATCTCGATGTGCTGGAAGACGTCGGCGCGTGCCTCGTCGTGATTGCTGTAGATCCGCCGCTTAATACGCTCCAGCCTCAGTAGCTGGAAGAAGCTCTCCATAGCTGCGTTGTCGTGGCAGTTTCCTCGCCGACTCATGCTGCACACGATATCGTGCTCGCGCAGGAAGCTCTGCCAGAAAACAGATCAAGCACTACCGCCAAGTACAGGAAGCCGTCGTACGTGCGGATGTAGGTGATGTCGGTGACCCAAGCGCGATTTGGCTCACTGACCTTGAAGCCGCGGGCCAGAACGTTCTTAGCCACTGACCCGACAGGGCCGCTTAATGGGCGTGGCCGCCGACCGTAGCCGACCATAGCCCGCAGCCCCTCGCTCTTCATCAAGCGTGCCACACGATGCCGACTACACGTCTCGCCAAGCTCGCGCAGATCTGTAGTCACCTTGCGGTGGCCATACACCGAGCCGCTTTCCAGCCAGCTGTGCTTGATCAGCCCAAGCAATCGCTGATCGTCCTTGTCGCGATCGCTTGCCGGCTCTTTGAGCCAGGCGTAGTAGCCGCTGCGATGGATGCCAAGCATCCGACACATCGCCGCGAGGCCGAACTCATCTGCGTGCTGCTTCATGAAGGCGTACTTTGCTCTTAACCCTTTGCAAAGTACGCGGCGGCTTTTTTTATGATGTCTCGCTCTTCAGTGACCCGGCGTAGCTCAGCCTTGAGGCGGCGCACTTCCGCGTTCTGGTCCTGCTCGACACGCCGGCCAACATCACCTTTGCCTTGTTGCCGCTTCCAGCCATAAAGACTGTGGATCGACACGCCCAGTCGCTCGGCAACCTCCGCTACCGGACGGCCGTACTCAACGATCTGCCGGACCGCCTCGATCTTAAACTCATCGGTGTACCGCTTCGTGCTCATAACCACCTCCGCCTGAGCCATAGTTTATGGCTGCGAGGTGTCTACGGAACCCTGGGCGATTCAGCTTGAAGCCATGCTGACGCCTCACGGCCGTCGAGAGTAGAAAACTTGCTCCGGGTCTGTGTGCATCGGCGCTCCGGCAACAACGCAAGCACGTCCCTGTGACATCAGTTCTCAGCCTGTGTAGATCTTCCGCATCTAACGGGCGGCCTAGGTGCGCGTAGGGCGGTCAGTGGCAGCAATGGCGACGTTGTGTAAGGCCAACAGAATCGTCAGCTTCGCAGGCTCTTAAGTAGAAGCTACGAGCATGGCACGCAAGCGAGACCTCTGCCTGTCCAGCATCTCGATCTGCTTGTCTAGAATGGCCAGCCTCTTGCGCTGTGTCTCGCTAGTATCTGGGCACGCGAGGGCCCCTTCGATCAGCAGCATGCATTCCGGGAAGCTACGGATCTCCTCCAGACTGAAGCCTGCCGAGATAAGACGCTGTATTTGCTTCACCTGGGTAACCGACACCGCTTGAAACGCGCGGTAACCATTCCCTGATCGGGAAGATGCCAACATCCCATGCTGATCGTAGTGGCGGATTGAACGCACGCTGACGCCGCTAGCCTCGGCTAGCTCACCAATCTTCATCAGGTCATTGCTGGATTGCTTGGACATGGCGAGATCCTAAAAAACGTCCACTTGACTCTAACACTAGTGTCAGCCTTTAGCCTCTGCGTTCCGCTCTGTGAGGTTCTTTTTCCATGGTTTCTTCCTCAGTCTCACCCATTCGATGCGTCTGGCTCTGTTGCATCGTTCTGTTGCTGGCACCACTACTTGCACAGGGCACAAACCGAGCTTACACAGTAGAGTCAGCGGACGGAGTCGAGATAGCTGTTCAAGAAGCGGGCAATCCTCACGGACAGCCCATCATCTTCATTCACGGGCTTCTGGGTAGTCACCTCAGCTGGGAGAAACAGGTCAGTAGCCCTGAGTTGCAGCGCTATCGGCTGATCACCTTTAATATGCGCGGACACGGCCTGTCCGACAAGCCAGTGGAGCCGGAAGCCTACCGCGAGGGCCGTCGCTGGGCAGATGACCTCGCGGCCGTCATCACGGGGTCCGGAGCACACAAGCCGGTGCTGGTAGGCTGGTCTCTCGGGGCAGCTGTCACCACCAACTATCTGGCTGCATTTGGGGACGAACAGATTGCGGGCGCGGTGTATGTAGGCGGGGTCATCGAGCTCAAGCCGGAACAACTCGTCGCACAACCCACCGCTTACAGCGGCATGGCGTCGTCGGACCTGAGATTGCATCTTGAAGGCGAGAAGGAATTCGTCGCGCTGTGCTTCAGTACGGTGCCTGACGACGCAACATTTCAGCGCATGGTCACCGCTGCGGCCATGGCATCAAGCGAGATGCAGATCGCCGTCCACGGCATGTCGATCGATACTGCCAAAGGACTTGGTTCCATGCATAAGCCACTACTACTCATCTACGGTAAGCAGGATGCGCTTGTTCAGCCAATCGCCTCCGCGGCTCGGGCGAAGGAACTGTATCCCAGGGCCGCAATTGAACTGTACGCAAAGTCAGGCCATTCGCCCTTCTTCGAGGAGCCAACACGCTTCAACCGAGATCTCTCTAAATTTGTTGATGTAGCGAGCGGGGACTAACCGAGGTCGCTACGGACCCGAATTCGTTCAAGTCCAACACGGGACCGGAAACAGCAGGCTTACGCAGGTTCAATAGCTGCCTTGGTCGTATCGTGCACACGCGGCTTCAAGCTCACGGCCGTTCTTCAAGGCCCAGCTACACAGCGCTTCAAAGGGCTGTTTCAGGGAGTGACCAAGAGGGGTGATCGCATACTCGACGCCAATTGGTGCAGTTGGTAGCACGGTCCGCGTCACCAGGCCATTTCGCTCGAGGCGCTTAAGCGCGTCTGCAAGAGACTTGTGGGTGATTCCGTCCAATCGGCGCTTGATCTCGTTGAAGCGGGACGGTTTTGGGCAGATCACGGTAAGAATCATGATCGTCCATTTGTCCGCGATCTTCTCCAGCATCGGTCGAACCTGCGCCATGTCAGAGAGCACTTTCGCAGAGGTCTCGGCCGAACAGGTATCACCGGGTATATCTAGGCTAGTCATAGTGCGTTCTTGATACTTGATATATAGCGTATATCTTAGCAGCACTTTTGGTTTTTACAGGTGCTCACGAATGAAGAAGATGGAAGGAAAAGTTGCCCTGGTCGTTGGCGGCGCAAGGGGCATTGGCCTGGCAGTGGCGGCTCGGATCGCCGCGGAGGGCGCAACGGTGTTCATCACAGGGCGAGACCGCAAACAGGTGGAGGAGGGCGTCGCAGCAATAGGTCCAGGCGGCCGTGGCATCGTCGCTGACGCAAGCGCTCCTGAAGACATCGATCGGGTAATCAGGGAGGTTGGCAGTCAGTTCACTCGACTGGACGCCCTCGTACTGAATGCAGGCCTGAGTGAGCCGGCATCACTTGCCGAAGTGACCGAAGAACACTTTGACCGACACTTCTCGGTGAACGTGCGCGCCCAGATCTTTGGCCTTCAGAAAGCCCTTGGCTTGCTTCAAGAGGGCTCAGCGGTGGTACTGATGGGGTCGGTAGCAAGCTCACTCGGCATCGCCAACTATGGAACCTACGCCGCAACGAAGGCGGCCCTTCGATCGTATGCTCGCACATGGGCGGCAGAACTGGCCCCCCGCAGCATTCGGATCAACGTGGTGGCACCAGGACCTACAGATACGGAGATGATGGAGCGAGTCCCTGATGAGATGCGTAAAGCAATCGTCGCCCCCATTCTTCTCGGTCGAATGGCCAGGCCCGACGAGGTCGCCTCTGCGACGTTGTTCCTTCTCAGCGACGAGTCGAGCTTCATAACAGGTGTGGAGTTGTGCGTGGATGGAGGCATGGGCCAAATCTAGGCACCAAACGGTTATCCAGTGCCGTGCGAAGCCACCTTATGTGGCTTCGTTGATGCACGTCGCATAACAGAACGGCGCAAATAACGCCAAGATCACTTCGGTGATAAGAGGTGCGGCGTGCAGGACGTCCATCGGGGCGGCTACGGTCAGCAAGCTAGAAGGAAGATGCGCTGGAGAGTGTCTTCCAGGATGGCACCGGAGCACATGAATCAACGGCTGTAGGGGAGGGAGGACGCGACTCCGGCGCGAGCAGACGCTAAAAGCTGTTGGCATTCCGTCAACCATGGATTCTCGCTTAACATAAGCTGCGTTATGCGGCGTAACGCATTGATATATATGACGTTTTTAAGCGCAAGCCCGATACTACATCGAGCCGTCAACCTCATCAATACCTGGCGCTGCTCAGGACGCACATAGCGCGAACGGCGTGGGCATCATCACCAGCGCGACCGGGCCGCGCCGAATGGCCGGCTGAAAGACGAGCTAAAAGCGTGGGGGAAACGTCCCGAATTGCCTGGTCAAGGCTCAGCGCCAAAATCAGGGTTCACCAGCGGCCATCATCACTAGACGACGAGAAGTCTTGCTTGGCAACGGCCAGGACCAGATCCGGATCCAGAGCAAGTACCTCTGATGGCTTCGCGCCGGACAATAGAGCATACGGAGCAACCAGCCACTCGATTTCCTCCCACCCAGACGTAGGTTCGCCACTTGAGACGCCATATGGCCCACGCAGTAGCGCCAACACTTCAGAGAGGCCAGCCCAAGGTGTCCCAGCAGGGTCGAGCTGCCACGATGGCCGTGCTGCGATCCACACGCCCAAAACGCTGTCAGATGGACGATTTGTTCTGCGAGCCACAGAGACTTCGCCCAATCCTGAATTGCGCATAATGTATATTATGTTATCACAAGCCCTACAGAGGCCGGCCTCGTCCCGCACACCAGCTGATGGAGCTCCAGACCACCACCAAGCTCCTGCGCCGGCCTTCGAAGGCGCGGCTGACCCCATAACGAGCAGTCAGCCGCTGACCTCATCACCGCCCCTGCATCCAGCTGCCCGACCCACGTCGCCGCCCGGCGCACGGCAGTCCCGCCCGGCGCACGGCATGAGTCCTGCCCAATTCACCGTGACGCATCACGTAAATAGTCCGGCCGGCAGCGACCTTATCCGGCGAAGCGCCAAGCCGGGACCAGGTTGTGGCCCCTGATCACCGTCGATGGTGCTGCACTGTGGTCAAAATGAGTGACGTTGAGGTTTGGGCCGGTCACAGCCGCAGGCGCGAACCGACGCGAGAAGAGTCCCGAACGCCTCGCATGAGTGCTCGAGCGTGCCCATTCCGGCTGCAGCAGCTGTCAAAGCGGGCTACCCTGCCCTCAATTCATTCGATCAGGACGACAACAGCTCATGCCCATGGCCTACGTGATCTCGCTGGATACCTTCCTTGCCTTTTGTGCGTTCGCCGGCATCGGCCTGGCATTGCTGGTCGGGGCCATCACGCTGGTCGCGCTCGTTACGCCGCACGACGAAATCGCGCTCATCCGTGCGGGAAACAAGGCAGCGGGTATCGGCATGGCAGGTGCGCTCATCGGCCTGGCGCTGCCGCTGAACTCGGTGATCAGCAACTCGGTCTCGCTCATCGACGCAGCCATCTGGGGCGGCATTGCGGCGGTCATCCAGATACTCGCCTTCAGCGTGTCACGCTTCATCATCACGCGCCGCGGCCCGGATCAGATCGATGCCGGCAATGAGAGCGCTGGCTGGTTCTCCGCAGGGGTCGCCGTCTCGGCTGGCTTGATCAATTCGGCTGCCATGGTGCCCTGATACTGCGACGACCGACCGTCAACGCAGGCACGTCACTCAATGCCTTTGGCGCCGCAGCATCGAGGGTCTCCACGATGCGTGCGGCGCCAGGCTGGCTTTGACGTGGCTCAACGCCAGCGGTCAGCCCACCTTCCCCAGCGCCTGCTCGATGTCGCTGATGGGCGCGTTCGTGTAATCCTTGGCCAGATCAACGATCAGGCGGGCCTGTGTTTCCTTGTGCAGCAAGGGACGGATGCGCCCGAGGGTGATCGGATCGGCCACAAGCACCAGGTGCTGGAAGCGCTGGTTCAACGCGTCCTCGTTGAGGTGCACGGCCACCTGCTTGGCAAACGTCGCTTCATTGGCTTGCGCGATGGTGAGGTCGGGCGGCGCCGACCCGGACGGCCCCTGTCCGGAAATACCCGCATCGATCATGTCCTGCATCCGCAGATCATCCTCCTGCTTCAACGTCAGCGCGCCGTCGCTGCCGACGTTGGTGAAAACGCGGGCGGATGCGCCATTGGCGACGACGATGAGGGTGCCCTCGGGAATCTTGACGGTCATGCGGTGCTCCTGTTGGGGGTGAGGGGCGATGCCCCGTTTTCATAGTCGTCGCATGGGTGTATGCGCTGCGGCAAGCAGGAGTTAGGGCGGCGTGGTGGCGGCACCGGATGCGTGGAGCGTGTAAAATCGCGTCTTTTGGCCCCCTTGGACAATGGCGAAACCGTCCCATCGGCCGCCCATAGCCGGGCCGCCCCTCATCCGTGCACTCGCGCCGTTTGGCCAGCACCCCTACACCACAGGTCCGCTCGACCTGCCCGCGACGCTGGGCGGCTGGGTGGACTGGAACCGGGCGGTGGCGCTTGCGCGGGCGCTCGACGGGCCTGCCGAAGCGCCGGCCGAAGCGCCGGACGCAGCCCCGCCCTCCTCACCCGCCCCGCCCCGCACGCTGGAATCGCTGGAGCAGGAGGCCACACGTGCGCGCCAGTCGCATGCCGAGGCGATCGACGCGCTGCTGGCCCGTCTTGAAGGTCCGGAGTCGCCCGATGCGGCTGAACTGCAGCGCCTGCATGCCTCCCTGCAGCGCGGCCAGCTGGCCAGCACCGGACGGCTGCGTGGCCAGCTGCGCGATCTGCTCGCTACGATCGACGCCCAGGGCGCGCGGCTGGCGGCCATTGACGAGGTGATGGAACACGCACTGGCACCGCGCGAATACCGCCTGCTGGACGCCTTCCCGGTCTACCTGGGCACCCAGGTGGGCGCGACACGTGCCGACCCAGGCGACACGGTTTCAAATCCATGGCCTGCCAGCCTGCGCGACAACGTGCGCGATCTGATGCAGGCCGAACTCGACCTCCGTTTCCTACCGATCGACGGGCTGCTTGCCGCCCTTCATCAGCACTGAGCAGGACCGTATGCTGCGCAACGCTTTGCACCTGACCGTCTTTTTCCTCGGCCTCGCCGCGGCCCTCTGGATCGGCGCCGGCTACATCGGGCACCACGCCGCAGGGGCTGCGGTCGCCTTCGTGATCGCACTGTGCTACTGCGTGGGCGGCATGGAGCTGCTCCACTACCGCCGGGCCACCGATGCGCTGGATCTGGCCCTGGCCGACGCCGGGAGCGCGCGCGATGACCTCGCGCAGTGGCTGCAGCGACTGCCGGAGGGGCTGCGTGGCGCGGTCCGGCTGCGTATTGAAGGCAGCCGCACGGCCCTGCCCGGCCCCGGCCTCACGCCCTATCTGGTCGGCCTGCTGGTCCTGCTCGGCATGCTCGGCACCCTGCTTGGCATGATGGCCACGCTGCGCGGCACCGGCGTGGCGTTGCAGAGCGCGACCGATCTGCAGGCCATCCGTGGCTCGCTGGCCTCGCCGGTGGAAGGGCTGGCGGTAGCGTTCGGCACGTCCATCGCCGGCGTGGCGGCATCGGCGATGCTCGGCCTGCTCTCGGCCCTGCTGCGGCGTGAGCGCCAGGCCGCTGCGCAGCGCCTCGACCAGCGCATCAGCAGCGACCTCCAGCAGCATGGCCCGTCCTGGCAGCGTGGCGAAAGCCTGCGCCTGCTGCAAGGCCAGGCGACCGCCCTGCCCGCCCTGGTCCAGCAGCTGCAAGGCCTGGTCGAGGGCATCCAGCGCTCCACCACCGCCAGCCATGCCCAGTTGCAGGCACAGCAGGCCAGCTTCATCGAGCGGCACGATGCCGCGCAGGCACGGCTTGCCGCGCAGCTTGAACAGTCCCTGCTGCGTGGCGTGCAGACCGGCACCGAAGCCATCGGCAGCACCCTGCAGCCGATGCTGCGCGGCTCGCTTGACGCCCTGCAGGCCCACAGCGAAGCCACCCAGGCCACCGTCACCGAGGCGGTCGAGCGCCAGATGCAGGGCGTGCAGGCCGCCCTGGCCCAGGCCGCCGATGCACTCGGCGCGCGCTTCGATGCCGCCGTGGCTGCACAACGCGGCACGCATGCCGGATTGATCGAAGCGCTGGGCACTGCGCTCAAGGATCGTGACACGCAGCAGGCCGCTGCACAGGCGCAGATGCTCGATGCGCTCGACGCGCGGCTGCGTGCACACCAGGAAGCGCAGGTGGAGGGCTGGGCCGGACTCACCGCCCGCCATGATGCCGCGCTGCAGGCGCAGGCCCTGCGCAGCGAGCAGGCCACCAGCGCCTTCCTGGAGGCGCAGAACGCCCAGGCAGGCGCCCTGCTGCAGCAACTGCGGCAGCAGCACGCCGAGCATCACGCCCGTTCTGCCTCCGAAGATGCGCAGCGGCTGCAGGCCTGGGCGGAAACGTTTGCCGCCCAGAGCGAGGCCGCTGCAGCGCAATGGCACGACGCAGGCGCGCAGTCCGCTGCACAACAGCAGCGCATCTGCGAGGTGCTGGAAGCCTCCGCGCAGCGCATCTGGGAGGAGGCGCGCGTGCAGGCCAATGCCACGGTCACCGAAATCGCGCGCTTGCTGCAGGCCGCCAGCGATGCGCCGCGTGCGGCCGCCGAGGTGGTGGCCGAACTGCGCGAGCGCCTGTCCGACAGCCTGGTGCGCGACACCGCGCTGCTGGAAGAACGTGCCCAGCTGCTGGGCACGCTCGGTACACTGATGGCCTCCATCGAGACCGCTTCAGGTGCGCAGCGCGCCGCGGTGGATCGCCTGATCGAAGACGCCGCCGGGCAGATGCAGCGCACCGGCGAGCGCTTCGGCGAGCAGGTGGATGCGCAGGCGCAGACGCTGCAGACCCTGGTCGGCGGCATCGCTGAGGCCGTGTCCGGCACCCGTGCGCTGGCGGAAGGGCTGGAGGGCGCGGTGACCTCGTTCGCGGACACCAGTGGCTCATTGGCCGGCCACCTCCAGCAGCTCGCCGGCGCCCTCGACGCCACCCTCGCCCGCAGCGATGAGCAACTGGCCTATTACGTGGCGCAGGCACGCGAGGTGGTCGACCTCAGCCTGCTCTCGCAGAAGCAGATCACTGAAGAGCTGCGCCAGCTGGGCCTGGCGCGTGGCGCGGGCACGCGTGCATGAGCATGCACGATGAAATCGAAGGCGATGGCGGAACGCCGATCTGGGCCGCCTTCGGCGATCTGATGTCGGTTCTGCTGGGCGCGTTCGTGTTGATCCTGGTCGGCGTTGTCGCCATGCAGCTGGAGCTGACGGGCCGCCTTGACGAAGAGGTCAAGCAACGCCAGGCCGCCGAACAACGCCAGCAGACGCTCGAAGACGCCCTCGCCGGCCCGTTGGCGGCCGGTCGGGTCACGCTCGTGGATGGTCGCATCGGCATCCGCGGAAGCGTGCTGTTCGCGCTCAATTCCGACCAGCTGCAGCCTGAAGGCCGCGACGTGCTGCGCAGCCTGGCAGGGCCGTTGAAGGGGTGGCTGGCCCAGCGCGAGGACATCCTCATGGTGAGCGGCTTCACCGACGATCAGCCGGTGCACGCCTCAAACCGTCAGTTCGCCGACAACTGGGAGCTGTCGGCGCAACGTGCCCTGACTGTCACGCGCACGTTGATCGCCGAGGGCGTGCCCGCCGCCTCCGTGTTCGCCGCCGCGTTCGGCGCACAGCAGCCGGTCAGCAGCAACGCGGACGAAGATGGCCGTGCGCGCAACCGGCGCGTGGAACTGGCGCCCGTTGCGCGTCCCGGCAAGCAGGGCGCGGCTGATGCACCCTGAGCGGAGGGGGGGCGGCTTGACGGAGCTGGTCAGGCGCCTGGACGAAAACTCGTCCTCGGCCGCGCACTTTCCGCAGTTGCCGGACCTGGCGCTGATGCGCGCCGCGTGGGAGCGGCTGCACGCCGACAGTCGCCTGCGGATCGCGCTGCAGCAGGCCCCGGCCGAAGGCGGTCCATTGAACTCCGCCGTCCTCATCGGCCGCATGCTGGAGACGCTGCATGGGCTGTCGCCCGGCTACCTGCGCAACCTCATCGCGCATGCCGACACCCTCGCCTGGCTGGAGCGTATTCCAGGCGCCGCACGCACCACCGGTACGCCGGCCCGCCGGCCAGGACGCCGCCGCTGACGGCGCCACCCCGGATCCGGATGAGCCGCGCCCCGATACGCGAGCGCGGCACTGCGGTCAGGTCTGTGCCGCGTTCGCGGTCCGTGCGGCCTGGCGACGGCTCAGGTCACTGAAACGGTGCAGCGACATCAGGTGCTGGTGCACCAGCGCAAGCCAGCCCTTGCGGTGCCATTCCAGTACGGTGGCGTCGGGCAGCTGCCCGAACTTCTCCACGTCCACGACGTAGAACCCGTTGAGATTGAGTTCGTTGCCGTCGGGCAGGCGCACGTTCGCGCTGCGCTCCACGAGCAGGTCGAGCGCGGCCAGGCCCTTGGCGAACTCCTGGGTGATCACGTGTTCGCGGGTGAACTGGCCGCAGAATTCCATCGCCTGGTTCAACACATCGGTGGGCTTGCCGTCGACGAACAAGGCATTGCCTTCGTCACCGCCATGCACCACGCGCGGACTGTCGGCATCAAGGCCGAGCACGAAGTTCCTGCCATCGTCGACATCGATGAAAATGAAGGGATGGCGGCGTACGTAGGCCGGGATGTAGCTGGCGTCGTCCCACTCACCGTTGCTGACGAACAGGTTGTCCTCGGTCAGCCCGAGTGCGGCCATCGGCACGCCACTCTTGCCTGCGAACAGGATCGGATAGTGATGCAGCGCCTGCGCGAACTCGCCGACCACCAGCGGGATGGCATTGTTGCGGGCAGTGAAGCCGTGGTCGGCCTTGAGGATGCGCACATCCGCGTGCGCGTCGGCCTGTACCGGCACCGGACGGCTGTAGAACAGGGGAGCACCGGCAGGCGCGGCTTCGTTGGCAGAGGTCATTGCAGGGAACCGTGTGTCCTGCGCGCCAACCGTCCCGGGCGCGCATGCGGGCGAGGCATGAACTGCGCATTATTCATCAACGCATGTCACCCGCACCACCCTGCCCTGCGGCCTATTTCAACTGCAGCGGATAGCGTTGCCACAACACATGGACAAGAAAGCCGGTGAGTTCCGGATCCTTGGCCCGGATCGAAGAGCGGATCTTGTCCAGCAACACCATGTCGCTGCACTGGCGCACGTCGGCATGGTTGGCCTGCCCCGAGCGTCGTGCCCGATAACGCGCGGCACGCTGGGCATCGCTCATCGCGTAACCGAACTTGGGTGGACGCCCCCGCTTGCGCGGCAGGACCAGTTCCAGTGTTCCGGGGTCATTGTCGTCGCGCATGCCATCAGTACGGATAAACGGCCGCGCACTTTATCGTGAGGCATCACTTTAATCCAGTGTTTTCTGGGGTTTTTCGTGTCATTCCGTGACACGCGGGCGAACCCGCCTGCACGCACTGCATCTGCGTTACCTGCGAATGGTTCCTGTTTGCGTTAAGGATCGTTTACGACTAGGCTTGCCGGGTTATCCACCACTGGCGACGCACGCCGCTGACGGTCAGCTTTCGCGCGCCGCAGGCCTGCCCGCCGCACCGCCGATGCCCATGCCTTCGATCCGTCCCGATTCCCTCGCCATCGCCTGCGCGCTGGCGATCGTAAGCCCCTTCGCGCACGCCAAGGCCTCCGCCACCGACCTCGACGCAGTGCGTGTCAATGCCTACCGCGCCGCCAACAGTGTCAGCGGTGCGACCAAGACCAGCACCTCCGTCGCGGAGACAGCGCAATCGGTTTCGGTGATCGAGCGTGCGGAACTCGATGCCCGTGGCGTGCAGTCCCTCAACGACGCCATGCGCTATGTCGCCGGCGTGAGCCTGGAAAGCTCCGGCATCGACAACCGCGTCGATGATTTCCGCATCCGCGGCTTCGACGCCGGCAGCTGGTCCAACAACGTGACACTCGACGGCATGCGTGCGCCGCAGGGCAGTCAGTGGAACCGCAGCATGTTCGACAGCTGGAACCTGGAGCGCGTCGAGGTGCTGAAGGGCCCTTCAGCGGTGATGTATGGGCAGATCGCGCCGGGCGGCATGGTCAACCAGGTCAGCAAGACCCCGCGACCCGACCCACTGCAGCAACTGCGCCTGGGGCTGGATGCACACGGCCAGTACAGCGCGGCATTCGACGTGGGCACCGGCAGCGACGACCAGCGCCACCTGCTGCGGCTGGTCGGCCTGTATCGCGATGGCCAGACCCAGATCAAGCACACCACGCTGGCGCACGGCTTCCTCGCGCCCAGCTACACCTGGCAGCTTGCCGACCAGACCCGGCTCACCCTGCTCGGCATGTACCAGAAGGACGATGGCGGCGCGACGTATCAGTTCCTGCCGATGGACGGGACGCTGCGGCCGGCGGCGGAGGGCTACATGAAGAACTCGACCTTCATCGGCCAACCGGACTGGAACACCTATGACCGCACGCTGTGGACGGCAGGCTGGCTGTTCGAACATGCCCTCAACGAGCACGTGACGCTCAGTCAGAGCGCGCGACGCCTGCACGTCGATTCCCTGTACCGGGGCGTGGTGACCTTCGGCGCGCTCGGCCCGGACGGGCGCACGCAGAACCGCCGGGGTGTCCAGGGCACCGGCGACTCCGACGGCGACACCTTCGATACCCGCCTGCAGGCGGGTTTTGCGACCGGTGCGGTGGACCACACCGTGCTGCTCGGCTGGGATTGGCAGCGGGCGGACTGGGAGGGCGTGCGCAGTGCGATGAGCAATCCGGCGGCCATCGACATCTTCAATCCCGTGTACCGTCCCTACGCGCCGACGATCACCACCGAGACACCCACTGGCGGGACCAACCGACAGAGCGGCGTCTACCTGCAGGATCAGCTCGCTCTGGGCAACTGGCGCATGACGCTCGGCGGCCGCTACGACTGGACCAAGGACGACACCACCAGCTCGACCCGCAACCTGGCCACCGGCATCGCCCAACCGGGCAACCGGACGGTGATCAAGAGCGAGGCCTTCACCGGACGCGCAGGGCTGCTGTATGTCTTCGAGAACGGCCTGACGCCGTACCTGAGCTATGCCGAATCGTTCCAGCCTTCGACGCGCACGCCGCTGGACAGCTTCACCGGCACCGGCTTCGAGCCGATCACCGGTCGCCAGTGGGAAGCCGGCCTGAAGTACCAGCCGGGCCGCATGGACGGCCTGGTCACGCTTGCCGCCTACGAACTGCGGCAGCAGAACATGATCGTGGATGACCCGGATCCCAGCCACCGCAGCTGCGGCGCGACGGGCACCGTGCGCTGCTCGGTGCAGGGCGATGAGGGCCGCGTGCGCGGCGTGGAACTCGAAGGGCGCCTCACGCCGGTGCAGGGCTTCAGCGTGATTGGCGCGGCTGCGTGGATGGATTCGGAGATGACCGTGTCCAGCGCCTACGCTGGCAAGGAACTGGTCATGGTGCCGGATTTCACCGCCTCGTTCTGGGCCGATTACACGTTCAGCAGCGGCGTGATGGCCGGCATCAGCCTGGCCGCCGGCGCTCGCTACAACGGTGCCAGCCATGGCGACAGCGCGAACCTGTTCCGCATTCCGGGATACACCCTGTTCGACGCAGCGATCCGCTACGAAGCCGGGCGGGTGGGCAACGCCGACCTCCAGCTCGCCCTCAACCTGAGCAACATCGCCGATCGCCGCTTCGTATCCACCTGCACCACCGTGTCCTCGTGCTACTACGGCAGTGGCCG
Organism: Xanthomonas sp. 60; assembly: GCF_011761925.1. Taxonomy (NCBI): domain Bacteria; kingdom Pseudomonadati; phylum Pseudomonadota; class Gammaproteobacteria; order Lysobacterales; family Lysobacteraceae; genus Xanthomonas; species Xanthomonas sp. 60. The sequence goes on along the minus strand of NZ_JAASQW010000005.1, from coordinate 112,315 downwards.
CACGGTGATGGCCAGCGCCAGGCTCGACTGGTAGTCGCCCCGCCATCGCAAGCGCCATGCGTCGGTCCGTCCGGCCATGGCCCAGCGGCGCGTGCTGCACACTGCACCGCCCACCCGGGATCAGATCACGACCACCAGCGGAACCGGGCGCCGCGGATGCGCCATCACCAGCACCTCCTGCTGGTACACCCGCTGCAGCGTGGCCTCGGTAAGCACCTCGTGCGGCGTGCCGTCGGCGGCCACCCGGCCCTGCTCCAGCAGCACGATGCGGTCGGCATGGCCGGCCGCCAGGTTGAGGTCGTGCACCACCACCACCACGCAGGCCCCGTCCGCGGCCAGCGCACGCACCGTACGCAACGTGCGCTCCTGGTGACGCAGGTCCAACGCCGCCGTCGGCTCATCCAGGAACAGCACCGGCGTGGCCTGCGCCACCACGCGCGCGAAGGTGGTGCGCGCGGATTCGCCGCCAGAAAGCCCCTGCACCTCGCGCCGCCGCAGCGCCTGCAGCTCGGCCGCGTCCAGGGCACGCTCGACCTGCCGCGCATCCTCCGCTGCATCCGGCACGTGCGGCAGCCGCCCCATCGCCACCACTTCCTCGACGCTGAAGGCAAAGCGTATGGCGTGCTCCTGCGGCATCACCGCGCGCTCGCGCGCAAGTGCCCGCGCCCGGTAGTCGTGCAGCGGCTGCCCATGCAGCAGGACCTCGCCCGCATCGGCGCCGATGTCGCCACTGGCGACGGCAAGGAGCGTGGATTTGCCGGCGCCGTTCGGCCCTGCCAACGCGGTGACCGTGCCGGCCGACAGCGCCAGCGAGACATCGGCGAGGATCGCACGCCCCTGCCGTTGCACGCCCACGCCGCGTAGTTCAAGCAGCCCGCTCATGCGCCACTCCCGCGCCGCTGCTGCAGCACCAGCCAAAGGAAGAATGGCGCACCGAGCGCGGCTGAAAACAGGCCCAGCGGAATCTCCGCCGGTGGATCGAGCGTGCGCGCCAGCGTGTCCGACACCACGATCAGCACCGCGCCGACCACCCCGGACACCGGCAACAGGCCGCGATGCCCCGGCCCGACCAGCAGCCGCGCCACGTGCGGCACCACCAGCCCGACGAAACTGACCGCGCCAGCGAACGCCACCGCAGCACCCACAAGCAAGGCGCTGAACATCACCAGGTGCCGACGCGTGCGCGGCACGTCAAGCCCAAGGTGCTGCGCCTGCCGTTCGCCGAGCGCCAGCATGTCCAGAGGCGTGGCCAGGCGCCACACCGCGAAGGTCCCTGCCGCGAACAACGGCGCAACCGCCGCCACATCCTGCCAGTCCGCGCTGGCCAGGGATCCCATTTGCCAGAACACAAGCGACTGGAGCTCGGCTTCGCTGGCGATGTAGGTGAAGAAGCCGATCAGCGCCGAGCAGAACGCGGCCATGGCGATGCCGACCAGCAGCAGCGTGGCATTGCCCGTGCCCCGCCCGGGCCGCGCCAGCAGGTAGGTCGCCGTGATCGCCGCACCGCCGCCAGCGAAGGCGGCGAGCGGAATGACCCAGCCACCCACCGCCGCCGCGCCCAGCACGATGGCGGCCACTGCGCCCAGCGCAGCCCCCTGGCTCACGCCCACGATGCCCGGATCAGCCAGCGGATTGCCGAACAATCCCTGCAGGCTGGCACCGGCCATCGCCAGCGCCGCACCCACCATCGCACCCAGCAGCACGCGCGGAATGCGCAGTTGCCACACCACGGCCATGTCGCGGGGGCTCACCTGCGCTGCGTCGACCAGACCCAACCGCACGCCCACGGCCTGCAGCACCTCCAGCGGCGGCAGGCGCAGCGGCCCGACGGCAAAGGACGCCATGACCGCTACCACCAGCACCATCACCACCGCGCCCAGCATCAGGCGCCTGCGACGGCGCCGCGCGCCCGTTCCGCCGCCCCCCACCGTCATGCCGGCGGCAGCGTCGCCAGGGCCCCGGCGAGGGCCAGCGCACCGGCACCGGAGCCTACGCTGGTGTATTTCAACTGCACGTCCGGCATCACCCAGACCCGTGACGCGGCGCCTGCCGGTGTCTGCCGCAGTGTCGGATACGCGCGCCACAGCCCGTCCGCTCCGCCGAACAGCTGCAGATCGTGTTCGGTCACCAGGATCACCTCGGGTGCGGCGGCGATGACGCCCTCGTTGCTGAGTGCGGAGAAGTTCGCCAGGCCGGCCTCGGTGCCGATGTTGCGCCCGCCCGCCAGGGCGATCAGCTGGCCGGACGCCGTATCGGCGCCTGCGACCGTGGGGGAGCCCCCAGCGCCCGTGGCCGATACATGGATCACCCGTGGACGCTGCGAGCGGTGCTGCGACCGCTCGCGCGCGATGGCGCTGGCCGCATCCAGCTGTGCCTGCACCTTCGCCGCCAGGGCCTGGCCGGCGGCCGCCATGCCGAGGGCGGCCGCCACTTTCCGCACCTTGTCCGGCGCAGGCTGCAGGTCGTCGACGATCACGGCGTCCTGGCCCACCGTTCGCAGTTTGCTGGCGAGGTCGGTATGCCGGCGCAGGCTGTTGCCGATGAACAGCGTGCCGCCGAGGCTGAGCACGCCCTCCACGCCGGTGCTGCGGTTGAACAGGAAGCGATGCGGCGCGGCGCGGCCGGCGGCGGTGGTGGCGTTGGTCGGTGCGGCGAACACCTTGCCGCCCTGTCCCAGGGCCTCCATGACCGATATGACGTCATCGCCCCCCACGATCACCCGCCCGATATCGTCGATCACGACGTCCACGCCCTCATCCGAACGCACCGTGGCCGGCAAGGCGGGCTCGGCCGCCGGCACGGTGGGCACCGCCCCGCCCTCCAGGCGGCGCCAACCGTCAGGCAGTGCAACCGGGGCGTGCGCATCCGCGGAGCCGTCGGCAGCGGCGCCTGGCGCATCAGCGGCACCGCACGCGGCGAGCACCGTGCACACCATCAGCGGCAGCACACGCAGTGTCATTCGATACAGCAGGGTCGTCATGGGTTCTCCTATCGGGGCGATGCTTCGCCCTGTCTGCCGGGCACACCTGCGGCCGGGCCGGCGCGGTCAGGGGGAAGTGGCTTCGCCACTGCGGTCGGCCATGCCATACAGCACGGCCAGGGCGGCCTTGAACGATGCAGGCAGCATGGGCCCATGCCCGAGGCCGGGGAATTCGCGGTACTGCACCTGCAGTCCAGGCACCGCCGTCAACCGCGAGGCCAGCGCGTGCGCAGCATCCGGCGCAGCCGCCTCGATCCGGCGCAGATGCGCGACCACGCGGGGGTTGCTCATGTCGCGCGCGCCGCGGTTGCCGCTGCGTTCGTCCCCGCCGAGCATGATCCACACGCGGGCCGGCGTGCCGGCGCTGTTCTGTACGAACTGCGCCTCGATGTCTCCCAGTGCCGCGCCACGGCTCCACCACAGCGACGGGCTCGCACTGATGTAATCGGTGAAGGCGCCGGGCCGCGTGTAGAGCGTGCTGAGCACGAACAAACCGCCGAATGAGTGGCCCCAGAGCGCCTGGCGGCGTGGATCGGTGCGCACGCGCCGCTCCACTTCCGGCCGTACCTGCCGTTCCAGCAGGTCGGCGAAGGCATAGGCACCGCCGCCGGTGGCCCGGGTCACCCCCTCCTCATCGTCGGTGCGGTCGATCCAGGCGGTGTAGTCGCGGGTGCGCTGCGGCGAGTCGATGCGGCGCGCGTTGTCGTAGCCGACCAGCACGAGCGCAGGCGGCGCCGTACGTGCCGCGAGCTCGGCCAGCATCGGCGCGTCCAGCACCATCGCCGCCGCATTGCCGTCGAGCGCGTACAGGACGGGCACTGGCCGTGTCGCCACAGCAGGAATGGCCAGGTTGATGCGCCAGCGACGCTGGTGGTCGGCGCTTTCAACCACGAAGCGCTCGAAGCGGTAACCGTTCACCGTTTCATCCAGCACGGTGCGGCCCATCATCTGGTCCGGGTTACGCTGCTGGGCGATCGCTGCGGGGGCCAGCGCGAGCAGCGCCATGCAGAGGGAGACAGCGCCGAGGGCGGCGCGGTGGAAACCAGAACGACACATCGAAAAAACGTCCACGGGCAGGTGCGTCGGCTCCGGACGGTGGCCGACAAGGCGTTAGCCTCTGCCGTCAGTCTAACAAATGCGAATGCTTCTCGCTTTCGATCTGAAGGTCGAGCCGTGTCGTGCGCCTGACGGATTCAGCGCAAGGCCTCGGCCAATCGCGCGCCCAGCCAGACCAGCACCAGGCCGCCAGCCACGCTGGCGGCGATGTACGCCGGCACCGTGAGGCCACGGTCGCTGCGCGCGAACACCAGCGATTCCAGCATCATGGAGGAGAACGTGGTCAGGCCGCCCATCAGGCCGACGACGAGGAACGCGCGCAGCAGCGGACTGTTGCCGCCACGGGTCTGCAGCCACACCAGCAGGTACCCCGCCAGGAAGGCGCCGAGCAGATTGGCGCACAGCGTGCCCCACGGGAATCCCTGGCCGAGCCGCCGGGTCATCGCGTCACCGATGCAGAAGCGCGCCAGCGAGCCCAGCGCACCGCCGGCCATGACCAGTCCGACCTGCTGCCAGTAAAGGGCGCCCATATCAGCCGTCCGTCCCGCCGCTTGCATCCTGCCGCGCCTGTGCCCGTGCGGCGCGTAGACGGTCCAGCTTGTCCTTGAGCTTGATCTCCAGTCCGCGTGGCACCGGCTCGTAGAACACGCGCTCGCCCATCGCGTCCGGGAAGCCGGTCTGGTCCAGCGCGATGCCGCCCTCCACATCGTGGTCGTACTGATAGGTGGCCCCGTACCCCAGCTCCTTCATCAATCTGGTCGGTGCGTTGCGCAGGTGCAGCGGCACCTCCAGCGTGCCGCTCTGCCGCACTTCCGCCCTGGCCTGGTTGAACGCCGCGTAGCCGGCGTTCGATTTCGCCGTGCTCGCCAGGTACAGCACCAGCTGCGCGAACGCCAGTTCACCCTCCGGGCTGCCCAGCCGCTCGTAGATGTCCCACGCTTCCAGCGCCATCGTCTGCGCCCGCGGATCGGCCAGCCCGATGTCCTCGATCGCCATGCGCGTCAACCGCCGCGCGAGGTAGGCAGGATCACAGCCCCCATCGAGCATGCGCGTCAGCCAGTACAGCGCCGCATCCGGATTGGAGCTGCGCACGGATTTATGCAGCGCGGAGATCTGGTCGTAGAACTGTTCGCCGTTCTTGTCGAACCGTCGCGTCCGGTCGGCCAGCACCTGCGCCAGCGTCTGCGGCGTGATGTGCCCGCCCTCGTCCACCGCCAGCTCTGCGGCGATTTCCAGCAGGGTCAGCGCACGGCGCACATCCCCGTCGGCGGCGGTGGCGATCTCCAGCAGCAGCTCGGGGCTGACCTGCAGGTGCTCGGCGGCCAGCCCGCGCTCGCTGTCCTGCAGCGCCCGCTGCAGCGACGCTACGATGTCCTGCGGCGAGACGGGTTCGAGCACATGTACGCGGCAACGCGAGAGCAGTGCCGAGTTCAGTTCGAAGGAAGGGTTTTCCGTGGTGGCGCCGACGAACACGATCGTGCCGCGTTCGATATGCGGCAGGAACGCGTCCTGCTGCGTCTTGTTGAAGCGGTGCACCTCATCCACGAACAGCACCGTGCGGCGGCCCTCGGCGAAGCGTTGCGCCGCCTCGGCAAGCACCTGGCGCACGTCCGGCAAGCCGGACAGGACGGCCGAGATCGCGCGGAACTCGGCGTCGGAATACTCGGCAAGCAGCAGCGCCAGCGTGGTCTTGCCACAGCCCGGCGGCCCCCACAGGATCATCGAGTGCACACGACCGGATTCCACCGCGCGCCGCAGCGCGCTTCCGGGTGCGAGCAGCCGGCGCTGGCCGACCATTTCATCAAGGGTGCGCGGCCGCATGCGCTCGGCAAGCGGACGCAGGTTGTCCCGATCCACACTCAGCAGATCGGGACCCGGGAAGGAAGAGGTACGTTGTCTGGCCACCTGCCAATTGTAGCGTGGGTGGCGGTGACGACCCCTGCCCCGCGCTTACTCGCCGATGACGTCGGTGCCGGCCGGCGGCGTGAAGCGGAACGTATCGGCCGGCAGGCTCGGGTTGCGCCGCCAGTTGCTGAAACTGATTTCGGTCCGCTGGCCAACCGCATCGACGATTTCCATCTTCGCCAGCCCCTGCGCATTGAAGCCCAGCGCGGCGTACTGGAAGCTCGCCTCGGTCTCGCGCTTGGGCGTGAGCGAAAGCCACTGCAGGCCCGCGCGCGCGGTGGCTTCCTCGCTCAGATCGTACTGCTGCTCCAGCAGCGCCGGATTGATCAGCGCGGTCAGGGGGCTGTTCTGTTCCTCCTTGCCCTGCGCGCGTACCGTGGCCTGTTCCAGGTCCGGCTCGTACATCCAGACCTTGCTGCCATCAGCGACGATGACCTGCACGTGCGGCTTCTGGTATTCCCAGCGGAACAGGCGCGGCGCCGACAGCGCAACGCGTCCGGTGGTGGTTTCCTTGACCCGTCCGTTGCTGGTGAAGACCTGCTGGCTGAACTGGCCATCGAGCCCCTTCAGGCCGCTGGTGAACTGCTTGAGGTCATCGCGCGCGCCGGCCCAGGCCGAGCTTGAGGCCAGGCAGGCCACGGCCAGGGTGGAGGCGGACAGGAGGTGGCGGAAAGTGGCATTCATGCGTCAGGTCCGTCAGAAGTCACAGGTGATGGCGGCAGTGTGCCCGGTTCTTGCTGAATGGGCGATGGGAGCAGGCGCCCCCCGCCCGGCATCAGCGTGGCGGCGGCGGTGCCAGCACCGTGCGGTCACCGTTGTGCTCTGGCGGACTGACCACGCCCGCCGCCTCCATGGCCTCGATCAGCCGGGCCGCGCGGTTGTAGCCGATCTTCAGGCGGCGCTGCACGCCGGAAATGGACGCCCGGCGGGTCTCGGTGACCACCCGCAGCGCCTCGTCGTACAGCGGATCGGATTCGTCGCCGGAGGACGCGGTTTCCGGCAGGCCACTGGCGCCGACGACCACCCCATCGCCCATCGTCTGCACCTCGTCCAGCACGCCCTCGATGTAGTCCGCAGGCCCCATCGCTTTCAGGTGCTCCACGACGCGGTGCACTTCCTCGTCGGAGACGAACGCACCGTGCACGCGGTCCGGCATGGCCGTGCCCGGCGGCAGGTACAGCATGTCGCCGTGGCCGAGCAGCGTTTCCGCGCCGGACTGGTCGAGGATGGTGCGGGAATCGATCTTGGAACTGACCTGGAAACCGATCCGGGTGGGAATGTTGGCCTTGATCAGGCCCGTGATCACGTCCACCGATGGACGCTGGGTCGCCAGGATGAGATGGATGCCGGCCGCACGCGCCTTCTGGGCCAAGCGCGCGATGAGCTCTTCGACCTTCTTGCCAACGATCATCATCATGTCGGCGAATTCGTCGATGAAGATCACCACGAACGGCAGCGTCTCCAGCGGCCGTGGCGCCTCGCCCAGCTCCGGATTCGGCTTGAACAGCGGGTCCATCAGCGGCTGGCCGGCATCCTGCGCGTCCTTGACCTTTTTGTTGAAGCCGGCGAGGTTGCGCACGCCCACCGCGCTCATCAGCTTGTAACGGCGCTCCATCTCCGCCACGCACCAGCGCAGGCCGTTGGCGGCCTCCTTCATGTCGGTGACCACCGGCGCCAGCAGGTGCGGAATGCCCTGGTAGACGCTGAGTTCCAGCATCTTCGGGTCGATCATCAACATGCGCAGGTCCTTGGGGCTGGCCTTGAACAGCAGGCTCAGCACCATGGCATTGACCGCGACCGACTTGCCCGAACCGGTCGTGCCGGCCACCAGCAGGTGCGGCATGCGCGCCAGGTCGGCGACCGTGGGCCGGCCGGCGATGTCCTTGCCCAGCGCCAGCGTCAGCGGACTGGCGGACTTGTCGTACTCCTTGGAGCGCAGCAGCTCGGACAGGAAGATCATCTCGCGGGTGACGTTCGGGATTTCCAGGCCCACCACCGACTTGCCCGGGATGACGTCCACCACGCGCACGGATTTCACCGACAGGCCGCGCGCGATGTCCTTGTCCAGCGAACTGATCTGGCTGACCTTGATGCCCGGCGCCGGCTCGATCTCGAAGCGGGTGATCACCGGGCCCGGGTAGGCACCCACCACCACCGCGTCGATGCGGAAGTCCTTGAGCTTGAACTCGATCTGCCGCGAGAGGGTCTCCAGCGTGTCCTCGTCATAGCCCTTGGGCTGCGGCTTGGGATCGTCGAGCAGCGCCAGCGGCGGCAGGTCCGAGCCGTCGCCGTTGACGCCCTGGAACATCGGGATCTGCGTATCCCGCTTGGCACGATCGCTCTTTTCGATCACCGGCTCCGGGCGCGGCTCGATCTTCACCGGCTCACGCTTGGCGCGCACCTCGGCGTCGGCCTTGCGGATTTCCTGGCGTTCCTCGCGCAGCACACGGGTCTGCTGCCACTCCGTGGCCTGTTCCTTCTTCTTCTCCAGCAGCGGCGCCAGCGCCATCACCGCACGGCCGATGCGCTCCATCACCGAGAACCAGGACAGTCCGGTGGCGAGCGTGATCGAGGCCAGCAGCAACACCAGCACGAACAGGTTGGCGCCCAGCGCACCAAAGCCGACGCTGAGCGAATTGCCGACCAGTTTGCCCAGGATGCCGCCCGCCGAGGCCACATCGGCGGTGTACAGGCGCAGGTGCAGGAAGCCGGTTCCGGCGATCAGGAAACCCACCAGTCCCACCAGCCGCAGCGCCGGGTCCAGGTCGTTGTCGCCCTTGGTTTCCCGCTTCAGGCCGAACATCGCAAACCACGCCACCGTACCGAGCACGATGGGCAGCACGAACGCCATGTAGCCGAACAACTGCAGCAGCACGTCGGCGATCCACGCACCGGCCCGTCCGCCCATGTTGCTGATCGGGGCGACCACGCTGCCGGTGTGCGACCAGCCCGGATCGGCCGCCGAATACGTGAACAGGCTGGCGATCAGGTACAGCAGCGCAGGGGCGATGGCGATGAGGCCAAGATCGCGCCACAGCCGCAGCCGCTTCGGGTTGTCCGCTGCCGGCGGCTCTTTGCGCCGCGCCTTGCTTTCGGCGGATCGTGAACGTTCGGGCACCTGCTTCGCCACCTTCGACAATACCTTTGGAATGCGCTGTTAGTGGTTGATAATAAACGAACGGCGTCGATTTTCCGTCACCTGCCGTGCCACGCGTTGCCGTCAGGCACCTGCACCGGTGCGATCCACCCCGGTGGGTTGAATCCCCCCGCCCCTGCCATCACTCTATGGCCTGCCCCCAAGCCCGCGCCCCTACGCTGCGCGCCTTGCCCCGTCTACTTTTTCGCGAGTCTACATGAGCACCCTGCCTACCCGTCATCAGAAGCTTGTCATCCTGGGCTCCGGCCCGGCCGGCTGGACCGCCGCCGTCTACGCTGCGCGCGCCAACCTCAAGCCGGTGGTCATCACCGGCCTGCAGCAGGGCGGCCAGCTGATGACCACCACCGAGGTCGACAACTGGCCGGGCGACCCCCACGGCCTGATGGGCCCGGACCTGATGGCGCGCATGCAGGAGCACGCCGAGCGCTTCGAGACCGAGGTGATCTTCGACCACATCCATACCGCCGATGTATCGCAGCGTCCGTTCAGGCTCATCGGCGACAGCGCCGAGTACACCTGTGACGCCCTGATCCTCGCCACCGGCGCCACTGCCAAGTACCTGGGCATTCCTTCCGAAGAGGCCTTCAAGGGCCGCGGCGTTTCGGCCTGCGCCACCTGCGACGGCTTCTTCTACCGCGACCAGGACGTCGTGGTGGTCGGCGGCGGCAACACGGCCGTGGAAGAAGCGCTGTATCTCTCCAACATCGCCCGCAAGGTCTACCTGGTCCATCGCCGGGACACGCTGAAGGCGGAGAAGATCATGCAGGACAAGCTGTTCGCCAAGGTGGAAGCGGGCAAGATCGAAACCGTCTGGCACCACCAGGTGGATGAGGTGCTGGGCAATGACGCCGGAGTGACCGGCGTGCGGCTGAAGTCCGTGCAGGACGGCAGCACCCGCGAGATTGCCGCGCACGGCTTCTTCGTGGCCATTGGCCACCATCCCAACACCACCCTGTTCGATGGCCAGCTGGCGATGAACAACGGCTACCTGACCATCAACTCGGGCTTGAACGGCAACGCCACCCAGACCTCCGTGGAGGGCGTGTTCGCCGCCGGCGACGTCGCCGACCAGCACTATCGGCAGGCCATCACCTCGGCCGGCTTCGGCTGCATGGCCGCGCTGGATGCCGAGCGCTGGCTGGATGCCCAGGGCAAGGCCAGCTGAGGCGGGCTGCCTGAACCGGTCCCGGCGCGGCCTGAGGCCCGCCGGGATTGCGCCTGCGCGCGGTGGCGCGCCCTGAGTCCGGACACCACCTGGACCACGATGCCCCGCATCCCACCTGCGTCATCCAGAGCGTTCCGCCTGGCGCAGGCGGGCCGACGTACACGCAAGGCGCTCGACCGTCGCGGAAATAGACCCCAATGCGTCGCTGCGGCGATTGTGCAGGCCGATCCTCCGCGCCCCGGCGCGCAGGACCAGATCGTCCAGCACCTGCGCCACCGCGCTGCGCAACGCAGCGGCCGTCGGCCTGCCCGTTCCGAGATCCAAGCCACAGCCGGCCATGGTCACCCGCGTGCCAACCTCCTGCTTGTCCTCCGTGTCCCCGGCGATGATCACCGGCACATCATGGGACAGGGCGAGCTGCACGGTGCCATAGCCTCCGTTGGTGACCAGGGCAGCCGTTCGCGGCAGCCAGTGGTCGAACGGGGCAAACGGCACGACCGACGCGTTGTGCGGCGTGGGCAGTCCCTGCGGGTCGCGACCGCCCGTGGTCGCCAGCACCCGCACGGGCTGGTCAGCGAGTGCGAGCAGTGTGGGTGCCAGCAGCTGCGTCAGATCCTGATTGGCCAGCGTGCCCTGCGTTGCCAGGACCAATGGCCGCGGATCGTCCTCCGCCCACGGCGGCGCACCGGCAGCGACCATGCCGGGTGTGCAGGGCAGCGGACCGACGAACTGCACATGGGCCGGCAGCTCGCTGCGCGGGTACTCGAACGCCGTGGTCGCCAACTGCAGGCATGCATCACTGCGCAGGATCATTTCGTCGGTGTAGAAACGCGAGAGCGGGCCCTCCCCGGCACGCACGGTAGCGGCACTGAAGGCGTGTCCGATTTTCCGCAGCATGGCCGCCTCTGCCGCTGACCGCAGGCACCGGCCGCGCAGCACCGGTGGCAGCACCTGCGGGGGCACGCGCGGGCCAAAGAGCAGCGAATCCCCCGTTGACAGCGCGAAGGGTGCCAGCCCCACCATGAGGGCCGCGGGGCGTGCGGGCAGCGGGCGCTGCAGCAGCGGCAGCACACCGGTGAACAGCGAATCGAACACCACCACATCGGCCCCGTGCTGGGCGATCAGGGCCTGCAGCTGCCGATGGATGAATGGCACCGCCGGTGCGAAGAAGTGCGACAGCACCAGGGTCATTCGGGCCTCGCCGGGTGGCAGTGCGCTGTAGTCCACGGTGAAGGCCTCATCCCCTTCGTCCGTCGACATGTCGAACGCGCGGTCGCGGTAATCGTAGTCCCCCTGCGGACAAAGCGGCTCGAAGCCGAAGCCATCGGCCTGCAGCATGTCGGCGAACAGCGCGCCGGTCAGGAAATGAACGGTGTGGCCCTGGTCCCGAAGATGCCGGGCGATGAGGTGCAGGGGCAGGACGTGACCCGGCGTTGGAACAGCGCAGACGACAATGGTGGACATGTTTCCCTCGTGGTTGCAGTCGCCCCGATGGATGACTGCCCGGCGAACCGGACGCCCCCACGGCGCCGCCCCGTGCGGCAACCCGGAGCCTAGCGGTCGGGTCGCCGTCGCGGTGCCCCCTTATCGTGCAATGTCCCATCCGTGTCGTCGGCCGTCAGTGGGGCCCCCGGGCCGGCGCTGGCGGCAGTGCGCGCCGCGGCGCATACCGGCAACCTCAGCGATGCCCTATCCTGCCTGCATGCTCAGCCCCCGCTTCCTTTCATCATTGCAATCGATCGACGCGACCTACTGGGATGCCCTGCATGACCAGCGCAACCCGTTCATCAGTCACGCATTCCTGGCCGGACTGGAGGCCCACGGGTGCCTGCGCGAAGACTGGGGCTGGCAACCGCAGCATTTCACGTTGTGGGAGGACGACACCTTGGTGGCCGCCATCCCCGGCTATCTCAAGCACAACTCCCATGGCGAGTTCGTCTTCGATCATGCCTGGGCCAATGCCTACGCCCAGCACGGCCGCGATTACTACCCCAAGTGGCTGGGCGCAGTGCCCTACTCGCCGGTCACCGGCCCACGCCTGCTGGCGGTGCGTGAAACGGCGCGTTCCGCCCTGCTGCCTGCGCTCGTCAACGCACTGCCGCAGCTGGGCGTGTCCTCGGCACACGTGAACTTCCACCTCCCGCAGGAAGACGGGATATTCGGCGGCCAGTGGCTGCTGCGCGAGGACATCCAGTTCCAGTGGCACAACCCCGGTGACTGGCAGACCTTCGAGGATTTCCTTGCCGCCATGAATCACAAGCGGCGCAAGAACATCCGCCAGGAGCGCGCACGGATCAGCCGCCAGGCCATCCAGTTCCGCGTCGTCCATGGCGATGAGGCCAGCGCTGCCGATCTGGAGGCGATGTACCGTTTCTACCTGCAGACCTTCCTGGAATACGGCAACGCGCCAGCGCTGACGGCGGGGTTCCTGCGCCATCTGGCCGACCGGCTGGGCCGGGGGCTGGTGATGTTCCTGGCCGAGCACGAGGGCGCGCTGATCGCCGGTGCGCTGTGCCTGCGCGGTGGGAGCACGCTGTACGGCCGCTACTGGGGCGGCACTGCCCTGCCCGGGCTCCATTTCGAAGCCTGCTACTACCAGGGCATCGACTATTGCCTGCGCGAAGGCCTGTGCCACTTCGAACCCGGTGCCCAAGGCGAGCACAAACTGGCCCGTGGCTTTCTGCCCACGCGCGTGCGCAGCCGGCACTGGATTGCCGATGCGGACTTTGCCCGCGCCCTGGCGCCCTGGTGTGCGCAGGAGCGGCGGGAAATCGACCGCTACGAGGCGGTCCTGAACACGCATTCGCCGTTCCGTGGCGAGGGTGGCGCGGCATGAGGCCACACCCGTGACCCGGCGCCTGCCGTGGCGACTCGACGACGCCCCCAAGGCGCCGTTCCCGCCGGCGGAATCCGCGCTGCGTCACCCGGACGGCCTGCTTGCCGTGGGCGGTGATCTGACGCCGGTACGGCTGCTCAATGCTTACGCGGGCGGCATCTTTCCATGGTTCAGTGAAGGCGAACCGATCCTGTGGTGGTCGCCAGACCCGCGCATGGTGTTCCAGACCGATGGCGTGCACCTTTCATCGCGGTTCCGCCGACAGCTGCGCGGCCTGGACTGGACGATCACCGCCGACACGGCGTTCGTCGACGTCGTGCGGGCCTGCGCACAGGCGCCCCGGCCAGGACAGGACGGCACGTGGATCGGGGCCGGCATGCTGGCCGCGTATGACGAACTGCACCGGCTGGGGTTCGCGCATTCGGTGGAAGTCTGGGACGGGGACCTGCTGGTGGGCGGCATCTACGGCGTGGGTATCGGCCGGATGTTCTTCGGCGAGAGCATGTTCAGCGCCCGCAGCGGCGGCTCCAAGGTGGCGCTGGCAGCATTGGCAGCGCTCCTGCGCGGCTGGGACGTCGCCCTGCTCGATGCCCAGGTGGAAAATCCGCACCTTCGGCGCATGGGGGCCGTCCCCATGGCGCGCGCGATGTTCCTGGACCATGTCCGCCAGGCCGTCCAGCAGCCGGGGCCGGAGGGAAACTGGGCCCAACGCGTCGGCACCTTGCCGGTCCGGCACGTGGGTGGCGGTTAACGCAATCTTTGCAATGCATGGAAAATGTGCGTAAAATGCTGCGGCTTAGGCCCCAGTGGCCGTTCTCTGAACCGCACAGGATTACATGTCGAAAGACGACTCCATCGAGTTCGAAGGCACCGTCAGTGAGACGCTGCCGAATACGACTTTCCGCGTCCGCCTGGAAAATGGTCATGAAATCATTGCCCATATCTCCGGCCGCATGCGCAAGAACTATATCCGCATCCTGACGGGTGACCGGGTCAAGGTTGAAATGACCCCGTACGACCTGACCAAGGGTCGCATCACCTATCGCATGAAGTAAGCGGTACGGCGCGTTGCGCCTGTTGAAAAGGCCAGTCTTCGTACTGGCCTTTTGGCGTGCGTGGGATTGAAGAACTGCGTACGGAAGGCCGAGGCAGGCTCGGCGCATCCTGGGAAGAATGCCGGGCATGGCCCGGCATCCTCGTTACTCCACCGTGGCCGGAAGACGCTTTTCCGGCTCGGCAAACGCTTCGACGACCAGCTCGTTCTCGCGCACGTCGATCGTCACCCGGCCACCGTTCACCAGCTTGCCGAACAGCAGTTCGTCGGCCAGTGGGCGCTTCACCTTGTCCTGGATCACGCGTGCCATCGGACGGGCGCCCATCAGCGGATCGAACCCGTGCTGGGCCAGCCAGTCGCGGGCCAGCGGCGTGGCCGAGAGCGAAACGTGCTTCTCCTGCAGCAGCATCTCCAGCTCGATGATGAACTTGTCCACCACCCGCAGGATGTGGTCGAAGCCCAGCGCCTGGAACTGCACGATGGCGTCGATGCGGTTGCGGAACTCGGGCGTGAAGCTGCGGCGGATCGTCTCCATCGCATCGGACGCATGGTCCTGCTTGGTGAAGCCGATGGAACGGCGCGAGGCCTGGGTGGCACCGGCATTGGTGGTCATGACCAGCACCACGTTCTTGAAGTTGGCTTCGCGTCCGTTGGTGTCGGTGAGCACGCCCCGATCCATGACCTGCAGCAGGATGTTGAAGATATCCGGATGGGCCTTCTCGATTTCATCCAGCAGCAGCACACAGTGCGGCGTCTTGACGATCTTCTCGGTCAGCAGCCCGCCCTGGTCGAAGCCTACATAGCCCGGAGGTGCACCGATCAGGCGACTGATCGAGTGGCCCTCCATGTACTCGGACATGTCAAAGCGCACCAGCTCGATGCCCAGTTGCAGGGCCAGCTGCTTGGTGACCTCGGTCTTGCCGACACCGGTGGGACCGGCGAACAGGAAATTGCCGATCGGCTTTTCAGGATTGGCCAGGCCCGAACGGGCCAGCTTGATCGCCGAGGCCAGCGACTCGATCGCCGGGTCCTGGCCGAAGATCACCATCTTCAGGTTGCGCTCGAGGTGCTGCAGCACGTCCTTGTCGGTGGCGGTGACCTGCTTGGCCGGAATGCGCGCCATCTTGGCCACGATCGCCTCGATTTCCTCGATATCGATCTGCTCCTTGCGCTTGCCTTCCGGCATCAGGCGCTGACGTGCGCCGGCTTCGTCGATCACATCGATCGCCTTGTCGGGCAGCAGGCGGTCGCCGATATGCTTGACCGACAGGTCCACCGCCGCCTGCAGGGCGTCATCGGCATAGGTCACGCCATGGTGCGCCTCGTACTTTGGCTTGAGGCCCTGCAGGATCTCGTAGGTCTCGCCCACCGTCGGCTCCACGATGTCGATCTTCTGGAAGCGACGCGCCAGCGCGCGATCCTTCTCGAAGATGCCGCGGTATTCCTGGAAGGTGGTCGAACCGATGCAGCGCAGTTCGCCCGAAGACAGCGCCGGCTTGATCAGGTTCGAGGCGTCCATGGTGCCGCCCGACGCCGAACCGGCACCGATGATGGTGTGGATCTCATCAATGAACAGCACCGCGTTGGGGAGCTTCTTCAACGCCGTCAGCACGCCCTTGAGGCGCTTTTCGAAGTCGCCGCGGTACTTGGTCCCTGCCACCAGCGCGCCGAGATCGAGCGAATAGATCACGGCGTCGGCCAGCACCTCGGGCACCGAACCTTCCACGATGCGACGCGCCAGTCCCTCTGCGATGGCGGTCTTGCCGACACCGGCCTCACCTACATACAACGGGTTGTTCTTGCGGCGGCGGCACAGCACCTGGATGGTGCGCTCGATTTCATCACCGCGACCCACGAGCGGGTCGATCCGGCCGTTGCGCGCGGCGTCGTTGAGGTTGCTGGCGAACTCGGCCAGCGCATCGCTCTTGCCTTCGCCCTCTCCGCCCTCGGCCCGACCCTCCGGATCGGCGCCGGACGGCTGCTCACCGTCTTCACCCAGCTTGGCGATGCCATGGGACAGGTAATTGACCACGTCCAGCCGGTTCACGTCCTGCTGGTTGAGATAGTAGACCGCGTGCGAATCCTTCTCGCCGAAGATCGCCACCAGGACGTTCGCGCCGGTGACTTCCTTCTTTCCCGAGGACTGGACATGGTAGACGGCGCGCTGCAGCACCCGCTGGAAGCCCAGCGTGGGCTGGGTATCGCGACCGTCATCTTCGGCCAGCCGCGAGACCGAGGCTTCGATGGCCTGGCCCAGCTCCTGGCGCAGCCGCTCGGGCTCGGCGCCGCAGGCTTTCAGGACGGCCTGGGCGGATGGGTTGTCGAGCAGTGCCAGCAACAGGTGTTCGACGGTCATGAACTCATGCCGGGCCTCACGTGCACGCTTGTAGCACTGGCCGATGGTGTGTTCGAGGTCTTTACTGAACATGCTCTACTCCGGCGGCAGTTGAGAACGATATGCGGCCTGACAACGCGTTTTCCATCACCCTAGCGGAAACGGTTGTTCAGATGGCGTTAGCGTGGCGCGGCGCTCCTGCACGGGGCATGACGATAGCCTACGCGCCGGCCGTGCCCCGGGCTGGAAGAGCAGCGTCACGGGCCCGGTAAAACGCCTTCGACGCCGCCTGGACGCGCAATGGGCACGCGCACCAGGCCCTGCGACATTCAATGGCGCGGGCGGGAGGGAAGATCAAGACGCTGGATGCGGCGGGGGATGGAACGCAGTGGGCCATGCATGATGCAGGCCGGTGACCGCCGACGGCGCTGGCCTCAGGCCTTTTCCATCGTGCAGAGCAGGGGATGCTGGTTCATGCGCGCATATTCGTTGACCTGCGCGACCTTGGTTTCGGCCACCTCGCGGGTGAACACCCCGCACACGCCACGACCGCGCGTGTGCACGTGGAGCATCACCTGGGTGGCGCGTTCCAGATCCAGGGTGAAGAACTGCTGCAGGACATCCACCACGAAATCCATGGGGGTGTAGTCGTCGTTGAGCAGCATGACCTGGTAGAACGGCGGCGGCGCGACCTCGGGGCGGGCCGCATCAAGCAGTACGCCGTGGTCGGAATGGGAATCGTGGGAGGGCTCGCGGGGCATCGGGATATTATAGTCGCCTGCCGCGGCGGATTGGACGCCGCGCCCCTGCCCCGGTCACAATCCGCCCACCGGCTCGCCGCCTCCCTACGTTGTTTTCACAGGACTCTCATGAAACGGACTGCTCTGCTCGCCCTCCTCCTGGCTGTCGCCGGCACGTCCACCGCGGCCGAGGCGGACAAGGCCGTCGGCCGCCAGCTGGAGAAGCTCGGTTTCAATTTCGAGGTGGATGAGGACGGCGATTACCGCATGGTGTTCGATCTGGACAATGACCGCACGCAGCTGGTGTACGTACGCTCGGCGGTCGAGGAATTCGGCAGCCACGCCGTACGCGAGGTCTGGTCGCCGGGTTACACCAGCGCCACCGACGCGCTGCCGGTGGCGGTGGCCAACCGGCTGCTGGAAGACGCCCAGGACGCCAAGCTCGGCGGATGGGTGAAGCAGCAGCGCACGGCCATGTTCGTGGTCAAGGTGGATGCGAAGGCCAGCGCGGACCAGCTCAACGATGCGATCGATGCCGCCACCCGCACCGCCGATGCGATGGAGCTGGAACTCACCGGCAAGGATGAGCTCTGAGGTGAGTACACCGTCGCCACGCTGGACGCCGCATGTCACCGTCGCCACCGTGGTGATGGACGAAGCGGGCCGCGTTCTGCTGGTGGAAGAGCGCATCGACGGCAAGGCCGTACTGAACCAGCCCGCCGGCCACCTGGAGCCGGGCGAAAGCCTGGCCGAGGCGGCCGTGCGCGAGACGCGGGAAGAGACCGGCTGGGACGTCGAGCTGACCGCCTTCATCGGCTGCTACCAGTGGCAGGCCCCGGACGGCACCGCGTTCCTGCGTTTCAGCTATGCCGCGCGCACGCTGGCGCATTATCCGTCGCGCCCCCTGGACACCGGGATAGAGCGCGCGTTGTGGATGGCCCCGGACGCGCTCCGCAGCGCGGCCACGCCGCTGCGCAGCCCCCTGGTATGGCAGGTCGTGGCCGACTATCTGGGTGGCCAGCGTTACCCGCTGGCGCTGGTGCGGGAGCTCGCATGAGCACGCCACGGGTGATGGTCGGCGTGTCCGGTGGCGTGGATTCGTCGGTTGCCGCGTGGCGCCTGGTGCAGCAGGGCGAGCCGGTCGCGGGGCTGTTCATGCAGAACTGGGCCGAGGACGGCAGCGGCGATTGCCGCGCCGAGGATGATCGGCGCGACGCCGTAGCGGTATGCGGCCTGCTGGGCATTCCGTTCCACTTCCGGGACTTTTCCAGCGAGTACTGGCAGGGCGTGTTCCAGCATTTCCTCGACGAGTACGCCGCCGGCCGCACGCCCAATCCGGACGTGCTGTGCAACCGCGAAGTGAAGTTCAAGCATTTCCTGGACGCCGCGCGCGAGCTGGGGGCCGAACGCATCGCCACCGGGCATTACGCCCGCGTGGTCCAGCAGGGCGGGCAGTGGCGGCTGCTGCGCGGGGCCGACCACTCCAAGGACCAGAGCTATTTCCTGCACCAGCTGGGCCAGGCGCAGCTGGCAGCCACCCTGTTCCCGATCGGCGACCTCGACAAGAGCGACCTGCGCCGCATGGCGCGGGATGCGCGCCTGCCGACCCATGCCAAAAAGGATTCGACCGGGATCTGCTTCATCGGCGAACGTGACTTTCGCGAGTTCCTCGGCCGCTATCTGCCGGCGCGCGAAGGCCGCATCGTCGACCCGCAGGGCGTGGACATCGCCCGCCACCCCGGGGTGTTCTATTTCACCCTGGGCCAGCGCGAAGGCCTGAACATCGGCGGCGTGCGGGGGCGGCCAGCCGCGCCGTGGTACGTGGTCGGCAAGGATATCGCCAGCAACACCCTGTACGTGGACCAGGACCGCGACAGCCCCTACCTGCAGTCCACGCAGCTGCTCAGCGAGCGCGCGCACTGGATCGCCGGAACGCCGCCGGCCCGTCATTTTGAATGTACGGCGCAGACCCGTTACCGTCAGTCCGATGAACCGTGCAAGGTCACGGTCAACGACGACGGCAGCGTGCAGGTGGTGTTCGCCCGCCCGCAACGTGCCGTCACCCCCGGCCAGTCCCTGGTGCTGTACGACGGCGAGGTCTGTCTGGGCGGTGCCGTGATCGCGGCCACCGACGCCCCCCTGGAACAGCGCCTGCGCGCGCTCCCCTCCCCCTTCGAGGTATCTGCTGCATGAGTTTCACTGTCGACGACCGCGTCCTCGCCCTTGCCGGCATCGCCCAGGCCCTGCAGCAGGTGCGCCGCATCGCCGATACTGGGCACTCCGATGCGGCCGCAGTGCGCACGGCCATGGACAGCGTGTTCCGCATCGACGCGGCATCGCCACAGGCCGTGTACGGCGGCGTGGACGCAGTGAAGCCGGGGCTGCGCCTGCTGCACAACTACTTCCGCAACCAGGGCCAGGATCCCATCCTGCCCAAGCTGGCGCTGGCCGTGCTGCAGCTGGAGCGTCGTTTCGTCAGCGAGCCGGACACCATCGAGCGCGTGGCGCAGGGCGTGGCCCGCGCTGCCGCCGAGGCCCGGCGCCTGGAGGACAGCGCGCATCCGGACGTGCTGGCAACCGTCGGCGGCATCTACGCCGATACCATCAGCCACCTCAAACCGCGGGTCATGGTGCAGGGCAACCCGCACTATCTCGGCCAGCCGGGCGTGGTCGCGGAAATCCGTGCGCTGCTGCTGGCGGCCGTGCGTTCGGCGGTGCTCTGGCGCCAGCTGGGCGGCGGTTACTGGGATTTCCTGTTCGGTCGCAAGGCCATGGTCGAGGCGATCGACCGCGCACTGCGCTGAGCCCACCCAGCACCCGCCGTCCGCGGGGCGAGGCCCGCAGCCAGCGCGCGCCTGAACGTGCGTGCGCCGCCCTGCGGGGGCGCTAAAGAGAATCGGGGTACGGCCGATACATCAACCGTGCACCTCCCGAGAACGTCCATGTACTCACGCATCATCATCCGTCTGGCCGCACCCCTGGTGCTGACCCTGCTGCTCCCCCTGGCGTTCGCGCTGGACTGGCCCGCCGCGCTGCGCTGGGCCGTGCTGACCACGATGACCCTCAGCTGGCTGGGCTTCGCCTGGTGGTCAACCCGTGCACAGGCACAGCGTTCACCCGAACACACCCGCATCCTGCGCGAGCAGGACCAGCTGCTCACCGAACTGCGCAGCTTCGTCGGCACCGAGATCGACGGTTCGCGCAGCGAGATCGAACGCGCCCGCGATCTGATCCGGCAGGCCGTGGCCGGCCTGGGCGGCAGTTTCGACGCGATGAACCGCAAGTCGCGGCAGCAGAACCAGGCGCTGGCCCGCATCGTCGACCGCGCCGGAGAAGACGGCCCGGCCGGGCTGGACGTGGCCCGCTTCGCCCAGCACGCCAGCCACCAGATGGAACAGCTGGTGGAGGCCCTCGAGCAGGTCAGCGGCCAGAGCAGCAACACCGTGCAGCACATCGACCAGATGGCGCAGCACCTGGATGGCATCTTCGCGCTGCTGGAAGACGTCAAGTCCATTGCCGATCAGACCAACCTGCTGGCACTGAACGCGGCCATCGAAGCGGCACGTGCCGGCGAGGCCGGTCGTGGCTTTGCGGTGGTGGCCGACGAGGTACGCAATCTCTCCGAACGCTCGACCACGTTCAACGAGCAGATCCGCAAGCTGGCCCACAGCTCCAAGGACGCCATCGCCAAGGTGCGCGAGACCGTCTCCCACATGGCGTCGCGTGACATGGACCGCTCCCGCGAGGCGCGCCACGAGGCGGCTGCCATGGTGGACAGCGTGGCCCAGATCAATGCGTCGCTCGGCGATGGCATGCGCGAGGTCTCCGAGTGTGCCCGCGCCATCGACGCCAGCGTGGCCGAAGCGGTGCGCGCGCTGCAGTTCGAGGACATCGCCACGCAGTCCCTGGGCGGCGTGCATGTGCACCTGGATCGCCTGACTGCGATCAACCGCGAAGCCATGAGCCTGCAGGAACTGCTGCACCGCAATGGCGGCGTGATGGATGAAGAGATGGTGGTGGCGCTGCAGCGCACCGGTTCGCGCCTGCGCGAAATGCGCGTGGAATGGGAACGTCCGCCGCACAAGCCGGTGGCCCAGCAGAGCATGGGTGCCGGGACAGTCGAGCTGTTCTGACCGGTGGATTCGAATGTCGCCCGCCGTGTGCAAAGCCCCGACCTGCTCGGGGCCTTTGCATGTCCGGAGGGGCGCGATGTCTCCCTTGACCCGCTGCGTGTGGTCCCTGCCCCGCCCGCGCGGGCAGCCACGCCCCCCCGGGTTTCGGCGGGCGCACAGTTGGCACAGCTCGAAGCGCTGGCACGGCGCGAGCTGGCAGAGCTTCAAGCAGCCGCGTCCGCGCCGGACGCCTCGCCCGGCATGGACCCGGCGCTGGCGAGCCTGGCGTGGGATCTCGGGCTGGACGTCTCGCTGATCGGCTGAGCCGGCCCGCGCAGCACCGGGGGCTGGCCCGCAACGGGATTGGCAGGCGGCACGGCACTGGGCCGGGCCTGGCGACACGATCGGCAGCGGATGGGGCGGCCGGGCAACGCCCGGCATCACCTGCGGGCGCCCACCGGGCGCCCGGCGTCAGGACAGTACGGGGGCGTCGAGGCGACTCATCTGGATGCCCTGGCGCAGCCAGCTCGCCAGGTCACGCGGCACCAGGGGACGTGAGTACAGGTAGCCCTGGATCTCGTCGCAGCCCTGCCGGCGCAGCATGTCCTCTTCCTGTGCGGTCTCCACGCCTTCGGCCACCACTTTCATGCCGAGCGCGTGGCCCAGATGCACGATGGCCTGGGTCACCTCGGCGGTGCCGCTATCGTGCAGCATGCCCTGCACGAAACTGCGATCGATCTTCAGGCGCCCCACCGGGAACCGGTTGAGGTAATGCAGGTTGGAGAATCCGGTGCCGAAATCATCCACCGCCAATGGCACGCGATGGCGGTCCAGCACTTCGAAGCAGTGCCGCAGGACCTCGGTGTCCTGGATCAGCGCCGACTCGGTCAGTTCCAGTTCCAGGCGCGTAGGCGAAAGGCCCTGTGCGTGGCAGATCTCGATCACCCGCTCGGCGAAACCGCGCTCGCGCAGCTGCACCGCCGACACGTTCACCGCGATGCGATCGAACACCAGTCCGGCGCGATCCCACGCCGCGGCCTGGCGGCACGCCTCGTTGAGCACCCAATCACCGATCCGCACGATCTCACCGCACTTTTCAGCGATGGGAATGAACTCCGCCGGACTGCAGTAACCGCTGCCCGGCCGATGCCAGCGCAGCAACGCTTCGATGGCCGGTGGCTCGTCGGCGTCGGTGTGCATCAGCGGCTGGTACACCAGACTGAACTCCTCGCGCTCGATCGCGCCCAGCAGGGCCTGCTCAAGCTCCAGGCGGCGCTGGATGCGGCTCAGCGCGTCCTGGCTGTAATACTGGTAGGTGTTACGTCCTGCTTCCTTTGCCGCGTGCATGGCCGCATCGGCGGCGCGCAGCAGCGTCTCGAAATCTTCGCGCCCCTCTTCCATGAAGGCGATGCCGACGCTTGCGCCGACCTTGAGCGTGGAATCACCGCGCTGCAGCGGCTGGCCAAGCGAAGCGATCAGCTTGCGCGCTACATGCCCGGCATCTTCGGGCTCGGCCAGGTCGCGCAGTACGACGATGAACTCATCGCCACTGAAACGTCCGAACAGATCACTGTTGCGCAGCCCCTGGTGCAGGCGCGCGGCCGCGGACTTCAGCAGCGTATCGCCGGTGGCGTGGCCGAACGTATCGTTGATGGTCTTGAAACCGTCCAGATCGATGAACAGCATGGCCAGCGCGGTGCCACGATCGCGCGCCTCGGCGATGGCCTCGGCAGTCTGCTCGCGCAGCAGCATGCGGTTGGGCAGGCCGGTCAGCAGATCGTAATGAGCCAGCAGTTCGATGCGCTCGTTGGCCTCACGCTCGCGGGTGATGTCACGGAACAGCACCACAAAGCGCGCCGGCAGGCCGTCGCGGCGGTCGAGCTCGACCAGCACCTGGACCCACACGCGCACCCCGGACTGCCGATAGAAGCACAGGTCCAGCTGCTCGGGCAGGCCGCCTTCGGCGATGCGTGCCAGGGCGGCCTCCAGGGCCGAGCGCGATTCATCCGTGTACATGGCCAGCACCTGGTCCAGCGTGACCGGCTCCTTGCGCAGGCCATGGATGCGGTAGCACTCCTCGGTCCATTGCATCTGCCGGCTGCCGACTTCGATCTCGGCGCCACCGATGCGGCCGAGGGCGGAGATCCGGTTGAGCAGCTCGGTGCGCCAGCGGATCAGCGCATCGGTCTGGTGCTGCTCGCTGATGTTCTGCACCTGCCCGAGCACGCGCTGCACGCGGCCGTCGGCGTCCTGCAGGGGCTGCATCCAGACGCGCAGCTGCATCGGGGCAGCGCCGTACGCGCCGCGCAGTTCCAGTTCAAGATGCGTCGGCCGGCCGTCACGGCCGAGACGGCGCCAGGCCAGCCGCAGCGCGCCGCGTGAGCGCGCTGGCACGCGACGCAGCCAGTTCCGCGCCTGGCCCGGAGTGGACAGGCCTCCGCCGAGCAGCGCGAGCAGTTCAGGAGACCACCGGAAGACGCGGCTGTGCGGATCCCAGGACCAGCTGCCCATGCTGGCGATGCGCTGCGCTTCGGAAAGATGCAGCTGTTGTTCCTGGAGCCGGGCCTCCAGCTGTTTCTGTTGTTCGATATCGGTGTGGGTGCCGACCATCCGCAGGGCCTGGCCATCGGCGGTGCGGGTGACCACCCGGCCGCGGTCCAGGACCCAGCGCCAGCCGCCATCGGCCTGGCGGGCCCGGAACTCGGCGCTGTACTGCGCGGTTTCGCCCAGCAGGTGCGACTGCACGGCGGCGCGGACCGCCGGACGGTCCTCGGGATGGACCCGGTCCAGCAGTGCACCGCCCGCCTCCTGCAGCTCGCCACTGCCACCCAGCCGCGGCGAGCGCAGGATCTGGTCATTGCCCACGTTCCAGTCCCACAGCCCGTGGCCGGCGCTTTCCAGTGCCAGCTCCCAGCCTTCGCCGGAATGGCCCGCGGCCGGCTCCGGGACGCTCAGCGTGAAGGCCGTCAGGTGACCGTCCTCATCGTGCACAGCGCGCAGCCAGCCATCGTGGCGGCCTTGCGGACCGCCGGGGAGGCTGCATGGCACGGTGCCCCCGTCGGCGGCGAGCAGGCGCATGTCTTCGAGCAGGTCGCGGTAGGCGGTGGCTGCCTGCGGCAACTGGTACTGCCGGGCCACCGGGTTGGCGGCCAGCGGGCGCCCTTCCCGATCAAGAATGACCAGTGCCGAAGCGAGCGGATGCTGCAACAGGCTGGCGATGATCCCTTGGTTCACGCGGTGTGCTCCGGTAACGCTCCCGACAGCCGGGAACGAAATCGTTAGCGGCCTGCCGGACGGATTATTGAGGGCCTGCGCACCGGGGGTGCAACCCGCGCGGTACTATGCGTCGACAGATCCTCCCGCACGCGAACGCCGTCCCGTCTCCCATGTCCCCGGAATCGAACGCCGACGTGTCACGCCCCGATACCCGCCTGCTTGCCCGGATGCTGCGCCGTGACCGGCGCCGCGTCGTCCTGGCTTTCCTGCTGCTGGCCGTGGCCTGGATCGCCAGCACCGACCTGGCCGTGCAGGCGCTGGTTCCCGACCCGCACACCGCTGCCTGGTGGCAGAGCGCCAAGGGGCTGTTCTTCGTGGCCGCCAGCGCGCTGGTGCTGTACCTGCTGCTGCGTCCGCTCGGCGCGCACGTGCTGCAGGCACATGACCTGCTGGCGGCGTCGGACACCCGGCACCGGCAGGTGTTCGTGGGCAACCCGGGGCCGATCCTGGTGTATGACCTGCACAGTGCCGAGATCCTGGACGTCAATCCTGCGGCCTGCGCGATGTTCGGCTGGGAGCGTCCGGAGCTGCTGGGTCGTTCGATCGAGGCGCTGTGGCCGTCCGAGGGCGTTGAAGCGCTGCAGCGCAGGCTCGAACAGCTGCGTGAGCGACCCGACCAGACCTGCGTGCTGCGCGCCCAGCTGCAGTTGCGCGATGGCCGCCTGCGGCAGATGGAACTGCGCAGCAACGCACTGGACTACGATGGCCGTGAGGCGCGGCTGCTGATCGTCATCGATCGCACCGCCGAGGACGAGGCGCTGCAGCGCCGCGACCAGGCGCTGGCACGCCTGGAAGAAGCGCACGAACTGGCCCGGATCGGTGCCTGGGAGGTCGACCCGGCCACGGGCGAAGGCCGCTACGCACCGCAGGTGTATGCCCTGCTCGGCCACCGCGCGCCCGGCACGGTCCGCTGGCACCCCTTTGGCGACCTGCTGGTCCCGGCCGACACGGCCACTGCCGGCCTGACCAGCCAGCTGCTGGATGCCATCGGATCGGGCGAGCCGGTGCATCTGGATGTGCTGTTGCCCCTGCGTGCCGCCGACGGGCGCGCCGTGATGGTGCACCTGCGTGCCGAGAGCGGCGTCGACGAGGCCGGTCGGCCACGCGTGCTCGGCACGCTGCAGGACGTGACCGAGCGCGAGCAGTCGCGACGGCTGCTGCGCGAGCGCGAAGACCAGTTCCGCGAGCTGGTGCGCGTGCTGCCCGATGGCGTGGTGATCCTTGCAGCC
Source organism: Xanthomonas sp. 60 (assembly GCF_011761925.1). NCBI lineage: Bacteria > Pseudomonadati > Pseudomonadota > Gammaproteobacteria > Lysobacterales > Lysobacteraceae > Xanthomonas > Xanthomonas sp. 60. The sequence goes on along the minus strand of NZ_JAASQW010000005.1, from coordinate 86,470 downwards.
GAACACGTGCTGTATGCCAACGCGTTCGCGGTGGACCTGTTCGGCCATGGGGGCCAGAGCCTGCTGGGTGAACCGCTGCAGGGGCTGTTGCCGGACAGCGGGTTGCGGCACCTGCGGCAGCTGCTGCAGGGTCCTGCGGCGGCGCGCGATGGCCACTCCCTGGTGCTGGAGATGCAGCGCCGCGACGGGCGCCGCTTCCAGGCCGGGATCGTGCTGGGTGACGTGCGCTACGGGGGCCGCGACTGCCAGCTGCTCATCGTGCGCGACCTCAGCGAAAGCGAACGCACCCGCGATGCGCTGGAGCGCAGCAACCGCGAACTGCAGGCCATGGCAGGACGCCTGTTCTCGCTGCAGGAAGACGAGCGCCGCGCGATCTCGCGCGACCTGCACGACGACATCGGCCAGGCCATCACCGCGATGAAGCTCTCGGCGTGGGCGGCCCTGGATGAGGACGACCCGGTGCGGCGCGCGGAAGATCTCCAGCAGATCGTGACCCTGGCCGATTCCAGCGTGGCCAAGCTGCGCGATCTTTCCACACTGCTGCGACCGCCCCAGCTGGATGCGCTCGGACTGGAAGCCGCGCTGCGCTGGCAGGCCGGGGTGCTGTTCCGCGCCTCGCCGGTGGAGCTGCTGGCGCGCATCGACAGCCTGCCGCGCCGGCCGGCCAACGACATCGAACAGGCCTGTTTCCGCATCGCACAGGAAAGCCTGACCAATGCGCTGCGGCACGCGCGTGCCAGCCAGGTCGAGCTGGTGCTGCGCGACCAGCACGGTGAAGGCCTGTGCCTGCAGATCCACGATGATGGCGAAGGCTTCGACCCGGACGGACCGCGCGGCCTTGGCCTGATCGTGATGCGCGAGCGTGCGCAGAGCGTGGGCGGGCAGCTGCGGATCGAATCGGCACACGGCGAAGGCACGTGCGTGTCGGTCCATCTCCCCTACCAGGCCGGCGCCACGCCGGCCCACGACCTGGAACGCTGAGTGCACATGTGGAATACGAGCCTGCCGCTGGCCCCGATCGACCAGGCACCCGAGCGCTTGGGTGCTGCAAATCCGGAGCTGCAGGCGATGGTCGGCGAAGCCGCTTCCGGTGGCACGCCGATGATGCTCATGCACGTGGACATCGACCATTTCGCGTCGGTGAACGAAAACATGAGCGCCGAGGTCGGCGACCAGGCCCTGGTCCTGATCGCCCAACGCCTGAGCGGCTGGCTGCGCGGGCGTGGCAAGCTGTGGCGGCATGGCAGCGACGAGTTCCTGCTGGCCGTGCCGCGTGGCCCCGAGGTGCCGCTGCCGGAAGACCTGGCCGAGGAAATCCGCCAGCAGCTCGAACTTCCGCTCTCGGTGCTGCCCTATACGCTCTTCATGACCGGCAAGGTCGGCGTGAGCCTGTGCCCGGAACATGCGGGCACGGCCACGCGGCTGCTCGATCACGCCGAGGACGCGCTGCACCAGGCCGCGCGCGAGGGCGGCAATGCGGTGCGCATCCACGCGCTGGACATGCCGCCCAGCGCGCACAGCGAAAGCATCATCGCGCGCCAGATCATCGATGCCATTCCAAATGGCGAACTCAAGCTGCGCTACCAGCCGCTGGTGAGCGCGCGCGATGGCCATGTGGTCGGCATGGAAGCGCTGCTGCGCTGGCAGTCGCCGACGCTGGGCATGCTGGTGCCGGAGCGATTTATGCGCACCGCCGAGCGGCTCGGGATCATCGTGCAGATCGGCACCTGGGTGCTGGAAGGTGCGCTCCGGCAGGCACGGCTGTGGCGCGACCAGGGGTTCGACGATTTCACCATCGCGGTCAATGTGTCCACCCTGCAGTTGCTGCGACCGAACTTCTTCGCCGAGGTCATCGAGCTGATCCGCGTGACCGGTGTGCCGGCGGCGATGCTGACGCTGGAGATCAACGAAAGCGCGCTGACCAACAACGTGAATTTCGTGCACGAAACCCTGGTCAACCTGCGCGACGAAGGCATCAGCCTGAGCCTGGACAACTTCGGCACCGGCGATTCGAGCCTGAGCGCGCTGGTGCGCTACCCGGTGGACAAGCTGAAGATCGACCGCAGTTTCATCAAGAGCGCCCCGGCGGGCAACCGCGAGGCGGCCATCGCCCGCGCCATCATCGCCATGGGTCACCAGCTGGGCATGACGGTGATCGCCAATGGCGTGGAGTCGCAGGCCCAGCTGGGCTTTCTGCGCCGCAACGACTGCGATGTGTTCCAGGGGTACCTGTTCGGTGAACCGATGTCGGCCGATGCGGCCGGCATGACGCTGCGCCGGCGCTACCTGCGCCCGGAGGCGTTCGCCGATACCCGCCCGGACCGCACGCTGCTGCTGCTGGACGATGAGGAGAACGTGCTGCGTTCACTGGTACGCCTGTTCCGCCGCGACGGCTACCGCATCCTGGCGGCCGGCAATGTGCGCGATGCGTTCGACCTGCTGGCGATCAACGATGTGCAGGTCATCCTGTCCGACCAGCGCATGAGCGACATGAGCGGCACCGAGTTCCTGGGCCGGGTGAAGATGCTCTACCCGGACACCATCCGGCTGGTGCTATCCGGTTACACGGATCTGAACACGGTGACCGATGCGATCAACCGGGGAGCGATCTACCGCTTCCTGACCAAGCCGTGGAACGATGATGAGCTGCGCAAGCACATCCACCAGGCCTTCCGTACGTACGAGGAGCAGCGGCGCAGCAACGGCGGCGCACTGCCGGCGGATCTGCTGGGCGCGGGCGCGCGGGGCGTGCCGCGCTGAGCTGCAGGGCGGCACCAGGGAGGTGCTGGCCGGGCCATGCCCGGCCTCGGCTCAGCGCGGCTGCTTGATCGGCAGCACCAGGCGGAAGGTTGAACCCACGCCCGGGGTGCTTTCCAGGTCGATCCGGCCGTTGTGCTTGTTGATGATGCTGTAGGAGATCGACAGTCCGAGCCCGGTGCCACTGCCCACCGGCTTGGTGGTGAAGAAGGGATCGAAGATGCGCTGGCGCAGTTCGGGTGAAATGCCGCCGCCGGTGTCCTGGAACTCGACCCATACGTACTCCCCGTCCACGCCCGAACGCACGGTGATCGTGCCGCGCTCGGCGATGGCATGGCCCGCGTTGAGCAGCAGGTTCATGTAGACCTGGTTGAGCTCCGAGGGCAGGCACTCCACCAGCGGCAGCTGTCCGAATTCGCGCTCCAGCACGACCTTGTACTTGAGCTCGTTCCAGATGATGTTGATCGTCGATTCAAGCCCGGCATGCAGGTCGACCAGCTTCCACGATTCATCGCGGCCGGAGTACGAGAAGTCCTTCAGGTCGCGCACGATGCGGGTCACCCGTTCAATGCCCTCGCGCGATTCGGCCATCAGCTGCGGCAGATCGCGGCTGATGAAATCGATGTCCAGCCGATCGCGGATGTCATCGATTTCCGGGATGAGGGCTTTTGGATCCGGTGCGCGCAGCGCACGCTCGTAGGCCTCGATCACGGTGAACAGGCTGCGCAGATACTCCTGCAGGCTGCCCAGGTTGGAATGCACATAACCGATGGGATTATTGATCTCATGGGCCACGCCGGCGGCAAGCTGGCCGATGGAGGCCATCTTCTCCGACTGCAGGAGCTTCTCCTGCGCGCCGTTGAGGCGCAGGTAGGCCTGGCGGAGTTCCGCGTGACGCTGCTGCAGTTCGCGTTCGTAATCCTCCTGGCCCTCGATCTGCCGGAACAGGCCGAGGTACCAGCCACGGCCCTCGTCACGCTGGTGGAAGATCTGCGCGATCACCACGGCTTCGGCCATCACCAGGCTGCCATTCCACTGGCCATGGTCGCGTGCCTGGGCCAGTGCGTCGGCCGGCAACAGGCTGCGGAGACGGCGCGCGGCACCGTCCTCATCATCGGCCTCCCCGCCGAGCATGGCCTGCACCGCGGGGTTGGCCAACAGCGTGCGGTCATCATCGGCGAACAGCAGCAGCCCCTCGCGGAGGGGTGCGACCAGCGCCTGCAGCACCGGCTGCGGCGGAAGGAGGACGGTCGGGAGAGGCGTGGCAGTCACGGTGGATCCGGCAGCAGAAACAGTGCCGTCACTATACGACAGACCCTTCCCTGCCTCCCCTGCGCTGCGCGGCGTCCACACCGCGCGGGGGGCCGCACAGGGCGGCGGCCGGCACGGTCAGGCGACGGCGAGCGGACGCCCGGCGCGGGCCTGGTGGGCCTGTCCGCGGCTGTCGTAGGCCGGTGCGTCTTCACTGCGGCCGAGCTGGCGCAACGCCCAGTTCACTTCGCGACGGCGGCGGGCGAGCAGCACCCCGTTGGCGCGGTTGCGCTCGGCCAGCGCCTGCAGCGCCTCGGCCTGGCCCACCGGAGGGGCCCCTTCCAGGGTACGCAGGGCGTCGAGCTTGGCACCGGTGGCGCGGATGAGCGCATGCACATCGTGTTCGGTCAGCGCCTGCCGTTCGGCATCCAGCGCATCGCTCAGGCGTTGCATGGGCTCGCTCATGGGCGTGCTCATCCCAGCAGCTGCTGGTCCAGCTCGAGCATGCGCGAGGCGATCGCTTCGGGGTTGATGCGGTAGGTGCCGTTCTGCAACGACTCTTTGACCGCCTGCACGCGCTGGGCATCGATCGCCGGCGCACGTTCAAGCGCCTGCAGGTTGGTGGCCTCGGCGGTCAGGGTGAGACGGTCGGGGCCGGCCACGGGCGTTGCCGGGGCGTCGGTGCCGACGCTGGCCTTGTTGGCGGGCACCAGCGTGCGCAGGGCCTGGGCCTGTGCTGCCTGGCTGGTGCCGTCGATTTTCTGGCTCATGAGTAGTCCTCGGAGTTGCCGTACACGAAGGATAACGGCCCGTCGGCCATGACCTTTAGGGTTTTTTTGTCGCCCGCCATCAACGCGTCACAAAAACGTCGCCGCTGGCGGCCACCGTCCCCTGCACGATCTTGCGCGAGGCGAGGTTTTCCACAGAGACGCGCTCGTCCTGGCCCGCATCGCCCAGTGCCCGGCCCGCCACGCGGACCTCCACCGAACCGCGGCGGGAGACCAGCGCGACACTGTCACCGCGCTTGACCAGCCGCTGCGCGACCAGGTCCGAGGCGGCGACCAGGCTGCCGGCCTGCAGCGGCCGACGGGCCACCCGACCCACGGCCTGGGCTGGATCGGCCAGCACGGCGCCGGCGATGCGGGCGGCATCACGGCGCGCCGTACTGATATCGGCAGCGGAGAGGGCTTCTCCAGCGGCGATGCCGCGGGTCAGCACGAGGACCGATTGCTCACGGCGCACCTTGACCGGCACGAACAGCCGCCAGCCGCCGGCATCCGGACAGCTCACTTCCACCGTGGTGTTGGCCGTGGCCTGGGCCGCCAACGGCTGGCCGCAGGCCGGCAGGCGCATCGCATCGGCCACCACGGCTTCGCCCTGTGCATCAGCGGCCAGCAGTGACAACGCGGCGGCGCGGATCTCCTGCACCGGCTGCCACTGCGGCGTGGCGAAGGCCGGCAGCACGGCGATGGACAGGCACACGAGGGCCTGCCAGCGCAGGCGCGCAGTGCGCGTGACGGCCCGACAGGCGGTAGAAGGCGGGAAGCGTGACGACGGGGTCCGGCGGGGCATGGGCAGTCGCATGAATGAGGCCTGCCCGTCCCGGTGCAAGCGCCGTGCCAGCGCCTGCGGCCGGGCGCCCTCAAGTTGCGCACCGGAGCAGCCGATACAGAGTCCATGTCACATGACCTGCTCAACCGCATCGACCAGCGCACCCGGCTGGCTGGCCACAACCGCCTGGCGCTGCTGCTGTTCCGCCTCGGCGGCCGCCAGCTTTTTGGCGTGAACGTCTTCAAGGTGCAGGAAGTCCTGCGCCGGCCCGAGCTGTTCCAGGTGCCGGGCCTGCCGACGGAGTTTTCCGGCGTCGCCGACGTGCGCGGCCGTTCGGTGCCGGTGCTGGACCTCGGCGAGGCCATCGGCCACCCCGAGCGCGAAGGCGGCGGCGGACCCGGCTATCTCGTGGTGACCGAGTTCAACCGTTCCATCCAGGGCTTCCTGGTCAGCGGCGTGGAGCGCATCGTCAACATCGCGGTGCAGGACATCCACCCGCCACCGGAACTGGGGGCCGAATCGAGCTACCTGACCGCGGTGACGCGCTTCCAGGGCGAGCTGATCCAGGTGATCGACGTGGAGAGCGTACTGGCCGACATCGCGCAGGTCCGCGGAGAGGCGGTCATCGACCCTGCCCTGGCCATGCCGGCCGACGCTCCCCAGCTGCAGGTGCTGGTGGTGGACGATTCGCGCGTGGCGCGCCAGCAGATCCGCAGCGTGCTGGACCAGCTGGGGGTGGGCGCCACCCTCCTTTCCGATGGCAAGCAGGCGCTGGAGCACCTGCTGCAGATCCATGCCTCGGGCGAAAACCCGGCCGAGCGCTACGCGATGGTGATTTCCGATATCGAAATGCCGGCGATGGACGGCTATACGCTGACCACCGAGATCCGCCGCCACCCGGGGCTTTCGGGTCTGTACGTCCTGCTGCACACCTCCCTGTCCGGTGTGTTCAACAACGCGATGGTGGAGCGCGTGGGGGCCAACGCCTTCGTCGCCAAGTACTCCCCGCACGAGCTGGCGGACTTCGTGCTTGATCGCCTGCGGCGGGTCGCCGAAGCGGCCTGACCCCCTGCCCGGCCGGCGTTCCGGCCGAGCCGCCGATCGCGCCCGGCCCGACGCCGGACGCGGTGTGGCACGCGCCTTGCAACCTCCCCGGCAACGTCCCGTGGGAGCGCGCCATGCCCAACCTCATCTCCGATTATCTCGGCCTGCACGCGCAGGCGATGCCGCTGCGCGAGCAGCGCATGAAGATCATCGCCAGCAACCTCAGCAACGCCGATACGCCGGGGTACAAGGCGCAGGACCTGGATTTCGAGGCCGCCCTGCGCAGTGCCCAGGGACAGACCGGTGCCGGGCTGATGACCACCACGCATGAGCAGCACCACGCGCTCAATCCCGGCCTGAACCCGTTCCAGATCGACAAGACCGGCGTGCAGCCCAGCCTGGACGGCAATACCGTCGACCCCGATGCCGAGCGTGCCGCCTACGGCCGCGCTGCCCTGGAATACCGGGCCTCCCTGCGATTCGTCGAGGGCAAGGTGAGCTCGATGATGACCGCGATCACCGGACAGTAAGCCATGAGCAATCTCCCGATCTTCGATATCGCCGGTTCCGCGCTGCAGGCGCAGTCGGTCCGCATGAGCACCCTGGCCTCCAACCTGGCCAACACCGATTCGGTGGCCGGCTCGCCGCAGGCGGTCTACAAGCCGTTGGAGCCGATCTTCCAGGCTGTCACCAGCCGCACCGATCCCAATGTCACCACGGTGCAGGTGAAGCAGATCAACCAGAGCGAGGCGGCGCCGATCAAGCGCTACGAGCCCGGCCATCCGCTCGCCGATGGTGACGGGTACATCTACCAGGCCGACATCGATCCGGTGGCGCAGATGGTCAACCTGATCTCCACCTCGCGCAATTACCAGGCCGGTGTCGAAATGCTGGGCACCGCCAAGGAACTGGCGCTGGCCACCCTGACCATGGGCCGCTGACCGCGCGCTCCCGAGGAAACCGCATGAGCACGATCTCCAGTCAATCCAGCCAGGACGTCTATTCGGCGCTGGGACTCACCGCGCCCAACAGCGCGGCGGCAACAAAGAAGGACACGCTGGGACAGGCCGATTTCCTGCGCCTGATGACCGAGCAGCTGCAGCACCAGGATCCCCTCAAGCCGATGGACAACACCCAGATGGTCGCGCAGATGGCGCAGATGTCGACCGTGCAGGGCATCACCGACCTCAACACGACGGTGAAAGGGTTCCAGTCCTCGATGGCCGGCGACCAGGTGCTGCGCGGTGCCGCCCTCGTCGGGCACGACGTGCTGGTGCCTTCGGAAAAGATGGTGCTGGGTGCGGAAGGCGGAGCCAGCGGCGTGGTCGCCGCGCCGTCGGCCGGCTTCGTCACCGTGGATGTCACCGATGCGAACGGGATGAAGGTCGCGCAGATCAGCGTGGAAGCCAAGGCGGCGGGCGAGACCGGGTTCGACTGGGACGGCAAGGACAGCAATGGCAACCGCCTGCCACCCGGCGATTACCGGCTGGCGGCGACCCACAGCGATGCCGCCGGCACCCAGACCAAGCTTTCCACCTATGTCCAGGCGCCGGTGGAAAGCGTGACGGTCGGATCCGATGGCCTGTACCTCAACCTCAAGGGGCTCGGCACGGCCCCGATCGACTACGTGCTGCGCGTCAGCTGAGCACGTCCCTCCCTCCTTTCCAGAGAACGCCGTCATGAGCTTCAGCACCTCCCTGTCCGGCATCAAGGCCGCCAACACCGATCTGGGCGTCACCGCCAACAACGTGGCCAACGTCAACACGACGGGCTTCAAGGAATCGCGCGCTGAGTTCGCCGATCTGTTCGCGGCGACCAGCTACGGGCTGTCGCGCAACCAGACCGGCACCGGCACGCGGGTCACCAATGTGGCCCAGCAGTTTATCCAGGGTGCCAACCAGCAGACCGGACGCGGGCTGGACATGGCGATCTCCGGCGAAGGCTTCTTCACCATGAGCATGAACGGAGCGCCGGCCTACTCGCGTGCCGGCAACTTCCAGACCGACGCCGCCGGTTACGTGGTCAACCCGCAGGGCGCGCGCCTGCAGGCGTTCGCCGCCAACGCCGATGGCACCAGCTTCGACGTGGGCCGCATGGGCGATCTGCGCCTGCTGACCACCGACAGTGCGCCGAAGCAGACCAGCGAGGTACAGATCGCCTTCACCCTGCCCGCCAACGCCAACGTGCCCAAGGTGACTCCGTTCGACCCGGCCGATTCCAACAGTTACAGCCAGTCCAGCGGGGGCATCACCGTGTACGACTCGCTGGGCGTGAGCCACACCCAGACCTCCTACTTCGTCAAGACCGCCGTGCCGAACCAGTGGGAAGTGCACAATTACGTGGACGGCCAGAATGCCGGCGGTACCGTGACCCTGCAGTTCGATGACAACGGCTCGCTGACCTCGCCGGCCAACGGACGCATCGCGCTCGATCCGATCGTGCCGGTGACCGGCGCCGGTGCGATCAACCTCAGCCTGGACGTGAGCGGTTCGACCCAGTACGGCGAGAAGTTCGCCCTGCGCAACACGCAGCAGGACGGTTATGCGGCGGGCAAGCTCAACGAGATCAGCGTGTCCGAGAACGGCATCGTCTACGCGCGCTACACCAACGGCGATGACCGCCCGCTGGGCCAGGTGGCGCTGACCACCTTCAACAACCAGCAGGGCCTGCAGCCGAAGGGCGACAACATGTGGGTCGAGACCTTCGATTCCGGCACGGCGCGCACCGGCGCACCGGACACCGGAAGCCTTGGCAAGATCCAGGCCGGCGCACTGGAATCGTCCACCGTCGATCTCACCGAGCAGCTGGTCAACATGATCGTCGCGCAGCGCAACTTCCAGGCCAACGCGCAGATGATCACCACCCAGGACCAGGTCACCCAGGCCGTCATCAACATCCGTTGATGAGCTGCTGACCGTCCACCGGAGCAAGTGACATGGACAAGGCCCTCTATGTGGCGATGACCGGCGCGCGCGCCTCGCTGCAGGCGCAGTCGACCGCCTCGCACAACATCGCCAATACCGATACACCCGGCTTCAAGGAAGCGCTGGCCAACACCGAAGCGTTTCCCGTCCGGGGCGAAGGGTTTGCCTCGCGGGTGGACGCCCTGCACGTCGACGCAGGCTTCAACCGCCGCGTCGGCGCGCAGCAGATCACCGGCAATCCGCTGGATCTTTCCCTGCGGGCCGGCAACTGGCTGGCCGTGCAGCCGCCGGGCAACGGTGGCGAAGCGTATACGCGTGGCGCCGCGCTGGCACTGACGCCCAATGGCCAGCTGGTGACCGCCGGCGGGCATGCGGTGCTGGACGAAAACAACAACCCAATCGCCATTCCGCCGCACCAGGCGATGGAGATCGGCAACGATGGCACCATCTCAATCGTCCCGCTCGGTGAGGGCCCGCAGACGATGGCGGTGATCGGACGCATCCGCGTGGTGGCCGCTCCGGATGAGCGCCTGGAGCGCGGACTGGACGGACTGTTCCGCAACACCGATCCGCAACAGCCGTTCGTGCAGGCGCAGGGGGCCTCGATGGAGAGTGGCCAGCTGGAAGGCAGCAATGTGAACGTGGCCACCGCGCTGGTCCAGATGATCCAGCTGCAGCGCCAGTACGAAATGCAGGTCAAGGTGATCAAGCACGGCGATGAGAACGCGCGCAGTGCCAATGCCCTGTTGCGGCTCAACGGCTGAGCGCGGTCCAGCGCCGCAGCCGCCGGTGCACCCGGTGACGTAACCCCGGCGCGGCCCATCTGGCACGCCGCTTGCAGTTCTCCTCCTGCCAGCCCGCGCAACCCGTCGGGCCACCGCCACCGGGCCCGCACGGCCGCGACGCCCAGCAGAGGAACCAACGATGAACCAGGCATTGTGGATCGCCAAGACCGGCCTCGACGCGCAGCAGACGCGCATGTCGGTCGTGTCCAACAACCTCGCCAACACCAACACCACCGGCTTCAAGCAGGACCGGGCCAGCTTCGAAGACCTGCTCTACCAGCAGGTCCGCCAGCCTGGCGGTGCCTCGTCGGCGCAGACGCAGCTGCCGACCGGCCTGCAGCTGGGCACCGGCGTACGCGTGGTCGCCACCGCCAAGAACTTCGAACAGGGCAGCCAACAGCAGACCGGTCGCGCGATGGACGTGATGGTCAATGGCCGCGGCTTCTTCGAAGTCTCCCTGCCCGATGGCAGCTCGGCCTATACCCGCGACGGCTCGTTCAAGGTCAACCAGGACGGCCAGCTGGTCACCAACAGCGGTTACCCGGTGCAGCCGGGCATCCAGATTCCAGAGGGTGCACAGACGCTGACCATCGGCAACGACGGTACCGTCAGCGTGAAGATGGCCGACGACGCTGCCACCGTGGAGATCGGCGCGCTCACGCTGACCGACTTCATCAACCCGGCCGGCCTGCAGTCGCGCGGCGAGAACCTGTACCTGGAAACCACCGCATCGGGCCCGGCGCAGAACGGCAACCCCGGCCTCAACGGCCTGGGCAATGTGGTGCAGGGCGCGCTGGAAGGCAGCAACGTCAACGTGGTGGAGGAGCTGGTCTCGATGATCGAAACCCAGCGTGCCTACGAGATGAACGCCAAGGCGATCTCCACCACCGACTCGATGCTGGGTTATCTCAACAACAACGTCTGATCGGCACTTTCCGGATGACTGCCATGCCCGTGTTGCCCTCCCTTGCCCGCCCCGCCATCGCCTGCGCCCTCTCCGGCCTGCTGGGTGGTTGCGTGATCGCCGGCGATGTCCGCCCCTACCCCGCCATGGCGACGCTGCAGCCGATCGTTCCGGCGCAGGGCCAGCCCACCGCGGGTGCGATCTACGCCGCCGGCCCCTCGCTCAATCTCTACGGTGACCGGCGCGCGCGCGATGTCGGTGACCTGCTGACCATCACCCTGTCCGAGAACACCCAGGCGCAGACCACGGCCAACACCGCCACCAAGAAGGAGTCCGAGCTGGCGATCGGGACGCCGACGATCTTCGGCGCGCCGGTGACGCTGGGTGGCCGGGACATCCTCGGCGCCAGTGCCAACGGATCACGCGACTTCACGGGCCGCGGCAGCAGCGCGCAGAGCAACCGGCTGCAGGGCAACGTCACCGTCACCGTGATCCAGCGCATGCCCAACGGCAACCTGGTCGTGCAGGGGCAGAAGAACCTGCGCCTGAACCAGGGCGACGAGCTGGTGCAGGTGCAGGGCATCGTGCGCCCCGGCGACATCAGCCAGGACAACACCGTGCCGTCCAGCCGCGTGGCCGAAGCCCGCATCGTGTATGGCGGTCGCGGCGCGGTGGCGCAGTCCAACGCGCAGGGCTGGCTGAGCCGCTTCTTCAATTCCGCCCTGTCGCCGTTCTGAGCCTGCCGCCATGACCCTCACGCTTCCGCGTCTTCTTTCCCTTGCGCTGCTCGGCCTGCTCGGTGCTGCCCTGCCCGCGCACGCCGAGCGCATCAAGGACCTGGCCCAGGTCGGTGGCGTGCGCGGCAACGCGCTGGTCGGCTACGGGCTGGTGGTCGGCCTGGATGGCAGCGGCGACCGCACCAGCCAGGCCCCTTTCACCGTGCAGAGCCTGAAGAACCTGCTCGGCGAGCTTGGCGTGAACGTGCCAGCCAACGTCAATCCACAGCTGAAGAACGTCGCGGCGGTGGCGATCCACGCCGAACTGCCGCCGTTCGCCAAGCCGGGCCAGCCGATCGACATCACCGTCTCGTCCATCGGCAATGCGGTTTCGCTGCGCGGCGGCTCGCTGTTGATGGCCCCGTTGAAGGGCGCCGACGGCCAGGTGTATGCCGTGGCACAGGGCAGCCTGATCGTCGGTGGCTTCGGCGCGCAGGGCCGTGACGGCTCACGGGTCTCGGTCAACGTGCCGAGCGTGGGCCGGATTCCCAACGGCGCGACCGTCGAGCGCGCCCTGCCCGATGTCTTCGGCAGTGCCGGGGAAATCACCCTGAACCTGCACAACAACGATTTCACCACCGTCTCGCGCATGGTCGCCGCGCTGAACAACGCCTTCGGCGACGGCGTGGCCCGTGCGGTCGATGGGGTGACCGTCTCGGTCCAGGCGCCGACCGATCCCGGCGCGCGCATCGGCCTGCTGGCTCGCATCGAGAACCTGGAGCTTTCCCCGGGCAGCGCACCGGCCAAGGTGGTGGTCAATTCGCGCACGGGTACGGTGGTCATCGGCCAGCAGGTCCGCGTCGGTGCGGCGGCCATCTCGCACGGTTCGCTCACCGTCACCATCCAGGAAGGCACCGCCGTCAGTCAGCCCAACGCCCTGGCCGGGGGCCAGACCGTGGTGGCGCCGCAATCCACGGTGACGGCCTCGGCCGATGGCAGCCGCATGTTCAAGTTCGAGGGCGGCACCTCGCTGGATGAGATCGTGCACGCGGTCAACGCCGTCGGTGCCGCGCCCGGCGATCTGATCGCGATCCTCGAAGCCCTCAAGCAGGCCGGTGCCCTGAGCGCCGAGCTCGAGGTGATCTGACGTGCGCATCCAGCCCGCCTTCGAACTCAATCCCGCGCAGCGCAACGATCCGGCCAAGGTCGAGCAGGTCGCGCGGCAGCTGGAGGGGCAGTTCGCGCAGATGCTGGTCAAGAGCATGCGCGATGCCAGTTTCGGCGACGCGCTGTTTCCGGGTGAAAACACCCTGTTCCGCGAGATGTATGACAAGAAGATCGCCGAATCCATGACGCAGGGCCGCGGACTGGGGCTGTCGGCGGTGATCGCGCGCCAGCTTTCCGGCGGCGCGGGAGAGGCCGCTGCGCTGGATGCACGCATCAAGCCGGCCGACGCCAGCCGCGCCTACCAGCTCAACGCACCTGCCGCCCCCCCGGCCGGCATGCCGCTGGATGAGGCGGACAAGGCCATGCGCCTGCTGGAGAAGATCGGCGCGGGCGTGGCGCCGCGCCTGCTGCCGCAGATGGAAGACACGCTGGACATGATCGCCGGGCGTGACAGCGCGGGGCTGCATCCGTCGAGCCATCACCCGGCCATGAACCCGGATGCGGCCGAGCTGTCGGTCGATCCACTCGCCTCGCTCGGCTGGGGAGAAGCCAGCGACCAATGGCCAGCCACCGCGGACAACCGTGGCAGCATGCCTTCGGCCGCCGACGCCGCGGCCAGCCGCACGGCCGTGGCCGAACTCGGCGCGCACACGCCGGCAGGCTTCGTGGCCGGGATCTGGGACCATGCAAAGATCGCGGCGAAGGAGCTCGGCGTGGATGCCCGCGCACTGGTCGCGCAGGCGGCATTGGAGACCGGCTGGGGCCGCCGCCAGATCAAGCATGGCGACGGACGCACCTCCAACAACCTGTTCGGCATCAAGGCGACCGGCTGGAAGGGTGACAGCGCGTCGGTCGGCACGCACGAATACGTGGGCGGCGTACGCCGCAACGAGACCGCCAGCTTCCGCAGCTACGCCTCGCCCGCAGAGAGTTTCGCCGACTACGTTCGGCTGCTGAAGAGCAACCCGCGCTACCAGCAGGCGCTGGCCGCCGGCACCGACGTGCGCGGCTTCGCGCGCGGCCTGCAGCAGGCCGGCTATGCCACCGACCCCTCGTACGCGGCGAAGATCGCGGCCATCGCCGGTGGCCCGACCATCGAGCGCGCGGTCGCGGCGATCGCCTCGGCCGGTGATGCCGCCACGTCCCTGGGACGCACCTTCGCCGGCGCCGCAACCGCGGCGCTGGGCACCATCCGACGTTGAGGACTCCATGACCAGCGTGCTTTCCACCGGTACCAATGCGCTGCTCGCTTTCCAGCGTGCCCTGGCCACGACCAGCCACAACGTGGCCAACATCAACACGCCCGGCTACAGCCGACAGCGCGTGGACTTCGCCACCAGCGACCCCGCGCAGATGGGATTCGGCACCGTGGGCACCGGCACGCGCATCGCCGACATCCGCCGCGTCGCCGACCAGCTGGCGGTGTCCCGGCTGCTCGATGGCAGTGGCGAGCTGGCACGGCTGAAGCAGCTCTCGACCATGGCCGACCGCGTGGACGCGCTGTTCTCCGACACCGCCACCAATGTCGCCGGCGTCTGGTCGAAGTTCTTCGATTCGGTCAGTGGGCAGTCGTCCAATGCCTCGGCCACCGCCGACCGGCAGAACATGCTCGACAGCGCCACCTCGCTGGCCACCCGCTTCACCCAGCTCAACGTACAGCTGGACCGTCTGGGCGAGGAGACCAACAACGGACTGCTCGCCGGCGCGGCGGAAATCAACCGGCTGGCCCAGGAGATCGCGCAGCTCAACAGCGCCGTCGGCGGCAAGGGCGTGAACGCCTCCCCCGACCTGCTGGACCGGCGTGACCAGCTCATCGCCAACCTGGTCGGCTATACCGGCGGCACGGCGATGATCCAGGACGGCAACCTGATGAACGTCTACAGTGCCGGCGGACAAGCGCTGGTGGTCGGCACGACGGCCAGCCGGGTCACCACCACCACCGATCCCTACCAGCCAGAGCGGCTGCAGCTCGCACTGGAATCGCAGGGACGGACGATCACCCTGGAACCGCGTGCGCTGGGCGGCCAGATCGGCGGCCTGCTGGAGTTCCGTGACACGATCCTGACCCCTGCCAAAGCCGAGCTCGGCAAGCTGGCAGTGGGGCTGGCGAGCGAATTCAATGCCGTGCACCGCGCCGGCGTGGATCTGTACGGCCAGCCGGGCGGTGATTTCTTCACCTTCGGCACCCCACGCGTAGGCCCGAACGCAGCCAACACCGGCAGCGCGACCCTGAGCGCGAGCTACGGCGATCTTTCCGCGCTGGACACGCAGAACGTGGTGCTGAAATACGAAGCGGGCGCGTGGAGCGCGCAACGCGCGGATTCCGGGGCCACGGTGCCCATCAGCGGCAGCGGCACCGCCGCCGATCCCCTGCGGATCAATGGCGTGGCGGTGGTGGTGGGCGGCACGCCGGCCAACAACGACCGCTTCCTGCTGCAGCCCACGGCCAGCGTGGCCGGCAGCATCGGCATCGCGATCACCGATCCGTCGCGCATCGCGGCGGCGGCGGCGGTGAAAGCCAGCGCCACACTGGCCAACACCGGCACCGGCAAGCTCAGCGGCATCCAGGTCACCGATGCCAGCAACCCCGCGTTGCGCACACCGGCGACGATCGTGTTCACCTCGCCCACCACGTATACCGTCGACGGCGGTGCCGTACAGACCTACACCCCGGGCCAGACGCTGGCGGCCAATGGCTGGAGCGTGGTCATGGACGGGGCACCGAAAGCCGGCGACAGCTTCGCCATCACGCCGACCGGGGCCGGTTCGTCGGACAACAGCAATGCCCTGCGCCTGGCCAAGGTGGAGGATGTCAAGCTGTTCAATGCCGGCACGGTCACCCTGGGCGGCGCGTTGGGCGGGCTCACCACCCAGGTGGGTGCGGCGGCCCGCGCAGCCGATTACTCGCTGCAGGCGCAGCAGGTCATCACCGACCAGGCGCAGTCGGCACGGGATGCCATCTCCGGCGTGAACCTGGATGAAGAGGCCGCCGACATGCTGCGCCTGCAACAGGCTTACCAGGCCGCCTCGCAGCTGATCTCCACCGCTGACACCATGTTCCAGACCATCCTGGGGGCTGTTTCCCGATGACCGATCGCATTTCCACCTCGCAGATGTACAACCAGTCGGTCTTCCTGATGCTCTCCAAGCAGGCCAAGCTGAGCCATCTGGAGCAGCAGATCGCCACCGGGCGCCGGCTGGTGAGCGCCAAGGACGATCCGGTCGCCTCCGGTGCGGCCGTCGGCCTGGACCGCAGCCTGGCCGCGCTGGACCAGATGAAGCTCAACGGCAGCGCCGTGCAGAACCGGCTGGGCCTGCAGGAAAACACACTGGCACAGGTCAACGACCTGATGGGGCGGGTGAGCGAACTCACCATCCAGGCCAGCAACCCCGCGCTTGGCGCGGCCGACAAGAAAACCCTGGTCGCCGAGATCGAGCAGATCCGCGGCGGCCTGCTGGCGCTGGCCAACAGTACCGATGGCACCGGGCGCTACCTGTTCGGGGGCACCCAGGATTCCGATCCGCCTTTCAGCCAGGTCAACGGCCGTGTGGTGTACGGCGGCGACCAGACCCAGAAGCGGGTGGAGGTCGGGCCGGATACCTACGTGCTCGATGCATTGCCGGGCAGCGAGATCTTCCTGCGCATCCCCACCGGTGACGGACGCGTGGATGCCCGCGCGGACGCCGGCAACACGGGGACGGCCGTGCTGACCCAGGTCAGCCTCGACGGCAGCGGTGCCTGGGACAGCCAGCCGTTCAGTGTGCGCTTCACCGCCGCCAACACCTTCGAGGTGGTCGATGCCACGGGCACGGTCACCTCCACGGGCACGCGCGCGCCTGGCGATGACATCGTGGCGAACGGCGTGCGCCTGACCGTGGAAGGCACGCCCGCCGCAGGGGACAGCCTCCAGGTCGAAGCGGCCGGCAGCCGCGACATTTTCTCCACCATGGACGGATTGATCGCGGCGCTCGGCAGCGAGTCGGGCACCCCCACCCTGCTCGCCGCGCAACAGAACAACCTGCAGGGCGCGCTGCGCGACGTAGCGCGGGCGGCGGAACGGATGATCGATGCGCGCGCCAGCGGCGGCTCGCAGCTCAAGGCGGTGGACGACGCCGCTGCCATGCGCGAGGCCAACACGGTGACGCTGAAGGACACGCTGTCCCAGATGCGCGACCTCGACTACGCCGATGCACTGAGCCAGTACCAGCTGGAACAGACCTCCCTGCAGGCTGCCCAGGCGATCTTCACCCAGATGCAGCAGATGTCCCTGTTCCAGCGCCTGGGCTGAGCCCGCGCCACCTGCCGGTTGCAGAAAGGCCGCGATGCCTGCATCGCGGCCTTTTTCGTGGGTGCGCGCCCGGCTCCGCAAGGCTCGGGCAGGGGCCCGCTAAAGTTCGCCCCGGCGCTGCCGCTAGGCCCCGCCCGGCCCGCCCAACGCGAAAACCGCTGAAAAAACAAGGCTCCGGCACTAAAGGTTGCCGGGCATGCGCCGTTACCTATCTGGCAACAGCGACGTGCACGACCTACAAAAAACAATCAGGCGGCACGGCGTTCACCCACCGGGACCCAATAAGCGGAGACGACCCATGGCACAGGTAATCAACACCAACACGATGTCCTTGAATGCTCAGCGCAACCTGAGCACCAGCGGCGCATCGCTCGCGACCACCATCCAGCGGCTGTCGTCCGGCCTGCGCATCAACAGCGCGAAGGACGATGCGGCCGGCCTGGCGATCAGCGAACGCTTCAGCACCCAGATCCGCGGCCTCGACGTGGCCATCCGCAATGCGAACGATGGCATCTCGCTGGCACAGGTCGCCGAAGGCGCCCTGGGCGAAGTGGGCAACAACCTGCAGCGGGTCCGTGAGCTGGCCGTGCAGTCGTCCAACGCCACCAATTCGCCCAGCGACCGCAAGGCGCTGCAGGCCGAAGTGACCCAGCTGGTCAGTGAAATCGACCGGGTGGCCAAGCAGTCCGACTTCAACGGCACCAAGCTGCTCGATGGCAGCTTCACCAGCCAGTTGTTCCAGGTGGGTGCCAACGCGGGCCAGTCCATCGCCATCGATGGCGTGGTCGATGCCCGTACCAACGCACTGGGCAACACCCAGTTCGCAGCCGCCACCACCGGCACGGCGATCACTGCCTTCGCCGCGCTGGACACGGTGAGCATCAACGGCGTGGCCATCGGCAGCATCGCCGCCGCGGACGACGCGGCTGCCTTCACCACCAATGCGGCCGCGGCCATCAATGCCAAGATCGGCGAGACCGGTGTGTACGCCAAGGTCACCACGCTGGCCGGCGGCGAGCCCGCCCTGGAGCTGGTCTCGGTCAAGGCCGGCAAGGACCTGGTGATCGACGGCGCCGCCGACCTGGGCCTGGCCGACAGCACCGACGCTGCGCCGACGGCCGCCGCCGCCGATGCAACCGCCACCCATGTCGCCGACCTGGACATCACCTCCTACGAAGGCGCGCAGAAGGCGCTGGAGATCGTGGACGCCGCCCTGGAATCGGTCAATGGCGTGCGCGCCGACCTGG
This sequence comes from Xanthomonas sp. 60, assembly GCF_011761925.1. Lineage (NCBI taxonomy): Bacteria > Pseudomonadati > Pseudomonadota > Gammaproteobacteria > Lysobacterales > Lysobacteraceae > Xanthomonas > Xanthomonas sp. 60. Next base: position 67,835 of record NZ_JAASQW010000005.1, on the reverse strand, counting down.
GTGCCATCCAGAACCGCTTCACATCGGTGGTGGCCAACCTGCAGACCTCCTCGGAAAACCTGTCCGCTTCGCGCAGCCGCATCCGCGACACCGACTTCGCCAAGGAAACCGCTGAACTGACCCGCACCCAGATCCTGCAGCAGGCCGGTACGGCCATGCTGGCCCAGGCCAACCAGGTTCCCCAGAACGTGCTCAGCCTGTTGCAGCGCTGACATCGAACCGCTCCCGGTGCACGTCGGGCGCGACTGACCTCATTCACGTGCAACTGCTCAAGGACCTCTCCTCATGGCACAAGTCATCAACACCAATACGATGTCGTTGAATGCTCAGCGCAACCTGAGCACCAGCGGCGCGTCCCTGGCCACGACCATCCAGCGCCTGTCCTCCGGTTCGCGCATCAACAGCGCCAAGGACGATGCGGCCGGCCTGGCAATCTCCGAGCGCTTCGGCACCCAGATCCGTGGCACCGACGTGGCCATCCGCAACGCCAACGACGGCATTTCGCTGGCACAGGTGGCCGAAGGTTCGCTGAGCGAAATCGGCAACAATCTCCAGCGCATCCGTGAACTGTCGGTGCAGTCGGCCAACGCCACCAACTCGGCCAGCGACCGCAAGGCCCTGCAGGCCGAAGTGACCCAGCTGGTCAGCGAAATCGACCGCGTGGCCAAGCAGTCCGAGTTCAACGGCACCAAGCTGCTGGACGGCTCGTTCTCCAGCCAGCTGTTCCAGGTCGGCGCCAACGCCGGCCAGGCCATCGCCATCGACAAGGTGGTCGATGCCAAGGCCGAATCGCTGGGTGGCGCGCAGTTCTCCAGCGGCACCGCCACCGCCATCGCCGGCGTCGCCAACACCGATACCGATATCGCCGCGTTCACCATTACCGACAGCAAGGGCGCCACGGTCAGCTTCGATGCGATGACCGTCGCCAGCGTCGGTGACGTGGCGGCCAACACGGCCGCCAACGGCAAGGCAGTGGCCGCGGCCATCAATGCCAAGATCGGCGAGACCGGCGTGTACGCCGAGGCCGCCGACGACGGCGCGCTGACCCTGACCTCGGTCAAGGACAGCGTCAATGCCGATGGCGAGTTCACCGATATCGACAGCACCCTGGCCGGCTTCGCTGCCGCCGATCCGGCGGCCGGCAAGCAGTTCGCCGCCGCCATCGACGTGTCCACGGTCAAGGGTGCCCAGCAGGCCCTGGAAATCGTCGACAAGGCCCTGGGTTCGATCAACAGCACCCGCGCCGATCTCGGTGCCGTGCAGAACCGCTTCACCTCGGTGGTGGCCAACCTGCAGACCTCCTCGGAGAACCTGTCCGCCTCGCGCAGCCGCATCAAGGACACCGATTTCGCCAAGGAAACCGCCGAACTGACCCGCACCCAGATCCTGCAGCAGGCCGGTACGGCCATGCTGGCCCAGGCCAACCAGGTGCCGCAGAACGTGCTCAGCCTGCTGCGCTGATCCCTCGCGCATCCCGTCGACCGCCGCTCCCGGCGGCGGTCGACTGACCCTCCACTTACTGCCACAGGAAAAACGAAATGGCACAAGTCATCAACACCAATACGATGTCGTTGAATGCCCAGCGCAACCTGAGCACCAGCGGCGCGTCCCTGGCCACGACCATCCAGCGCCTGTCCTCCGGTTCGCGCATCAACAGCGCCAAGGACGATGCGGCCGGCCTGGCGATCTCCGAGCGCTTCGGCACCCAGATCCGTGGCACCGACGTGGCCATCCGCAACGCCAACGACGGCATTTCGCTGGCACAGGTGGCCGAAGGTTCGCTGAGCGAAATCGGCAACAATCTCCAGCGCATCCGTGAACTGTCGGTGCAGTCGGCCAACGCCACCAACTCGGCCAGCGACCGCAAGGCCCTGCAGGCCGAAGTGACCCAGCTGGTCAGCGAAATCGACCGCGTGGCCAAGCAGTCCGAGTTCAACGGCACCAAGCTGCTGGACGGCTCGTTCTCCAGCCAGCTGTTCCAGGTCGGTGCCAACGCCGGCCAGGCCATCGCCATCGACAAGGTGGTCGATGCCAAGGCCGAATCGCTGGGTGGCGCGCAGTTTGTCTCGGCCACCGTCGCCGCACCGACCGTGACCGACGGCGCCGCAACGGTTGCAGCCTTCAGCCTGACCAGCGCCTCGGGCACGGTGTCCTTCGAAGGTCTCGACCTGACCGACACCACCACGGCGAAGGCCGGCCAGGCCCTGGCCACGCACATCAATGCGAAGATCGGCGAGACCGGCATCTACGCCGAGGCCGATGCCACCACCGGCGCACTGACCCTGACCTCGGTCAAGGACAGCGTGGACAAGGACGGCACGCTGGTCCAGCTCAGCGGGACCGACATCACCCTGGCCGGCAACACGACCGTGCCGGACAAGCAGTTCTCCGACGCGATCGATGTCTCCACCGTCAAGGGCGCCCAGCAGGCCCTGGAAATCGTCGACAAGGCCCTGGGTGCGATCAACAGCACCCGAGCCGACCTCGGTGCCGTGCAGAACCGCTTCACCTCGGTGGTGGCCAACCTGCAGACCTCCTCGGAGAACCTGTCCGCCTCGCGCAGCCGCATCAAGGACACCGATTTCGCCAAGGAAACCGCCGAACTGACCCGCACCCAGATCCTGCAGCAGGCCGGTACGGCCATGCTGGCCCAGGCCAACCAGGTGCCGCAGAACGTGCTCAGCCTGCTGCGCTGATCCACGCATCGAGGCAGCCTCTGGACTCCCCGCCGCCTGCACTGCCAGGCGGTCGGGAGACCCGGCGGCAACCTGCCCTGCCCAACCGCCCTTCACAGGCGCGGGCCATGCCCAGCCCAGACCCGTCCACGCGGTCCGATCCGGATGGTCATGGCCCGCTCCTGCGGCCTCCACTTGTCAATGCAGTACCTCTTTGCTGCCGCACCGGATGGCTTCGTCTCCCTCCGATTGTCAGCACCCTGATCCCTCCCCTGCATAGGGGGAGGGTTTTTTATGTCCGCGGCTGGCTTCGTCTCCCCGCCTGGACCTCCCTGCAACCCCCATGCCAGAACCGCGGCCGCCCCCACCCCGCCTTTTTCTGGCACGCGTCATGCATGCCCCTCCGGGTTAAAGAAAAACCAGAATCGGCCGTTAGCCTTCTCGTACGCAATCCCGCGTCGGACGTGGCCGGTGCGGACTACAGGGAGACAGCGCGTGGCGGACTTTGGTTACGGTGGCATCGGCTCGGGCCTGGACATCTCCGGCATGGTCAGCCAGCTCGTGGCGGCTGACCGCAAGCCGGCCGACAACGCGCTCAACCTGCAGCAATCACGGGCGAAGATGCAGTTCACTGCGATCAGCACCGTCAAGTCCGCCTTCGATACGCTGAAGACCTCGCTCACCGCACTCAAGGCGGCGACCGCCTTCGATACCCGCACGGTCAGCGTGGTCAAGACGGGCACCGATGACATTCTCACGGCGACCGCCAGCAACGCCGCTGCCAATGGCAGCCACACGATCGTGGTGGAATCGCTGGCCACGGCCAACAAGTGGATCGCCGATTCCTCGGTGGACAAGGCCAAGACCTTCAATGCGGGCACGCTGTCGCTGACCGTCGGCACCGGCGATGCGGCGAAGGTACTCAAGGTCGAGGTCGCGCAGGACGACACGCTCTCCAGCATCCGCACCAAGATCGAAAGCGTGGCGCGCGGCGTCGGCGTGCAGGCCACGCTCATCACCTCCGGCGACCAGCAGTACCTGTCGATCTCGCAGGAAAAGACCGGCACTGCCAACGCGCTCAAGCTCGGCTACGACGGCGCCGATGCGGACCTGAACGCACTTGTGGCGTCGATGAGCGAGCGCACCCCCGCCGCCGATGCCAAGCTCACGGTGGACGGCGTGGCGGTGACCAGCGCCGAGAACAAGGTCAGCACCGTCGTGCCCGGGCTGACGCTCAACCTGACCAAGACCGGCGAAGCCAAGGTCAACATCGCCACCGATATCGCCGCTTCGCGCAAGGTGGTGCAGGACTTCGTCACCGCCTACAACGGTGCGCTCGCGGCCATCAACACGGCCACCAAGTACGACGCCGAAAACCAGTCGCCCTCCGCACTGACCGGCGACGCGCAGATGCGCGGTGCGTCCAGCCAGCTGCGCGGCCTGATGGGCAACGTCCTGAAGGACCTGGCCGCGGTCGGCCTGGATGCCAAGACGCTCGGACTCAACACCCGCGGCTACCCCAACGCCGACGGTACGCTGGTGCTCGACGCGGCCAAGTTCGATGCGGCGATCGCCAGCCAGCCCGATGCGATCCGCAAGGCCTTCACCGGCGAGGCCGGTGCCGCCGGCAAGCTGTTTGGCGCGGTGGAAGGCTACGTCGGCGGCTCGGCCGGCAAGGAGGGTGCTTTCGTGGCCCGCACCAAAAGCATCAACGCGACGCTGAAGAACATCGACACGCGACGCGAGGCGTTGAACGTGCGGATGGAGAACGTCGCCGCCCGCTACAAAGCGCAGTTCCTCGCACTGGACAAGCTGATGGGGGAGATGGGACGGGTCAGCAGTTCACTGTCCCAGCAGCTTTCCCAGTTGGCCGGCTGACGCGGCGGCGTGCGCTCAAGAGCGTGCGCCCTGCGCCGATAACACAGCATCACATATCGCAGGTCGTCGCCCGGTGGGGGCGACCCGCTCAAGGAGATCGTTGCAATGTACGCATCCAGCCGCCAGTTCGCCGAGCAGTACCGACAGGTGGGCGTCCAGGGCGCCGTCGCCGACGCCAGCCCCCACAAGCTGGTGGCCCTGCTGCTGGCCGGCGCGCTGGAGCGCGTGCGGCGGGCCATCGTGCTGCTGGAGCGTGGCGACCAGGCACTGAAGGGCAAGGCCATCGGCGAGGTCTGCGCGATCGTCGGCCACCTCAACGGTTCGCTCGACCATGAGGCCGGCGGTGAGATCGCCGGCAACCTCGCCTCGCTCTACGATTACCTCATGCAGCGCCTGACCGAGGCGAACCTGCACAACGACCCCGCACCCCTGCATGAATGCCTGGAGCTGCTGGGCGCCATCGAATCGGCCTGGAATGCGATTCCCGGCGGGCAGCGCAACGCAGCGGACGCCCTGCGATGACCACCGGGGCCTGCATCGCCCTGCTCCAGTCCGAGCTGCAGGCGCTGGGTGAGGCGATCGAGGAGGAGCGGCTGGACGATGCCGCAAGGCTGATGGCCGCACATGCGGAGCATCTGGCCGCGCTCGACCTGACCACCCTGCAGCCACCGGATGTACGCCAGCTGGAAGCGCTCCTGCAGGGCCAGCTCGCACTGCAGGCGACGATGGGCCAGCGCCGCGATGCCGCCCGGGATGGCATGTTGGGCGAGCGCCGCGCCTACCGCGCTGCCGATGCCTACCTGCTCGCGGAGTCCCTGGCATGAACGATCCCGCCGCCCCCGCCGTGCACCATCCCGCCGAGAGCGAGCTGTTCGATGAGACGCTGGTGTGCGATCTCGCGCTGCCGGCGGAGTTCATCCTCGGCAGCGGCACCGCCGGCGGCGTGCGTGCAGGCATCGCCGAACAGCTGCTGCGCAGCATCGCACTGGTGGAAGACAGCCGCACCGAGGACAAGGACGAGCGCGGCGAAAGCAGCCTGTCGCTGCAGCGCCTGGAAGCCAAGCTTGATCTCGTCCTGACCCTGCTGGGCCGCCTTGCACGTCAGCACGCCGAACCCCTGCCGCTGCGGCCCCTGCGCTGGTCGCGCCGCGGCATCCGCCTGGAACTTGGCCCGCGCAGCGGCGCCAGCCCCGGCGGCCAGGGCAGCGTGCGCCTGCAGCCCAGCGACTGGCTGCCTGACCACGTGGACCTGCCCGTGCAGGTCGTGGCGGAGGCAGCCACCGGCTCCGGTGGGCATTTCCTGTGGTTGCGCTTCCATGGCCTCAGCGACGGCCTGGAAATGGCGCTCGAACGCCATCTCTTCCGCGTGCACCGGCGCCAGGTGGCGGAAACCCGGCGCGGCACGGCCTGACCGCGTCCCGTCGGCTCCGTAGGCGGGAGGTTTCCGCGACGTGCGTCGACGTCTCGATACGTCGCTATTGGCCCAGACGGCCCGCTCCGCTAAGGTGGTGGCATCTTCACATCCGTGACTGCCCGTGCGCGTTCTCATCGTCGACGATCACACCCTCGTCCGGGCCGGGCTCGGCCGGCTGCTGCAGGGGTTCGCCGACGTGCAGGTGGTCGGTGAAGCCAGCAATGCCGAACAGTCCCTGCAGCTCACCCTGCAGCTGTCGCCCGACGTGGTGCTGATGGACCTCTCCCTGCCCGGCCGGACCGGCCTGGAAGCGTTGAGCGACATCCTGGTGCGTGCACCGGGCACCCGCGTGGTGATGATGACCATGCACGACGATGCCGCCCATGTGCGGGATGCGCTGGACCGCGGGGCAGTCGGCTTCCTGGTCAAGGATGCGGCCCCGGCCGAACTGGAACTGGCCCTGCGCGCCGCACACGCCGGGCAGGTCTTCCTGAGCCCCCAGATCTCGGCAAAGATGCTCGCCCCCCTGCTGAGCCGCGAGAAACAGAGCGGCGTGGCCGGCCTGTCGCCGCGGCAGCGCGAGATCCTGCGCCGGATCGGCACCGGCCAGAGCAACAAGGAGATCGCGGCCGATCTCGGCATCAGCGTGAAAACGGTGGAGACCCATCGCGCCCGCATGATGGAAGCCCTGGGGTGCCGGCGCGCCAACGATCTGGTGCTGCTGGCGGCGCGTCATCAGAACGAGCTGGGCTGAGATCGCCTTGGCCGGGGTGTCGGCAGACCGTCACCGGCACCGCATGCCGGGTACGGCTGCCAATCGTCCGGCGGGGGCGGCACGCGCGATCAACGACTTGCCGCAGCAAGGGCGTCGATGTTCCGACGTTATGTCAGGAAACTTCCTACAGCCTGTCGGCAATCCGCCTACCGCCCTCAGGATCGCCCTGATTTCCATGTCAGGCCGCTCCCAGCAAGATGTGTTCCACAACGCTCCGGGGACTCGGCGCGAGGGGATCACGATGAAAGCCACACTGTCCGCCCAGCTCGGCCAACACCTGCACCTCACGCCGCAGCTGCTGCAGTCCATCCGCCTGCTGCAGCTCAACGGGCTGGAGCTGGAGATGGAGATCCAGCGCGCCCTGGACGCCAACCCCCTGCTGGAAATCGAAGACGCGCCGGGCGAAAGCGCCGACAGCGCAACCGCCGATGGCGCGGCGCAGGACACGGCGGCCTTCGACGAGCTGCCCGAGTCGAACCTGTGGGATGTGCCCGGTGCCAGCTGGCAGGACGGCGATGAGGACCGCATGGCGCGGATCGCTGAAGGCCAGTCCACCGATCCGCATGTGCGCGTGCTTCGCGAGCTGGCGCTGGAGCTGGACGAGCGCTCGCTCGCGGTGGCGGCCTTCTGGCTCGAGCATTGCGATGAGGCCGGCTACCTGGATGCGCCCCTGGCCGGGCTGCAGCAACTGGCGTCGGCCCGTCACGACCTGCCCGCTGCGCAGGTCGAAGCGATCCGCCAGCGCCTGCTGCACGGCGAGCCGGCCGGCCTGGCCGCCACCGATCCAGGCGAGTGCCTGCGCGCGCAGTTGGCCGCCCTGCCCGGCCGCGTTCCGGCCCGCCACCTCGCCATGCGCCTACTCGACGCGCCACTGGAACTGCTCGCCACGCACGATTACGCAGGCCTGGCCAGCGCCTGCGATGCCGAGCTCGACGATGTGTGCGAGGCCGTGCGCCTGATCCTTTCACTGCAGCCGCGCCCGGGCGATACGCTGCTGCCGGAACGCAACGCGGTGGTGGTGCCGGACGTGGTGGCGTGGCACGCCGATGGCCAGTGGCGCGTAGCGCTCAACCCCGCCACCAGCCGCCGGGTCAGCATCAACAGCCAGTACGAGCAGGCCCTGACCGAGAGCAGTGAAGCCAGTCCGGCACTGCGCGAGATGCTCGCCGAGGCGCGCTGGCTGACCCGGGGCCTGTCGATGCGTCATGACACCCTGCTGCGCACGGCGCGGGTGATCGTCGAGCGCCAGGCCGCGTTCCTGGTCAAGGGCGAAGAGTCCATGGCCCCGCTGACGCTGAAGGAAGTGGCCGATGCGATCGGCATGCATGAATCCACCATTTCGCGCATCACCACCGGCAAGTACCTGCAGACCCCGCGCGGCACCTTCGAGCTGAAGCGCTTTTTCGCCGTGCGCCTGGAAGGTGCCAGCGTGTCCGGGGCGGCGGTCAAGGCCATGGTGCGGCGCCTGATCGAGTCCGAGCCGGCGGCACGTCCGCTGGCCGATGAAGCCATCGCCGGCCTGCTTGCGCGGCAGGGTGTGAACATCGCCCGCCGTACCGTTGCAAAATACCGCGAACAACTGGACATCGCCCCGGCGCGCGAGCGCCGCCGGCACCAGACCCGGACACCGCTGATGGCCCGCGTGGGCTGAAGGAAGACCGATGACCAAGCTCACCGTCCTGCTGGTTGATGACCACGAAGGATTCATCAACGCGGCCATGCGCCATTTCCGCAAGGTCGACTGGCTGACCGTCGTCGGCAGCGCGGCCAACGGCCTGGAAGCCATCGAACGCTCCGAAGCGCTGCGCCCGCAGGTGGTGCTGATGGACCTGGCCATGCCCGAGATGGGCGGGCTGCAGGCCACCCGCCTGATCAAGACCCAGGACGAGCCGCCCTACATCGTCATCGCCAGCCATTTCGACGACGTCGAGCACCGCGAGCACGCCCTGCGCGCCGGTGCGGACAACTTCGTCAGCAAGCTGTCCTACATCCAGGAGGTCATGCCCATCCTGGAGGGCCTGAAGGGAGCCGCGCCATGAGCGAGTCGCGGATCCTGGTGCTGGACAACGATGCCGTCCGTGCCGAACGTACCGTCGCGCTGCTGGAGTTCATGGATTTCAACCCGCGATGGGTCGCCGACGCGGCCGATTTCTCGCTGGCACGGCAGCGCCAGAACGATTGGATGGCGGTGATCATCGGCGCGCTCGACGACAGTGCCGACAGCCGCGCGGTGTACCAGTGGCTGGGCCAGAGCAGCCTGCCGCCGCCGGTGCTGCTGATCGATGGTGACGCCACCGCCTTCGCCCGCCAGCACGGCTTGCACGAGGCCAACGTGTGGCCGCTGGAGGCGCCGCTGCGGCATGCGCAGATCGAAGGCCTGCTGCGCCGTGCGAGCCTGAAGCGGCTGGACGCCGAACACCAGGCCGGGGCCGGCCAGGACCAGGGCCCGACCGGCCACGGTGCCGCCGTCAGCGCGCTGCGGCGGATGATCGAACAGGTCGCCGCGTTCGATACCACGGTGCTGGTCCTGGGGGAATCGGGAACCGGCAAGGAAGTGGTCTCGCGCAGCATCCACCAGCGCTCGCCGCGCCGCGATGGCCCCTTCGTGGCGATCAACTGCGGCGCCATCCCCGCCGAGCTGCTGGAAAGCGAACTGTTCGGTCACGAAAAAGGTGCGTTCACCGGTGCGCTGAGCGCCCGCAAGGGCCGCTTCGAGATGGCCGAAGGGGGGACCCTCCTCCTCGATGAGATCGGCGACATGAGCCTGCCCATGCAGGTGAAGCTGCTGCGGGTGCTGCAGGAGCGCAGCTTCGAGCGCGTGGGCGGCAACGAGACCATCCGCTGCAACGTGCGCGTGATCGCCGCGACCCACCGCAATCTGGAAGACCGGATCGGCGATGGCAAGTTCCGCGAGGATCTGTTCTACCGCCTCAACGTGTTCCCGATCGAGGTACCGGCCCTGCGCGAGCGCGCCGAGGATCTGCCGTCGCTGGTGGAAACCATCGCCAACCAGCTCGCCCGCACCGGGCGCGGCGAGGTGCGCTTCGCCCCCGAGGCGATGCAGGCGCTGACCGCGTATGCCTGGCCGGGCAACGTGCGTGAACTGACCAATCTGGTGGAGCGCCTGGCGGTGCTGCATCCGGGCGGCACGGTGCGCGTGCAGGACCTGCCGGCCCGTTACCGCGCCGATGTGCCGGTGGCCGCAGCGCCCCCCGCGCCGGCCGCGGCCCCGCCCGTGGCCAGCGGCGAAGACCGTCTGGACCTGCGCAGTTTCTCCTTCCACGCGCCCGCTGCGGAAGGCGCCGGCAGCCCGGCTGACAGCGCGCCGGCGGCCTTGCCGGACGACGGCCTGGACCTGCGCAACCACATGGCCAGCATCGAGCTGCGGCTGATCCACGAGGCGCTTGAACGTACGCAGGGCGTGGTGGCCCATGCCGCGCAGCTGCTCGGCCTGCGCCGCACCACGCTGGTGGAGAAGCTGCGCAAATACGGTATCGAACGCGACCAGACCGAACTGCCGCACTGAGCGCGGCCGCGCGCCGGTGCCACGTCGAGGCCGGCGTGCCGTCCCGGGGGGGGGACGCACGCTGGCCCCGCCAGTTTGCAGGTTTCCTCAAAGCGCGCGGGGACAAAGGGAGGGAGGCTGGGGCTTCCATCCCTGCCCCGGACCGCCGATGCGCACCTTCGCCCTGTCCACGCTCGTCCTGTCCGCCCTCCTCGCGCCGCCGCCGGCGCACGCCGCCCCGCCGGGCTGCAGCCTGCCCGGGCGCCTGGAAGGCCGGCGATTCACCAACCTCACCGACCCGTACTACCGGCCGGACAATCCCAACGCCGGCCACATGGTACGCGTGGACTTCAGCGCCAACCGCTATCTGTTGACGGTCCTGGGCACGCGTCTGCGCGTGCAGGGTACGTACCGGTATGCCCGCCTGGCTCCGAACATCGCGGTGGTGGACATGGAGGAAGCCTTCGAAGGCGGCGACACCCGCTACCAGCTCGTGCTGACCTGCCTGACAGACCATGAAGGACACTTCATCTACACCCAGTCCGACGGCCCGGTGCCCCCGCAGCGGCGGCAGAACAGCGGGCGCTGGACGCTGCAGCCGCGCTGATCCCCCCTGCAGCGCAGCCGGAAACCCGGCGCCAATTTGCCGGCAGGGCTCACCGCCGGGGGAACGCGCGATCCTGCTGCGTCCCCGGCGCGCGGGCCGCGGCGGCGCGCGCCGACTGAACGGCTCAGGCATTTCCGGCACGCACCTTGCAACAGTGTTCGGGCAGTCCCCCTTGTAACCGTTGCCTGGAACCGCGCCCCATGTCCCACTCCGTCACCTCGATCCTTTCGCAGATCCGCAGCTACCAGTCGCAGGTCAGCCCGCCGGTGGCCAGCCCGGTTGCGGAGATGCCCCGTTCCGATGCGATCACGAACCTCGGCAATGGCACCGCAGCGGCCGGGGTGAGCTTCACCGACACCCTGCGCGGCGCGCTGTCATCGGTGAACCAGGCACAGCAGACCTCCGGCACCCTCGCCCGCGACTTTGAACTGGGCGTGCCGGGCGCCGACCTGGCCAAGGTCATGATCGCTTCCCAGCAATCGCAGATCGCCTTCCGCGCCACCGTGGAAGTCCGCAACCGTCTCGTCCAGGCCTACCAGGACGTGATGAACATGCCGCTGTAACCAGGGACTTCGCTGCACATGGCACTGACGCTCACCAAGGACACCCTCAACGCCGAGAAGGCCGGGCAGTGGTTCGACCGCCTGCAGAGCCTGCAGATCGCGCGCCGCCTCGGCCTGATGGCGATGATCGCCGTAGCCGTGGCCGCAGGCCTGGCCGTTTTCTTCTGGTCCCAGAAGCCGGCCATGGTCCCGCTCTACACCGGCCTTGACCAGAAGGCCACCGCCGAAGCCACCGACCTGCTGCGCGCCGCGCAGATCCCCTTCGAGCTCGATGCCGCCACCGGTGGCATCACCGTGCCGGAAAAAAACCTGCACGATGCCCGCCTGAAGCTCGCAGGCTCCGGGCTCACCGACAGCGGCCGGCTCGGCTTCGAGCTGATGGAACGCGACCCGGGGTTCGGCGTCAGCCAGTTCATGGAAGGCGCGCGCTACCAGCATTCGCTGGAAACCGAACTGTCGCGCACCATCAATACGCTGCGCCCGGTGCGTGACTCGCGCGTGCACCTGGCCATTCCCAAGCCGAGCGCCTTCACCCGCCAGCGCGATGTCGCCAGTGCGTCGGTGGTGCTGGAACTGCGCGGCGGCCAGCAGCTCGAACGCGGCCAGGTGGATGCCATCGTGCACATGGTGGCCGCCAGCATTCCCGACCTTGCACCGGAGCGCGTCACCGTGGTCGACCAGAGCGGCCGCATGCTCAGCGTCAGCGACCCGAACAGCGAGGCGGCTATGAATGCGGCCCAGTTCGAGCAGGTGCGTCGCCAGGAAACCTCGTTCAACCAGCGCATCCGCGAGCTGCTCGAGCCCATGACCGGTCCCGGCCGGGTCAATCCGGAAGTCAGCGTGGACATGGATTTCTCCACCACCGAGGAAGCGCGCGAGCTCTACAACGGCGAGCCGGCCAAGGTGCGCAGCGAGCAGACCAGCGAGAACATGAACACCACTGCCGGTCCGCAGGGCGTGCCGGGCGCGGCCAGCAACACCCCGCCGGAGGGCACCGCCGCGCCGGCGCCGGGTGCCGCGACCGCAGCCGCGACGCCGACGGAGACCTCGCGCAATTCCACCCGCAACTACGAGCTGGACCGCACCCTGCAGCACACCCGCCAGCCGGCCGGGCGCATCAAGCGTGTCTCGGTGGCGGTGCTGCTGGACAACGTGCCGCGTCCCGGCGCCAACGGCAAGGTCACCGAGCAGCCGCTGGCGGCCGCTGAACTGACCCGCATCGAAGCGCTGGTGAAGCAGGCGGTCGGCTTCGACGCCGAGCGCGGTGACACCGTTTCAGTGATGAACGCACCCTTCGTGCGCGAGATCACCCCGGTCGAAGGCCCGCAGTGGTGGGAGCTGCCGATCGTGCAGGACGGCGTGCGCTGGCTGCTTGGTGCGATCGTGGTGCTGGCGCTGCTATTCGGCGTGCTGCGTCCGGCCCTGCGCGGGCTCGGGGCGCCGCGTACCGCGCCCGCGCAGCTGCGCCAGGACCCGATGACCGCCGACGTGCAGCTGGTCGATGATGACCTGGACCTCGCCGCGCTCGGCGATGACAGCGTGCGTACCGCACAGGGCGCCACGCTGGCCCTGCCTGTGGATTCCTATGAAGAACGCCTGCGCCTGGCGCGCGAGGCCGTGAAGACCGACTCCAAGCGCGTGGCGCAGGTCGTCAAGGGCTGGGTTGCAAATGACTGATGAAGCGATGAGTGGCGTGCAGCGGGCGGCGATCCTGCTGCTTTCGCTGGGCGAACAGGAAGCGGCCGACGTGCTTCGCCACATGGAACCCAAGGAGGTGCAGAAGATCGGCATCGCCATGGCCACCATGTCCGACATCACCCGCACGCAGGTCGAGCGGGTGATGGACACGTTCAACAACGAACTCAGCTCCAAGACCTCGCTGGGGGTCGGCTCGGACGACTACATCCGCAACATGCTGGTGCAGGCGCTGGGCAGCGAGAAGGCCGGCAACCTGATCGACCGCATCCTGCTTGGCCGCAACACCACCGGCCTGGACGCGCTGAAGTGGATGGACCCGCGGGCGGTGGCCGACCTGGTGCGCAACGAGCATCCGCAGATCATCGCCATCGTGATGGCGCACCTGGAAACCGACCAGGCCGCCGAAGCGCTCAAGCTGCTGCCCGACCGCACCCGCGTGGACGTCCTGCTGCGCATCGCCACGCTCGATGGCATCCCGCCCAACGCGCTCAACGAACTCAACGAGATCATGGAGCGCCAGTTCGCCGGCAACCAGAACCTGAAATCGTCCAACATCGGCGGCGTGCAGTGCGCCGCCAACATCCTCAACTTCATGGACAGCGGACAGGACCAGGCGATCCTCGGCGAGATCGCGCGCGTGGACGCGCCGTTGAGCAACCGCATCCAGGAAATGATGTTCGTGTTCGATGACCTGGTGGACCTGGACGACCGCGAGATGCAGCTGGTGCTGCGCGAGGTCAGCGGCGAGCGCCTGGGCCTGGCCCTGCGCGGTGCCGACATCAAGGTGCGCGACAAGATCACCCGCAACATGTCCCAGCGGGCGGCCGAGATCCTGCTGGAAGACATGGAAGCGCGCGGACCGGTGCGCCTGTCGGACGTGGAAGCGGCGCAGCGCGAGATCCTGGCGATCGTCAAGCGCATGGCTGACGAGGGCACCGTGACCCTGGGCGGCAACGCGGAGGCCATGCTGTGAGCCCCGCCGTGCGCTGGAACGCTCCGGACCTGCTTGCCGAGCCGATGGCCTTCGACCTCGACGAAGGCTTCGACCTCGACCCGGCGACCGCCGGTGATGGCGCGCCCGAACCCGAGCCGCTGCCGCAGCCACCGACACTGGAGGAAATCCAGGCCATCCAGGACGCCGCGCAGAAGGAAGGCTTCGCCGAGGGCCACGCCGAGGGGCTGGCGCAGGGGCAGTCGGAAGTGCGCCGCCTGACCGCCCAGATCGAAGGCATCCTCGACAACTTCAGCCGGCCGCTGGTGCGCCTGGAAAACGAAGCGGTGGCCGCGCTCGGCGAGCTGGCCGTGCGCATCGCCGGGGCCCTGCTGGGCCAGGCGTACACGACCGATCCGGCACTGCTGGCGCAGCTGGTGGACGTGGGCATCGATGCGGTGGGCGGCAGCACCCGCGAGGTGGAGGTGCGCCTGCATCCGGACGACATCACCGCCCTGGCACCGCTGCTTTCCCTGTCGCCGCAGCAGCGCCTGGTAGCCGACAGCGCGCTGAGCCGCGGCGACCTGCGCGTGCACGCCGAAACGGTGCGCATCGATGGCACGCTCGAGGCGCGCCTGCGCGGCGCCTTGGACGCCGTGGTGCGGCAGATCGGAGCAGGCGCATGAGCGTGCTGGATCTGCCCCTGCCACCGGAATGGACCGGAGCGCGCAACCTGCGCCTGGGCGCACGCCTGGATGCCCTGCGCGCCGATACCCAGCACGGCCGCGGCCTGATCCGCGAAGGTGTGCTGCGCCGCGCGGTGGGACTGACCCTGGAAGCGGTGGGCTGCGAAGCCCCCCTGGGCGCCAGCTGCAAGGTCGAAGTCGATGGCGGCTGGGTGGATTCGGAGGTCGTCGGCTTCGCCGGCGAGCGCACCTACCTCATGCCCAGCGCCGAACTGCACGGGCTGCTGCCCAACGCACGCGTGGTGCCGTCGCTGCGCCGCGGCGGCGTCGAGGTCGGCGAGGGCCTGCTGGGACGGGTGATCGACAGCGACGGCGTTCCGCTGGACGGCAAGGGTCCGATCCGCGCCGAAGGCACGGTGGGCATGGCCGGTGTCTCGATCAATCCACTCGCGCGCGAGCCCATCACCATGCCGCTGGACGTGGGCGTGCGCGCGATCAACGCGCTGCTGCCGATCGGCCGCGGCCAGCGCGTGGGCCTGTTCGCCGGCTCCGGCGTAGGCAAGTCCACCCTGCTCGGCATGATGACCCGCTATACCGCCGCCGACGTCATCGTGGTCGGGCTGATCGGCGAGCGTGGCCGCGAAGTCCGCGACTTCGTGGAATCCACCCTGGGCGAGGAAGGCCTGCGCCGCGCGGTGGTGGTGGCCAGCCCGGCCGACCGCCCGCCGCTGGCGCGGCTGCATGGCGCCTACCGCGCCACGGCGATCGCCGAGTGGTTCCGCGACCAGGGCTTGAACGTGCTGCTGCTGATGGATTCGCTGACCCGTTTCGCCCAGGCGCAGCGTGAGATCGGCCTGTCGGTGGGCGAACCGCCGACCACCCGCGGCTACCCGCCTTCGGTGTTCGCCAAGCTGCCGGCGCTGGTCGAACGTGCCGGCAACGGGGCCAAGGGCCGCGGCTCCATCACCGCCTTCTACACCGTGCTGACCGAGGGCGATGATCCGCAGGATCCCATTGCCGACGCAGCGCGGGCGATTCTCGACGGCCATATCCTGCTCTCCCGCCGGGTGGCCGACAGCGGCCTGTACCCGGCGATCGACGTGGAAGCATCGGTCAGCCGCGTGGTCACCGAAATCGCCGACGAACCGTGGCGGCTGCGCATCCGCAAACTCAAGCGGCTGGTCTCGGCGTATTCCTCCAACCGCGATCTCATCGCCATCGGCGCCTATCAGCGGGGCAATGACCCTGCCACCGACGAGGCGCTCGAGCGCTGGCCGGAGATCGTTGAATTCCTCGGCCAGGACGTCGGCAAGGCCGCCGACCTGCCGCACAGCCAGGCCGCGCTCAAGCGCGTCGTCGAACCGGAGAGCCTGACATGATGCAATCCAAGCGTATCGATCCCCTGCTCAAGCGGGCGCAGGAGAAGGAAGACACCGTGGCCCGCGAGCTTGCCGATCGCCAGCGCCTGCTCGAAACCCACCAGGCGCGCCTGGAAGAGCTGCGCCGCTATGCCGACGAATACACCAACCAGCAGATGGCCAACGCCCAGATGGCCGCCACCAGCCCGGCCCAGCTGCTGAACCGCCGCGCCTTCCTCGAGCGGCTGGACAGTGCCGTGGAGCAGCAGCAGAAAACGGTCCAGGGCAACGTGGAGAACGTGGAGGCCGAGCGCGCTCGCCTGCTGCTGGCCAGCCGGGACAAGAAGGTCCTCGAGCAGCTTGCCGCCAGTTACCGCGCCCAGGAGATGCAGGTGGTCGAGCGCCGCAGCCAGCGCGAGATGGACGACCTCGGTGCGCGGCGCGTGCGCCTGCTGCAGGCCGAAGACAGTGACGAGGCTGCGCGGCCGTGAACCCTTCGACCCTGTTCAACGCCGCGTCCGCTGCCGGTCCGGGCGCTGCACGTACACCGGCCTCCGCGGGCGCGCCGGCACGTGACACCGCCGGTGACCGCACGCCCTTCGACCGCCATCTGCAGCAGGACCGTGCCGGCAGGGATGCGACCTCCGCCGCAGCGGCCCGTCGACGCGCGGAACGTCCGGACGCCAACACGCCCAGGACAGGCACCACCGCACCCAGCGACAGCGGGGAGGCGCCACGTCGCCGTGATCGCACGGCCGGCTCCGCGCCCGCCGACGACGCCGAGCCCGCAAGCGCCGCTGCACCGGCCCCGCCCGATCCGCAGACGCAGGATGCCTGGCCGCCGCTGGGCCTGGCCGGACTCGCCCTTTCGCCGGTGACCGTGCCCGGGATCGCCCCACCCGCCGTGGCCAGCGATACGTCCGCAGTGGGCGCCGCGGTCCCGGGCGTTGCCGGCGCGCTGCCTGCCCCGCCCCTCGCCGCAGGTCTGGCGCCGGGCGTGGCCGCGGCCGTTGCCCCCGGCGCGGCGCAGGCGCCGGAGACGGCGCCGGACGGGCTGGAGGACCTCTCCGGGGCCCTCCCGTTCCAGGCCGTGCTGGACACCACGTCCGAGGACAGCGGCGATGCGCAGGATCCCCTTGCCACCCTTTTGCAGCCGGGCGCGCTGCTGCCTGCCACGCGCAGCCCCGCCGAGGCCGCCGCACTGCGCGGCACCGCCCCCACCGCCACCCCGGTGCTGGGACAGGACGGGTTCGACGATGCGATCAGCGCACGTATCGGTTGGCTGGCGGACCAGAAGATCGGTCATGCCCACATCCGGATCAGTCCGGACGACATGGGCACCATCGATGTGCGCCTGCAGATGGACGGCGACCGCATCCATGCCACCTTCGCCAGCCCGCATGTGGATGTGCGGCAGGCGCTGGAAAGCAGCCTGCCGCGGCTGCGCGACCTGCTCGGCGAGCAGGGCTTCCAGCTCGCCCACGCCGATGTGGGCCAGCACGCGGGGGACGGCGGCTCCGAAACGCACCGCGGCGCGCCACCGGCCCCGGGCAGCCGCCAGGACGGTGATGCATCGCGCCTGGAAACCACCGTCACCGCCGCCCAGCTGATCCGCCAGCGCGGCCTGCTGGACACCTACGCCTGAGCGCCAGGCGGCCGCCGCGCCGCCTGGATGCCCATGGCAGCGAGGCCTGCGCCGCGCGCGCCCACTCCGCCCGCCGTCAACAACCCGTCATCCGGCCCGCACCCCACTCCGGCACACCGCTTGCATCTGCCTGCAGGCAACCTCCAGGAGTGTTCCCGTGGCCGCAGCCGCTGACAAGACCAAGAAATCTGCCGACAAGGAAAAAGCCGCCGCACCGCGCAGCCGCCTGCTCGTGTTCGGCCTCATCGCCCTGATCGCTGCCGGCGCCGCCGGCGGCGGCGTGTGGTATTTCACCTCCGCCGGCCATCCGGCCGAAGCCGAGGCCAATGCCGCGCCGGCCAAGAAGGCCCCGCCTGCCCCGGCCCAGTATTTCGCGCTCGAGCCGGCGTTCGTGGTCAACCTCAATGGTTCGATGGACGGTCCGCGCTACCTGCAGGTGGAGATCCAGCTGATGACCCGCGACCCGGCCGCGCTGGAGGCCATCAAGACCCATGCGCCGGCCATCCGTGCGCGGCTGCTGATGCTGCTGTCCCAGGTGACCGCCGAAGAAATCGCCGACCTCGCCGGCAAGCAGAAGCTGCAGGCCGCAGCGCTGGCTGAGGTGCAGAAAGTGCTCGTCACGGAAACCGGCAAGCCCGGCGCCGACGAGCTGCTGTTCACCAGCTTCGTCACCCAGTAAGGCGCGCGACCATGAATGACCTGCTGTCCCAGGACGAGATCGATGCCCTGCTGCATGGCGTCGACAGCGGCGTGGTGGATGTCGAACCCGAATCGGACGACGGGCAGGCCCGCTCCTACGACTTCGCCAGCCAGGACCGCATCATCCGCGGCCGCATGCCGACCCTGGAGATGGTCAACGAGCGTTTCGCGCGGCTGTGGCGGATCGGCCTGTTCAACCTGATCCGCCGTTCGGCCGAGCTGTCCGTGCGCGGCATCGAGCTGGTCAAGTTCAACGATTACATGCACTCGCTGTACGTGCCGACCAACCTCAACCTGATCCGCTTCAAGCCCCTGCGCGGCACCGGCCTGATCGTGTTCGAACCGACCCTGGTGTTTGCCATCGTCGACAATTTCTTCGGCGGCGACGGACGCTACCCGACCCGCATCGAAGGCCGCGAGTTCACCGCCACCGAGATGCGCGTCATCCACCTGCTGCTCAAGCAGACCTTCGCCGACCTGCGCGAAGCCTGGGCGCCGGTGATGGATGTCGAACTGGAATACATCAATTCGGAGATCAACCCGCACTTCGCCAACATCGTCACCCCGCGCGAATACGTGGTGGTGTGCCGGCTGCACGTGGAGCTCGATGGCGGCGGCGGCGATATCCACGTCACCCTGCCCTACTCGATGCTGGAGCCGATCCGCGAACTGCTCGATGCCGGCATCCAGAGCGACCGCAACGACCGCGATGAAAGCTGGGGACAGACCCTGCGTGACCAGCTCAACGTCTCCGAAGTGACCCTCTCCAGCGTGCTGGCGAGCAAGCGCATGACCCTGCGCGAGCTGGCGGCCCTGAAGGTCGGCGACATCCTGCCCATCGACATTCCCAGCCACGTACCGATCTGCGTGGAGAACATTCCGGTGTTCACCGGGCAGTTCGGCATCGCCAACGGCATGAACGCCGTGAAGATCACCGCAACCCATCCGCCCGGTACGCGCCCGCGCGCCCCGGTCAGCCAGGAACTCCCGCAATGAATGACACCGAAACCCAAGAAGCCCTTGCCGCCCAGTTCGAGACGCTGCGCGCCGAAAACCCGCTCGGCAGCGGCAGCAGCGAACTCAACCTCGATGTCATCCTGGACGTGCCGGTCACGTTGTCGCTGGAAGTCGGCCGCGCGCGGCTGCCCATCCGCAGCCTGCTGCAGCTCAACCAGGGCTCGGTGGTGGAACTCGAGCGCGGGGCCGGTGAATCGCTGGACGTGTTCGTCAACGGCACCCTGATCGCCCATGGCGAGGTGGTGACGATCAACGATCGCTTCGGCGTACGCCTGACCGACGTGGTCAGCCCGAGCGAGCGGATCCGGAGACTGCGTTGACCATGGGCCTGCTCATCGCCGCCGGGCAGGCCACCGCACGCGTGGCCGCGCCCGCCGCGCAGCACGCGCCCTCGGCGCCGGGCGTGTTCGGCGCGATCATCGCCCTGCTGGCGGTGCTCGCCCTGGTCCTCGGCCTGGGCTGGCTGCTCAAGCGCATGCCCGGCACCGGCTTCCGGCCGGCAGACGGGTTGAAGGTGGTTGCCAGCGTGGCGGTGGGCGCGAAGGAGCGCGTGGTGGTGCTGGACGTCAACGGCACCCAGCTGCTGCTCGGCGTCACCGCTGGTGGCATCACCGCCCTGCACAGCCTGGAACAGCCGCTGCCGGCACCAGCGCCGGTGAAGTTGCCGGACCTGAAGAACCTGCCCAATTTCGCCCAGCTGCTGCAGCAGCGGCTGCGCAAGGATTCCTGACATGTCGTGCTCCGTACGCCTGCCTGCCGGCCCGTCACCGGTACCGTCCACCGCGCCGCGCACCTGGCTTGCCCGCGTGCTGCTCCTGCTGGTGCTGCTGTGGCCCGCGCTGGCCTTCGCTGCACCTGCCACGCCGCTGCCGGACGTACCGGTGGGTCAGATCGGCAACCAGCCGGTGAGCCTGCCGCTGCAGACCCTGCTGCTGATGACGGCGATCACGCTGATCCCCTCGATGCTGCTGGTGCTGACCGCCTTCACCCGCATCATCGTGGTGCTGGCGCTGCTGCGGCAGGCGCTGGGCACCGGCCAGACGCCCTCCAACCAGGTCATGCTCGGCCTGGCGCTGTTCCTCACCGCGATGGTCATGCTGCCGACGTGGGACAAAGCGTGGAGCGCCGGCATGGCGCCCTACCTGGACGGCAAGATCGATTTCCAGACGGCCTGGCAGCTCACCACCGCACCGCTGCGCGCCTTCATGCTGGCGCAGATCCGCGAGACCGACCTGATGACCTTCGCCGGCATCGCCGGGCATGGCACGTATGCCAGCCCGGATGCGATCCCCTTCCCGGTGCTCGTTGCGTCCTTCGTCACCAGTGAACTGAAGACCGCGTTCGAGATCGGCTTCCTGATCTACATTCCGTTCGTGATCATCGACCTGGTCGTGGCCAGCGTGCTGATGTCCATGGGCATGATGATGCTCTCGCCGATGCTGGTCTCCGCGCCGTTCAAGATCCTGCTGTTCGTGCTGGTCGATGGCTGGGTGCTGACCGTCGGCACGCTGGCGGCCAGCTTCAATCCCGTCTGACGCGTTCCTGCCTGCCACACGCCCGTCCCCGCGCCCGCCCTCCAACGGATTTCCGCCATGTCACCCGAACTTGCCCTGACCGAACTGCGCGGGGGCCTGATGGCCACGCTGTGGATCGCCGGCCCGCTGCTGCTCACCGTGCTGGTCGTCGGCGTGGTGGTGGGCGTGGTGCAGGCCGCCACGCAGCTCAACGAGCCCACCATCGCCTTCGTGGCCAAGGCCGCCGCGCTCACCGCCGTGCTGTTCGCACTGGGCAGCCTGCTGCTGGGACACATGGTGGAGTTCACGGTCCTGTTGTTCCAGCGCATACCGCACCTGATCGGGTAGGCCGCGCAGGATGGATGCCGCCACCGGAATGGCCTTCGACGGGCTCAACGCCTTCGGCATGATCGCCGATACGCTGTGGGTGCTGCTGCGCCTGGGCGCGATGATCATGGCCATGCCGCTGATCGGCACCCGCGCGGTGCCGCAGCGGGTCAAGGTGCTGCTCGGTGCCACGCTGGCCATCGCGCTGGCACCCATCCTGCCGCCCGTGCCGGCCTGGGTCGGCTTCGATGCCACCACCGTGCTGACGATCTTCCGCGAACTGGTGATCGGGGTGACCATCGGCTTCATGCTGCGGCTGGTGTTCGAGGCCGGTGCACTGGCCGGCGAACTGGTGGCGCAGGGCACCGGCCTGGCCTTCGCGCAGATGACCGACCCACTGCGTGGCGGCAGCTCCGGCGTCATCGGGCAGTGGTTCTACCTGCTGTTCGGGCTGATGTTCTTCACCCTCAACGGGCACCTCGCACTGATCTCCCTGCTGGTGGACAGCTACCGCGCCCTGCCCATCGGCGCCGCCCTGCCCGACCCGTCCGCGCTGGTGTCCATCGCCCCCACCTTCCTGCTCACCGTGCTGCGGGGCGGCCTGAGCCTGGCGCTGCCGCTCATCGTGGCGATGCTGGCCATCAACCTGGCCTTCGGCGCGCTGGCCCGCGCCGCACCCGCGCTCAACCCCATCCAGCTCGGCCTGCCCGTTTCGCTGCTGCTGGGCCTGGTGCTGCTGACCGTGCTCTCCAGCGAGATGGCACCGCCGGTGCAGCGCCTGTTCGACGCCGCCTTCGAGGCCGCCCGCGCGGTCTATCTCTGAGGCCTGCCGCCTGGCACGGGAGTTGCACGTAAGCGTGCACCCTCCCGCTGCCGCGTGCCATGTCCGAAGAAGAATCCGCCGGCGAAAAGACCGAACAACCCACCGAAAAACGCCTGCGCGATGCCCGTGAGAAGGGCAACATCCCGCGCTCGCGCGAGCTGGGCACCGCCGCGGTGTTCGGGGCCGGGGTACTGGCCCTCATGGCCAGTGGCGGCACGCTGGCGCGCGAAGGCCTGGCCTGGATGAAGCGGGCCCTGCAGCCGGACCTGGCCCTGCGCCAGCACCCGGCCGAACTTTTCGGGCACTTCGGCGACCTGCTGCTGCGCCTGCTGCTGGCCACCGCGCCGCTGCTGGTCGTGTGCCTGCTGGCGAGCGTGGCCGCACCGATGCTGATGAGCGGCCTGCGCTGGTCCAACACCTCCCTGGCACCGGACTTCAAACGCCTCAGCCCGGCCGCAGGGCTCAAGCGCCTGTACGGGCCGGAAGCCATCGCCGAGTTCACCAAATCACTGCTGCGCGTGGCCTTCGTCGGCGGTGCCGCCGGCCTGGTCATCTGGTCCAGCATCGCACCGCTGACCATGCTGATGGACCGCCCGCTTGAGGCAGCCATCGTGGGCGGGCTGGGCTTCACGCTCAAGCTGCTGCTGGCCACGGCCGGGGCCATGCTGCTGCTGGCCGCCATCGACGCCCCGTACCAGCGCTGGAACTGGAACCGCAAGTTGAAGATGACCCGCGAGGAACTGCGGCGGGAAATGAAGGAAAGCGACGGCAGCCCGGAGGTCAAGGGCCGCATTCGCCAGCTGCAGCACCAGATGGCCAACCGCCGCATGATGGAAGCGGTGCCCACTGCGGACGTGGTGGTGGTCAACCCGACCCACTACGCGGTGGCCCTCAAGTACGAAGGCAACCGCATGGGTGCCCCCACCGTGGTCGCGCTGGGCGTGGACGAGACCGCGCTCCACATCCGCCAGGTGGCCGAGGGCAACAAGGTGGCGATCGTGTCCGCCCCGCCTTTGGCACGCGCCTTGTATCGGGAGGGGGAACTCGGAAAGGAAATCCCCGTGAGACTGTACTCCGCCGTGGCCCAGGTCCTGTCCTACGTCTACCAGCTGCGCACCTGGCGCACCGGGCCGATGCCGCCCACCCCGTTGATCGCCGTGGATGAATTCGGTCCAGGAGAACACCCATGAGCACGCAGGCTCCGGGATTCAATACGCGCCGCATGCTCGGCATGATCCGCCAGGGGATTGGCGCGCCGCTGATCGTGCTGGCGCTGCTGGCGATGGTCGTGGTGCCGCTGGCCGCGCCGGTGCTCGATGCGCTGTTCACCTTCAACATCGCCATCTCGCTGATGGTGCTGCTGGCGGTGGTCTACGTGAAGCGCCCGCTGGATTTCACCATCTTCCCCATCGTGCTGCTGGTCACCACCATGCTGCGCCTGGCGTTGAACGTGGCCTCCACCCGCGTGATCCTGCTCAACGGCCAGAACGGCCACGAGGCGGCCGGCAAGGTGATCGCCTCCTTCGGCGAGTTCGTCATCGGCGGCAACTACGCGGTCGGCATCGTGGTCTTCGCCATCCTGACCATCATCAATTTCGTGGTGATCACCAAAGGCGCCGGCCGCGTTTCGGAAGTCACCGCGCGCTTCATCCTCGATGCCATGCCCGGCAAGCAGATGGCCATCGACGCCGACCTCAATGCCGGCCTGCTGACCCGCGAAGAAGCCAAGGTCCGGCGCGAGGAAGTGCGCGAGGAAGCCGATTTCTACGGTGCGATGGACGGTGCCAGCAAGTTCATCCGCGGCGATGCGATCGCCGGCCTGCTGATCCTCTTCATCAACCTGGTCGGCGGCCTGGCCGTGGGCATGCTCCAGCACAACATGGCCTTCGGCGATGCCGCCGCCACCTACACCATGCTGTCCATCGGTGACGGCCTGGTTGCGCAGCTGCCGGCCCTGCTGGTCTCCAGCGCGGTGGCGATGCTGGTCACCCGCGCCTCGCGCGCGCAGGACATGAGCGCGGCAATGACCGGACAGGTCTTCGGCCAGTACCGTGCGCTGGCGATCACCGCCGGCATCATCGGGCTGGTCGGACTGGTGCCGGGCATGCCCAACGTGGCCTTCCTCACGCTGGCGGCGATCCTGGGCCTGCTGGCCTGGAAGATCTGGAAGAAGGACCAGGCTGCCGGCGCGGCCGGAGAATCCGCCACGCCGGCGGCGCCGGGCTCGCCGGCGGCACTCGGCCGCCCCGCGCCCGCACCGACCGCCGAACTGAGCTGGGAAGACCTGCGCCCGGTGGATCCGCTCGGCCTGGAAGTGGGCTACCGGCTGATCCCGCTGGTGGATGCGGCGCAGGGCGGCGAGCTGATGGCACGGATCAAGGGCGTGCGCCGCAAGCTGACGCAGGACCTGGGCTTCCTCATCCCCTCCGTGCACATCCGTGACAACCTGGAACTGCCGGCGTCCGGCTACCGCCTGCTGGTCCACGGCGTACCGGTGGCCACGGCCGAGATCCATCCCGACCGCGAACTCGCACTCGATCCGGGCAGTGCGCTGGGCCAGCTGGAGGGCATCGCGGGCAAGGATCCCGCCTTCGGCCTGGACGCCACCTGGATCCAGCCGCACCAGCGTGCCCATGCCGAGTCCATGGGCTATACGGTGGTCGACCCGGCCACGGTGATGGCCACGCACCTTTCGCACCTGATCCGTGAGCACGCCCCGGACCTGCTCGGCCACGAAGAAGTGCAGCAGCTGCTGGCCAACCTCGGCAAGAGCGCGCCCAAGCTGGTGGAAGACCTCACGCCCAAAGCGCTGCCGCTGTCGGTGGTGGTGCGCGTGCTGCAGAACCTGCTGCTTGAACGCATCCCCGTGCGCCAGCTGCGCAAGATCACCGAGGCACTGGTGGAAACGGCCCCGACCAGCCAGGACCCGGCCGTGCTGACGGCGGCGGTGCGCAACACGCTGGGCCGTTTCATCGTGCAGGAGATCGCCGGGATGTCGCCGGAGCTGCCGGTGTTCACCCTCAATCCGCAACTGGAACGCGTCTTGCAGGAGTCCACGCAGGGCAACGGCGCTGCGCTGGAACCCGGTCTCGCCGAACGGCTCCACCAGAGTCTTGCCGAATGCGTGGGCAAGCAGGAAGCCCGCAACGAGCCCGCCGTCGTGCTGGTACCGGGAACGGTACGCGCCGCGCTGGCACGGCTGGTCCGCCACAGCGTCCCGGCGTTGTCGGTGCTGGCCTACAGCGAAGTGCCGGAAGACAAGCGCCTGAAGCTGGTCGGCACGATCAGCTGAGGCCGCGACGGAAAACCGCCACACGCCGTACCCGCGTCACCGAACACACACCTGTCAGACCACTCGACCAAGGGGATTACTCGCCGTGCTTACCACTGAACCGATGCACTCCCCTTCGTCCGCCACGTCGCCGTCCCGGAACGCCAGCATGAAAATCAAACGATTCGTCGCCGCCGACATGCGCTCGGCCATGAACCTGGTGCGCAAGGAACACGGCCCGGATGCCGTGATCCTCTCCAACCGGCGGATCGCGGAAGGTGTCGAAATCGTGGCCGCCGCCCATTACGATGAATCAGTGGTGCAGCGCGCCCTGGACGCCGCCCGTCGTGACAGCGCCCCGGCGCCCGCAGCGCCGCCGCCGCGCCCGCGCAGCGCCGCCGATGCGATGATCGCGGCGATGACGCGCCGCCGTCGCGAACCCGATACCGAGCCCGCGCCCGCCGCCGCCACCACCTCGGCCGTGGCCGCCCTGGCCCGCGCTGCGGTCGGCGCCACCGGCCGCACCCTGGATTCGGCCAACGAAAGCGTGCCGCCGCGCGGCAGCACCGGGTTCGCCGCCACCCTCGCCCGTGCCGCCGGCCTGTCCCGTTTCGATGGCGCACGCCCGGATGAGGCACGCTTCAACGTCGCACGCTTCGAAGTGCCGGAATCCGAAGCACCCGTCAAGGAAACGGCGTCGCTGCCGGAACAGATCTTCGCGCCCTTCGCCCGGGCGGAGCAGCCGGCGCCGAGGGACCCGGAGCGGCGCGTGGACAGCCCCGCCACGGGCACTCGGGCGGTGTTCCACATCGATCCGCCGCAGGAGGCGCCGCGCCTGCAGCCCGACGTGACCCTGCCGCCGCCCCTGCCGCTGCACGCACAGGCCATCGCGCAGCCGCGCGTGCCGACCCTGTACGAGCCGCTCCCGGTCGCCGTGGACGCCGTCGAACCGGCCCATGTAGCCATACCGCTGGCCCCGACGGCCCCGCTCGCCCCGTTCGCCGCGGGCGCCGTTGCCGAACCTGCAGCACCGGTCTTCGTGCAGCACGAGATCACCCGGGTGGATCCGCCCGTGGCCGCGATCGCGCCGGCGCCGGTGGCCGCCGCGCCTGCCGTGCAGGCCCCCGTGCTCACGGTGGTCCCGCGTGATGATGGCGAACTGCGCAGCCTGCGCAATGAAGTGGCCGGCATGCGCCAGATCATCGAGCGCGAAATGAACCGCTTCACCGACGAGCGCCTGCGCGGCAGCCCGGTGCGTTCAGGCGTGCTCGACCTCATGGAAGAGTACGGCTTCGATGCCGGCATGTGCCGTGACATCACCCTGCAGATTCCGCTGGACACGGAAGCGCACCGCAGCCGCGGCCTGATGCTGGGCCTGATCTCGCGCCGCCTGCCGATCGCCCCGGTGGACCCGCTGGAGGCTGGCGGGGTGATCGCGCTGGTGGGCCCCACCGGCGCCGGCAAGACCACCACCATCGCCAAGCTCGCTTCGCGTTTCGCCGAAACGCATGCCCCGCGCGATGTGGCCCTGGTCACCACCGATACCGCCCGCATCGGTGCGCGCGAGCAGCTGTACGGCTTCGGCCGCCAGCTCGGCATCGCGGTGCACGAGGCCAACAGTGGCAGCGACCTGGACCGCCTGCTGGAGCGCCTGAAGGACTACAAGCTGGTGCTGATCGACACCGCCGGCCTGGGCCCGCGCGACCGCACCCTGGTCGCGCAGCTGCAGTGGCTGCGTGCCGCGCGCCAGGTCAGCAGCCTGCTGGTGCTGCCGGCCAACACCAGCTTCAACGACATGGACGAAGTGGTGCGCCGCTTCAGTGCCGCCAACCTGCAGGGCGTGGTGCTCAGCAAGCTGGACGAAACCGGCCGCTTCGGCAGCGCCCTTTCGGTGGCCGCCGACCACCGCCTGCCCATCACGTGGGTCACCGACGGCCAGGATGTGCCGGAAGACCTGCACCGCGCCAGTGCCGCCAATCTCGTACTTCGCCTTGAAGATCTGCGCCGCGCGGCCGATATGCCCTGCAACCCGGAGTTGAACCATGCAGTCGCGTGAGTACGCCAAGCTGACCACCACCTTCCCGTTGTCGGCTACCCGCAGCCAGCCGCTCGGGCCCGTGCGCACCATCGCCGTCACCGGCGGCAAGGGCGGCGTGGGCAAGACCAATGTTTCGGCCAACATGGCCGTGGCACTGGCCGGCATGGGCAAACGCACGCTGCTGCTGGACGCCGACCTCGGCCTGGCCAACATCGACGTGATCCTCGGCCTGCACCCCAAGCTGACCCTGGCCGACCTGGTCGCCGGGCGCTGCACGCTGGAGGACGTCATCATCGAAGGCCCCAACGGCGTGCTCGTGGTGCCCGCCGCCTCCGGCCGCCGGCACATGGCCGAACTGGCCCCGGCCGAGCACGTGGGCCTGGTCAACGTGTTTTCCGAACTCGAGCGCGAGCTGGACGTGATGGTCGTGGACACCGCCGCCGGCATCAGCGATGGCGTGCTCACCTTCTGCCAGGCCGCGCAGGACACGGTGGTGGTGGTCTGCGACGAGCCGGCCTCCATCACCGATGCCTACGCGCTGATCAAGGTGCTCTCGCGCGAGCGCGGCGTGGACCGCATCCAGGTGGTGGCCAACATGGTCCGGGACCCGAACGAAGGCCGCGTGCTGTATGAAAAGCTGGTGCGGGTCTGCGAGAAGTTCCTCGCCGATGTCTCGCTCAACTACCTGGGCTGCGTGCCGCAGGATGACTGGCTGCGCCTGTCCGTGCAGCGCCAGCAGCCGGTGGTGAAAGCCTATCCATCCAGCCCCTCGGCCCTGGCGATCAACGAGATCGCCCGGCGCACCGCGCGCTGGCAGGCTCCGACGGTACCGCGCGGCGGCGTGGAGTTCTTCATGGAACGCATCCTGCGCCAGCGCGGGGTGATCGCATGAAAGCCGCCGCCCACTACCGCGAAGTGCAGCGCAACTCCGCCAACGAGTGCATCGCCCAGCACGCGGACCTGGTCCGCCGCATCGCCCATCACCTTGCCGCGCGGTTGCCCGCCAGCGTGGAAGTGGACGATCTGGTGCAGGCCGGCATGATGGGGCTGATCGAGGCCTCGCGCAGCTACGACGCCGAACAGGGCGCCTCGTTCGAAACCTACGCCTCGATCCGCATCCGTGGTTCGATGATCGACGAGATCCGACGCGGCGACTGGGTGCCGCGTTCGGTACACCGCCGTGCGCGCGATGCCGCCGCCACCATCCGCCGCCTGGAGCAGGCCGGTGGCCGTGCCGCCAGTGCCACCGAAGTGGCGGCCGCGATGGACATGCCATTGCCGGACTACCTGCGGCTGATGGAAGATGCCGCGCGCGGCCAGGTGCTGAGCCTGGAATCGCGCATCGAAGACCAGGGCGAGCTGGACACCCCCGCACAGGGCGGTCCGACGCCGCAGCAGGTGCTGGAACGGGGCGAGTTCGGGCGCGAGCTGGGCAAGGCCATCGGCCTGCTGCCCGAGCGCGAACAGCTGGTGCTCTCGCTCTACTACGAGCAGGAACTGAACCTGAAAGAGATTGGCGCGGTGCTGGGTGTCAGCGAGTCCCGCGTCTGCCAGATCCACGGCCAGGCGGTCCTGCGCCTGCGTGGCCGATTGAAGGTCTTCCAGGCTGCCGACGCCGGCCTGGAAGAATAAAGCACTCACGAGGAAACCCGCTTTGAACAAGAACATGCGCATCCTGATCGTCGACGATTTTTCGACCATGCGTCGTATCGTCAAGAACCTGCTCGGCGACCTGGGCTTCACCAATACGGCCGAAGCCGAAGATGGGCATGCCGCGCTGACGCTGCTGCAGAGCCAGCCCTTCGATTTCGTGGTCACCGACTGGAACATGCCGGTGATGACCGGCATCGAGCTGCTCAAGGCGATCCGCTCCGATGACCGGCTCAAGACGCTGCCGGTGCTGATGGTGACCGCTGAAGCCAAGCGCGAGCAGATCATTGAAGCGGCGCAGAACGGGGTCAACGGCTACATCATCAAGCCCTTCACCGCGCAGACGCTGGAAGAAAAGCTGGGCAAGATCTTCGAACGCCTGGCGGCCAGCGCCTGATGGAGACGATCGCGGAGAAATCGCTGCTGGTGCAGCGCCTGCAGGATGCCCTGGCCGCGCTGGAAAGCGGTGACGAAGCCGGCTGGCGCCAGCATATCGACGGACTGGCCGCCGCACGCACCCAGCCGATGATGGCCGGCCTTTCGCGGCTGGCACGCGAGCTGGGCCAGGCGCTCGGCGAGCTGCCCACGCTGCCCAGCGAGGCCGGCGAGCTGGACGATGCCTGCGCCCGCCTGGACCACGTGGTGGCGATGACCGAACAGGCCACGCACCGCACCCTGGACCTGGCCGAGGAATGCCGGCGCCTGACCGAGCAGCTGCGCGCGGACGGCCTCAACGCCGACCAGGAAGGGCAGCTCGAGCGCATCCGCCACAACCTCACCGAGATCGCGCTGACGCAGAGCTACCAGGACCTGACCGGCCAGATCATCCGCCGCGTGGTGGGCATCGTGCGCCGCGTCCATGAAGGCTTCGGCGCCCTTGGGCTGCCGCCGGAAAAGCACGGCGCCAACGAACCGGCGCTGGCCGGCCCGGCCGTGCGCGGCATCGACCGCCACGCGGTGTCCCAGAACGACGCCGACGATCTGCTATCCGACCTGGGGCTGTGACATGAGTGGAATCGCCGACGACATCGCTGCGGACTTCATCATCGAGGCGCAGGAAATCCTGGATCGTCTCGGCGAACAGCTGGTGACCCTGGAGCAGGACCCGCAGGACAGCGGCCAGCTCAACGCGGTGTTCCGCGGTTACCACACGCTCAAGGGCGGTGCGGGGTTTCTCGGCATCCAGCCGATGGTCGAGCTCTGCCACGCCGCCGAGGAAACCCTCGGCCTGGCCCGCTCCGGCCAGGCCACGCTGCAGCCGCACCACTTCGATGCCGGCCAGCAGTCGCTGGACTACCTGCAGGCGATGCTCGATGCGGTGTCCAGCGGTGAAGAGCCGGGACACGCCCCGGCGGAACTGATCGCGCAGTTCGATGTCGGCGCTCCGACAGCGGCCGGCGCGGGCCCGGCCGCCGCATCGGCCGACCCGGACCTGATCACCGACGATGAGTTCGAAGCACTGCTGGACCAGCTGCAGGGCAATGCGAAGGCCGCCGCGAAACCGCCGGCCGATGATGGCCTGATCAGCGAAGACGAATTCGAGGCCCTGCTGGACCAGCTGCACGGCGGCGGCGTGCCCGGTGCCAACGCGCCCTCCTCGCCCACCCCGCGCCCACTGCCGGCCCGCCCCGCGCCTGCGGCCGCACCAGCGCCCGCGCCGGCCGCCAAGCCGCCGCGCGTGGTCGCCGAGGCCGAACAGACCGTACGCGTGGATACCAAGCGCCTGGACGCGATCGTCAACCTGATCGGCGAACTGGTGCTCTCGCGCAACCGCCTCAAGACCCTGCGTGCGCGCCTGCGCGATGAAGAACTCGATCGCGCGGTTTCCACGCTGGACATCGCCACCGCACGCCTGCAGTCGGCGGTCATGCGCACGCGCATGCAGCCGGTGGGCAAGGTGTTCTCACGCTTCCCCAAGGTGGCCCGCGATGTAGCGCGCAACCTGAAGAAGGAAGTGGAGCTGGACCTGTTCGGCGCCGAGACCGAGCTGGACCGCAACCTGGTGGAGGCCCTGGCCGATCCGCTGGTGCACCTGGTGCGCAATGCCATCGATCACGGCATCGAGATGCCCGAGCTGCGCGAAGCACAGGGCAAGCCACGCAGCGGCCAGGTGCGGTTGTCGGCGCAGCAGGAAGGGGACTATGTCAGCATCGAAGTGCAGGACGACGGCGCCGGCATCGATCCGGAAAAACTGCGCGCCAAGGCCCGCGAGAAGGGCCTGATCGACCCGGAAGCCGCCGCGCGGCTGAGCACCGAGGAGTGCCTGCACCTGGTGTTCCTGCCCGGCTTTTCGACCAAGGCGGAGGTGACCGATATCTCCGGCCGCGGCGTGGGCATGGACGTGGTGCAGTCGCGCATCCGCGAGCTCAGCGGGCAGATCCAGATCCAGTCCGAGCTGGGCCGCGGCAGCCGCTTCCTGATCCGCGTGCCCCTCACCCTGGCCATCCTGCCGACCCTGCTGGTGCAGGCGGGCGAGGATGTCTATGCGCTGCCGCTGGCCCGCGTGATGGAAGTACTGCATGCACCGTCCACGTCGCTGGGCTGGTTCGATGGCCGGGCGGTGCTTGATCGCCGCTCGCACACCCTCGCCCTGGTCGACCTGCGCCGTTGGCTGGACGTGGAACCGATGCAGAGCGCACTGCTCACCATCGTGGTGCTGCAGGCCGGCGAGGCCCGCTTCGGGCTGGTGGTCGACCAGGTCCGCGGACGCGAGGAAGTGGTGATCAAGCCGCTGCCCAAGGCGCTGCGTGGCCTGCGCGGCTATGCCGGTGCCACGCTGATCGGCGACGGGCGCATGGCGCTCATCCTGGACGTCGACGGGCTGCGCAGCCCGCACGACTGAATGAAAACGTGACGTCGGTCGGCACCCTGCCGGCCGGCACCTCAAGTCAACGCACGCCAGGCCGATACCAACCACCATGGACAGACTCAGCCTCATCGGACTCTTCCTCGCCCTGGCGTCACTGGTCGGAGGCAGCATCCTCAAGGGCGCCGGACTGGCCTCGCTGTGGTCGCCCGCCGCCTTCGTGATCGTCATCGTGGGAACCATCGCCGCGATCCTCCTGCACACCTGCCCGGCCGTTTTCAGGCATGCGTTCAAGATCGTCGGCTGGGTCGTCCGTCCGCCGGCCAGTGATCGCCGCGCCCTGATCCTGCAGATCGTGGAATGGAGCAACATCGCCCGCCGCCAGGGCCTGCTCGGCCTGGAAGCGCAGGTGGACGCGCAGCGCGACCCGTTCCTGCGCAAGGGGCTGCAGCTGCTGGTGGACGGCGTGGAGCCGGAAAGCATTCGCCACATGATGGAGATCGAACTGAGCAGCCGTGAACACCAGGACCTGGCCGCGACCAAGGTCTTCGAGGCCATGGGCGTCTACGCGCCCACGCTCGGCATCATCGGTGCGGTGCTGGGCCTGATCGCGGTGATGAAGAATCTCGCCGACCCCAGCAAGCTCGGCCACGGCATCGCCGCCGCGTTCACCGCCACCATCTACGGCATCGCCTCGGCGAACCTGCTGTTCCTGCCGGTGGCCGCCAAGCTCAGGAGTGTCATCGCCCACAACACGCGCGACCGCGAGATGGCCATCGAGGGACTGATCTCCATCGCGCAGGGTGAGAATCCGCGCAACATCGAAACCAATCTTTCCGGGTTCCTGCACTGACATGGCCCGCCGCCGCCCGCACGAAGAACATGCCAACCATGAGGCCTGGGCGATCCCGTACGCCGACCTGATGACGCTGCTGCTTGCCTTCTTCGTGGTGATGTATGCCATCTCCTCGGTCAACGAGGGTAAGTACCGGATCATGGCCGATGCGCTGACCGATGCCTTCGGCGGCGCACCACGCACCATCAATCCGGTGCAGGTCGGCAACCAGCAGGTGCAGGGCGCGCAGTGGGACAGCCCGTCGGTGATCAAGACGGGCAACCGCGTGGGGCCGTCGCTGCCCTCGCCGGTGACCGACGCCTCGCTGTTGCCTTCGATGGCCGCGCAGATGCGCAGCCCGGTTTCGATGCGCGACCAGGCACGCCTGCAGCAGGCCGAACAGCAGCTGGGCATGATCGCCGACGGCCTGACCGCCACGCTCGCGCCGCTGATCGAGCGCGGCATGATCAGCGTGCGCCGCAACGAACTGTGGATCGAGGTCGAGATCAACAGCGACATCCTGTTCCCCACCGGCTCGGCTACGTTGAACGTGCATGCGCGCGACACCCTGGCCCGCCTGGCCGACGTGCTGCGCAATGCACCCAACGGCGTGCGCGTGGAAGGCCATACCGACGACATCCCGATCGCCACCGCGCAGTTCCCCTCCAACTGGGAACTGTCGGCCGCACGTGCGGCCAGCGTGGTGCACCTGTTCGCCGACCAGGGCCTGCAACCGGATCGGCTGGCCATGGTCGGCTACGGTGAGTTCCGCCCGCGCGCGGAGAACACCACCGCGGCCGGGCGCAACCGCAACCGGCGCGTGGTGGCCATCATCCTGGCCGATACCGGCCGCGCGGCCGATGCCGTGGCACCGCAGCTGGATGCCGTGGCCACTGCTTCGGCAGACACCCCGCGTTCCCCCTCCCCCACCCGGACGGCGCCCAGTGCGCCGCCGACGGCAGGCCGCCCCGCCGGCGCCGCCGCCACGTCAGCCATGAAGGAGTAGATCGATGCGCATCTGGGCAATCGCCAACCAGAAGGGCGGCGTCGGCAAGACCACCACCACCCTCGCCCTCGGCCGTGGCCTGGCCGCGCTGGGACATCGTGTGCTGCTGATCGACCTCGACCCCCACGCTTCGTTGACCCGCGCCTTCGGCGTTGCGCTGGAGCCGGTGCCCAGCGGCGTGCTGGAGCTGTTCGCCAGTCCGCCTGCCGAGCTGTCCAGCCTCGCCCGCCCCAGCCCGATCGCGCACCTTGATTTCATCTGCGCACAGGCCGGCCTGGCCACGCTCGAGCGCCGCAGCGCCAACCAGCCCGGCCTCGGCCTGGCGTTGCAGAGTGCGCTGTCGCGCCACCAGGGCCGTCACGATTACATCCTGCTCGACTGCGCGCCGACCCTTGGCCTGCTGATGATCAATGCCCTGGCCGCCGCTGACCGGTTGATCATTCCGACCCAGGCCGAACCGCTGGCACTGCACGGCCTGGATGGCATGGTACGCACCGGCGAGATGGTCGAGCGTTCGCGCCGGCGCCCGATGCCGATGTCGATCCTGCCGACGTTGTTCGACCGCCGCACCCGCGCAGGCACCGACAGCCTGCGGCAGATGCAGGAGCGCCATGGCGCGCGGGTCTGGGAGGATGCGATCCCGGTGGATACGCGCATCAGCCAGGCCGCTGCGCTGACCCTGCCGGTGGTGGGTGACGAGTACCCGGGCCGCGGCCTGGCCGCGTACCGGCGTGCACTGCAGTGGATCCTGGCCGACGATGCGCGTGCGCTGGAGCAGGCCGCATGAACCGCGAAGACGTGCTCGACGACTACCTGGTGGAGCTGCTCGGCCCGGTCCAGGCGGCGCCGGTCGGCGCGCCCGCCACGGCGGATGCCAGCGCTGCGGTCCTTGCCCATGACGCCCCAGGCGCCTGCGGCGAGGCCCGCGAGCCGACCTGGGACGATCTCCCCGATGAGGTGATCTACGAGACCGGCCCGGCCACGCTGGCCGCCGATGTGGCCATTGCGGTGGCCGACGATGCCGAGCTGCAGGCCGCCTTCGACGCCGTGGCCAGCGCGGAGATCGCCGACGCCCACGCGGCCGCGCCTGCCCGCGAGCCGACCTGGGACGACCTGCCCGACGAGGTGATCTACGAGAGCGGTCCGGCCACGCTGGCTGCCGATGTCGCCATCGCGGTGGCTGACGATGCCGCGCTGCAGGCCGCTTTCGACGCCGTGGCCGGCGTCGGCATCGCCGACGCTGCGGGCCAGCCTGGCGCCAACGCGGCCGCCACGCCGGAGCCGACCTGGGACGACCTGCCCGACGAGGTCATCTACGAGACCGACCCGGACGCCAGTGCCGTGCTGACCAACGCCGACAGCCCGCACCTGGAGGCCGCGTTCGCCGCAGCGGCCGAGGTCCCCGCCGATACACCGCCGCCGGCACCGTCCACGCGCCTGCCCAGGCTGGCCCCCGCCGCGCCGGCCATCGCCCCGGCGTTCCAGGCCCCCTTCGCCGCACGCGCGCAACCCGCCGCCCCGGCTGACGGCAGCGCACGCCCGGCCAGCTGGCACGAACTGCAGGCCCAGCAGCCGGCCAGCAGCCCCAACGCCAATCGCCGCGCCACCGAACGCACCACCCGCTGGCTGCGCCTGCGCTGTGGCCCCCAGGCCTACGCGCTGGAGCTGCTCAAGGTGCAGGAGGTGGTGCTGCCGGTACCCCTGCTGCCCTTGCGCGGCACCCGTCCGGAGATGCTGGGCATCATGAACCTGCGCGGCCAGGTGGTGCCGGTGATGGACCTCGGCATACACCTCGGTGCCCAGGCCGCGGCCGATGACAGCCTCGCCCGCATCGTGGTGCTGGAAGAAAATGGCGACATCATGGGCCTGCGTGTCTCGGCAGTGGAGGACGTGACCAATCTGTCCGAATCCCAGATCGAACCCCCCGACACCGCCCGCATCTGCCGGATCAGCAACGATATCTTCCGCGGCGTGGCGCGCCTGCAGCAGCAACCGATGATCCTGCTCGACGCTACCCGCCTGCTGAACTGAATGCCGGCCTCAACGGAAGGCTAAAGCTTCCCGACGGTTCGCCGTTAATGACCTTGGAACCGTTTGTCCGGAGCAACGATGACTACTGTGGACCTGGGTGAGGATCTCGGCATCGAGAGCAGCACCGAGCTCAAGAACCGCCTCGCCCCCCTGATCGGGGACGCCGCGGAGGTGAGCCTGGATGTCAGCCGCGTCGGCCGCATCCATACCGCTGCCGTGCAGGTGCTGTGCGCCTTCGTGCAGCAGCGCCGCAGCACCGGGCTGGCGACCGGATTCAGTGGCGGCAGCGCCACTTTCAACGATGCCGTGCGACTGCTCGGCGTCGGCCAGGCCCTCGGCCTGGCTGTACCCCATGACAACCTGAAATCTGTGGAGAACGCGGCATGAGCGCACGTATCTTGGTGGTGGACGATTCGGCGTCGATGCGCCAGATGGTTTCCTTCGCCCTCACCTCGGCCGGTTTCGCCGTCGAAGAAGCCGAGGACGGCGCGGTGGCGCTCACCCGTGCCAAGGGCCAGCGCTTCAATGCCGTGGTCACCGACGTCAACATGCCGAACATGGATGGCATCTCGCTGATCCGTGAACTGCGCCAGCTGGCGGACTACAAGTTCACCCCGATGCTGATGCTGACCACCGAATCGGCCGCCGACAAGAAGTCCGAAGGCAAGGCCGCCGGTGCCACCGGCTGGCTGGTCAAGCCGTTCAACCCCGAACAGCTGGTCGCCACCGTGCAGAAGGTGCTGGGCTGATCGCCCCGCATTCCTGAGCCCCTTCCCGCCCTCGCACCACGGATCGCCCCCCACATGAGCATGGACCTGCAGCGTTTCCACGCCACCTTCTTCGAAGAGAGCCGCGAAGGACTGGACGCCATGGAATCGGGACTGCTGACCCTCGAATCGGGTCAGCACGATGCGGAGATCATCAATTCGGTGTTCCGCGCCGCCCACTCGATCAAGGGCGGTGCAGGCACGTTCGGCTTCGATGCCATCGCCAGCCTGACCCACGTGCTTGAAACGCTGCTGGACGAACTGCGTGCGGGCAAGCGGGCCCTGGAGGCGAACGCGGTCGATGCCATGCTGGCCTCGGTCGACGTGCTGCGCGCCCTGCTGCGCGAAGCCGAGCACGGCCAGCCCGCGGACCCGGCCGCCGTGGCCGCGATCAAGGCGCGCCTGGAATCCATCCTCTCCGGCCAGGCCGCACCCGCGGCGAGCACCCGGCCGGCCGCCGTGGCCGAGCCCGATCCCGAAGCGTGGGAGATCGGCTTCGTGCCGGCGCCGTCACTGTTCATGAGTGGCAACGACCCGCTGCGCATCATCCGCGAGTTGGAGCACCTGGGCCCGCTCAGTGTGCAGGCACGCATGGAACGGCTGCCCGGCTTCGAACAGCTTGATCCCTTCGAAGCCCACCTGGCCTGGGACCTCGGCCTGATCGGCCGCATCCCGCGCAGCAAGATCGAAGACACCTTCGCCTGGGTGGTGGACGACTGCGAACTGGACATCCGTCCGGCGGCCCCGCCAAGCCTGGCCACGCAGGCCGCCCCGGCACCGGTGGCCGCAGACGCGCCGGCGCCTGCGGCCGCGCCGGCCGCCACCGCGCCCGCCGCGGCGCAGCAGGAAGCCGAAAGTTCGATCCGCGTCAGCGTGGACAAGGTCGACGCGCTGATCAACCTGGTCGGCGAGCTGGTCATCACCCAGGCCATGCTCAAGCAGGTCTCCAATGCGATCGATCCGGCCCACGCAGAACAGCTGTTCGCCGGCCTGGACCTGCTTGAACGCAACACCCGCGATCTGCAGGAAGCGGTGATCGGCGTGCGCATGCTGCCGGTCGATGCCGTTTTCAGGCGCTTCCCGCGCCTGGTCCGCGACCTCTCCACCCGCCTGGGCAAGCACGTACGCCTGCGCACCATCGGCGAAGGAACCGAACTGGACAAGGGCCTGATCGAGAAGATCGCCGATCCGCTGGTGCACCTGGTGCGCAACTCCATCGATCACGGCCTGGAAATGCCCGAGGTCCGCCGCAACGCCGGCAAGGACGAGACCGGCACCATCACCCTGGCGGCCTCGCACCAGGGCGGACACATCGTCATCGAGGTCAGCGACGATGGCCACGGCCTCAACCGTGACCGCATCCTGGCCAAGGCGGCCGAGCGCGGCCTGGCCGTGCCGGACAACCCCACCGACGCCCAGGTCTGGGATCTGATCTTCCAGCCGGGCTTCTCCACCGCCGATGCGGTGACTGACCTGTCCGGGCGTGGCGTGGGCATGGACGTGGTCCGCCGCAACATCCAGGCACTCGGTGGCGAGGTGCAGATCGAGAGCCACCGCGGCGCCGGCACGCGCACGCTGATCCGCCTGCCGCTGACGCTCGCCATCCTGGACGGCATGACCGTTTCGGTGGCCAACGAAACGCTGATCCTGCCGTTGGCCTACGTCCTGGAGGCCCTGCAGCCGCAGGCCAGCGAGATCCGCAGCATGGCCGGCGAAGGCCGCGTGCTGAGGGTGCGTGGCGAGTACCTGCCCATCGTCTCGTTGAGTGAGTTCTACGGCTACGGCACGCGGCCCGCCGGCGAATCGCTGGTGGTCGTGGTGGAAGGCGATGGCCAGAAGATCGCGCTGGAAGTGGACGAACTGGTCGGCCAGCAGCAGGTGGTGGTCAAGAACATCGAGAACAACTACCGGCGCATCGACGGCGTCTCCGGTGCGACCATCCTCGGCGATGGCCGCGTGGCGCTGATCGTGGACATCGGTGGCCTGGTCCGCTCGCTGCGGGTTCCGCAGGCGGCCTGATCGGCGGGCGTCACCGCCCGGCATCACCCCAGACAGCCGGGCCCTGCCCGGCTGTTTTTTCGTCCGGACACCGCAACTGTGACCTCGCGCGGGCGTGGGCCGGCGCCCCGCGCATGGGCAGGGCTGTCCGCTGCCCTTTTGCGTGCTCGCGTTGGCGGGCCCTGCACCCGTGCGCCGGCGAAAAAAAGTGTGAACTTCATCTCAAGTGAAACGGGTACGCGCCGTTATCAGAAGTGACGGCGTGACACCGGCGCCGCCGCCCCTTCCGAATGACCGCCTTCGATCCCCGCCAGCGCCGCCCCCAGGCACGCTGCATCGCACTGGAGCACCCGCATGAAGTGGTTCCGAGACCTGCCCATCGCCCGCAAGCTGGCGGTGGCGTTCATCCTCACGACGCTGATGACGGTCGCGCTGGGGGCCTTCGCCCTGCTGCGCCTGTCCGGCGCCAATGCCCAGCTGGGCCAGATGTCCGGCAACACCATTCCCTCCATCCAGCACCTGGGTGAAGTGCGCGCCCAGCTCGGCGAGTTCCGTACCTACGAGATGGCCCA
The DNA here is from genome assembly GCF_011761925.1 of Xanthomonas sp. 60. NCBI lineage: Bacteria > Pseudomonadati > Pseudomonadota > Gammaproteobacteria > Lysobacterales > Lysobacteraceae > Xanthomonas > Xanthomonas sp. 60. Next base: position 28,746 of record NZ_JAASQW010000005.1, on the reverse strand, counting down.
GCTGACCATGCTGGACCAGCCTGATCGCGTGGCCGACTACAACAAGCGCATGGACGCCTCGCACAAGATCGTCCAGGACGAGATGGTCGCCTATGCGGCGCTGCCCGCCGACGATACCGACCGGGCCATGTTCAAGAAGGTGCAGGACGATGTGGCGGCCTACTTCGCGGCGAACGCGAAGCTGCGCGAAGCCAGCAACGCCGGCGACGCGGTGACGGCCCGGCAGATTTCCGATGAGCAGTCGCGCCCGTTGCGCCGCAAGCTGTTCGAAGACCTCAAGGAACTCACCACCTATACCGCCAAGCGCATGGAAACCGACCTGGCGCAGGCCAACGACCTCCACAGCGCCAGCGTGACCGCGATCATCGTCACCATGCTGCTGCTCGCGCTGGTCGCCGCGGCGCTGGCGGTGCTGATCTCGCGCGCCATCACCGTCCCGCTGGGCAAGGCGCTGCAGGCCATCCAGGCCGTCTCGCGCGGCGATCTGAGCGTCACCGCAACGGCCAGCAGTGGCGACGAAGTGGGTCGCATGCTGGGCGCCACCGGTGAGATGACCGCGCTCCTGCGCCGCTTCTCCGACCAGACCCGCACCATGGTCGAGCAGCATGCCGGACCGGACATCAACCACCGTATCCCCGAAGATTTCCCCGGCGTCTACGGGGAGCTGGCGCACGGCATCAACACCGTGATCTTCGAACACCTCGACGCCATCCGCGATGCCATCGATGTGCTCAACCAGTACGCCACCGGCAACCTGGCGCCCGACGCACGCCGCCTGCCCGGCACCCGCGCGATCCTGCACGAGTCGATGGACGCGGCCAAGGCCAGCCTGCTGGCCATCAACACCGAGATCCAGGCGCTGGCCTCCGCCGCGGCCGTAGGTGATTTCAGCCAGCGCGGCGATGCCACCCGCTTCGATCACGATTTCAAGGTGATGATCCAGCAGCTCAACACCATGATGGAAGTGGCCGACGGCAATCTGTCCCAGCTCTCCAGCCTGCTGCAGTCCATCGCCGCCGGCGACCTCACCGCGCGCATGGATGGCCAGTTCCACGGCGTCTTCGCGCGCATGCGTGATGATGCCAACACCACCGTGGTCCAGCTGACCGACATCGTCTCGCGCATCCAGTCCTCGGCGCTCAGCATCCGCGGCGCTGCCGGCGAGATCGCCAGCGGCAACAGCGATCTCTCGCGGCGCACCGAACAGCAGGCGGCCAACCTGGAAGAAACCGCTGCCTCGATGGAGGAACTGACCTCCACCGTGCGCCAGAACGCAGACCATGCACGGCAGGCCAACCAGCTCGCGCAAGGCGCGCAGACAGTGGCCAGCCAGGGCGGTGATGTGGTCGGCCAGGTGGTCACCACCATGTCGGCCATCGAAACATCCTCCAGGAAGATCGCCGAGATCATCTCGGTCATCGACGGCATCGCCTTCCAGACCAACATCCTGGCCCTGAATGCCGCCGTGGAAGCGGCGCGTGCCGGTGAACAGGGCCGTGGCTTCGCCGTGGTCGCCAGCGAAGTGCGCACCCTGGCGCAGCGTTCGGCCGCAGCCGCCAAGGAAATCAAGGGGCTGATCGACGAGTCGGTGGAAAAGGTCGGCGACGGCTCGGCGCTGGTGCACAAGGCCGGCGAGACCATGGGCGAGATCGTGGCCTCCGTGCAGCGCGTCACCGACATCATGGCCGAGATCTCCGCCGCCTCCCAGGAACAGTCCGCCGGCATCGAGCAGGTGAACACCACTGTCGTGCAGATGGATGAAACCACGCAGCAGAACGCCGCCCTGGTGGAGGAAGCCACGGCTGCCGCGCGGGCCATGGAAGAGCAGGCGATGCAGCTCACCGACGCGGTGGCGCTGTTCCGCCTGGCCGGCAGCGAAAGCGCTGCGCGTCCCTCCGCGCCCGAGCGCGGCAGCATGCCGACGCCGGCGGTTCGCGTGCCACCGAAAGCCCCGGCGGCGCGCCGTGCGCCACAACAGCGCCAGCCCGCGCTGGCCGGCGATGGCGACTGGCAGGAGTTCTGATCGCGCATCTTGACCCTATCCGGGGGCGGTCCTGAGCGGCCACCCCCCTGCTGCGCACACACGGCCGCGGCCGGCGGAACTGGATTCACAGGCATTTCACGTCGCCTGGTGTTCAAGTTCCGCCGGCCGCGGCCGTTACTGCTTCCAGCTGACCGTGGAGACAGCGCATGGAAGCCACCGATCCCGCCCCGCCCGTTCCCCGCAGACGCCACGCCTGCGCCGGCGTCCTGCTGTTGGCGCTCTGGCTCGGGTGGACCGTGCCCGCCCTGTGGGCCCAGCTCGCTGCCGCCGATGCCGGCCTGATGTGCACGCCTGCGGCGGACGCCGCAGCCGATCCTTACTGACCGTCTGTCCATGCCACAGGGAGCCTTGCGCATGTCCACCCCAACCCGTGCCTTCGACCGTCTCGCCGGCCACGAACCGCTGCCCTTCCTGCAGGTCCTCGGCGCCGAAGCCGATCGTCTCTTCCTGGGTGTCACCGCCCTGCTCGCCGTGGTCTCCCTGGTGATGTCGGCCACCAGCGGGCACTGGCTGCCGTTCCTGTCGATCAGTCTGCCGACCGTTCTGGTGGTGGCCGCACAGGTGCGCCTGCTGCCCGGCACCCGGCTGTCACGCTGCACGATCGCACTGGCGTGGATGGTGCTCGCCGCCGTGCAGATCCACCAGAGTGGCGGCGTGCTCGAGACCCATTTCTCGGCGGTCATCCTCATCGCCCTGCTGCTGTACTACCGCGACTGGCTGCCACTGGTGGTCGCCGCCACCGCCATCGCCATCCACCATGTGGTGTTTTTCGTCCTGCAGCAGCGCGGACTGCCGTTCCCCGTGTTTGCCGCCGGCAGCGGCATTGGCGTGCTGGTGCTGCATGCAACCTACGTGGTGATCGAAACGACGCTGCTCTCGGTCATGGCGATCCAGATGCGCCGGCAGCTGGTGCTGTTGGGCCACGACCCCCGCGCACTGGCGAAACTGGCCCGGGACGTGGCGGCCGACGTGCCGCTACCCGCCGGCGTGGAGGCCACGCAGTTCCCGCCCGATTCGCTGGCCCGTGCGCTGGTCCAGGCAAGCGGCCAGCTGCTGCAGCGCCGCAACCAGGAGCAGGCGTCGCTGGCCGAAACGCTGCGCATCCGCGCGGCACTGGACGATGTCACCACCCACGTGATGATCGCCGACCGCGAGCGCAACATCGTCTACGTCAACCGCCCCCTCGCCACGATGCTGACCACCGTGGAGGCCGACCTGCGCCGCGACCTGCCGCAGTTCGATGCCGCGCACCTGATCGGCCGCAGCATCGACATCTTCCACCGCAACCCGGCCCACCAGGCGGCGCTGCTGGATGGCCTGACCGGCACCTGGCGCGCGCAGATCCGCGTGGGTGGCCGCACCATGCGCCTGATCATCAACCCGATCATCGCCAGCGACGGGACCCGGCAGGGTTTCGTGGTGGAGTGGTCCGACCGCACCGCCGAGCTGCAGGTGGAAGAAGAGCTCGGACGCATCGTGCAGGCCGCCGCGCAGGGTGACCTGGCACGCCGGGTCGCCTGCGAGGGCAAAGAGGGCTTCTTCCTGCAACTGGCCGAGCAGCTCAACGGCCTGCTGGACACCACGGCCCAGAGCATCGCGCAGATCTCCACCCTGCTTTCCTCGCTCTCGCGTGGCGACCTGACCACCCGCATGGACGGCGATTTCCACGGCGTCTACGCGCAGATCCGTGACGATGCCAATGCCACCGTAGGCGAGCTGAACGCCATCGTCTCCAGCATCCAGGGCGCTTCGCTGAGCATCAACGGCACGGCCACGAGCCTGTCCGAGGGCAACCGCCATCTGGCCGGACGCACCGAACAGCAGGCGGCGAGCCTGGAAGAGACCGCGGCCACGATGGAAGAGCTGACCGCCACGGTTCGCCAGAATGCCGAGCACGCGCGCCAGGCCAACCAGCTCGCCAGCGGCGCCGCCGCCGTGGCCCGCGAGGGCGGCGAGGTGGTCGGCCAGGTGGTGGCCACGATGAGCGAGATCGAGACCTCGTCGCGGCGCATCGCCGAGATCCTTTCGGTGATCGATGGCATCGCCTTCCAGACCAACATCCTCGCCCTGAACGCCGCCGTGGAAGCGGCGCGCGCAGGCGAGCAGGGTCGCGGCTTTGCGGTCGTGGCCTCCGAAGTGCGTACCCTGGCCCAGCGCTCGGCCGATGCGGCGAAGGAGATCAAGGGGCTGATCGCCGACTCGGTGGACAAAGTCGCCCATGGTGCGGCACTGGTCGACCGTGCGGGCGCGACCATGGGGGGCATCGTCAGCGCGGTGCAGCAGGTCAACCAGATCATGGGCGAGATCTCTGCCGCCTCCCAGGAGCAGAGCGCCGGCATTGAACAGGTCAACCAGAGCATCGCGCATATGGACGCCAACACGCGGCAGAACGCCGCGCTGGTCGAACAGTCCAGCGAGGCCACGCAGGGCATGGCCGGACACGCCGAACGGCTCGGCGAGGCCGTCGCACGCTTCCGCGTGCAGGCCGATCCCGGTGAACGGGCCGTGCTGCAGCGCCTGCAGGCACTGGCCGCGCAACCGCTGCGCGGCTGAGGCGGCGACCGGGCGCGGTGACGGCAGGCAGGGCTCAACTATCGCGCCCTGCGGCCGATACCTTGCTGAAGCAGCCGTCATGGTGCCCTCGCCAGCGCGCCCGCCACGCACCGCGCGGCATCCTCGTACCCGAACGTAGAACCCCATGTCCGCAGGCACGACCGACGCAGAACAGACCGACACCCACGCACAGGAAAGCGAGGCCGATGAGCGTTTCCTCGTCCGCAACCCCCTGCAGATCCGTCAGCTCCTGCGGTCGCTGATCGAGCAGCGGGCGTTGATCAACGCGCATATCGGCGGACGCGACCAGAGCTTCCCCACGGCGGTGCTGGAACTGGACGATGCGGAGGATCTGCTGCTGCTCGATGGCAGTCCGATGGAGTCGGCCAACCGCGCCGCAGAGGCGGAAGGCAACCTGCTGTGCTTCGCACAGCTTGAGAAGGTGATGGTGCGTTTCCGCGTGGACGGACTGCAGCGCGTGGGCAACGGCCAGCACATGGCCTTCCGCGCCGGGCTTCCCGACGAAGTGATGCACCTGCAGCGGCGCGAAATGTATCGGCTGGAAACCCCGATCACTGACTCGCCGCACCTGCTGCTGCCGGCCGCCGACGGCCGCCGCGAAGCACTCTCCATGCGCGTGGTGGACATCAGCGGCGGCGGCCTGGCCGTGAACATTCCCGCCGACATGCATCTGTTCGGGATGCAGAAGCGCTATGAGGCCGAGCTCTCCATCCCGGAAGGCCCGGACCTGCAGGTGAGCCTGATCGCCTGCAACGAGCGCCTGCTCAAGCTGCCCAACGGCAGTGAGAGCACGCGCATCGGGCTGCGCTTCGACCGCCTGCCGCGCGGTGGCGACAGCGCCATCCAACGCTACATCTTCCGCATCGACCGCCAGCGCAGTGCGCGCAAGAACGGGGATCTCTAGCACGCGCGCCGGAGAGGACTGCCGGTGCGGCCAACGACGTCTGCAGCACCTGGCGCCGGACCCGTGCAAGCAGTCCTAAAGTCCCGCCGCCCAGCGCCGATACAAAGCCTGAGACCGCGAACTCCGGCCCACCAGGACCCCCGATGAACGACAAGAACCAGGCTTCCGCCGACTCCGGCGGCGAATTCCTCAGCTTCACCCTCGGCGCCGAGCACTACGGCGTGGACATCCTGAAAGTGCAGGAGATCCGCGGTTACGATGCCGTCACCCGTGTACCCGATGCGCCCGACTACATCAAGGGCGTCATCAACCTGCGCGGCACCATCGTGCCGGTGATCGACCTGCGCCTGAAGCTGCGCCTGGAGAACGCCCGCTACGATGCCTTCACCGTGATGATCGTGCTCAACGTCGAGGACCGCGTGGTCGGCATCGTCGTGGACAGCGTTTCGGACGTGATTCCGCTGGCCGCCGAGCAGATCCGCCCGACCCCGGAATTCGGCGCCGCAGTGGACACCCGCTTCATCTCCGGGATCGGCACCCAGGACGACCGCATGCTGATCCTGCTGGACATCGAAACCCTGCTCGACAGCGCTGACATGGGTCAGGTCAACGCCGTCGACGACACCGCAGCAGCCGCCTGATCAACGGCGACAGCAGGCCTCAAGAATCGCCCTGTCGTGCCGATAGGGGATCAAGGCTTGTCCGCGACTGACTGCACCCTGCGGGCCGCACCATCCTTTCACCCTTGGAGATCCACCTCATGAAGTCCCTGCTTGCCGTTGCATCGGCCACCCTGCTGGCCGCCACCGCCCTCACCGCCACCGCCCAGCAGGCGATGATCCCGCCGGAGATGGCGGCCCGCCAGGTCGGCAAGGAAGGCATGGTGTGCGGCAAGGTGGAGAAGGCGCGTTACGCCGAAGGCTCCGAGGGCCAGCCCACCTTCCTGTACATGGGCGGTGCGTTCCCGCGCCACACCTTCTCCGCGCGCATCGCCGGCGCCAACCGCGGCAAGTTCAGCTTCCCGCTGGAAACGCTGGAAGGCAAGAACGTCTGCGTGATCGGCAAGATCGAGCGCGATGCCTCGCGCGCCGAGATCGAGGTCGCTTCGCCGGCCGGCCTGAAGCTGGCCGACATCAAGTAAGACCTGCTCCCAGCCGCACCCGGCGGTCGCCGGGGCGGCTGTACCAAACGGGCCGCCGGCCCGGCTGCGTCAGTCACTGGAGACCGCAACGCTCATGCCCTGGATCAACAACCTCAAACTGATGCCGAAGCTGCTCGTCACCTTCGGCGTCATCCTTCTGGTGATGCTGCTGCAGGGCATCGTCGCGTACCGTGGCCTGCACTCGCTCAACGATGTGACCACCGAGCTGGCCGGCAAGCGCATGGAAAGCATCCGCATGGCCGGCGAGATGCGCGGGATGATGGGCGAGTACCGCAATTCGGCCTACCAGCAGCTGATCCGCGCCAGCGACGACGTCAAGGCCGAAGCCCGCAACCGCGCCGCCGGCGTGCGCACCAAGATGGACGAAGCGCTCAAGGCCTACCCGGGCCTGGCCGACAACGCGCAGCAGAAGGCGCTGTTCGACACCTTCGCCAAGGACTGGGCAGCCACGCTCAAGTCCTACGATTCGGTCACCGAGATGCTGGAACTGCAGCTGCCCGACGATGCGATCGATACCTTCGTCGGCGAGACCCGCACCGCCCACCTCAAGTCCGCCGCGGCACTGGACGCGCTGATCGCCGAGGACAACCGCCTGGCACGTGCCGCGCGCGAGAAGGCCACCTCCACCTACGCCGCCTCTTCGCTGCTGATGGTCATCGCGCTGATCGGCGGCGCCGGCCTCGGCTTCTTGCTGGTCTGGCTGTTCGCCCGGGCCCTGGTCGGCAGCGTGCGCGGCGCGGTCAGCGTGGCCAACGACGTAGCCAACGGCAAGCTCGACGGACACATCGACACCTCGCGCAAGGATGAGGTCGGCGACCTCATGCAGGCCATGCAGCGCATGCAGCGTGACCTGCGCGAACGCATCGAAACCGATGCCGCCGTGGCCCGCGAGAACCTGCGCATCCGTACCGCGCTGGACTACAGCTCCACCGGCCTGTATGTCACCGACGCCAACCACGATGTGGTGTACGTGAACCGTGCGCTGGGCAACACGCTGGAAACCCATGCCGATGACGTGCGCCGCGAACTGCCGGACTACGATCCGCAGGTCTCGCTGATCGGCCAGAACGCCAGCGCGCTGGAGCCGGGTGGCCGTGTCGACCCGTCGGCCCTGGCCGAGCTGGAACGTGTGGGTTCGGTGCGCCGCGAGCTGCGCTACGGCGACGCCCAGTTCGCCCAGGCCATCTCCACCATCCGCAACGAAGACGGCGAAGTGGTTGGCCATGTGACCGAATGGCGTGACCGCACCGAAGAGGCACAGGTTGAAGCCGAAGTGGCCCGCGTGATCGCCCAGGCCGCCGCAGGCGACCTGACCGGTCGCATCGACGATGAAGGCAAGCAGGGCTTCTTCCTGCAGCTGGCGCATCAGATCAACGGTCTGCTCGATGCCAACGCATCCAGCATCGAGCAGGTGTCGCAGCTGCTGGCCGCACTGTCGCAGGGCGACCTCACAGCACGCATGCACGGCGACTACGAAGGCGTGTTCGCCCGCATGCGTGACGATGCCAATGCCACCGCTGAACAGCTGAGCAGCATCGTCACCCGCATCAAGACCTCCAGCCGCGCGATCAACTCGGCCGCCGGCGAGATCGCCAGCGGCAACAGTGATCTCTCGCGCCGCACCGAACAACAGGCGGCCAACCTGGAAGAGACGGCCGCCTCCATGGAGGAACTGACCTCCACCGTGCGCCAGAACGCCGAACATGCCCGCCAGGCCAACCAGCTGGCGATCGGTGCGGCCGGCGTGGCCTCGCAGGGCGGCGATGTGGTCGGTGAGGTGGTGACCACCATGTCGGCCATCGAGACCTCCTCGAAGAAGATCGCCGAGATCATCTCGGTCATCGACGGCATCGCGTTCCAGACCAACATCCTGGCGCTCAATGCCGCCGTGGAAGCGGCACGTGCCGGAGAACAGGGCCGCGGCTTCGCCGTGGTCGCCAGCGAGGTGCGGACCCTGGCGCAGCGCTCGGCTGCAGCCGCCAAGGAAATCAAGGGACTGATCGATGCCTCGGTGGGCAATGTGAGCCAGGGCTCGGCGCTGGTCCGCAAGGCCGGTGCCACCATGGGCGAGATCGTGGCGTCGGTACAGCGCGTCACCGACATCATGTCGGAGATCTCGGCCGCCTCGCAGGAACAGTCCGCCGGCATCGAGCAGGTCAACCAGACCGTGGTACAGATGGACGAGACCACGCAGCAGAATGCCGCACTGGTCGAGGAAGCCACCGCCGCCGCGCGGGCCATGGAAGAACAGGCCGCCCAGCTCAGCGATGCGGTCTCGGTGTTCAAGCTCGATGACGCCGAAGAGGCCCACCCGACCCTAGTCTCCACACCGGCCCGCAGCCGTGCGGTGGCCCCTGCGCCGGCGGCCAAGGCAGCCACCGCGCGTCGTCCGGCGCCGCAGCGTCCGGTCGCTGCCGAGCTGGCCGAAGGGGACTGGCAGGAGTTCTGATACGCCCTGCGCGCTGATCCAGGTCACGCCCCGGCGCCAAGGTGCCGGGGCTTTTTTTCGCCTGCAGCGCCGACCGCATGCGCTGCGCCCTCAACTGTGGCGCGTGCCTGCCGATAACTGGTTTGCCACATCCATCACTCCGGTCCTGCCGGACGGCTCCCTCAAGCTCTGGTGCTCACTCCATGACGCGCTCTTCCTCGCCCCGCTCCTTCGCCAACCTGCCGGTCCGGCGCAAACTCGGCCTGCTCACCGTCCTGATCGCCCTGGGCGTCATCGTGCTGTCGATCATCGCCGCACGCATGCAGTACCTGGACCTGACCGAGACCCGCAAGGACTCGCTGAAGATCCAGGTGGAACTGGCCGAAGGCGTACTGGCCCACTACCACGAGCTGGCGGTGAAGGGCGAGCTCAGCGAGGACGCCGCCAAGGCCGCTGCGCTGCAGGCGCTGTCCTCGATGCGCGCGCAGGGCCAGAACTATTACTACAACGTGCTGGACACCAACTACACGTTGCTGCTCCATCCGTTCCGCCCCGAGCGCGTGGGCCAGAGCCAGAAGGACTACACCTCCGTCGATGGCGTGCGGCTGTACTACTACGCGGTGGGCATGGCACGGTTGGGCGGTGGCTTCACCTACTACAAGGCGCCCAAGTACGGCAGCGCCGGCGCCGAAGGCGAGCCGATCGAAAAGGCCAGCTACGCGCAGCTGTTCAAGCCCTGGAACTGGGTGGTGTTCAGTGGCGTGTACATGGACGACGTACAGCACCAGGCGCTGGCCTTCACCACCGTGATGACGCTGGCCGGTGGCGTGCTGGTGCTGCTGGTGGTCGGGCTGAGCTGGCTGATCGGCACGCGCATCGCCCGGCCGCTGCGGGAAGCCACGGCCGTGGCCGAGAACATCGCCTCGGGCAAGCTCGACAGCCGCATCGGCGCGCAGGCCCAGGACGAACCGGGCCGCCTGCTGGAAAGCATGTCGCGCATGCAGACCCAGCTGCACGCCGTGATCAGCGGGCAGCGCGAGATGGCCCGCCAGCATGATGCCGGGCAGACCAGCTACCGCATGGACGAGACCGCCTACCCGGGCGAGTACGGGCTGATGGTGCACGAAACAAACGTGCTCGTCGGCGCGCACGTGGCGACCATGCAGGGCGTGCTGGAGGTGGTCCAGCGCTACGCCGTGGGCGATCTCAGCGTCGATCTCGCGCGCCACCCCGGCGAGAAGGCCGCCATCACTGCCACGGTGGATGCGGTCAAGCAGAACCTGGGCCGCATCAATGCCGAAGTCAAACGCCTCGGCGCCGCAGCGGCCGCCGGCGATTTCAGCCAGCGCGGCGACGCCTCGCGCTTCGAGCATGACTTCAGGCAGATGGTGCTCGACCTCAACGCGATGATGCAGGTCAGCGATGAGAACCTCGGCAAGCTGTCGGCGCTGCTGGCCGCCATCGCCGAAGGTGACCTGACCACCCGCATGAGCGGTGAATTCCAGGGCGTGTTCGCCCGCATGCGCGATGATGCCAACGCCACCGTCGACCAGCTGAGCCGCATCGTCGGACAGATCCAGGCCTCGGCCTCCAGCATCACCCTGTCCTCGGGCGAGATCGCCAGCGGCAACAGTGATCTCTCGCGCCGCACCGAGCAGCAGGCCGCCAACCTGGAAGAAACCGCCGCCTCCATGGAGGAGCTGACCTCCACCGTGCGCCAGAACGCCGAGCACGCGCGCCAGGCCAACCAGCTGGCGATCGGTGCGGCCGGGGTGGCCTCGCAGGGTGGCGAGGTGGTCGGCCAGGTGGTGTCCACCATGACCGCCATCGAGACCTCCTCGAAGAAGATCGCCGAGATCATTTCGGTCATCGACGGCATCGCGTTCCAGACCAACATCCTGGCCTTGAACGCCGCCGTGGAAGCGGCACGCGCCGGTGAGCAGGGTCGTGGCTTCGCCGTGGTGGCCAGCGAAGTGCGCACCCTCGCGCAGCGTTCGGCGGCCGCGGCCAAGGAGATCAAGGGCCTCATCGATGCATCGGTGAGCCGCGTCAGCGAAGGCTCCGAGCTGGTGCACAAGGCCGGCAGCACGATGTCCGAGATCGTCGCCTCCGTGCAGCGCGTCACCGACATCATGGCCGAGATCTCCGCCGCCTCGCAGGAACAGTCGGCCGGCATCGAACAGGTCAACACCACCGTCGTGCAGATGGACGAGACCACGCAGCAGAATGCCGCACTGGTGGAAGAAGCCACCGCCGCCGCGCGGGCCATGGAAGAACAGGCCGCCCAGCTCGCCGACGCGGTCGCGATCTTCCGCATGGACGACCAGGTGGGGGCGGCCGTGCGCGCGGTCGTGGCCAAGGTACCGCCGATCGCGCGCGCGCCGCTGGCCTCGGTTCCCTCGCGACCGGTGCGCGCGGCGCCGGCGGCGCGGCCGCTGGCCACTCCCGAGGACGGCAGCCTGCCCGACAACGGCCACTGGCAGGAATTCTGATCAACCCGGCGTGGCGGCCTCGCCACGCCTCTCCACGGATTACCGACGTGACAGTGCCCAGCTCCCCCATCATCCGTACCGACCCACGCGAGTTCGAGTTCGACGACCGCGATTTCCGGCGGGTCTGCGACCTCATCCACGAGCGCGTCGGCATTTCGCTGGCGCCGGCCAAGCGCGACATGGTGTACGGGCGCCTGTCGCGGCGCCTGCGCACCCTGGGCCTGCGCAGTTTCCAGGACTACCTGGACCGGCTCGAACGCGACGGGGGCGAGGAGTGGCAGGCCTTCACCAACGCACTGACCACCAACCTGACCTCGTTCTTCCGCGAGCCGCACCACTTCGACAAACTGCGCGACGAACTCAAGCGCCGCAGCAGCACCGCCAGCGCCTCGCAGCCGCTGCTGCTGTGGTCGTGCGCGGCCTCCACCGGGGAGGAGCCCTACTCCATGGCCATCACCGCGTGCGAAGCCTTCGGCACCCTCAAGCCGCCGGTGCGCATCGTCGCCACCGACGTCGATACCCAGGTGCTGGCCACGGCCAGCCGCGGCGTATATGCGCTGGACCGTGTCAGCAGCCTGGAGCCGGACCTGCGCCGGCGCTACTTCCAGCGCGGCACCGGCCCCAACGAAGGCCAGTGCCGCGTGCTGCCGGCGCTGCGGGAGCTGATCGAATTCCGCCCGCTCAACCTGCTGGCCCCACGCTATGACGTCGGCGGTCCGTTCACCGCACTGTTCTGCCGCAACGTGATGATCTACTTCGACAAGCCCACCCAGCGTGGCATCCTCGGCCGTCTGGTGCCGCACATGGCCGATGACGGCCTGCTCTACACCGGCCATTCCGAAAACTACCTGCACGCGGCCGATCTGATCCAGCCCTGTGGACGCACGCTGTACCGGCGTGCAGCGGGGGCCCGTGGATGAGCGCCGTGCTTCGCGAAGACGATGTGATGCGGTACTACGACAGCCGCTTCAAGGTGACCGCCGCCAAGCTGCTTCCCACGCAGTACCTGGTGGTCAACGATGACACCGCCCTGACCACCACGCTGGGCTCCTGCGTGGCCGCCTGCCTGCGTGACCCGGTGCTGCGCATCGGCGGCATGAACCATTTCCTGCTGCCCGAAGGCAATGTCGGCGACGGCGCACCGGCACGCTACGGCAGCTATGCGATGGAGCTGCTGATCAACGACATGCTCAAGCGCGGCGCCAACCGCAAGCGCATCGAGGCCAAGGTGTTCGGCGGCGCCAACGTGCTCAAGGGCTTCACCTCCAATCCTGTCGGCACGCGCAATGCCGAGTTCGTGCGCCAGTACCTGCATGCCGAGCACATCCCGATCATCGCCGAGGACCTGTGCGGCATCCATCCGCGCAAGGTCTGGTTCTTCGCCGACAGCGGGCGCGTGGTGGTCAACCGCCTGCCCCACGCGCACGAAGCCGAAGTGGCCGCGACCGAATCGGCCGTACGTGCGCGCCTGTCCAAGGCGCCGGTCACCGGTGGCGTGGAGCTGTTCGAATGAGCCTTTCCGCGCCCTGCCGTGTGTTGATCGTGGACGACTCCGCCGTCGTGCGGCAGATCCTCAGCGAAATCCTGGCCAGCGATCCCGGCATCGAAGTGGTCGGCACCGCCGCCGATCCGCTGCTTGCCCGCGAGAAGATCAAGCGGCTCGCCCCGGACGTGATCACGCTTGACGTGGAAATGCCGCGCATGGACGGCCTGGCCTTCCTTGAGAACCTCATGCGCCTGCATCCGCTGCCGGTGGTGATGATTTCATCGCTCACCGAGCGCGGCGCGGACACCACCCTGCAGGCGCTCGCGCTGGGTGCGGTGGATTTCGTCTCCAAGCCGAAACTCGACGTCAGCCGCGGCCTGCAGGGCTACGCCGACGAGATCGTTGAAAAGGTCAAGGCGGCTTCGCGTTCGCGCGTGCGCCCGCTGACCCGCAGTGCCGCCGCACCGAAGGTCACCCTCGCCCCGCTGCCACCGGGCAGTGCGCCGCGCAGCACCCAGTTCCGCACCACCGATCGCCTGATCGCCATCGGGTCCAGTGCCGGTGGTACCGAGGCCCTGCGCGTGGTGCTGGAAGGCATGCCTGCCGATGCGCCGGCGATCGTGATGACCCAGCACCTGCCGGCCAGCTTCAGCACCGCCTTCGCCGAGCGCCTGGACCGGCACTCGGCGATGTCCGTGCGCGAAGCCAGCGACGGCGAAGCCGTGCTCGCCGGGCATGCGTACCTGCCGCCGGGTGGAAAGCACCTGCGGATCATCCGCGACGGTGCGCGCTGGCGCTGCCGCGTGGACGATGGTCCGGCGGTGAACCGCCACAAGCCTGCCGTGGACGTGCTGTTCCAGTCCGTGGCGCAGAGCGCGGGCGCCAACGCCATCGGCGTGATCCTGACCGGCATGGGCGATGACGGAGCGCGCGGGCTGCTGCAGATGCGCCAGGCCGGTGCGCCGACCCTGGTGCAGGACGAAGCCACCAGCGTGGTCTGGGGCATGCCCGGGGCCGCATTCAAACTGGGCGCGGCCGAGGAACAGCAGCCGCTGGAGAAGATCGCCGAGCGGCTGCTGGCGCTTTCCCGCGTGTAACGGCTTGCCGCATCCGGCACTGGACCCGGTGCAACCCACCCTGTCCACTGGGCATCCTGCACGCACCGTGCGTCGGATATACCAGGACAGTGGCAATGGAGAGCGGACTGCATCACGAAAGTTACGGACACGGGTTTCCCGTCGTGCTCGGCACCAGCTATCTGTGGGGAGCGGACATGTGGCAGCCGCAGATAGAGCGGCTCGCCCGCACCCACCGGGTGATCGTCCCGCTGCTGCCCGGCCATGACAACGATGCGCCACTGCCGCAGGACTGCACGACGCCTGCCGCGCTGGCGCTGCGCGTGGGCGCGCTGCTGGACGAACTGCAGATCGGGCAGTGCGCCGTGGCAGGGCTGTCGGTCGTCGGCATGTGGGCGGCGGAACTGGCCCTGCTGCACCCTGCACGCGTGCATGCGCTGATGCTGCTGGACACCTTTCTCGGTGCCGAGCCCCCGGCCACCCACGCGCGGTATTTCGGCATGCTGGATGCGATCGAACAGGCCGGCAGGATTCCCGAAGCCCTCATCTCGCAGATCGTTCCGCTGTTCTTCCGGCCCGGCATCGACCCCCGGGATCCGCTGTGCCTGGCCTTCGCCGACCGCCTGGCGCAGTGGCCTGCCGCGCGCATTCCCACGCTGGTCGCGCTGGGCCGGCTGATCTTCGGTCGGCCCGATCGACTGCAGGCCCTGGCAGCGCTGGATGCGCAGCACACGCGTGTGGTCTGCGGGGCCGAAGACATCCCGCGCCCTGCCGCCGAAGCCCGCCGGATGGCCGAGGTGATCGGCTGCCAGCTTGAGCTGGTCCCGGAGGCCGGCCACATCAGCGCGCGCGAGAACCCTGAAGCAGTGACCGCGCTGATGCAGGCCTGGCTGTCCAGGCTGCACTGAATCCAGGCGCGCCGGCACGCGTACAGGTCGTCGTGCACGATGGCCCCGCCCCTCGCCAACGAAAAAACCCCCGGCACGTGCCGGGGGTTTTCGTTGATCGCTCCAGACGATGAGGATCAGGCCGCGACCGTCTTCGCCGAGTCCTGGTATTCCTCGATCTGGTCGAAGTTCATGTAGCGGTAGATCTCCGCACCGCTGGCATCAAGCACGCCGATGTCCGCCATGTACTCTTCCTTCGTCGGGATGCGACCCAGGCGCGAGCAGATCGCCGCCAGCTCGGCCGAACCCAGGTACACGTTGGTGTTGCGGCCCAGGCGGTTCGGGAAGTTGCGGGTCGAGGTCGACATCGCGGTGGACCCTTCACGGATCTGCGCCTGGTTGCCCATGCACAGCGAGCAGCCCGGCATTTCCATGCGTGCGCCGGTGGCGCCGAAGGTGCCATACACGCCTTCCTTGGTCAGCTCGGACGCATCCATCTTGGTCGGCGGGGCCACCCACAGGCGGGTCGGCAGGTCGCGCTTGCCTTCCAGCAGCTTGGCAGCGGCACGGAAGTGACCGATGTTGGTCATGCACGAACCGATGAACACTTCGTCGATCTTCGCACCCGCGACTTCGGACAGGGTCTTCACGTCGTCGGGGTCGTTCGGGCAGGCCACGATCGGCTCGTGGATGTCGGCCAGGTCGATCTCGATGACGGCGGCGTACTCGGCGTCAGCATCCGGCTCCAGCAGCTCCGGGTTGGCCAGCCACGCTTCCATCTTCTCGATACGACGCTGCAGCGAACGCGGATCCTGGTAACCCTCGGCAATCATCCACTTCAGCAGGGTGATGTTGCTGGTCAGGTACTCGATGATCGGCTCCTTGTTCAGGCGCACCGAACAGCCGGCCGCCGAACGTTCCGCCGAGGCATCGGACAGTTCGAACGCCTGTTCGACCTTCAGTTCCGGCAGGCCTTCGATTTCCAGGATGCGGCCGGAGAAGATGTTCTTCTTGCCCGCCTTGGCCACGGTCAGCAGGCCCGACTTGATCGCGTACAGCGGGATCGCGTTGACCAGGTCACGCAGGGTCACGCCCGGCTGCATCTTGCCCTTGAAGCGCACCAGCACCGACTCCGGCATATCCAGCGGCATGACGCCGGTGGCAGCGGCGAAGGCGACCAGGCCCGAACCGGCCGGGAACGAAATGCCCACCGGGAAACGGGTGTGCGAGTCACCACCGGTGCCGACGGTGTCCGGCAGCAGCATGCGGTTGAGCCAGCTGTGGATCACGCCGTCGCCCGGACGCAGCGAGATGCCGCCACGGGTGGAGATGAATTCCGGCAGGGTGTGGTGGGTCTTGACGTCCACCGGCTTCGGGTAGGCCGCGGTGTGGCAGAACGACTGCATCACCAGGTCGGCCGAGAAGCCCAGGCAGGCCAGGTCCTTCAGCTCGTCACGGGTCATCGGGCCGGTGGTGTCCTGCGAGCCCACCGAGGTCATCTTCGGTTCGCAGTAGGTACCCGGGCGCATGCCCTGCCCTTCAGCCAGGCCGCAGGCGCGGCCGACCATCTTCTGTGCCAGCGAGAAGCCCTTGCCGGTGTCGGCCGGCTGCACCGGCAGGCGGAACAGGTCGGTCGGGGCCAGGCCCAGCGCTTCGCGCGCCTTGCCGGTCAGGCCACGGCCGATGATCAGCGGAATGCGGCCACCGGCCCGCACTTCGTCGAACAGCACGTCGGACTTGACCTGGAACTCGGCGATCACTTCGCCGTTCTTCAGCGCCTTGCCTTCGTACGGACGCAGCTCGACCACATCGCCGTGCTCCATCTTCGACACGTCCAGCTCGATCGGCAGCGCGCCGGCATCTTCCATGGTGTTGTAGAAGATCGGGGCGATCTTCGAACCCAGGCAGACGCCACCGGCGCGCTTGTTCGGGATGTACGGAATGTCATCGCCGGTCCACCACAGCACACTGTTGGTGGCCGACTTGCGCGAGGAACCGGTACCGACCACGTCGCCGACATAGGCGACCAGGTGACCCTTGTCCTTCAGGTCGAGGATCTGCTGGATCGGGCCGCGCTTGCCGTCTTCTTCCGGGGTGAACGGCGCATCGTCGCGCTTGTTCTTCAGCATCGCCAGGGCGTGCATCGGAATGTCAGGGCGGGTGGTCGCGTCCGGTGCCGGCGACAGGTCGTCGGTGTTGGTTTCGCCCGGCACCTTGAACACGGTGACGGTCAGGCTCTGCGGCACTTCCGGGTTGCTGGTGAACCACTCGGCATCGGCCCAGCTCTGCAGCACGGACTGGGCGTTGGCGTTGCCGGCCTTGGCCTTTTCCTGCACGTCATGGAAGGCGTCGAACACCAGCAGGGTCTTCTTCAGCGCGTCGGCAGCGATGGCGCCGACGCTGGCGTCGTCCAGCAGCTGCACCAGCGGCGCGACGTTGTAACCACCCAGCATGGTGCCCAGCAGTTCGGTGGCGCGCTCGCGGCTGATCAACGGGTTCTGCTCGCTGCCCAGTGCGATCGCGGCCAGGTACGAGGCCTTGACCTTGGCCGCGTCATCGACGCCGGCCGGCACGCGGTGGGTCAGCAGGTCGAGCAGGAACTCGGCCTCGCCCTGCGGCGGGTTCTTCAGCAGTTCGATGACATCGGCCGTCTGCTGCGCGGTCAGCGGCAGCGGCGGGATGCCAAGCGCAGCGCGCTCGGCGACGTGGTGGCGGTAGGCTTCCAACATGACAACTCCCGGGTGATACGGAAAGAAACGGTTGAGTGATTTCGTGGAACGGTGAACGCGGTTCAGGCCTGCGGCACGATCAGCTTCAGGCCCTTGAAGTAATCCCTGTAGAAGGCGTCGTGCCAGGTGATCAGGCCATCGCACTGCAGCAGCGCGTGGGCCCCGACCATGAACGCATCCAGGCTGCGCCGCTCATTGCCGCGCTGGCGATGGCGGCGCTGCATTTCGCCGGCGCGCAACGCCGATTTGGCTTCCAGCGCACTGAAGTGCACGCCCATCTCTTCCAGCGCCTCGAGCACCTCGGCACCACCGCGCAGCGCCGCGCAGACCTCGGCCAGGGTGGCCCCGCAGACGACCACGCGGCCACCGACCAGGCTCTGCCGCAGGCAGGCCTCGACCGCATCGGCCTGCGGTCCGTTGCTGAGCAGCTCGATCAGGACGGGCGAATCGACGGCGATCATGGCCGGCTCAGGACTCGTCACGGACAGCCTTCACGGCTGCGGCGGTGGACTCGAAGCCATCCAGCGCGAACTTGCCGCGCGCTCGGGAGATGGCATCGTCCACGCTCTTGCGCAGGATGATCCGGCCCCCTTCCAGCTCCACGGTGAGCTGGGTGCCCTTGGTCAGCCCCAGCGCATCACGGACCGCCTTGGGCAGAGTGATCTGGCCGCGCTCGGCAACGGTGGCTTCCATGGGTAGGCCCTCTTCGGTATGTACGAATTATACATACTTTCGAACGGCGACGCTTCCGGAGCCTGGCGCGGCGTTGGCGTCAGGCGCTGGGATGAAACGACCTGTTCCGTCGCGCGCCGTTCCTGCCGTGACATCGGAACGACACGCGGACATGTAAGGTTGTCCACTGCGCCAGGCCAGTCCGCGGCTGCGCGGGTCGGCCCCAGGGGCCGTACTCCGGCGGCGGCAGGCTCCGGCACACGCAAGCAGGTCCGCGCCCCTGGTGGGCCAGGCCAGTGCAAGCCATCCGCAACAGGAGTCATCCCGCATGAGCGATTCGTTCTCCACCCGCAGCCAGCTCGATGTCGGCGGCAAGCGTTACGACTATTACAGCCTGCCCAAACTGGGCGAGCGCTACGACATTGCCCGCCTGCCCTACTCCATGAAGATCCTGCTGGAGAACCTGCTCCGCCACGAGGATGGCGGCGCGACCGTCGGCCGGGACCACATCGAGGCCGTCGCCCGGTGGAATCCGACTGCCGAAGCGGAGACCGAGATCGCGTTCATGCCCGCGCGCGTGGTCCTGCAGGACTTCACCGGCGTGCCCTGCGTGGTGGACCTGGCCGCGATGCGCGATGCAGTGGTCAAGCTGGGAGGTCGCCCCGAACAGATCAATCCCTTGATCCCCTCCGAGCTGGTCATCGATCACTCCGTGCAGGTGGATGTCTTCGGCAAGCCCGATGCGCTGGACATCAACGGCAAGATCGAATTCCAGCGCAACCAGGAGCGTTACGGCTTCCTGCGCTGGGGCCAGAAGGCCTTCGACGATTTCAAGGTGGTGCCGCCCAACACCGGCATCGTCCACCAGGTGAACCTGGAGAACCTGGCCCGCGTAGTGATGGCGGTCGAGAAGGATGGCGTGACGCTGGCCTACCCTGATACCGTCTTCGGCACGGACAGCCACACCACGATGATCAATGGCATCGGGGTGCTGGGCTGGGGCGTGGGTGGCATCGAGGCCGAGGCGGCCATGCTGGGCCAGCCCTCCTCGATGCTCATCCCGCAGGTCATCGGATTCAAGCTGACCGGCCAGCTGCCCGAAGGCGCCACGGCCACCGACCTGGTGCTCACCGTGACCCAGCAGCTGCGCGCCCACGGCGTGGTCGGCAAGTTCGTGGAGTTCTTCGGCGACGGCCTGCAGCATCTGCCACTGGCCGACCGCGCGACGATCGGCAACATGGCCCCGGAATACGGCGCGACCTGCGGCATCTTCCCGATCGACCAGGAATCGCTGAACTACCTGCGCCTGTCCGGACGGCCCGAGGAACAGATCGCCCTGGTCGAAGCCTATGCGAAGGCGCAGGGGCTGTGGCATGACGCCGACACCGCGCACGCGCAGTACAGCGCCACGCTCGAGCTGGACATGGCCACGGTGAAGCCCTCGCTGGCCGGTCCGAAGCGGCCGCAGGACCGCGTGCTGCTGGAAGACGTGAAAGCCAACTACCGCCAGGCACTGGTCGGCCTGACCAGCAACCGCGACAAGAAAGGCGTGGACGTATCCACGTTCCTCAACGAAGGCGGCGGCACGGCGGTGGGCAACGAACAGCTGGCCAAGGGCCAGGCCGATGTCGAGCTCGACGGCCACGCCTTCCGCCTGAAGGACGGCGCCGTGGTCATCGCCGCCATCACCTCCTGCACCAACACCTCCAATCCGGCGGTGATGATCGGCGCCGGCCTGCTGGCACGCAATGCCGCCGCGCGCGGCCTGAACCGCCAGCCGTGGGTCAAGACCTCGCTCGGACCCGGTTCGCGCGTGGTCACCGATTACCTCGAAAAGGCCGGCGTGCTCAAGGAACTGGAGAAGCTCGGTTTCTACGTGGTGGGCTATGGCTGCACCACCTGCATCGGCAACTCCGGCCCGCTGCCGCCGGAGGTCAGCGCGGCCGTCACCGCCGGCGACCTGGTGGTCACCTCCGTGCTGTCGGGCAACCGCAACTTCGAAGGCCGCGTGCACCCGGAAGTGAAGATGAATTACCTGGCCAGTCCGCCGCTGGTGGTGGCCTATGCCATCGCCGGCACGACCGACATCGACCTGACCACCGAGCCGCTGGGCACCGGCAGCGATGGGCAGCCGGTGTACCTGCGCGACATCTGGCCGAGCAACAAGGAGATCGGCGATGTCATCGCCGCGACCCTCGGGCCGGAGATGTTCAAGCAGAACTACGCCGACGTGTTCAAGGGCGATACGCGCTGGAACACGATCGCCTCGCCGGACGGTGACCTGTACGCGTGGGATGACAGCTCCACCTACATCAAGAACCCGCCGTATTTCGAGGGCATGACCATGCAGGTCGGGCAGATCGACGACGTGCACGGCGCCCGCATCATGGGCCTGTTCGGCGACTCCATCACCACCGACCACATCTCCCCGGCCGGCAACATCAAGAAGGATTCACCGGCGGGCCGCTTCCTGCAGGAGCGCGGCGTGCAGCCGGCCGACTTCAACAGCTACGGCAGCCGCCGCGGCAACGATGACGTGATGGTGCGTGGCACCTTCGCCAACATCCGCATCAAGAACCTGGTGTTCGGCGGCGAGGAAGGCGGCAACGCGCACTACTACCCGGCCACCGGTGGCGAGCCGGAGAAGCTGGCGATCTACGATGCGGCGATGAAGTACAAGGCCGACGGTGTACCGCTGGTGGTGCTTGCCGGCAAGGAATACGGCACCGGTTCGTCGCGCGACTGGGCGGCCAAAGGCACGCTGCTGCTGGGCGTCAAGGCGGTGATCGCCGAGAGCTTCGAGCGCATCCACCGCTCCAACCTGGTGGGCATGGGGGTCCTGCCGCTGCAGTTCCGCGACGGCGCCAATGCCGAGTCGCTGGGACTGGACGGTTCGGAGGTGCTGGACATCACCGGGTTGCAGGACGGTGCGAGCAAGCGGGCCACGGTGACGGCACGCCGGACCGACGGCACCTCGGTGAGCTTCGAGGTCTCGGTGATGCTGCTGACGCCCAAGGAGGTCGAGTACTTCCGCCATGGCGGTCTGCTGCAGTACGTACTTCGTCACCTGGCGGCGCGCTGAGCGGGACGTCCCAGCCACACGCGAGCGACCTGCGTGGTTGAAGAGAGGAACCCGGAGGGACGGCCAAGGCCGTCCCTCCTGTCATCTGGGGGCACCAGGGCTGACCGCACCCTGCCGCCCGCAGCGCCTCGCGGGCGAAGTGATAAACATACATTTTATGAAATTCATATAATTCGAACGAAACCAGAGTAAGCTCCCGACAAGAGGCCACGCCCGGAGCACGCCATGCTGCACACCCCGATCACCTTCGAACCCATCACCGAGCTCACCCGCACCACCGCCTCCTCCGTGAAGGAACACTGGCGCAAGGTCATGCAGGACGTGCGCGACCAGCGCATGGTCGTGGTCACCAACCATAACGAACCACAGGCGGTGATCATCTCCGCCGAGCAGTACCAGGTCCTGCAGGCCCAGGTCGAGGCACTGGAAAACGCGCTTGGCGAGCTGCGCAGCCAGAACCCCGCGCTGGCCGAGCTGCGCCACGGATTCACCCAGCGGCTGGCCGTACTGCAGGACGCCCAGGCCGGTAACCGTGCGCGCGACCTGCTGCGACGCCCTGCCCGCCTTGAAGGCAAGGTCAAGGCAGGCACCGGTTTCTGATGGAGCGTCCGTTCCTGTATGTCCTGGCGGGCGTCAATGGCGCCGGCAAGAGCTCCATCGGCGGCCACCTGCTGCGCCAGGAGGGACTGGATTGGTTCAATCCGGACAGCTACGCGCGAGCACTCGTCCAGGAACTGGGCCTGCCGCAGGCCGAGGCCAACGCCCAGGCCTGGCACTACGGCGTGGACCAGTTGAAGGCAGCGATCACGGCAGGCCGCCCCCATGCGTTCGAGACCACGCTCGGCGGCGCCTCCATCGCCGCGATGCTGCACGAGGCCAGCCGCACCCACGACGTGCTCGTCTGGTTCTGCGGACTGTCCAGCCCGGAACAGCACGTGGCGCGGGTCACGGCACGGGTCGCCGCGGGCGGGCACCCGATCAGCGAAGCCGACATCCGCCGCCGCTGGCCACGCGCGCAGCACAACCTGATCCATCTCATGCCGGTGCTGGCTGGCCTGCAGGTCTACGACAACAGCGCCGAGGCCCTCCCCGGGACCGCCATACCGGACCCGACCCTGGTGCTGCAGATGGCCGATGGACGCCTTGAGTGGCCCGCCGCGGACGATCTGGCGCAGCTCCAGGCCACGCCGCACTGGGCCGAACCGCTGCTGGAAGCCGCGCTGCGCTGCAGCGGCCGCGCCGCCCCATGACCGGGCCGCTGCACGGCGCTGCCGCTGCCGTCGCGGAGGCGGCCGCGCCAGCACCGCCTGCCATCAGCGCAGGTGCGGTGCGTCCGGATCGGTGCGCAGTGCGCGCAGCAGCCCGACCATGTAGAACGCCAGCGTGACCGAGAACGGCAGGCCGCACAGCACCACCGCCGTCTGCATGGCGTTGAAGCTGCCGGCCAGCAACAGGCCGATGCTGACCACCGTGATCACCACCGCCCAGAACACGCGCAGCCAGACGGGCGCGTCGTGGCCGCCTTCCACGCCGCCATCGACGCGCCGCGTGCACAGATTGGCAATCATCAACGTGCCCGAGTCCACCGGCGTCAGGAACAGCACGAAGCCGATCACCACCGCGGCACCGGCAACGTAGGGCGACCACGGCAGATACTCCAGCAGCTTGAACAGGGTCATCGCCGCGTCGGCCTTGGCCACTTCGCCAAGTACCACCTGGCCGTGGTTGAGCACCAGATCGATCACCATGTTGCCGAAGATCGACAGCCACGCCAGGGTAAACCCCAGCGGGATCAGCAGCACGCCGAAAATCACCTCACGGATGGTCCGCCCGCGCGAGATGCGCGCCACGAACAGGCCCACGAACGGGGCCCAGGCGATCCACCATGCCCAGTAGAACAGCGTCCACGCGCCCAGCCAGTCCCGGCCCTTGGGCTGGTTGAAATAGATGTCGAAACTCTTGCTGACCAGTGCCCCCAGGTAATCGCCGGTGTTCTGCACCAGGCCATCGAGCAGATGCAGCGTCGGCCCGGTGACCAGCACGAACAACAGCAGCACGCACAGCAGGCGCACGTTGAGGTTGGACAGCCAGGCGATGCCCTTCTCGATGCCGGCGACCACGCCGACCGTGGCCACCGCCATCATCACCAGCACGATCAGCACCAGCGTATGCGGCGTGTCGGGCATGCCGAACAGGTAGCTCAGGCCGGACTGCACCACCAGCGCGCCGATGCCCAGGTTGGTGACCATCGAGATCATGGTGGCGAGGATGCCGAAGCCATCCACCATGTCACCGATGCGGCCATGGATGCGCTCGCCGAAGATCGGCTGCAGCGCCGAACGCAGCGCCAGCGGCAGGTCCCGACGGTAGGCGAAATAGCCCAGCGCCACGCCTACCAGCGCGTACAGCGCCCAGCCATGCAGGCCCCAGTGCAGGAAGGTCAGCACCATCGCCTCGCGGCTGGCCTGCACCGTGCCGCCCGGCTGGTCGGGCGGAGCAAGGAAATGATCCAGTGGCTCGTAGGCGCCGTAGTACAGCAGGGCAATGCCGATGCCCGCCGAGAACAGCATGGACACCCAGGGCACGTAGCCGAAGGCCGGCGCCTCCTCATTGTGGCCCAGCCGGATATGCCCATAGCGGGAAAACGCCAGCCACAGCACGAACACCAGGCAGGCCGCCACCAGCAGCATGTACCACCAGCCGAACGCGGCGGACACCTGCGCCTGCGCAAGGTGCAGCCAACGCGCGCTGGCCTCCGGGTAGAGCACGGTGAGAAGGCCGAGGACGCCGATGGACAGCGCCGCACTGAAGAAGACGAAGCCGTTCAGGCGCAGAGGCGGGGAAACGGAGGACGGTGTGGAAGACATCAGGTTGTCTCATCGATCCTGGAGGACGCGGGGCCCGACCGGATCGGAACCGGTCCCCGGAGTGGGTACGCTGGCGCATCCTACGCCTTTATTGATTGAACGTTCAATCAATAAAAAGTATGATGATCTCCGTCCCCACCACGTCCGGGCACCGCACAGGAGCGCCGATGCCGAAGAAAGGAGTTGAACCCGTCCGCCGTGAACAGCTGATCAGGGCCACGTTCCAGACCATCGACGAGATCGGGCTGGCCGATGCCACCGTCGCGACCATCGCCAGGAAGGCCGGACTGTCCACCGGCATCGTTGCCCACTATTTCGGTGACAAGGGCGGCCTGCTCAACGCGGCCATGCGGCAGATCCTGCGTGAGCTCAAGGCAGCCGTGGCGCGCTACCGCGCCGACGGCGGGGAGGACCCGCGCTCCCAGCTGCGGGCGATCGTCGATGGCAACTTCGACGACAGCCAGACCAACGGCACCGCCATGCGCGTGTGGCTGACCTTCTGGGCCGCCAGCATGCATCAGCCCGAACTGGCCCGGCTCCAGCGCGCCAACGACCAGCGCCTGTTTTCCAACCTCAGCCACCAGTTCAAGCGCAGCCTGCCCCCGGAACAGGCCACGCTGGCCGCCCGCGGCCTGGCCGCGATGATCGACGGCCTGTGGCTGCGCGGCAGCCTGGTTGGCGGACAGTTCAATGCGGACAAAGCGCGGCGGATCGCCTACGGCTACATCGACTTCCAGCTGGGTGACGCCCAGCCGGCGCGCCCCGACCGCGGTGACCTTTCCTTACGGCCGGACGCGCTATAAGCGCCGTAACCGCGTCCACTCCCGCCTCCCCTTCCCTTTCCAGGAGTTCCCCATGTCCACCCTGCCCCTCCAGCAGCTCTACATCCATGGCGCGCTGGTCGACGCCACCAGCGGCACGACCTTCGAGACGATCAATCCGGCTACCGGCGAGGTCATCGCCGAGGTCCAGGTCGCCAGCAAGGACGACGTCGAACGCGCGGTGGCCAGCGCTGCCGAAGGCCAGAAGGTCTGGGCCGCCATGACGGCGATGGAGCGCTCGCGCATCCTGCGCCGCGCCGTGGAACTGCTGCGCGAGCGCAACGATGAGCTCGCCCGGCTGGAAACGCTCGACACGGGCAAAGCACTGAGCGAGACCACCACGGTGGATATCGTGACCGGTGCGGATGTGCTGGAGTATTACGCCGGTCTGGCCACCGCGATCGAAGGCAACCAGCTGCCGCTGCGCGAATCCAGCTTCTTCTATACCCGCCGCGAGCCGCTGGGCGTGGTCGCCGGCATCGGCGCCTGGAACTACCCGGTGCAGATCGCGCTGTGGAAATCGGCACCGGCGCTTGCGGCGGGCAACGCGATGGTGTTCAAGCCCTCCGAAGTCACCCCGCTCACCGCGATCGAACTGGCCAAGGTCTATACCGCCGCCGGCGTGCCCGACGGTGTGTTCAACGTGGTGCAGGGTCCCGGCCGCGAAGCGGGCCAGTGGCTGACCGAGCACCCGGTGATCGAGAAGATCTCCTTCACCGGTGGCGTGGAGACCGGCAAGAAGGTGATGGCTTCGGCCGCGTCCTCGTCGCTGAAGGAAGTGACCATGGAGCTGGGCGGCAAGTCCCCCCTGGTGATCTGCGAGGACGCGCCGCTCGAGCGCGCCGCCGATATCGCCGTGATGGCAAACTTCTTCAGCTCCGGGCAGGTGTGCACCAACGGCACGCGGGTGTTCGTGCCGCGCGCGATGCTCGCGGCCTTCGAAGCGGCCGTGGTTGAACGGGTCAAGCGCATCCGCATCGGCTCGCCGCTGGATCCGCAGACCAATTTCGGACCGATGACCAGCTTCGGCCACATGGACAACGTGCTGCGACTGATCGAGAGCGGCAAGCGCGAAGGTGCGCGGCTGGTGATCGGTGGTGAGCGCGCGGTGGCCGGCGAACTCGCCAAAGGCGCCTATGTGCAGCCCACCGTCTTCAGCGACTGCCGCGACGACATGACCATCGTGCGCGAGGAGATCTTCGGACCGGTGATGAGCATTCTCGCCTACGACGACGAAGAGGAGGTGATCCGTCGCGCCAATGACACCCACTTCGGCCTGGCGGCCGGCGTGGTGAGCTCGGACATCGCCCGCGCGCATCGCATCATCCACCGCCTCGAAGCGGGCATCTGCTGGATCAACACGTGGGGCGAATCACCTGCGGAGATGCCGGTCGGCGGTTACAAGCAGTCCGGCGTGGGCCGCGAAAACGGCATCTCCACGCTGGCCCATTACACCCGCATCAAGTCGGTGCAGGTGGAGCTGGGCGACTACGCAAGCGTGTTCTGAGCCGGCCGACCTGCCCCGCGGCCCCGTGCCGCCGGCCAGGCGCCGCCCCCATGCTTTCCGGCCGGGACCGCCCTCCCCCACCCGGCCCCTTTTCCCGCCCGGCGACTGCGTACGCGCACCGCTCCGGCCCGCAGGAGACCTTCCATGAGTACGAGCAACGAGTACGACTACATCATCATCGGCGCAGGCTCGGCCGGTAATGTCCTGGCCACCCGCCTGACCGAAGACGCCGACGTCACGGTGCTGCTGCTGGAGGCTGGCGGTCCGGACTACCGCCTCGATTTCCGCACGCAGATGCCGGCGGCACTGGCGTTTCCGCTGCAGGGCAAGCGTTACAACTGGGCGTACAAGACCGATCCCGAGCCGCACATGAACAACCGCCGCATGGATTGCGGCCGCGGCAAGGGGCTGGGTGGCTCCTCGCTGATCAACGGCATGTGCTACATCCGCGGCAATGCGATGGACTATGACAACTGGGCCAGCATGCCGGGCCTGGAGGACTGGACCTACGCCGACTGCCTGCCGTACTTCCGCAAGGCGGAAACGCGCGACATCGGGCCCAATGACTACCACGGTGGCGACGGCCCGCTGCGTGTCACCACGCCGAAGGCCGGCAACAACGAACTGTTCGCCGCGATGATCGAGGCCGGCGTACAGGCCGGGTATCCGCGCACCGAGGACCTCAACGGCTACCAGCAGGAAGGCTTCGGGCCCATGGATCGCACGGTGACCCCCCGTGGCCGCCGCTCGAGCACCGCGCGTGGGTATCTGGACCTGGCGCGCGAGCGTCCGAACCTGACCATCGTCACGCACGCACTGACCGACCGCATCCTGTTCGCCGGCAAGCGCGCGGTGGGCGTGGCGTGGCTGCGCAACGATGAACCGCAGCAGGCGCGTGCGCGCCGCGAGGTACTGCTGTGCAGTGGTGCGATCGCTTCGCCGCAGGTACTGCAACGCTCGGGCGTGGGCCCGGCCGACCTGCTGCGTGGGCTGGGCATCGACGTGGTGCACCACCTGCCTGGCGTCGGCGCCAACCTGCAGGATCACCTGGAGATGTACCTGCAGTACGAGTGCAAGAAGCCGGTTTCACTCGCACCGGCGCTCAAGCTCTACAACCAGCCCGCCATCGGCGCCGAATGGCTGTTCCTGGGCACCGGCATCGGTGCGAGCAACCAGTTCGAAGGCGGTGGTTTCATCCGCAGCAACGAAGAATTCGACTGGCCGAACCTGCAGTACCACTTCCTGCCGGTGGCCATCAATTACAACGGGTCCAACCCGATCAAGTCGCACAGTTTCCAGATGCATGTCGGTTCGATGCGCTCGCCGAGCCGTGGCCGCGTGCACGTGCGTTCGACCGATCCGCGCGAACATCCCAGCATCCTGTTCAACTACATGTCGCACGAGCAGGACTGGCGCGAGTTCCGCGATGCCATCCGCATCACCCGCGAGATCTTCGCGCAGCCGGCGCTGTCACCCTACACGGGCCGCGAGATCTCGCCGGACAGCCAGATGCAGACCGATACGGAAATCGATGCGTTCGTGCGCGAACACGCTGAAACGGCGTACCACCCGTCCTGCTCCAACAAGATGGGTGACGCCTCCGATCCGATGGCGGTGGTCGATGGCCAGGGACGCGTGCACGGGCTGGATGGGCTGCGCATCATCGACGCGTCGATCATGCCGCAGGTGGTGACCGGCAACCTCAATGCGCCGACCATCATGATCGCCGAGAAGCTGGCCGACGTGCTGCGGGGTCGTGCGCCGTTGCCGCGCAGTACTGCGCCTTATTTCAAGGCCAACGGTGCGCCGCCGCGGCGGGGTTGAGGCGAACGGCTGGGCCCCTCCGTGGTGGACGGTGGGTCAGGCTGCCGGGTTACTGGATTGGGCCGGGCGGTGGGGTTGGGTGGGGGACGGCAAAAGCCGCTCCTGCGGGCCTCGTTTCGCGCCATCCTTGGCGCTCAACGCCCCCACCCAACCCCACCGCCCGGCCCGGGGGCCGGGGTGCGTGCACCCCG